>JAYUNN010000001.1:0-22283 GCA_043761585.1 bacterium
TCATGAATCACTAGACTACAAGTCACCAATATGTTTTATGTTAGATAACTTTACAAACCACAACTAGGAGGGAGTGCCATATGTATTGATACTGTACAATATTTTGACAAAAACAAAATAATATGATATATATAGTGATTATATGGATTTAATACATTCTTCAAGTCCTAAAAAACAAGGTGATATTTATATCATTGCTCATGGATTTTTAGGCAATCATGAGGATAATTTCTGCAGTAAAATGGTTGATTTTCTTAAAAAATCAGGGTTAAACTACTGCATTTTTGATTTTTTTGGTCATGGCAAATCAAGTGGTGAATTTGCAAACTTAAATCAGATGGTTCAGCAATTTATCCAAACATATCATGATATTTTAAAAAACTATCCTGAAAATAACATAATCCCAATCGGCTTTTCACAAGGTGGTGCTATTGTACTTAAATTTTTAGCGACACACAATCAAATTCAAAAAGGTGTTTTATTTGCACCTTTATCTATTCCAGAAATGTTAATTGCCCGTAGATTAAGCCCCCAAGAAGTCGAATCATTGCAATCTGGAAATGAATTTGTAAAAGATTTTGGACAAGGGCGAAATAAAGCTCTAAATAAAAAATGGCTTGAATCATATTATGGTTTTATAAAAGTTGGTGACTTAGTTCAGATCAAAACCAAGTTGGATATATTTTTTGCAGAAAATGACAAAATCATACATGAAATCCAAAATCAATTTCTACTATCAAATTTGACTAATTTTACTCAGCATCAAGTACCAAATGCCGAGCACACTTTTAATAACCCAGAAAATTGGGACTTTATAAAAATACATTTCCCAGACAATGCGCTTTAATTTTGAACGACCTAATGGTTCTGTGCGTGTCAGAAAATTTATACACAAAGCCAAAACACCAGATGAATTAGAACGCGCAATATATCGAGAACGAGTGCGAAGATTTTTTGGCCACAAAACTGAAAATAGTTACCCTAGCTGTAAAATAAAATTATATAAATTTTTGGAGCGCCAAATAAAGATTGAGATTAATCGAAACGGGATTGAATTACCTAAAGGGCAAACTATATACATCGCAAATCATCCGCGTCTAAATCCTGAATTTCACATACCGGCAGAAATGTTACCCGTAGGCGAGGGAAAATATCCACAATTTCATTTTCCAGGTATTTTTCAGATGGCTTGGCATGAGTTGATTTCATCACAAAACCTATCACAAAACCGAGCAAAAGAATTTCTAACCGTAATTCGTGATATTGGCTACTACGATTATTTAAATCGTCTAGACTGCTTTGTTTTACCACCCGAAAATGGCACTTCTGCAATAATTGACCTGCTAAATGCAAATAAAAGTAAATCTATAGTGATATACCCAGAAGGTGGTTTTACAAGTTTAACACAGGATTTTAGTACTGGTTTTTATCATGCCGCTAAAGGTGCTGGTATCACACAAATCGTAGTATGTCATATGACGCCAGAACCTAAATTAGGAGATACTCTGAAATTAAGTGTTTTAGATGTGGTGACTGTGCCAGATTTTAAAACCGAAAAGGAGCAAATAAAAAATTGGGTGGGAGGTTTAAAAAATCAAATATCAGATTATCAAAATAAAAATAATGAATAGCTTGCGGCTTAAGGTCTGCAACTTTTGCGAGCACATCAAATCGCCTTGCCAAGTAGCATATTAGTAAATTATAAATATTACATAATTTGACTCTAATTAAATTTAAACTAAACTCAGATAAATCATGTTTTTAAATATTTTAACTGCAAATCTAATCACAACTTTTTTGGTAGTATTTTCAGGAGTAAATCCTATTTTGAATCCAACTATAATCAGCTCCAAACAGAGTGTAAAATCCCATATTGTCACGAATTCTCCTTCTCAAAACTCAAGTCGTGCCTCAAAGACTGAAAAACTACTTAAACTGCCTATTTTAATGTATCATCACATAGATACACTAGAAAATATCAATGCAAGCGACAAAATCGGGATTGATTTGCGTGTCGGTCCGAATATTTTTGAACAAGAGTTACAATATCTAACGCAGCAAAATTACACTTCAATCACGAGTCAAGACTTTGGAAATTATTTGGATGGTAAATTTGTATTACCTCAAAAGCCGATTCTAATAACTTTTGATGACGGCTATAAAGATAATTTTACCAACGCGTTTCCCCTGCTTCAAAAATATGGATTTAAAGGCGATTTTGCTATTATCACAGGTGTGGTAGGCACAAGCGAGTATATGAGCTGGGACGATATAGAAACTATGACAAAAGCTGGTATGGGTATTAGCTCACACACTGTGAGCCACTGTTATCTGTCGCCTACTTTCCCAAAACCCAAATCGGCTAAAAATACAAATAACATAAGTCCCGTCAAAGATCAGGATGTCTCGCTTTGTCCCGAATTTAACTCAAGTAAACTACTCAACACAGGTCAAATATATCAGGAAATCAGCCAAAGCAAAGCCACTTTAGAATCAAAGCTAAATGTAAAAATCACTCAACTAATCTATCCCTACGGCCACTATAATGACCAAGTGGTACAGCTTACCACAAAAGCGGGCTATAAATTTGCGACCACAGTCCAAGCAGAATATAACCAAACTATTGATTTAAATCAGCTTTTCGCCACAAGTCGTATTCGCCAACACGGTCAGCAAAGTGGTAAATTAGTAGGATTTTTTCAATAAAAATAAGTGCAAAAACAAGGAGTTTATTGAAATTGGTGCTAAGTTGTACCAAGAATTTAGGCTCTTTAACAAAATTTTTGCCACACAAAAACTCGCCACAAAGACGAGTGATTTTTTTAATAGCTATTTTAATCGATCTAGATCTGCTTTAGGTGTGGTTTTAGTCTAAAACTCATCCATCAATTCCTTTAAAAGTTCATATTTAGAAAGCCGCTCTTCGGCTAGTAAAAAGACCGTGCTCATGTCGGGAGTATAGTAACCGCCTGCCTCCAAAGCTTTTTGGATTTCTTGTTCAATTTTATTGTTTTTAGCCTCAATCATGGCTGGAAAAATAGTTGCGTCTTTGATTTTATTTTCAATAATCTGAGCATCAACTGTCAAAATGTGCAAAATGTTGTTTTCGAAACTAAGTGTGCCGCCGTTTATGACTATTCGAGTCGGTTTTTCACCCTGAGTGATGGCAACCATGAGTCCAATTTCAAGGTCGACCGTAACAGCTACGTGGTCAGCCAAAATCGTCATTTGACCAGCTCCAGTACTAATTAAAACCTGATCAACATCTTGTTGCAAAGTTATTCCCTCAGGGGTTTGAATTTTCAGTAAAAATTTTGACATAATAATTTTAATTTATTTTGAAACTTCATCTAAAACAGCTTCGATTTTAGCTTGATTTGCCCTGATAGTTTGAGTTTTATCGCCGATATTTGGATATGTAGATACGATCTTGGCAAAACCTCCTTGGAAAGAATTGTTTAATTCGCTAAATTTGACATCATTATCTATTTTTACTAGGTTGGGAGCTTTGTCACAATAATCTAAAATCCTATCAAGACTTAAGAAAAGTTCAACATTATTTTCTGAAATCAAAAGTTTTTTATAACTATCAATTGCAGCAATTGTATCTTTACAGTTAGCTTGGATTTGGTCAATTGAATTGTCGCAAATCTTAAAAATTGCTTTCTTAGTTTCAAGCCACGCTAGGCTAATTTTATTTTGTCCTTCAACAAATTCTCTCACACTTTGGGTGTAATCTTTGTTTAGCTGCTTCAATTGGGTTATTTTTTCCTGACTTGTGGCGTCCGTTATCTCAGGAACATTTTCATCAAGTAAAATATTTAAACTAATTGCCCAAGCTTCTTGTTTGGTAACTTTTTCCTGACTGCTACTGTAGCAGGAACCACTGATTTTCAAATCACTAAAAATTTTATCATAATCGACTAAACTTTCATTTATAGCCTCAAATCGAGCCTTATAGTTTGCGAGATTGCTATTACCATTGGGTAACTTATTTTGATCTTCGTCTGGCAAAATTCCAGCTGGTCGTGATAGCATCTCGGGTTCATTTTTTTGTAAATTGCTATTAATGCTTGGAGCTAAACCTTCTGAGGCAGAATTACGTGAACTTTGATTGTAAAAATAAACTGCTACGACAATAACTACAATCAAAACTGGAATTCCAACTAAAGCACTCAATCTGCGTATGTGTCGTGCTTTTTGGCTTACATCTGGTAAATGATTGACTGGTTCTGGAACCTGAATTTGTGGTGACATTTTATCGCAAACCTAATTTTTTTAAAATGCTTCGAATTAAATTTTCAGAAAGAGTGGTTTCATCATATGAAGCTCGCTCGCTGAGCAGTACCAAAAATTGCTGAGTACGCGGATGATGCCCTAAAATATAGAAAGTTAAAAACGGTTTGGTCAAATTTGTACTTTTTATGACTACTTCTAGCCACTGATTTTCACTAACCGCAAGCCAAGAATCGATGTTGGACCAACTAATATGATTGCCACCAATATCTAGACTATCGTCATTTAAATTGATAATAATTTCCTTTGGAGCTTGGTTTAGGGTAAAAAATATATAAATCGTGGTAAAAATAAGCAAAACAACCGTTAACAAATTTTGAGTCAGAGCAAATGAAATCGTCGAAAGTAAAGCTCCAATAATAATAATATAGTATAATTTTGGATCATTTTGCAGATTTACCAGATTATCTTTACCTGAAATTTGTAAAATAGTCATTTTGAAAGTGTTTATGTTACTCATATATTAACAGCTTTAGTTTTTTTTGTAAAATTAGATCGGAATTTTAGATTTTTACTCAAACACCTCTTTAAGCATAAACTAATTTAAAAATCACAGCTCTAAACTAGAACCAAAGCCAGCATATCACAACAAATACTAATGCAAGTGTCCTGATCCATCACAAAATATAATCAGAAACTGAGTTTTTGAACAAAAAAATGTCATTTTTAATGATAAAATTTTGACCAAAATCGAAAAAGTTTATAATCTTTAAAGCGTTATGATTCGATTTATAAATGTGACCAAAAAATTTAACAGTCAACATGATTCAGCCCTAGATAATCTAAATCTAAGCATCACTCAAGGCGAATTTGTGTCTTTTATCGGGCAAAGCGGAGCAGGAAAAAGTACGCTTTTAAAGATGCTCACCGGCGAAGAAGTCCCCGATAGTGGTGAGATTTGGATCGAAGATATTCGAGTAGATAAAATCAAGCCGCAGTTTTTGCCATTTTTACGGCGGCGAATCGGAGTTATTTTTCAAGATTTCAAGCTATTGCCCACGCAGACGATTTTTGAAAATGTGGCCATGGCCATGGAAGTAGCAGGTGCTAACCGAGCCGAAATCAATCGCGACGTGCCCAGACTGCTGGAACTGGTGGGGCTTTCAGAAAAATCTAAAAACTACCCCAATGCACTCAGCGGCGGCGAAAAACAAAGAGTTTCGATAGCTCGAGCCTTGTCTCATGATCCAATACTTTTGCTAGCTGACGAGCCGACAGGAAATTTAGACAAACCAAACTCATACGAAATTATTGCACTGCTATTAAAGATCCACTCTGCTGGTACTACAGTCCTACTAGCAACTCATGATCAAGATGTGGTTGACAAGCTGCGTAAACGCGTAGTAACTATCCAAACTGGCCGAATCTTACTTGACCAAGAGCGCGGCCGCTACTATATTTAAGATCGTATTTAAGGAATTTTTTTTACTTTATGAACACTCCCCTATCTCAAATCCGAAATTTTTGCATCATAGCCCATATCGACCATGGTAAAAGTACCTTAGCAGATCGCTTGATCGAAATTACTGGCACACTTTCAAATCGTGAGATGAAAGAACAAACTCTAGATAAAATGGACATCGAGCGTGAGCGCGGCATCACCATAAAATTGCAACCTGTGAGAATGGAATATCTTTATGATGGTCAAAATGAGAGTTTTAAAACTAAGGAAAAATACATTTTAAATTTGATCGACACTCCTGGTCATGTAGACTTTGCATATGAAGTTAGCCGCAGTCTAAATGCCTGCGAAGGAGCTATCTTGGTAATTGATGCCACCCAAGGTATCCAAGCCCAAACTTTAGCCAATCTCTACAACGCTATTGAACACGATTTGGTAATTATTCCAGTTTTAAATAAAATTGATTTGCCAAACTCAGATATTCCTGCGCGACAAGAAGAGATAGAAAATATTTTAGGTTATCCAGCTGAATCAATCTATAGCGTCAGTGGAAAGACCGGAGACGGTGTAGATGCACTACTTCGAGCAATTGTAGAAAAAATTCCAAGTCCCAACTAAAACCTTTATTTATATTAATCTAAGCTAAAAATTTTAATTTTAGAGATCAAGAATCAGCTTTTTAGGCATTTTTTGATTAGTTTAAGCAAATAAATTTTGTGAGCGATCCATTTTAAAGTCGCCTCGCTTGAAATAATTATCCCATTGAAATCTGTAGCTAGCTTTATTCCAGGTCTCATAGGAATTCCAGTATAAGACTGAAACCATGAAAAAGCCTAACACTCGCAAATAAGGCGTCCACTGTCCACCTGCCCCAAAAAAGAAACTATTAAGTTCAAATTCGTAGTTGCCAGCTTTGTTGAAAATATTTATAAATGAGGAAATTGGGCAACCATCCCAAATCGTCTGAACCATGGCAAAAGTAGCGATGTAGGCTTGACTATAAGGAGTGTATTTTTGTAGGATAATCTTTAAGATACAAGTGATAAAAATAAGACTGAAAATAAAATGAAACGTGTTTAAGACCATCAACCAGGCCTCAAGCAAGATTGTACTATTTGATAATTGCATAAAATAAACCGAGTAATTTAAAATTTTTGATAGTATATTGTGTCGAGTTAATAAATTTTACTAAATCTTTAAGGAATCTTGATTAGACATTCTTTTTCAAGCTTGACTTGATTTTCCATTAGATCGCAGTTAAATTGCCGAGCTTGCATAAATTTTCTCGGGCTACCATCTATTGCTATGACCACATTTTGGATTTCTTTAAACTGCTTCAAGGTAAATACAATTTGATTGAGTTGACTCACGGCGCAAACCTTGGTAAAATCTTTAAAATATGCTGAATTTGGATCAATTACATCGCTTTTAAAATTTACAAAAGCCACTCCATTGTCGATTTTAAGACCATTGTATATCTGCTCATAACCTTTAAAAGAGCTTTGAATGACTGTTTCTTCTGAGTATACAGCACCTTGGAATAAGCTAAGAAGAGCATTATTTGGTAAGTCGCCTTCTGCTACACCCCGTTTCACTTGAGCCAGTGAGTCACATTTGCCTTTATCGCCTACATTACCCATAAAGATAGAAACTTTAGCTGTGCCTCCTGCAAGTGGATTATATTGCGGATCATTTTCTAGTGTGTAACTGGTAATGAATAGCGAAATTGCTAAATAAGTCGTGTAACTACTGATGCACAAGATAATCGATAGAATAATATAATATTTTTTAATAAAGTGGATCATTTGCTAAGCTTAATTTAAAAACATATTTTATACAAAAAAATCCCCTGAACCCAGGGGAAAATCTTTTCAAAGATCGATTAATTTACTTTCTTTGAAAAAGCTAAACGTGTAGCTACGGCAGAAGCTGCTAAGGCAACAAGTCCAAAAGCTGCTAAACCAAGCACTTCTTGAGAATTCTCAAAACGAGCTAATCTAGTCATTGCGTGCGCAGGAACTGCTGTGAAAACTACTGCTCCAGCTGAAGAAACTAAACTTACTACAGAAACGATTTTTTTGGTCATAGATACATGGAAAAGCTTATAAAAATGCTCTTTAGAGAAAAGAAATTTTGGTATCTTTTTTCGAGCGAGATACCTATGGTATTAAATTTAGATTTTGTCAAGTTATGTAACATTTGTAAAAGTAAATTTTAAATTTTTTATTAGGTTAAAGTCCGTGCTTTAGGGATTGCTCATCTATTATCTACAACACAAATGGTGGCTTTTGAACGTCAAAATACTGCAATAAAGTCACACTTTTCAAAATTTTTTTTACATTTAAAAAGATGCAAAAACATACAATATTATCATAATTAGTTTTATTTGGATAAGCGAGATTTAAATCTAATTAGGCTTAAATACTCCAATTTTAAAATTCTAAAAATGCTATACCTTTATCAAAAACTTGATTGTTTTATCTTCTACTCCCTACGGTGTTTCAACTCCTAAGCCCACAAAACTTAGCTCAGTAGTGAAAATGTCTCGCTTTGTTTGTATTCCGAACTAAAATTGTACCGCGATTCTTTTCCAAATGGGCTTTTTTATTTAAAATAATGGACGAAAAAGGGACATGGCGATGAGTTTAATGTTTAGTTTCACTATACGTAGTGCAAAATCTCGGGCTAAAATAGGTTTTATATCGTATTGGCCACCTTGACCAAATATCTGATTTAGTTTATGTTACTGTGTATTAATCTAATGTGATTTTTATATGGCAATCGCGCGCTCTACTCCTGTTCAGAAATTTTTTAGTAAAGCCTGGGTGCGTTTTGCAGTTCATGTATTTTTATTTACAGGGCTGATTATGATTGGGCAAAGACAGTGGATAAATTTTCAAGATCGTCAAGAAATCAATCAAATTTTATCACAAAATAAGGCTTTGGCTACTTCAAATAGTATTTTAAGACTACAAAAAGATTATTTTGGAAGTGTTTTTTATACCGAAAAATCAGCCAAAGAGTCACAGTGGAAAGATCTAGGTGAGACAGTCATCGACACCAGCAATCTCGAATCCAAAAGTAAAAGTGCAAAGCAATCTCAAAAATACATTCCTGACAACTCCAAAAACGAGCCTAGCAATCCTCAAAAATGGTTTAAGTATATTTTTGAAGGTGGTAAAACAGACAGTAATTAGACTAAAACCCTCTTGAGTAGAGGGAATTATTTAAGATTTTGGCTTAATTGAGTCAGAAGCGCATCTCTACCTCAGTTTAAAAGTCTTGAGGAGTTGCTCGGCTGCCAGATTTGCCTTGATTAAATCATCTTCTGTTGGTTCTCTGTAGCAATCTGGAGTTAGATCCATAGCTGAATAACCATCTTTATAGCCACAGTCGCTCGCTCTTTTTTGTAAATCAATATCTAGAGGGACTTCATATTTGAGTAAATATTTACCTTTGGTGGCTAAAATAATAACAATAAAATTGCCTGGAAACTCGTCCAATGGCTTAGCCAAAAAAACTCTACTCGAATCCAGTTCCGAGATTGACTTTATTTGATTAAGATCTGTAATTCCAGAAATCGGGTTGGAGTCACACTGTGTAAATACGCCTGTTACCAAATTTAGGTTTTTGAATTCGGTTTTTGAATCTATGAATTTTTTCAAATCTTGAATTTGTTTCTCAGCTTGATCTTTGGTTGGGACTCCATATCTCTCGACTCCACCCAAATCATATTTGTCATAGTATTCTTGATCAACCACAGAGCTTTGATCAATTACATTCAATGCTAAATTACCAGTCTTTGACACATACATTGCGCCTTGGGAATAGTAATTACAAGTTTTATAGGGGTTATTTGGATCAGTATATTTAATATTAAAATTACTGGCATCTTTCGGAGTTGGGGAATCAGACTTGAAAGTGGTAATATTTTTTTCAGTGCCTGAATTGTTTTCATTAATGGCAGATTGCTGGAGGTTAGTAGGTTTTTTGGGTGGATTTGGGACTTGACCTGTAAATTGGATCTGGACCTGAGTGGCGTATAAACCACCTAAAGACTCATACTCTCGTTGCTCTTTGGTGCCCACCGCTTTTTCCACAAACTCACCACTATAATACAAATCTTTATATTTGAAATAATAGCTATACCCAAGAGGAATATTTTCATTTTCTATCAAAGTAACGTCCTGAATATCAGCTGCAGATAAAAACCAACCTGTAATTTCCTGAAGCTTTTCTTTAGATACTTTGACTTCAAACGGATCTTTTGCTGGCTTTTGATTGCTACATTTCATAGATACACCATTACCACCAAAGGAGTTATCGAGTGCTAGGGCAAAAATATAAAAATTATCACCTTGATCGCTATATTGAGCCGATTCTGCACCTTGAGTGATAGATTTTACAATACTATTTTCAAACTTTTTAGGATATTTTACGATGAGACCGCAAGTATAGTTTACCAGCACATCGTTTTGATCATCGGTCACTAAAAGTTGATTTGGATCTTTTTGCGATTGGGTATTGTTGGCAAAAGGTGCGGCGTTTTTATCGCTGGAAACTGGCGTTTCGATTTTGTTTTCAAACCAGTTTTGCAGTAAGCTGCTAGGTTTGTAACGCGGCAAAAGGATCTCAGCAGCTGTTACAGTAGCTCCACCAACTACTAAACTCATTAAAATGGTTGCAATTACTACATTTTTAGTGATTAGATTCACTGTTTTCAAGTAAAATTCTTTGGTATTCATAATAAAATTTGGTTTAAGATTGTTTTTACGAGCGAAGTTTGCAAAAGATTGTTTTTTAGCTTTTTGAAACTCAGTGTCTTTTTCCAGCCAACTTTGGAGGTTTTCAGCTTGATTAAAAGGGTTTTGGGACATGTTTGAGATTATTTTTTGAGTGAATGATGATCAGCGTTCCATAAATCTAAGCAGTTAGCTTTGAGTTTTTTTAGAGCTCTGGATAATTTTTGACGCACGTTTTCTGGCTTTAGATTGAGGTCGTTTGCGACGTCGACCGATTTTTGATCAAACATCACCACCAGTTGCACTATTTTGTACTCGATACCATGTAGATTTTGCTCTACGCACTGCATCAGATCTGCCACTTTTGCCTGAAAATGACTAGAGCGATGATCTTCCAAACCCTGATCGATAAAGTCCAAATTTTCATCCAAACTGAAGGTTTTAGGGGTTTTAGATTTGAACTTGATATAGTCCGCCAGATGATTGTGAGCGATCCGCCAAAGATACGCATTTGGGTTGGAAAGTGGTTTATCAGTTTTATTTAAGGCTTTAATAAGGCCCTCCATCGTCAAACTAACTAAATCTTCAACATCGACTTTTGAGTCTATCCGTCGGAAAAAATAGCCGTAAACTTTTGGATAATACTGATCCCACTGAGCTTTGATAAGATAAAAAGACATGAGAATTTGCAAACTTCGCCTAGGTAGTCTGAGTTTTGAAGAAAAACGTGACAAAAGTAATTTTTGAGTAATATTTTCGACAAAAAGAAGTCCGCGACTAGATTTTCACCATTTGAATTGACACTAAAAAATAACTAAAAACCGCAGTATCGAAATAAAATCTTAAACTCATTCTTTTTTTCCTTTTTCCCGAAATAAACACCTCGTTTGGAACGGGTGAGCCCCACAACTGTTTGAGCGTAAAAGCGTAATAAAAGGCTATGGTTTTCAGTATATATTGCGGGGTTTTGCGGGGTAAAGGAGTCCGAATACCATAAATGGAGTGGAAAATAAAAAAGGATTAAGCTTTTGATAGAAGTATCTTGTTTTTGGGGGTTTTGGTATTGCAGTTTTAAATCTACCTCACTAAGCTTGTTATGAAAAGGGTGTGAAACAATCTTCGGAATATTTGCTCACCTTTATAGTAAGCTGTATCACAATTTTTTTAAATCTTTTCTAAGCATCGAAGCTTGGCACTTCGACTCCTTGGGTTTTCGGTGACTTCGGCCTCGGTAGGCTCGACTCCTTTTTTACTTATCAGCGTAGCTTGATATTTACTCACTCCAAAAGAGTCGGTGCTAATCGGCTTGGACATGGCGCGCATCCACTGGGTGGTGATTTTGTCTTCGAGTGAGTGGAAATCCACTATCACTAGTCGCCCACCTGATTTAAGCTTGTTAAAGGCTATTGGTAAAAAAGCTGAAAGTTGACCTAGTTCGTCGTTGACCCAGATGCGAAGAGCTTGCCAGATACGGCTCAAAATCGAGTTTTGCTTCAGGTAAAATTTCTTAGGTATGGCTTTTTTGATGACCTCCAAAACTTGTGCCACGGTCACGATTTGTGACGTCGTCGACTGAACAAAAGCGTAAAGCTGATCGCCGATTTTACGTGCGAGGCTCTCACCAGAAAAATTATAAATCAAATTGCCTAATTCTTTGCTGGTTTTAAGCTCTCGAATCATCTCAAAAGCTGACTGACCTTGACTACTATCAAATCGCAAGTCAAACGGCTCACTCGTATCGGCCGCGGAATACGCGAAACCACGGCCACCGAATTCCATTTGATTGGATGAAAAACCTAAATCTAGCACCACACCGTCCAGAGAAAAATCGGCCTGAGCGCTAATGGCGTCTAAAAAACTACTGTGGATGAACTGCAGTTTTGAGCTGTATAAATCAGGTTTCAAGCCTGTAAATTCCCAGAAATTATCGATCGCTAGAGCATCAAGATCCGAAGCCACAACTTTGATATTTGGACTAGATTCTAAAATCATTTTAGTGTAACCACCGCCGCCTAAAGTGCCATCAAAAATTTTAATTTGTGATTTTATTGCGACATTTTCAAGACTTGAGTTTTCAGTCAAAAGATATTGCTTGACTTCGTTTAGCAGCACGGATACATGATGATTTTTCATAGTAAAAATTTGTCTTTGGGTATGCCAAAATCCTAAAGTATTTACTAGCTTCTTGACAAGAACTGTCGGTGGTGGTCAAATTTAAGTGTTATATAGTTAACATTTTATCGAGCAAACCCAGTTTTGAGGCCTGATTTTGAGCTTTCGAAACTCTAAATCTATCTACAGGCTAAAATAGATCAAAATACTTGCTCAAACAGAACAAAAAATCAAATCAACTTTCAACTTTCAAATATTATGCCGAAAACCACTAAATCCCCAACCGAAAACTACATTATCAATCAAAGTTTTACCACCACTTTGACGCCAGCCCAGATCGATCAGCTCAGTACCTACAACCAAGAGGAGTTTTTAAATGGTTTTGAAGTGCCAAATCCGCATGAGTATATAACCGTACGCCAGGCTCGCCAACACAATCTAAAATCGGTTTCGATCGTGGTTCCAAAAAATAAATTAGTGGTTTTTTCTGGGCTTTCTGGATCTGGAAAATCAAGCCTTGTGTTTGATACCATTTACGCCGAAGGTCAAAGACGCTATGTCGAGAGTTTATCTAGTTATGCTCGTCAGTTTTTGGGACTAAAAGATAAGCCAGATGTGGACAGCATCGATGGTCTGTCGCCGGCTATTTCGATAGATCAAAAATCTACCTCCAATAACCCTCGCTCAACAGTCGGCACTATCACTGAAATCTACGACTATATGAGGCTTTTATACGCCAAAATTGGGCATCAGCACTGTCCAGAATGTGGCTCAGTGATTACCTCTGAAAGCGTGGCCTCAATGCTAGATCGCCTTTTAAATCTAAAAATCGACACCAAAATCGTAGTTTTATCCCCTCTTGTAGACAATCAAAAAGGATACCATAAAGGCATTTTTAAAGAAATAAAAGATGCTGGATTTGTACGTGTGCGCCTAAATGATAACATCTTACTAGCTGAAGAAGCTGAAAAACTCGAACTAAATCGGCAGCAAAAACATACAATCGAAATCGTAGTCGATCGTCTAACTATCCATCCCGATAATCGTACCAGATTACTAGACTCGCTGGAAACTGCTCTAAATAAAGCTAAAGGTAGAGCTATAGTTTTAGCCAACAACGAAGATGAAGATGTTTGGGATAAAATCTATCTCAACCAAGCTCGGTCTTGTCCAAATGGTCACGGTAGTCAGCCTGAGCTCGAACCACGTATGTTTAGTTTCAATAGCCCTCACGGTGCCTGTCAGGTCTGTACAGGTCTAGGATCTATCCAGGAGATCGATGAAGGGCTGGTAGTCCCAAATGAAACCTTGAGCCTAAGTGAAGGCTGTATTCGTCCCCTATCTCGCATGAGTATGTCGGGTGGATGGCTGCGTACTATGTTTGATAATATCGCAGTTAGTTATGGTTTTAGCTTAAAGACGCCTTGGAAAGATCTATCGAGCGAGGTGCAACAAGTTATTTTGCACGGTACCGAAACGGCTAAAAGCAAAGGCAAAACCAATACTAAAGAGTTTGAGGGTGTGCTTCCAAACTTGATTCGACGCTATAAGGAAGCCTCTAGCGACAACTCTCGCCGGGATATCGAGCAATATATGACCAAGCACAATTGCTCTGCCTGTAAAGGCAGTCGTCTGCGCCCGGAATCAGTATCAGTCACTGTAGCGCAGCGATCTATAGCCGAACTAAGTCGAATTTCCATCCAAAATGCGTTACAAATTTTTAAAGAATTAGTTAAAGATGAAAATACAGAGCTAAACAGCCGCGATAAACAGATTTCAAAACTAATTTTAAAAGAAATTATCTCGCGCATGGAGTTTTTGATCAATGTTGGTCTGAGCTATCTAAATCTTAGTCGTGGTGCTGACACTCTTTCTGGTGGTGAGGCTCAGCGTATTCGACTGGCTACTCAAATTGGGTCTGGACTAACTGGTGTGCTGTATATTTTAGATGAGCCGTCGATTGGACTGCATCAGCGCGATAATACACGATTACTCGGTACGCTCAAAAAATTGCGTGATTTAGGTAATACTGTACTGGTAGTTGAGCATGACGAAGAAACTATACGTGAGGCTGACTATCTAATTGATGTGGGGCCCGCTGCTGGTAAAAATGGTGGTAAAATCGTCTCTATCGGTACGCCTGAGCATGTAGCTCACGACCCAGAGTCTGTCACTGGAAAGTTTCTGATAGGTACTGAGAAAATAGATGTTCCGAGTACTAGACGAGCTATCGATCCAGCCAAACAAAAGTATATCCGCATCATCGGCGCTGATGAAAACAACCTTAAAGACGTGACTTGTGAGTTACCTCTTGGAAAATTTATCGCCGTCACAGGTGTCTCTGGAAGTGGAAAATCGACCCTAATCAATGATATTTTAGCCAATAGTTTGATGCAGTATTTTTATGACTCCAAAACTGTGGCTGGTGTCCACTCTGAAATCGAAGGTCTAGATAATATCGACAAACCGATCATCATCGACCAAAGTCCAATCGGTCGCACCCCGCGATCAAATCCAGCTACTTATACAGGACTTTTTACCTCTATTCGTGATTTATACGCTGCTTTACCTGAGTCTAAAGCTCGAGGTTATCAGGCTGGTCGATTTAGTTTCAATGTCCCTGGTGGACGCTGTGAGACCTGTCAAGGTGATGGTGTGATCAAAGTCGAGATGAACTTTTTACCTGATGTATATGTGATTTGTGAGGACTGCGGCGGAAAACGATACAATCGCGAAACTTTGGAAATTTTATATAATCAAAAGTCTATCGCCGATGTTTTGGATATGTCTGTGGCGGATGCGTGTGAATTTTTCACTAGTATCAATCTCATCAAACGTAAACTGGACACTCTCAATGAAGTTGGACTCGGCTACATCCATCTAGGTCAGTCAGCCACTACACTCTCAGGTGGTGAGGCTCAGCGTATCAAACTAGCCACCGAACTCTCAAAGATTGGTACTGGTAATACTTTGTATATTTTGGATGAACCTACTACTGGACTACATATGGCGGACATCCAAAAACTATTGGTAGTGCTGCACAAACTAGTAGACAAAGGTAATACTGTGTTGGTAATTGAGCACAATCTCGATGTAGTCAAAACCGCTGATTGGGTCATCGATCTAGGACCAGAAGGCGGCGACGCTGGTGGCGAGATCGTAGCTGTGGGTACGCCAGAAGACATTGTCAAGATTTCGCATAGCTGGACAGGGCGGTATCTAGCAGGGCTTTTAAATGGCTAGAAAGGCTTCGCCGTAAGGTAAAACCTTTTGAAAATATATTAGTAACTAATTATACAAACCACGCAGATTAAAAACTGATTCTGCTGTGATTATAGATAATGCTAGTTTTCAGATATCAATAAATATGCAGGGAAAGGTAAAACAAGTATTAAAAAGTTCTTACGAGCGAATTTTGACACTTTCATGCCTTAAAAATGGTCATTAACTCAGAAATTTTTATAGACTTAACAACTATTTATCTATAGTTTTTAACTTTGATTTATTCTTACGACCTCGACTAATTTTAACTAATTCTGAAACAAGAATAGCTAGTATCATTCCATCATCGATTACCCCTATAACAGGTAAAAAGTCTGGGATAATATCAAACGGACTAATCACATACAGACAAGTTAGGACAATCACAGGTACACGCCAAGTTTTGGATCTTAAAGCTAGCTGATATAATTTATAAGGATTCATGAGTGTATACAAACAAAGATGTAATGATTTGTAAAGTTGTTGTTATATTTTTACTTAGCAAGCTTGCTCAGGTATCTTTGTTGCAGCTTATTAGATCTGGAATTTGTTGAATTAGTTTGGTTTTGCTTATGCTAGCCATGTGACCATATTAGGTTTCGGTGATTTGAACACCGCAATTATTGTGTAAATATTTAGCGAATGTCTCATTGGTTTGCAATTCTAAATTAGACTGATGCGGTGCAATATTTACAGTTAATACTATTCTTCAATCCATTTACCATACTCAAAACCGCTGATAATATCGCCAGGATTTACATTGCTAATTTCTTGGAATTAAATAGTTTGGATTGCGGATTTGGCTCCACCAATCAATGAAAATTCGGTTTGGGCTTAACTATCGGTTTGATTGTTTTTTTGATCTATTTTTGTTTGCAGATGAGCATCCACCTGAGTCATTTGCTCTAATATTTTAATAATTGCCTCTCTGTATTTGACTAATAAATATGTTTGTTGATCGTTTCTTATTTTGTAAAGTATTAAAGGGTTCCCTGGGTCCTGTAAGGTCCAAAAATTTTGTAAGATATTTAAAAGGGTCTAATGTGTCACTCCCATCGGAGCTGCTCTTGAGGTAATATATAGTTTTATGAATTTCTGTCAAAGCTTTTTTACAATTGCTAATAGTATCTTGGATAAAGTCAAGATTGTCCACAGTTACACGTTCCAGGATTGCATTGAAAGTAAGCTTAAAATGCTCTAAAAATTCATCATAAAACTCATCAACTCTTTGGAAGTCGAAATTACTTTCAATTGTGTCTGTTGTTATGTCTACGATAGCTCTGTTATTATAATTTTCTAGACGATTTTGGATTTTTTTCCAAAAATATACAGCCTGGATATTTGTCAATCTAAAAGTAGATGGCAGAACACTAAACCTTGGCAACTCCTTTATTCCATTCTCAGTATTTAATTCAAATAACTCAAAAAGATTGTCTTTGTGATATGGAGTTGTTTGGGATCCTTTTCTACTTAAAGAATCCAAATTATTACACATTATCTTAATCTTTGTATTTACAATGTCTATAAAATTTTCAGCAAGCCCTGGCACCCATCTAATTTTATCGATGAATAAATTTGCATATAAAAGAGCATATTCTTCAACTGTTGAGTCAGAGCAAAGCTCGGATTCTAGACGGGCGTGGTCGTATTTTTTTGACAAAACGTCATGTCCTACTTTAAGCACTAGAAGCAAAAAAGCGAGCGGAAAGTTACCTTTTCCAAGATCCACAGCCTCATGGAATTTTAATTGGGGTTTTTGTTCAGGCTCGCTTTCCATAAAATATATAGTTGAATTAGTTAAAAAATTAATTTGAGCTAACATTAATTAATGACTGAATTGCTGAGGAAATTTATGGCAGTGTGTATTCGACTGAGTGTAGATGTAAACTTGATCCAACTGAATTTGTATCATTGCAGCTAAATTATTTTATAAATCCCTTTAATTCATCTTCTAATGACTTCATCGTTGACAGATCTCGATTAGTAAAAGGTTTTAATGATTCCACTTGTAGTAGTTTCCGAATTTCTTCTATTCTTTCAAACTTATTCAATTTGCTTGAATCTAGGGCTTGCTGAACTGCAAGATTTATTTGATTTTGAGCTGTCCTGCTGCTACCAAGTGCGGCTAGTCTAGGATTACTGCTAATGTCAAACTCTTTCCTTTGATAAAAGTTGGCATTGATATCATTTATACAATCTTTCAATACTGCCTCTAAATCCGAGTCACTTGTGGGTTTTAAACTAAGTAAAATTTCAAGATTTGTTTTCGCATCAATCAAATATTTCGGAACAATGCTCTGATTTATGGATCTCAGTGATACGGGATTTCTGTCTAATAAATTATTTTTTAGCTTTTTATCTAGTGTACTCTGAATCTTAGAAATTATAGTCGCAGGTGATTCGTTTAAACTGCTCATAATGCCAACCAAACCATCACGCATCAAATTTTCAAATTTTTCAGCAACCTCGCCCAAATCACTTTCAAATTTAGAAAGGAAATCTTGGTCACTCTCTGAAAGGTCTGGTACTTGGAAGGTCTCATCTGTGGACTGATTTTGAACTATGTTTGAGATCGAAGACTGCAGAATTCCTGTTAATCTGGATTTCTCAGCTGAAGTAATACTTCGGTAACTCACTCCGTCATCAGTTATGAGTTTTTTATCAAGATTTTTAAATCTGTCGGAAAGACTCCCGATTTTAGCCTGCAACTCATATACTAGACCTGCATTATCTGCTTCTCTAGGATTTTGATGTTTCCATAGTACTTGATCTTGAGGTGATTTCAAACCACCCATTTCAAAATTAGTCAAATAGTTGAATACGGCTCCTGTGGCTGATTTAGCTGGAGTCGAAATATCCTTAAGAACTGACATTGTTTGAGCAAAATCACGACCTCTTTGACCATTTAAAACTTGAGTTACTAGTTCTAGATATTTTTTATTCCACTCTGTGTTTTTCTGTAAATTTTTTACGTTGCGCTTTTTTTCATAGGTGTCAACGCTAAACTCGCGGTTGAATTCTGAGAGCATGGCATCAACCAGCAGATTCAGGGCGTGACTTTCATCACCAACAGCCCTAAGCAACAGACTTTTTTGCACTGGTGCACTGTTTATAAATTTGATAATCGCAGGATCAATTGGTTTTTCACCACCAGAAGTCTCTACTTGATTAGTTGACAATTTTTCGAAAACGGCAAATTCGTTACTGAAAGTCTGGATTGATTCCGCTGGGCTACTATTAGCTTGCGTCAAAGATTTAGGATTCATGTATGTATCTAAAAACGTCCGCTCGTTTGCCTTTTGTGCATTTATTTGTTTCTGATATATGTTCTTTATATTTAGACGTGTTTCACCTAATGCTGTATTTACAAATCTTTGAACCCTCTCATTTGCATATTTGGCATTGAATGAACTTTTACTAAAAACCGAGAAACTTAGTATAAAGACTATAAAGTCAAGAAAAAGACTTGCAGACAACATAAGCGAAATCTTTTCGCCAGAAATGAAACTAAAAACAGCAAAAATATCGACCGATTTTGGGTTTGTTTTCACCATTTCATCGTAAACCGTTCTAGCTATCCTAAATCTTTCTGCTGGTGGAATAGTCTCATAATTATCAAGACCTGCTAAAATTTCATCAGAAATTGAGCGAGGCAGTAAATCTTTGTATTCATTTGTGGGATTATTAGATAAAATCTGTTTTAAGAAAGCTACCTTTCCTTGATTAGCCTGGATTTGGGTCAGTTTTTCGTTGGTTTGAGTGACTGTTTCTCTGGCTTGGAGCCAGTTACTTTCTGCTTGTGCTAGAGCCTCTTTTGATCCAGTGGCGTTGGAAATTTCTTTTTGTTTTGCCAATACATCCGAATATGACAGAGTCGCAGTCAGTTCTGTTTCAATTCTAAGTATTTCTGGCTTATTGCTTCGCTCTTTTGCATTAATCAACTCTTTTTGCAGTTTTAAAATTTGATCAATATTTGGGATTTTTCGAAGTTCTTTGGTCAATCTTTCTGATTTTCTTGAATATTCAGTCTTACCAGCACCATCAACACCATTTGGTTCTACGGCGCCATCTATTGCTGCTCGAATCGAAGTATAACTTACACTTTTATTTGCATCAGCACCTGTTGGAATACTGGCTTGAGTCTCTGCGAGTTCTTCTTCAAGCTTTTCCTGTCTCTGTTTGGCTAATTCATAAACTTTATAAACAGAAGATTGCTCAAGTGATTTAAGCGCATTTTTTGAGGATGAGCTCAGCGATGTGTTGACTAGCTCGGTTTTTTCACTAACGAACTCTAGCGTTCTCTCTGGGGTGGTCTTCAGATTGTCTCCGGCGCCAACGAAAAAAGTGGAGGACATTCTGATAGCAGCGAAAGCAAGAACAGCCATAATTCTATTTATTGCAAATTTGCTCCACTCTGTCTTGTTTCTTAGATCCCCTTTATGCTCAATATTTAAAGTCTGCTTGACTACACCAGATGAAGCTCCGTAAACCCCAGCAACAGCTAGAAGGCCAGAAAAAATTGCCACAGGGCTACCAGGCGCACCAATTATAGCCGCAAACGCAACGGCTAAAGGATACGACAACGCAATCTGCGATAAGTTTACCACGAAATCAGCTGTAATGAGTGTTTCCAGTGGTTTTTTGAGGTCATTGGGAGTGTATTTTAACTCTGGTTTGAAGACAAAATCTTTAAGTGGTTTTAAAGGTGAAGTCAGATTTTGCCACCAATTTTTACCAGTTAGACCACTAGCGATTTCTGCTTGTAAAAGTCCTCGTGGCAGACCTACCGACTGCTCTATTAGCTGTATAGCCTCAGGCGAATCAAATTCATACCCTTCAGCTACACATTGATTGAAACAACTTTCAAGAGCTACTGCAAGATCTGCATCTTCGAGTCTTTTTTTTTCTAGCAAACTATCTAAATCTTCACTGAACTTGTCATGAAAAAAATTCGTGAGATTGTCAGAGTTAGTTTCTGCAGATGATGTGTCTAAAGCAGATTTAAATTTAAGTGATTCCGACATATGTTTTTATTTCTTGGTGATGGTTGCAATAAATTTTCTACTGTCTTGCGGATCAGATTGATAAGTGATATCAAAATTTGGTTGTAAAATGACAAACAGACTGTTCCATAAAGATTCGGCAGCCTTTAGACTCTGAATATCTTCCGTGTTAGCTTGATTGATTTGATTATTTAGACTGATATTTTCAGAGTTATTCGGCAAAGCCGAAGGTATTGACACTGGTTTATAGATCATACCAGCTTGTATTGACCCGACATTACTTTTTAGAAGTATGTTCACAGACTTAATGATCTCTATTACGTTTGCAAATATAACTCTACTTTTAGAAAGTATCTGGTTTAACTGTAGCATACTGTGCGTAGCTTCCGATATTTTCGAAAGATTAGCTGAATTTGAGTCAAAATTCAATCCACCAATCAATATGCTATATAAAGATTCTAAAACCTTTTGGTAGTCTGGCAATGTTTCACTGGAGCTTGCACTTTCTGATTGTGCCTGACTACGCGGAGGCGTCGTACGATTTTCTAACTCAACTTTAGGTGTCGATGGTGATGATTCTTGTCCAATAGAGACTGGGGTTGTCTTTGGGAGCTCTATTTGAGTCCAGTTTGAAGCACTGTTGGATTTATCCACAGGTGGCTTAGAGCTTGTATCTTGATTGTGCCATTCATTTAAAACCTCACAAATAGCCTTACCAACTTGCGAAGAATTTGCATTTGGCTCCATTAGATCGTGTTTGATACCACTTTCCAAGTCATCATTTTTCCATCCATACCTAATCAATATTGGCTTAATTTCTTCAAGTAATTGTTTCACATATTTATTATCGCTATTGGTCCAGTCACCAAAGTGAGCGACTAACAGGTGACCTACATAGGCTGCTATATGCTCCTGTTGCTTTGCTTCGCCCTCAGACATCATCCTTTTAGCTAACGGTGTATCTTTTCCTCTATTATATATGATATTACAGGTTTCTTGAACTAAATATGCAAACTTTTGTGGTGTTTTGGCCTCAAGTATACCCGCGGCGAGTTCCTCGTAGGACATAGATTCTGATGAGTCAATAATGTCCCAGGAAGAATTATCGCCACCATCAAATATACTTGAATCAAAACCATATTTTTGTATTAATTCTTGGTTTTCGTCACGATCAATTTTAGTAATTGTTTTAACTGTGCCAAGCTCACTAAGCTCGTAAATTGGTTTAGATTTTGAAATTATGGCAAGGCGATTATCACCTATTTTGATCACCTTCCCTGCAATGAAGTCCTGAATAACTTCAGCTATAAGCATCTTTCCTAAATGAGTCTTAATTTCGAATCTGTCACCCTCTTTATAATCGTTTGAATTAATACTATCTAAATTTTCTACATGTTCAGGTGTTTTAGCTTGACTGGCTGATGGTTCGATTGGCTTCTGCTTCTCCACGACTTTTTGAGGCTTAGG
>JAYUNN010000002.1:0-34073 GCA_043761585.1 bacterium
AATGGAGATGGGATAAATCAGAAAAAGAATTATTTGACGATCTCCTAAAGATATTTAAAAATTATCTTAACTTTTTCAATATGCTAGGCTAGAGCCTAAACAAAAAATGAAAAGCGATATCTAATAAAATCCTACTGATTTGACTTTGACCCGTTATTTTTAAATTTTTAGAGTTGCTTAAAGTTGCATTAGTTTCTGAGCTAAATCTACGACTCGGCTACTGTAGCCCCACTCGTTATCGTACCAGCCAAAAATCTTGACCAACTTACTCTTTTCACCAATGACTTGAGTCAAAGTACTATCAAAAATACAGCTATGTGGATTTGCGATGATATCACTGCTGACTATTTGCTCGGTATTGTACTGCAATATTCCCTTAAATTGATCAGTTGCAGCGTATTTAGCAAAAATTGCGTTGATTTCTGCTTTAGTTACTTCCAGATTTAGTTCACAAGTCAAATCTACAATTGAACCTACAGGTGTAGGTACTCGCAGTGCCAAACCGTCTAATTTACCCTTTAGGCTGGGAACTACCTCGCCCAAGGCTTTGGCTGCTCCAGTGGTACTTGGTACTATGTTTATAGCTGCAGCTCTAGCTCGGCGTAAGTCTTTATGGGGGAGATCAAGTAAGTTTTGATCATTGGTGTAGCTATGAATTGTATTCATGAAACCAGACTTGATGCCAAATTCTTTTTCTAAAATGTAAGCCAGTGGTGCCAAGCAGTTGGTGGTGCAGGAGGCGTTGCTTACCAATTTGTCGACACTACTTAAGGTATCGTCGTTGACTCCCATGACTATAGTTTTATCTATTTGGCCTTTGGCTGGAGCAGTTAAGATGACTTTTTTAGCTCCTGCGGTTAGGTGCAGCCCCATTTTTTCACGATCTGTAAAGACGCCCGTACCTTCGATCATAATATCAACACCAAAATCTGCAGATGGTAGTTCGGCCGGATTTTTGATAGCCAGCACTGGATAATGCTTACCATCCACGATAATCCCCTCGTCGTCGTGACTAATTTCCGCTTTTAAACCAGCCTGGACACTGTCGTATTTTAGCAAATGAGCCAAAGTTGCACTGTCAGTTAAATCATTGATAAAAGCTATTTCTAGGCCTTTTTGATAGGCAATTTTAAACACATTTCGTCCAATTCGTCCAAAACCGTTGAGTGCAAGCATAGTATTATAGTAGAAAAATTTTGTAAAAACTTATAACTTTTTAAGTTTAACCCAAGTTTTGATTTATAGCAAGAAATTTTGCTTTTTGAGTTTAGAGGTTCTTAAAACTTTACCCATCAAAAAGACATAAGCTTTGGCTATTTTTAGGATTTTAGTTTTAAAATGCCAGTATTTGACTAAAAATATTTTTATCAATCATGCTCTTATTATGACTGATGAATTTACAGAAAAAGTAGCTGAAACTGGCTACAAATTAATCGACACAGGAAATGGTAGAAAGTTGGAGCAATTTGGAAAATACATGCTAATCAGACCAATCTCAACAGCTATTTGGAAGCCAGCTAAAGCTGAGCTTTGGAGCCAGGCTCACGCTGAGTTTTATCGTCCAAAAGCTAAGGATACAGGCGACTGGAAAATGCTATCACCGAGTCCGCTGCCAAAAAACTGGCCACTAACTCACAAGGGCTTAAAATACATCATAGAACCAAATCATTTTGGAAATGTGGGACTGTTTGCTGAGCACTGGATTTACCAAGAGTGGATGACTAAAATCATCTTAAACTGGCAAGAACAAGATAAAACTAGACCGATTAAAATTTTGAATTTATTTTCATATTCTGGTTCAAATTCACTAAATTTAGTCCGACTTGGCTGTGAACTAACCAATGTCGATAGCTCTCGCCAATCAATGGCATTGCTGACCCAAAATCTCATGATCAACGGTTTGGCTGGCAAAACTCGACTAATTTTAGAGGACGTTAAGAAATTTTTAGCCAAAGAAATCAAACGTGGCTCAAAATATGATGGTATTATGCTCGACCCACCTACTTTTGGTCGCGGGCCAGAAGGTGAGATTTTCAAGATTGAAACTGATATCAATGAACTGATTGCTATGTGTGCTCAATTGGTGATACCTAATCACAGCTTCATGGTCATGACTTGCCATACTCCAGGGCTGCTACCAAGTACATTACAAAATTTATTTTTCAGCGTTTTTAATCAAGCCACCCAAACAGCTGAGTTAGTCTTGAGTGACATTGTAGGTCGCAGTCTACCCGCCGGAGTCATAGCCAAAATCAATCTTGATAAACCTAAAAAATAAGCTTGTTTCAAGTAAAATATAGCATATTCCTAGTGCAATATTAGTGTTTCACCTCTTTGACTAAACTTGTTAATTGTGTGCTGGAACTGCGTGGTACTAAACTTCATCAATGATATTTGTGAATAATTAATGTTTTTGCAGACTTTAGATTGCCAAACTTCACCGCAAATTTTATGTCAATAAACCAACAAAATGTAGTAGAAAATTTACCTAGCTGGGACCTGAGTAGCTATTATGCTGGGTTTGATGACCCACAAATCGGTCTAGATCTGATCAGTGTGACTGCAAAAATTAAGGATTTTGAGAGTCGTTATCGTGGTAAAATAGCTCATCTGAGTCCTGCAGAGCTATGTGAAGCCATCAAAACTGACGAGCAAACCTCACTAGAACTCGGCAAACCAAGTCATTATCTAAGCTTACTTTATGAGGCTGGCGGTGAAAATATGGAGAAAATCCAAAAAAGCATGATTGCCTGCAACGAACAAACTACAGTTTTAGCAAATTTAACCACTTTTTTTGGTGTAGAGCTATCTAAACGACCTGATTTAATAGCATTATCTGGGGATTATCAACTTTTAGAATATAGTCACTATTTGGCTAGGGTGGCTCAAAACTCTAAATATGTGCTAAGTGAGGAGGTGGAAAATGTAATGGCGCTCAAGGATTTAAGTGGAGTCGAAGCTTGGAGTAAATTTTTTATTGATTTGAGTTCAAATATTGAGGTTGAGAGTGACTTTGAAGGCGAAACCAAAACCTATCGCGAAGCAGATCTAATAAATCTAAGTCGCCATCCAAATCGAAACACTCGCAAAGCGGCCTGGGAAATACTTACCAGTGAGTTTGAAAAAAATGAAACTCAAGCTTTAGAGGCTTATAATAATATTCTTTTGGATAAAAAACTAGATGATGATTTGCGTGGGCTAAAATTTCCGCACGAATCTAGCTTGATCAGTAATCAACTTGAAAAGAAAATAGTTGATAGTTTGGTGGCGACAGTGAGCTCACGAACTGATTTAATTCGAAAATACACACTTTTAAAGCAAGAAATTTTAGGTATTACAGATTTGGAAGTGTACGATTTAGGTGCTGAGCTTGAATTTACAGATTTGGAGCAACCAAACTACAGCTGGGAAACAGCTAAAGATATTATCTTACAAGCCTTTGGTGAGTTTGACCCTAAATTTCAAGAAATTGCAACCTTATTCTTTGAAAATAACTGGATAGATGCCACCAATCGACCCAAAAAAAGTGGTGGAGCCTTCATGTCTAGTTTTGGGCCAGGCTATCACCCTGTGATTTTATGCACTTTTAAAAATCGTTTTGAAGATGTGCTGACTTTAGCACACGAGTTAGGGCACGGTATCCACAGTTATCTGACACAAGAAATTCAGGGTTTAATCAACTCAAATTACACCACTTCGACGGCTGAAATCGCTTCACTTTGCTGCGAAACCATAGTTTTTGATAAATTAATTGCCACTGTCACCGATCCACGACTTCGGCTAAAATTATACTGCACTAAAATCGAAGAGGAGCTAGCTAATATTTTCACGGCTGGAGTTTCATATTATGGCTTCGAGTCCCAAATACATGATATGTATCGCCAAAATGGTCCGATTTCTAAAGAGCAAATCAGAAGTCTATGGTTGAAACATCGCTATCAAAACACTTATCAAGATCTAGTCAATATCACCACTAAAAGTCAATACGGCTGGTCGATGGTAGCCCACTTTACGTATATTTTTTACAATTATGTCTACACGTCGGGAGTTTTAATTTCTAGCGCAATTTATAATATTTTAAAGCACGATTCTAGTAAAGTGAGTGTTTATATCGAGATTTTAGGGCTAGGTGGATCGCAAAGCCCCATAAATTTACTTAAAAAACTAAACTTAGATATTAGCGATCCAAAATTTTGGGATTTAGGTTTAGACTTACTCGAAAACCAGATAAAATCAGCTCAAAACACTTGGGATGAAATCAAGCAAAAGTAAATCATTAGAGGCAATTAGTCTATTTATTTGCACCAAATCCATATAGTGAAGCTAGGCTTATCCAGTGATAATGGTTGCTCCTCTACACTCTTCTTGCAGGCATTGTAGTAACCTTATAGGAGTAAGCTGTATCAGCTTGTTTATAGTTATTATATTCTAAGATATAGAATTGTAAATAGTTTTTTAGTTCCTAACTAAAGTATTATCATAGCCATTACAATTATATAAGTAGATGGTATCTATATTAAGTATATTTGCAACCTTATGATTATCAAAAGTTTGATCATATTTACTTTATGTTTATATGAGCCCTAAAATGGGTTAATTTGGTATCTCGCGCTAATGTCACTATATTTAAGTCCATCCATACCCAAGTTCGAAACAGAGCTTTTAATAAATATTTGCACCTATTAATTTCCTATTTTCTCCTTCTTTTCTAAAAAATACCTTATCTGGAACGGAATCCTTGCACTTACTATTTGAGCTTTGAGAAATAAAAAAGCAATAGTTTTTATTTACCGAGCGAGATCTTGTGGAGCTTACAAGTCCTAATGCTAAGACACACACTGGAAATAAAGATTGGATTTTTGATAAAAGTATTTTGTTTTAGGAGTTTAATTGTTGAGTTTTTGATGAATTAAAATCTAGCTTGCCATCGTGTGTACCTTTTCTGGTTTTAAATTTTATAAATTCCCACAATGCCGAAAAAATTATAATTTATTTTAGTTTTATATTTGCTCTCATAAAAATAGTACAAGTTTAGTTGTGGCCGCCCTAAGCTAGAGTAGTAAAACAGTTTAAACTCACAATTTGACTCAATGTGGTAAACTTTAGTGATTGTAAATTCAAGAAACTGCAGGTTATTTTTGTGTTTTATATTGATATTTAAACTCCAAAACTTACACCCAGCTGGCGTACTCTGTTTACAAAGTCACCTTTTGGATCTACTAATTTTAGCTTATTTAGGCTCTTTTCTATCGGGGTACTCGTAAATTTACCATCAATATAACTTGCTATTTTAGAATAGCACCTCTCTAGAACCAGCTGAGCCGCGAAAGCTCCATAAGATCGACTTAAAATCCTATCAGCAGTATTTGGGCTGCCACCGCGCTGAACATGCCCTAAAACCGTACACCGCGCTTCAAATTCACTTTGATTATTTAGTAGCGCTTCTAGATATTGCCCGATCCCGCCGAGTTTGATTTCACTGGCTTCGGTGCCCAAATTTTTATATAAAATATTACCATTTTGGTTTTTAGCACCCTCGGAAACTACTATTAAACCACTTGTTTGACCTGTAGCGTAGCGGTTTTTGAAAAAATTAACCACCACTTGATCTGAAAAAGTAATCTCAGGAATCAGTATCATATCAGCTCCACCAGAAAGACCTCCATAAAGAGAAATCCAGCCAGCGTGCCGACCCATGACTTCTAAAATCATGATTCTATCATGGCTTTTGGCAGTCGTAGCTAGTCGATCTAAAGCATCAGTCGTGATCTCCACAGCGGAATTAAACCCAAAAGTAAAGTCGGTTCCCGCTAAATCGTTATCGATACTTTTGGGGACACCAATAATATTTAAGCCGAAGTCTAAAAATTGACAGGCAGTCGTCATTGAGCCGTCCCCACCTAAAACCACCAAAGCTTCCAAGCCTAAATCGTGATAGTTTTGAGCTGCTTCACCCAAAAGTTTTGGGTCTATGGCGTGGAAATCCCCTACCCCAGTTTTTCCTGCAAAATTACCCTTATTTACACTTTTTAGGAAAGTTCCACCTTCAAATCGCAGGCTTTTAGTAAAATTTGGCTCCAATAAGCTATAATCGTTGGTGTGTAAACCTTCAAAGCCTTTATAAAAACCAAAAACTTGATATTCTGGGTTCAAACTTTGAACTACAGCATCAATTACAGTGTTTAGACCTGGGCAATCACCGCCACTATTTATGATTCCGATGCGTTTTTGCGACATAAATGCGAGACTTAAATTTATTAGTTGTTTAACTTATTGATGGTAGAATTCAAAATTTCATAATTTTGCTTTAGGCTTTCTTTAAAGCTAATTTCCCCAGCTCTAAGCCAAGCTCGTGGATCATAATATTTTTTATTAGGTTTGTCTGGTCCCTCAGGGTTACCGAGCTGGCTTTGTAAATATAGCTCAAACTCTTGGTTGTATCGCCGCACACCATCCCAAAAAGCCCATTGCTGATCGGTATCGAGATTAAATTTTACCACACCATAAGAAACCGCTTCTTTGACCACATCTGGAGTGGCACCGCTGCCACCGTGAAATACCAGAGACACAGGTTTTTCATCACCTAAATCAAGTTTGCCTTGAATATAATCTTGAGATTCTTTTAAGATAATTGGCTTGTAATGCACATTTCCAGGCGCATAAACACCGTGTACATTTCCAAAGCTTGCGGCGATGGTAAAGTTTGGACTGATTTGTGAGAGCTTTTCATATGCAAAAGCCACATCTTCTGGCTGAGTGTAAAGTCTGCTATTTTCGATATTTTCGTGATTTACACCGTCTTCTTCACCTCCCGTAACTCCGATTTCGATCTCAAGATGCATTTCCATCTTTGCAATTTTCTGAAAATATTTTTGTGATATTTCTAGATTTTGCTCTAGTGGCTCTAAGCTCAAATCCAGCATATGCGAACAAAAAAGCGGGATACCGTGTAAATTGTAAAAGGTCTCACCAGCTAAAAGCAATCCATCAATCCACGGTAACAGCTTTTTAGCACAGTGATCGGTATGAATAATGACGTCTACGCCGTATATTTCAGCCATTTTATGGATATGCATGGCTCCGCTAATAGCGCCTGAAATTGATGCCAAATGCTTGCTGTTTTCCAAGGATTTACCAGCTATAAACTGGGCTCCACCGTGTGAAAACTGGATAATAATTGGTTTGCCGACCTCTTTAGCAGTTTCCAAAGCAGCGTTGATGGTGCTAAAACTAGTTACATTTACTGCTGGAATAGCCCAATTTTCTTTTTTGGCTTTGATGAAAAGTTCTTGGAGTTTTTGTCCGTATATAATTGACATATAAAATTAAGATAGTGAAAATTTAGTGCTTCTAAATGCTTACAAAAGCAGTATTTTAAAGATTATACAGCATATAGTACAAATATACAAATTCAATTTCTAAACCAAGTATTATGGCTGTTTTTTACACCTAAATTACCCAAGATATAGACGCCATTAAGTTGCAATTATAGTTTTGAGACCAAAAATTAAAGGTCTCAGTGACTCAAATATTCTAAAGTCGCTCCGCCGCCCATCGACACAAAATCCAAACGATCTAAAACCTCTTGAGGTAGTGCCGAGCCTGTGTCACCGCCACCCAAGACTCTAAAGACACCATTTAAACTCGCTATAAAGTCGCCTAAACTGCGAGTGCTTCGGTCAAAAGGTGGTTTTTCATAAAGCCCTAAAGTACCATTCCAAAAAATTGTTTGAGCTTTTTGTAGTTCATTTTCAAAAAGTTTCACAGTTTTAGGTCCAACGTCACGGCCATATTTTCCAACTTGGGTAGCTTGGTTTTCACTCAATTTAAAATCGACATTTGTTTCTTCATATATCAAATCAAGTGGCAAAACTAATTTTTCAGGATTTTTTAATAACAGTTCTTTAGCTTGCTCTAAAAATTCAACCTCCACATACGACTCATATATATCTGGTAAATTGGGATAAAGTAATTCTTTAGCAGCTTGTAAAAAAGTAAAACTTAGCAGTCCACCTAATAGGATTTTGTCAGCTTTAGGCAGCATTTTTGTGATTAGTGGTAACTTAGTTTCAAGTTTGGCTCCAGCCATAAGCACCACAAATGGTTGCTTCACTCCAACTCTAAGCTGATCTAGATTTTTGACCTCGTTTTGGTAGGCTAATCCAAAAGTCCAGGGTAAAAGGGTTTTAATTTCAGTATTGGTAGCCTCATTGCGATGGCTCGACGCAAAAGACTCGTCCACAAAATAATCTGCTAAACTGGCATATTTTTTAGCTATTTCTAGTCTTTGAGTAGCGTCTTTAGAGTTTTCACAAGCATCAAAATGCGTATTTTCGAGTATAAATAACCGACCGTGTCCAGGTAAAAATGGAGCGTCTTTTTTAAAATCGTGAATCTTTTCTTTGGCAACCTCAAATCCTTGAAACTGGTCTATAAAAGTAATGTATGAATGGTTTCGATCCCATTCCTGATCGATTTCAAGATCGCGGCTCGAGCCTGCTTCACCTTGCTCTGCGAGCTCTTTGAGAATCGAAGTTCGAACTAAAGTTTCAACCACATTTGCCATTTTTTGAGTTGAAAATCTTTGGTCTGACCCTTTTGGGCGACCCCATTTGGTGGCTAAAACTACCTTATTGTTGTTTTTTAAAAGTAATTTAATGGTTTCAAGTGCGTCTTTTATCCTAGCTGTGTCATTTAAAGTTGGTAGATCAAAAGCGACTCGGACCAAAACGACAGAATTCGAAATTTGTTCTAACGTAAGCATAATAGTAGGTTTTAGTGCGGTTTTTAAAAAAATGATTAAGATTTTACCCAACTATAATCTAAATACTATTTTTTGACTAAACCTGGGATTTAGAGTTTATTTTAGATGTTAAACGCATGTGTGAGTGAATCCAAATACTGCAAAATTATCTTAAAAACATATTAAAAACTTGCTTGTGCCCAAAATATTAGCCTTCAACTGGAAAACTAACCCCAATTCTTTAATTGCAGCAAAACTACTATTTGAATCATATTTACAACCTTTTGAGGTTTTAGAAAATTGGCAAAAAATCGTCTTTCCACCAGCTCTGTATCTGGCTCCACTGCTAGCTCTACAGACTGAACTAAGCATCAGTGCTATCATCGGCTCGCAGGATATTAGTGAATTTCAAGGCGGAGCTCACACTGGACAAATTTCTGGAGCTATGGTTGCAGATTTAGGCTGTAAATACAGCTTGATTGGCCATTCTGAAACTAGAGCTGAACTATCGACCAGTTCTTTTGATACTGCTCACAAAATGACCGCAGCTCTTGAGAATGACTTAGTTCCGATTCTATGTGTTGGTTTTGAGGCCAAAATTGATCAGCAAGAATTAGATTTTGAAGAACTGAGCCATCAAATTCTCGAAGCGGTTGAGCCAAACCAAATTAAGTTAAAGAATCTAGAATCGTTCATCGTGGCCTTTGAGCCGACTTGGGCTATAGGTACTGATAAAATTGCCACTTTGGACCAAATTGAAAGTGTGGCTGATTTTATTGTAAGTGAAATACACGATCACTTTGGAGCTGACCTGAGCCATAAAGTGCAAGTTTTGTATGGTGGCGGTGTCACCGATGACAATATTACTAAGTTAGCTAAATCCGATAAAATTGCAGGATTTTTAATTGGCGGCGCTGGACTAATTCCAGAAAAAGTCTCAAAAATAGTAAACCAATTGACGCAATAAATTTGGTACATTTAGTAGATTTTTAAAAATATTTTATGTCTAATATCCCAAATATCCCAACTCAAACTGAGCTAAAAACTATTTTAACTCCTGAGCAATATCACGTCACCCAAGAAAAAGGTACCGAAGCCCCATTCACTGGAATTTACGCCGAAAATACTGATCCTGGGACTTATCGATGTATTGTTTGCAACAGTATTTTGTTTAACTCAACCCAAAAATATGACGCTGGTTGTGGTTGGCCAAGTTTTTGGGATGCTGCTACTCACGAAAATATCGAAACCAGTGTCGATCATTCCCACTTTACTACTCGCATAGAGGTGCATTGCAAAGTTTGCCAAGCTCATTTGGGGCATATTTTTGACGACGGACCAGCTCCTACTGGAAAGCGCTACTGCATCAATTCAGCTTCCATAAACTTGGATCCAAGCCTTGATCCAGAAAGCGGCCAAACTCAAAATTTTAAAATAGGTTCAAATTGACCAAAAGCCAGTCAGATTTAAATTTAATCGCGTTAGGATTTTTTGTTTACAGATTGGCTTAAAAATATGACTTTAAATCACGTGTGAAAACAGCTTTTTTACTCCATGTAAGTAACCCGTATAACCAAACTCAATATTAAACCTAACTTTTTTCCGTTTTTTATCATCCCCTCAAAAACACCTCGTTTGGAAGAGGTTAATTAGGTATTTACCCCTTCGCGTCGCGGTGGTTATTCTAAATGGAAACCGCTTTATTTACTGTCCTAAGTAGCCAATCTAAACCTCCACATCAGCCAAAGTAGTTCCACTTCGCAACTTATATTGACCTCGTTGAGTGATAAATAGCATCAAAATACTTAGCACACCGATACGGCCGATGAAAATCAAACCCATCATAACTATTTTAGAGATTTCTGAAAAAGCGAAGTAGTTGCCCACTGGGCCACTTTGGGCCACTCCACCAAAGGCTGCTGGACCGATACCGCCCAAATTTGCAATAGAAGCCGTCAAAGCTGTTTCTAAAGTAGTCTGCACAATCGAACCATCAATTAGATAAATTGTGGTATTTGTTAGTAGTAAAATGATGCTGCCAATCATAATAATAGAAAAATACAAAATCATATTTAGTAAAATTATTCCACTGCTGCGATCAGAATAAGTTGCGCCACCAATCGAGAAAAAGGTTTGATTTCGTCCAAAAATTAAATTTCTGGTCTGAATCCAGGCATATTTTAACATCACCAAAAATCGCTCAAATTTTAGTCCGCCCGCGGTCGAGCCCACGCATCCACCTACTAGATAGCCGCTAAAAAGCAGCCCTTGAGCCTCGATCGGCCATTTTGTAAAATCCTGATTCACCAAACCAGTGGAACTAACTACAGTAACAACATTGAAAAAAGCGTAGCGCAAATCATCCCCAGTGGAAGCGAAATTATTTTTAGCCAAAATTCCCCAAATAGTCACAGTCAAGATAAAAATAAAGCTCAAATAAGATTTTAACTCAAGATTTTTAAACAACGTCTGGACTTTTCCCTCAAATAAAACCCCAAACCAAAGCACAAAATTGGTACCTCCTAATAGCATAAAGACGGCCAGAATCCACTCCGAAAATGTATTTTGAAGTCCGCCAGGTCCCCCGCCAGCTAAAGGTAGGCCTACACCTGTATCGTAGACTGAGAAACCACCAGTGGCCAAAGCTGATAAAGCAAAATTTACCGAATCGTACAAATTATCATACCAGTTTTGATATGGTGTAGCTCTAAAAAAGATACCGGAAATATACAAAAGTCCGCAGGCGACCATCGAAAATGAGCAATAAACCACTAAAAAACGCCAACCCGAAACACGAGCTTCTTCTTCGCTTTCAAATTCCATTTGGTTTGGGCTTTCTACTTCGCTATTGATAATTTCCGCTCGCGACACCGCGAAGTGTTTTAGCAGCGTGATAGCCAAATAAGCAATACCCATACCACCTATAAACTGAGTCAGTGTCCGCCAAAGTAGCAAGCTTTTTGGGAAAATCTCAACTGATTTTAAAATACTAGTGCCTGCTGTCCCAAAACCTGAAACCGACTCATAGTAACTATCAACTAATCGCCTAAATACTGTCATCGATTCCACATTTTGAGGATCTGGGAAACCCGCCAAAAAATAAACTGTGGCTGAAATCGAACAAGCAATTAGCCAGGCCACCAGCACTATCCAGGCTCCACGCTGTAAATTAATATGCTTTCGAATGCTGATGGTTTGATGTAAAAAATTACCCACCAAAAAACAACTTAAACTTAAACCTAAACCAATCAAAATCAAGTTTGGGTTTTCTTGGACTAGATCAGGCCGGTTTTGAGCACCATAAAAATAGCTAACTGGGAGGCAGATCAAAAAACACAGAGCCAAACTCAGTTGCACCTGAAGTGCAGGCGACAAAATCCCAGCCATAAAATATAGCAATCTCTCTAGAAAATGGGGATTGTTTTCAGAAGCCATGCTACTTTTGTATTTGTAAAGTTTTTGTATTTATCTGTGCTTCAAATTAGTTTAATTCTATTTCAAATACTACTTTTTGTATAATAGACTTTCAAACAAAGACTAGTTTGACAAAATTACCAACCTCTGCTTGGTATATATTATGCTATTATTTTACAGTAAAAGCATTTTTAAAACCAATATAAAACTATTATGACTTCAAATATCGGCCTGAATAAAGAACAAATCCAAGGTTCAGCCACAATTTTAGACCAAGTTTTGGCAGATAATTTTGTGCTTTATGTCAAAACAAGAAAATATCACTGGAATGTAACTGGCAAAAGCTTTTACGAACTACACAAATTTTTCCAAAGTATTTACGAAGAGCTAGATGTCCTGGTAGATGAGATCGCCGAGCGCAGCCGAAGTATAATGGCTTATGCCAATGGTTCAATGAGTCAATACATCAAAACTGCAACTCTAAAAGAGGACCACAGCAATATTACTGACAGCTCTCAAATGCTAGAAAATTTATTAATTGACTTTGAATCATCGATTGTATATTTACGCCAAACCGTAGATGAAGCTAACGACGAGCTCAAAGATGCCGGTACTGCTGATTTCTTGACTGCAATCATGGAAAAACATGAAAAAACTGCTTGGATGATACGTAGTTTTTTAGCTTAGACGTGATCTTATAAATCTAACATTTAGATAAAACTAAAAATGACCCTAGTTCGCTAGGGTTTTAAATTTCAATTTGGATTTTTAATTCGCTTCATTTCTGCTTTCCACCAGATAATTATATCGGGCCTAGCTATCCAGACAAGTGGCAAAATGGCTAGCGCGTAACTAAGACCAAAAATAATAGCTGCTAAAGTATCATTGTTACCAATACTTAGATCACGCAGCACCAGCATCGGTGAAGTAACTAAAGCAGATAGACATGCCGCCAATAAAACTTGCAAAAACTTGACTTTTGTGAGTCCCGAGGCGTAGGAAACTAGCTCATAGTTTGTCAAAAATAATAATGTGCTTGTCGTGAGATTTTTATCTAGATATTTTTGAGCGTATCTATCGACCATTTTTAAAATATCCGGACCAAAGAAAAAACCAATTATTTTGTTTCCCCAGCGCCGACTTATTAAAAAATTTATGCAACTTCCTATCACAGTAACTAATATGCTATAAAAAATGGATGGCCACAGTCCGAAAGCTCGATGTAAAATAATGGTAATTGGGCCAAGTTTTAGTGGTGCAATCACAACTGTAACTAATCTGATGATGATGAATGCAATTGGTGCCCAAATTCCAGCGGAGGTGATAAAATTTTTAATGTTGTCTGGCCCGATCCAGTTTTCGATTTGTGGAATTAAAACCAGTAAAAATATAAAAAATAGTAGCCCTTTAAGGCTTTCCCACAGATTTTTCAAGTCTATTTCAGTCGTAGGAATTTCTGTAGTATCGGCTGAAATTTCATCAAGTTGCGATGCCAAGTCTTGGTTTTTAGTCAAAACTATCGATTTAATGGATTTATCTGAGTTTTTGCCTTGTTGTATTTTGTCTTGTTCTGGTGAAATTTTTTCTAAGTTTAAATTTTGAGACATATTTTGATTTTGTTATTGATTGTTATCTAATTAATATCTTAAAAGGGTATTTTAATAACCAACTGCAACTTTTTGCTTTAAATATTTTAAATCACTCAACTCTTTGAGTATAAAATCTGCTAAATCGCTGCGACTGATTTGTGTCAATTTTACCTCTGAGGCTTCAGTTTGAGTTTGATATTGACCTGTACGAGCTTTATCTATCAGCTGTGGTGGCCGGATTATAGTCCAGTTTAGGTTTGAGTTGATAATATATTTTTCCATTTTTGCCAGATCAGTGTGGATTTCACGCAAAAATAACGGCTCGACTATAGTATTGAAATAAAAACTATTAAATTCTGGTGCCAGTCCCAGCGAAGACACACAAATTAGTCGATTTATATGAGTAATAAGCATGCAATTTATAATATTTTCCATTCCCATCGAGCAGGTGTTTTCTTGATTTTGATTGGTATGATTATTACCTAAACAAGAAATTACAGCGTCAAAACCAGATTGCATAGCTTGTAAAACCGTCTCTGCTACAGTCACATCACCGTGAAAATGTGACAATTTTTTGGTTTTGCCTAGGTCTTGCTGATTTAGAAAAGCCGTGACCTTGTGACCTTGACTCAGAGCCGCAATTACTACTTCGCGTCCAGTTCTACCAGCTGCTCCAAAAACTAAGATTTTCATATCCAAAAAGTTTAAAATAGGTTTCATTGTAGCTAAAACTACAAGCTATTTGTATTTGCAATAAATATGTTTAATTTTTAAATCTAAAAAAATTCGGCGTCAAACTGTTGATTACTTTTGAAAAATTATTGACCAAGACCCGAAAAGCAACTTTACTCAAATAAATTATTTGCTATGATCCCAATTCAATCCAAATATTTTTGGACATTTAAAAGCTTGATTCTACTATTTCTGGTTTTGACAGTGCCGTTTTTTAGCTTCCAACTTTTAGCAGTCAAAGCTCTAGAAAATGATATCAAAAGTCCATTTTTCCCAAAAGTGGCACTAGTTTTAGGGGCTGGTATCACCAAAAATGATCAACCAAGTGGAGTTTTAAAAAATAGATTAGATACTGCTTTTGAGTTGTATAAACAAGGCAAAATCAAAGTTTTACTAGTATCAGGCGACAATCGCTTGGAAAACTACAACGAGCCCAAAGTTATGAAAAAATACTTGGTGGATCGCGGAGTTTTAGACGCGGATGTTGTGCAGGATTTCGCAGGAAGGCGCACGCTAGATAGTTGTTACCGAGCCAAAAATGTCTTTAAATTAAGGAGATTGACTGTGATCACCCAGGCTTTTCATATTCCTAGAGCAGTTTTCCTATGCCAAGGTTTGGGATTAGAAGTCAAAGCCGTAGCAGCACCTGAAGCCAATAATTCAACCCTAGTTAATGGGCTAATTCGTGAGATCCCAGCTTCAATTTTAGCTATTTTTGAAATTAATTTTGACAAATCTGCTCAAGTCTTAGGTGATAGTACAGAACCAGATCTGAGTCTCATTTAATTTAAAAGCTTTGAAAGCTAGACTTTAACGGCTAAAATAGTGATACCGTCACGAAAAGTAGCTGGAAAAAAATGGGTAATAAATTTATAGAATTTGTTTTTAAAGCCACCAGAATAATTGAAATAGTTGTGAAATTCAATTTGCTCGATTTTGAGACAGTTTTTTTCGAGCATTTTTTGAAGCTCCATGGCGGTATACTCACGGAAATGTCCAGGCTCTAAAGAATTTGGGCGAAGTAGCGGAAATGGATTTTTACCAACAAGCATTAGTAAGCGATGATGCAGTGAGATAGCATTTGGGGTCTGAATTATTAGTTTGCCTTTTGGTTTTAAAAGGCGCTGTAAAAACAGAAGTGAATCCTGCGGCCCTGTATAGAGGTGCTCCAAAACCTCACAATATAAAATCAGATCAAACTTTGGCAAAGCTTTGACTAAAACCGACGCTGAGTCTGGATCAAGGAAAAGATTGTTTAGATCGTATTGGTGGAAAGTCGGCCTAGATTTTAACTCAAAATAACCAGGATTTAAACCCAAGGTGTGAATTTCTAAATCTGGATAGCACTTACTTAGATTTGCACTTAAAAGCTCGGTAAAAAGCCCTGGTCCGACATCTAAAATTTGTAGTTTATTTTTTGCAGAGCCTGAGGATGCCATTCTTTGAGTTATTTCTAGAGTATTTTGTATCTTTTGCCACAAAATTTGATAGCGTAAGGCATGAAATTGCAAATATTTTTGAGTTGCTTTGCTCAGATTATGATCTTTAAAAAAAGCTATCACAGCCGCAGCGGTTTGAATTGGATACATTAGTATTTTGTAGATTAATTTTAAGTAAAAAGCAATCATTTGCAGTTTTGTATTAGTACGTTACTACAATAATACTTACTTAATTACAATTATTTTAACATTCTAGAATGTCGATTTAGGTTATCTTCAACCTATTTGCAGGTAGTACTCCGTGTATTACTTGACTATAGTAAATATTTTTGGTATACTTATTATAAGAAGCAAAGGAGTTTCAAAAAAACAACTTTCGCATCTTAGATTTAAAACTTGCTGACAAAATCAAACTCCCATTACGGACAGAAAATTTAATTAGGAGCTTAGATTATTTTATACTTTTTAAAGCTATTTCCTAATCATTCTATTAATTAAGCTTTCTGCCTGGGCCAACATTTTTAGGTAGATAATGTCTTTAACTGATAGGACTTACTACTTAATTTCTTCATAAAAAAAATCAAAAAAATTTCAACAAACACAAAACACAAAACTGAAGGAAGGGTCTGGGTAAGATAGTCAGTGCAGATATGTTAGATTGATTGTTGTTACAGTTACATTCTTTCCCAAATGAGTAAAACCTTATGGTAGAAAAAGTGTGATATTAATCATCAATTTAGCGATAGATTCTGTCTTTTAAAGAGGATTCTCACCCATTTTTTTACATTAAGGGGTTTGAGACCTCTTTTTTTGTTGTCCAAATTTAAGGATTTATCAAAAACTACCATATCTTTTGGATGTCTAATTTTTATCAGCTTTGCAGTTCTTTTATGCTCTTTTGGCTATTCCTAGCTATCTCAAATACAGGCAGTAAATCAGAAAAGTATCAGGCATTGGACTAAATTCAGAAAAAGAAGTAAGATTGAAATAGTGCCTGCATTTAGAGACACATTCAAAAAACAAAAATAAAAATATGCCCCTAAAACAAATTGCAGTCAGCAATAAACAACCTCTTAAACTTGGAAAAAAAGTTGTTGAACTAAAGCGCTACAATAAAAATTTTGACAGCCTCAAAAGTGAGTTGTTTTTGATTAGTGACCGTCATAAAATGTTCAACTTAACTTGGCACGGTTTTATAGCCGTAATGGTATTTAGTTGTAGTATAATGGTTTTATTACTTTTAAAAGCTTAGGATTGTTATTTCATGAATATTCACTTTTTTATAATTTTGACTTTACTAAACTCTAATCCAAACTAAAGATATATTAAATTTTAATCTCGAGACCTCAAACTATTATCTCAATCCATAAATCACTGGACAAGTTTTCGCTGGTATTTCTTACTTGTCCACAGATGTGGATTTTTTTAAAATTCAAAATTATTATTAAGTGCTGTATTTTATTTAAGATCAAATATAGTCCGCTCTTCCCAACCTCAAGTATTTTATAATTTTAGTCTAAAAATATGTACGATTTCAACACTCTCAAAGAAGCCATTCTTTTTAACACACAAGAAGTACTACCAAACGACCCAAATCAGCTAGATCAAGAAATCAGAAATCTGGTCAATTTTGCCAACAGCAGCGGTGAAAAAATTCGGCACTATATCGGCTATGAAATCAGCGGTCAAATCCATATCGGTACTGGTATGGCGGCGGCTCTCAAGATAAAACGCCTGCAAGATGCTGGAGTCAAATGCAGTATTTGGTTGGCCGATTATCACACTTATTTAAACAATAAACTAGATGGTAAATTTGAGACTATTCGCAAAGTTGCTAAAGAGTATTTTGGGCCAGTTATGATGCTGTGTCTGGAGATTGTAGGCTGTAATATAAACGAAATTGATCTACTTTTCGCTGAATCGACCTATGAAACCAAGCGCAATAATCAATCTTTCTGGACTTTTGACATGAAAATTGGGAAAGAGCTGACTCTAAATCGAGTTTTAAAATCCATCTCAGTGATGGGTAAAGAAGCTGGTGACAATGTCGAGTTTGGGACACTTCGATACCCTGTGATGCAGATTAGTGACGCTTTTTTCATGCAGACACATCTAGTCCACGCTGGCTTAGATCAGCGAAAATGCCACGTTTTGATGCGGGAAACAGCTATGAAACTAAACGATGATTTTGCACTAAAAATCGGTGACTCAAAAATCAAACCGATAGCTATTCATCATTCTTTACTGTTAGGGCTTTTAAAGCCAAAAGAGGCTATTTTGGAAACTAACGACCTCACAATTCACGAACAGCAAAATCTGCTGTATTTACAACAAGAAGTCATCGAAACTGGTACTGTCGTGCTATCAGAAATAGACCAGACTGTGGCTAAAACTACGATCGAGCTAATTTCACAGCACCAAGCTAAAACTGTAGAAGTCAACAAAATGAGTAAATCCAAGCCAGATTCTGCTATTTGGGTGCATGACTCTCAGGCTGAAATCCTAAGAAAGCTCAAAAAAGCCTACTGTCCGATGCCTAGACTGGAGGAACAGTCAATGGAGGAAATCCAGGCCGAACAGCTCTGGAACCCAATTTTAGATTGGTGTGACAAAATGATTTTTCCGGGTGAGCAAAAAGTTGTGATTGAGCGCAAGGAAGAATGGGGCGGCAAAGCCGTTTACGAAGACTTCGAGACTTTAAAGCAAGACTATTTTGCAGGTAAAATTCACCCGATGGATCTTAAAAGTGCAGTTAGTGAAACACTCGCAACTTGGTTTAGCCCAATTCGAGCCTGGGCCGAATCCAATCCCGACGCCATTGAATTAGTTTTAAACTCTAGAAAATAGACTCCCCGCTCAAATAAACCAGATACTAAAGCCTAAAATAGTCCCGCTGAATCGAGCAAATTTATTAATTTAATTGCATGGTCTCAAAATCCTGAACCATTTGCTATACCTCAAATGATAGTATAATTTCAACAGCCAAACTAAATATTAAATCTTCTCTTTTTTCAATTCTTCCTTTAAAAATAGTTACGTTTAGGGCAGAATTGCTGCGTAACTATTTGAGATCGAAATAAATAAATAAAGTGAGGATTTCTATTGCTGAGCAAAGTTTTGTGGAGCTCAAGAGTTCTAATGCATTAATAGAGTGCAAAATATAAAGCAATCAAGTTTTACTGGAAATATTTTATTTTAAAAGCCCACACCTAGGGCTTAAATCATGCTAAAGATGCAGGTGATCTCTAACACGGTGATATAAATAAAGAGGTTTAGTGTATGAAGTAAATTTTTGAGGTAACTTCACGCAAAAAATAATTAACCCAAAATATTAACCCAAAATAATTTTTTTCTTCTCAGGGCTTACTAGTGGCGACATAAATGCTTGGAATAAAGACATCCACTGCATGTGATGAAGTTCGCCAGGCTGCACTTTGATTTCAAAACCAATTTCTCTAGCTAGTTTTTTCCACTGTTCGTGAGTGAAAATTCTGCTAAGGTTTTTCTCTAAATAACTTTTTTGTTGAGCAAAAGCGTAACCGACAAAACACACAAACTCTACTTTTTGACTAGTTTCAATTTTAGGTTTGTGGTATCGTTTGAAGCGGACTAAAACCACATCTACACCAGGCACCGGCGAAAAATCAGTGGGTTTAAACTGATGAATTACAAATAGCTCATACCACGCTTTTACAAGCACTGAAAGCTGAGTGTTAAACTGCTTAGCGATCAAACGACTCGCAAATTCTTTTTGTAAAAACAAATAAATATCAGTGGGATAATTGGCGTCAAATACAATCTTTTTTACTAGCTGTGAGGATATTCCAAAGGGTGGGTTGGCAAAAACTTTATAATTTTGGAACGGAACTTTGTATTTTAAGAAATCAGCCTCAACCACAGTCAGATTCGGCTTGTCACCAAATTTTAATACTAAATCATTGGCTAAAATTGGATCTTTTTCGACAGTTAAAACTTTAGCATCAGTTTGCAGTAAATAATCAGTCAAAATACCCCTCCCCGGTCCAATTTCCAAGACCTGATCACTGGCTTTAATATCAGCTTTCTGGACTAAAAACTTGGCTAATGCTGGATTTTTTAAAAAATTTTGTGAGTTTTGGGCTTGGTGGAGTTTTTTGGCGGGATCAAACATAAATGGCGTGGGAAAAGTGAAACAATTAAACTTTAAAACTTGAAAATACTAGCAGCCAGTAAGTAGATCAAAATCACAGCCGATAAACCGAAACGATAATAGCTAAAATTGCGAGTGTTAACCTTTGAAAGATACTGTATTAACCATTTCAAAGAAACATAGCCGACTATAAAAGATAAAATGGTAGCTACTAAAATAGCTGAAAGTGAAAATTCCACTCGAGGATCGATCGATTTTAAGCTGTCCCAATATTTAGCTTCAGGTAAGAAATGTGACTTGCCTATATTTTTAACCAAAACCTCCAATAAATCTTTCAAGCTAGACAAAATTAGGGCTGGAATACCTATTAAAAATGCAAAACGAGCCGCCTGCGGTCGATTTAATCCAACTATCAAACTACCCGCAATCGTAGAACCTGATCGTGACATGCCCGGGAAAATAGCCATAGACTGGAAAAGACCAATTAAAATAACTTGATCTCGAGTGATCTTGGTAGGATCTAAGGGTAAAGTAGCGAGTTTTTCAGAATTTTTAAATTTTCGGTTTAGGCTCTCAGCCATGATCAAAAACCCAGCACCAATACTCAAGAAAATTGCTATATACCCAGGGCCTCGAAGGCTAATGTCCACATAGTGCTGCAAAAGTAGGCCAAAAATAACAATCGGAATAGTGCCAATAGCTAACTGCGAAAGCAGTAAATTTTGCTTTATTTTTTCTGAATAACCTAAATGTTTCAAGTCTAAATCCTGACCTTGAAATAAGTTGCTACTTTTGTTTGACCACCAGATTTTGGTATCGCTGAGCCAGTTAGTATACTCTCCTGGTTTCGTTAAAATATTACGTGACTGTATCAAGAGCGGTTTTAGATCATTTTTAAAATAAAGTATTAGGGCTAGAGTTGTGCCAAGCTGGATAATATTACTAGTAGATAAGCCGAAGTCACGACCACTTAAAAATAGTCGACTAAACAAACTCAGATGAGCTGTAGAGGAAATTGGTAAAAATTCTGTTAGACCTTGAATAATTCCAATCAAAATGGCGGCTATATACTCATTTAAGGCAGAAAAAGGCATATGTTAGTGATGTTATTAGGCTGTTTCTAGGTCTAAAATTTAGTTTTAAATCTAATTTTAAGCTGATACTGGGAGCTTGCTATCAATTATTGAATTTGTCAAAAAAAGATACTCTCTTTTAAAAAATACAAAACTACATAAAAGATTATTTATATAACCTTTATAGCGCAGAGGCATCTCTCTTGATTAAGGTCGAAAAATGTAGTATAATGTCAACATATAAACATATTCTATGACTCTAAAAAACTTGTTTAAAGGCAGTTTAGCAAAAAACTCAAAAAATAATTTAAAGAATAACTTATCGACTTACGCTTTGGTGTTTGTGTTGGTTGTGGTGATGGCTGGACTAGGTCAAGTGCTGATTCGAAATATACAGGGTGACAAAGCCTCAGCTAATGTTAACGGCAATTACCTATCTCAAATCGGTATAACATCTGTAGATGCTGTTTCTGGGGCAGCTTTTACAGATAGTAAAAAAATATGCCAATCTATCGATGGTGTCTGCCAAGCTGATGGTATAATCGACTATGATTTTTCCAGCCTTGCGGATCGCTCAAATATAGCTATGGCCAATGGTGGCGGTATAATTTTAGGAAAAAATGGTGATGTTTTTGCCCAAAATGGCAACCTTACAAGTAAAAACTATACTCCAAATGAGAAATTTAGTGTAACTTTGACTAAAATTCAAGTCGGAATTGGTCTGAAGCCTGAAACTTTAATTTCTTTAGGTTACTCAGTTGACGGTGGCTCAAATTTTGAAACAGCAATTGGAAACTTTACCAACGATCAGCTCAAAGCCCAGGCTAATCAAAATGTAATTGAGTATATTCTACCAACTTCTACCAAAATTAACCAAGGTTTTTCATACCGAATTGCTTTAAAGGCAGATAGTAAAGCTCAGGCTAGTCCAAGTTTGAAATATGTTCGAGTTTTTTATGACGTTAAAAGCTTGGATGTGACACAGCCTCTAGATGATAAAAACTCGGGTCTATATCTAAAACCTGGTACCGCAACAGTTACAGGTCAGATCGGCGGAGCTCTAAATAACATCACAGGCTTAGATACAAACCTTGCTGGCTCGGCAGTCCTAAGCCTTTCAAACGATAGTAAAGTAAACGGTAAATTAGTCAGCCCTGGAACTTTTATACCTGATAGCGGACAAATAATCCCCATTTCAACTCCTGTATCCGGAAGCTCGACCCTTACAGCTGACGGCGGTTTTAGCACTACTATTACTACAAATCTAACCGCGGCTAAAACTGTCGACGCGACTTGTATGATCAAGGTGGGTTCGGCTACGGTCACAGGTCAGATCGGTGGAGCTCTAAACACGATTTCAGGGCTTGAAGCGACTTGTGATGCTGATGGCGTGCTGACTCTTCCAGGTGGTGCCAAAATTACTGGTAAAGTAGCTAAAAGTGGAACCTTTACACCAAATCCAAATCAAATAATTCCTGCCACAACATCTACAACCGGAAGCGCAACCTTAGCTAGTTTCGCAGATATTAGTATCACCACAAACCTAACTCCAGCAGCTATTACTGGCAATGATAATTCTAATGCGGGTAACTTTTTACCAATCCCATCAGGCGGCGGTGACGAGAAACCAGCTGGAAGCAAATAATCACTCAAAATTGATATTAAAAAATCTTTTTAACTAAAATTCCAAGAAAATATGTCTAATCACAAAATCCATATCAATCCGTTAGCAAAGTCAAAAAATGAGGCAAGCCATAAAACCAAACTGTCTAAACCTAGTAAATTTGCCAATCAATTTAGTTGGGTTATAGTTTTGGTATTCTCAGTGTCTACTTTTGCTGCCTTAGGACTAATTTTCAATGAAATAAAAGGTAATGTCGGGCTAGCGGCCCAAGATTTAGCTGGATATAGTACTTGGAAAACTCAATATGGCTTTAACTCAGGCGACGCTGACACAAACTGGAATAAAGCAGGTGATGGGGTCAGTAATTACAACAAATATTTGCTAGGCCTAAACCCAAATGAGGTAATCGACGGCTCAATTTTAGTTGCTAGTACGGCCAAAACTGACGCATCTACAACATTCAACAAGACAACAACTAATAACTTAACTGGTAAACTGGCGGCTTCGACTGATCCGACCTCAAAAAGTATTGAAGCCAATGGTCCATCTCTAGCTGCAAATACCACAACTACAGCAAATACAGGATCAGGTAGCGGAATCAAACCAAATATCGCAGAGTCAACCAACCCAAAATCTGCGGACCCAACTAACAATGTCCCAATTTTAGGTAACCCGACTCCGAGTGCCACAGGTCAAATAGTAGCCTCAAATCCAAACACTATCCCCGATGGAACTAAAGTGGCAATCAATGACAATACCACAACTTCAGCAGGAGCTGCAAAGGGAACTTCGGCTTCTGGTGGCGCTACCGCAAACTCAATAAGTAATACTGGTACTAATAGTACAGTGAAAACTAGTGGTAATACAGTCTCAACCAGTACGACTACAACTGAGGCAAAACCTGCAAATACTACCGCTAAAACTACCACAAAACCCGTAGCTGGCAAAAATACAGTCACGGTCCGAACTGGTGGTGAATTTAATATGATGCTTTTTTTGGCTGGACTAGCATCGCTAATTAGCGGAGCTTACATTTTGAAAACCAAATTTACTAAAAATAGTTTAGTGGTCCAGCAAGGTGAGAAATAGTATTTTAATTAATACTCAAACTTGAAAGCATCATGGGTTGTGACAAGCATTGCTCGCAAGAGCCTTTGTAAATGCTGTGAATTGACATTATCAACTGGAATATCCCAGCTTTTACCTTCTTTTACAAAAACTATAAAACTTACTTGTGAAAAAATAAACAATGTAATATACTAGTAAAAGTATATGTAACAAAAATAAAATTCTTTATAAAAACTTATAAATATGTCACCAAAGCACACAAATTCTTTTAAAAATAAAAGTCTTACTATTTTAGGAGCCGCAGTTTTAGCTATTTCACTATCTTTCGGTGGTTATACCTTTTTAAATCAAAATAGCACTGGCAAACAAGCTCAAGCTGCTCTCGATGCCAATGGTCAAGGTTATACTGATAGTTTAAATAATCCTCACCAGGAAGCAGTTTACAACTATAACTACGAAAACATTTTACCAACTGCACCTGGATATTTCGAAATTGTAATTCCAAAATTAACTGGAGCTAATCCGATTGATCTTTACGAAGTGACATCTATTAGTGAAACTTTTCCACTTGAGACTACCACTTACGCCAATGTAGCTGGAACTCAAACTACCACTACGAGCCCTGCCAATGCAGTCTATGCGGCGACAAACGGTGCTTTAGGTATCCGTATTTCTCCTCAAATCACTTGCGTAACATCAGCTACTGGCTGCACCACTGGTGATATTCCTGGCTCTGTACCAAGTAGACTAACTATCAAAGTAGCTCTTAAAACTAGTGCTCCAACCACAGTGAGTGTTTCCAGTGGTGCTGGTTCAGTAAAATTCCCACAAGGTATTGATATAAGTTCACTACAATGGCGCCTAAATGCAGCGTACGTTAAAACTAATGACGTTTTAGATCCAGCTATCATGGCCACAGCTGCAATTCAAGGCGAAAATGGAACTGGTAACCCTATAATTGGTAAACCTTACACCGTGGTTACTTCTGGTATTAAAGCTGTCAACGCTGCATCTTTAAATGCTCCAAATGGTACTTGTAAGACTACAATCGGTGGCACAATCTACACTGGAACTGGCATTACCAATGGTGTTTGTACTATCAATATACCTGTAAATGCTACGGCGACTGCTATACCTGCTGGAACTGTCGATCTAAATGACGGTGGAACACCTCGAGCTATTGTACTTATTGGCGTACCTTATACCTCGGCAACTCCCGTTACAGGTTTTACACCACTGACCGCCGCTGATGTACCTAGTCTAACTGTAAACTGCCCAAGTGCAGCAGCAAATTCAACTACAAATTGTACATTTACTTTACCCGCCAATAAAACTCTTCCAACTGATTTCAAGCTTAGTATCGGAAGTGGAGCAACTGACGCTGGAAATTCAACCCCAGCTCAAAGCTGTGTCGCTACAGGCGCAAGTGTAACTTGTACCAATGTACCCACTGGAAATAATATAGGTGATTTACCAATCTACGGCAACTTCACTAACCCAACTGCTAGTAAAACTGCCACTGGTGAAACAGTCCTGATAACTGGTATAAATATGGCTAAAGCAGATTGGAATTATAGCCCAAACAAAGGTGATACTTCGCCACTTTTCAGAAGCAATGACCAGACTGGAATTTTAATCAATAACTTTAAAACTGTTTATGATGCAAACCCATCAAATAATACTAGATACACCTGTAAACTAGAGTATCGTCTACTCAATGACAGACTTAGTTCTACACCAGCCTGGAGTCCTATCGACAATTCTGTAGCCTCACCGAAAGCCTATATAACTGGCTCAGGTGCAAACTCAGGCTGTAGTTTCAATTTAACCAAAGCCAATCGAGCTAACAACTTAAATCTAAGTTTGAGACTCACTGTGACTGACACTACAATCACAAATCCAAGTACAACTAATCCTAACACCTTTGTTTTAAACGATGAATATATCTTTAGATTCTTAGGTGCCGGTATAGCTACAGGTGGTATCTAAACTCAAATTCTACTTCTGTCGACTTATTTCTAGAGCTATTGGTTTAAATTTAAATAACCCAATAGCTCTATTTTAAAACAAGAAACAACTTTTATACTAGAGTTATTTTTGGTACTGCTCGAGAGTAAAAACTATTGAGATATATTTAGCTTTGACAAAAAATCCATAAAATAGCAAAATGTGTAAATCACACCCAAATATTTATGCCAACTGCCAAATCGAAATCAACAACTAAAAATCAAGCTAAAACCAGTTCCAAAACATCAAAGACTCCAAAAGATCAAACTGCACACAAAATTCCGCCTGTAGTTTTTGTTGATACTCAAAAAGAGTTGGCTAAAATTCAAGAGATCTTAGGTTGCCCTGTTTTATCTTATTTCAAACCTTCTGGTACTAGCATCTGGTCACGCGATTTATATGCCATATGGGAGTGCTTAAAGCACATTGGTAAAGTTGATAAATTAGCCATTTATGTTCGTTCCGATGGCGGTTCTGGTATGATTAGTTTGCGTATTATTCATTTGCTGCGAAACTACGTCAAAGAATTGATTATTTTAGCTCCAAGTGAATGTGCTAGTGCAGCCACGATGCTAGCTTTAGGCTGCGACGAGATTCATTTAGGCCCACTTTCCAGCCTGTCAGCAGTGGATAGCTCTTTGATTCACCCACTCTCCCCTTTAGACGCCCAGGATAATCCCGTGTCAGTTTCCCAAGATGAGCTTTGGAGAGTACTTCGGCTTTGGAAAGATTATTATCAAGGTGATGAAAGTGTGCATTATTCCCAAAAGATTGGTGAGGAGTTAAATCTAAAAAAATCCGATAAAGAATTTGATCAAAATCCTGAAATTAAGCTGGGGTACAAGACCCATAAAATCAGTTCTGATAGCAAAATTACTGATTTTGAGTCAGCTAAAGATGCTAAAGATTCTGGTATGGAAAATCCGTATAAATACCTATATCAGTATGTGCATCCATTAGTTTTTGGAGCCATCGATAGATCTCGTAGCTTGTCAATCCAGCTTTGTCGTGAGATTTTAGAGTACCATATCTCGGACCCAGCCAAAATTGAAGAAATTAGTGATAAATTAAATTATACTTATCCTGCTCACGGCTATCCGATCACAATGCGAGAAGCTAAAAAAATCGGTCTAAACGTCAAACCTATTTCAGAGGAAATCCAAGTCAATCTCAACAACCTCCAACTTCTTTATGGTGAATTAACCGATGAAATGATTTCAGACTACGACAATAATTCCTATCACAATCAGTCTATTTATAGCGTAATCGAAACCACTGGCGTGCAAATCATCTACCAAAATAACTTTGACAAATTTTATCGAGAAAATGAAAAACGCTATATCACTCTAAATGACCTTTCAGGCTGGCTCAAAACTACAAAAACTAAGCTCAAAACTGGTAAAAAAGATCAAGATAGTTTCAAAACCGAGCGTTTATTTATTTAATATTCCCTCTTTCTAAGATGGCTAAATTCGAGTGTGGTGGTGTATTTTTGTCAGACTTAGCTTTATCTACAAGCTTTGAAATTTGGAAATATAACCTGATCTGATACGGCTTCAGCCCTAGCTGCTTTTCGTAATTTTGGTAATATTTTGGATTCTGACTCAATCAACCTGCCTTTGGTAAAACTTGATCTGTAAGCACCGATTTTTTAATCATAAAATAGATTTTATTAATTATTGAAGTTTTTGCATAAAGTATAGAAATGTGACTAAAATTGTTTTAGTTATTATTAGTATTATGGGTTTAAAACCCCGCAATTTTACTTTGAATCTAACAAGCTTGGTGAGAATGGTGAGGAAGCTTATTTTTGTGTTGAAAAATTGTATCTCTAGCTTCAGGCGCGTCGTCAAATTTTCTGGATTTACAAGAATTGTATTTCACCCTTTAACCTTAAATAAATCTACAAAACGCACCAGATTTTCACATCAATATTTGTATACTCAAGAATTTGCGAACTCCGATCAGATCTAATTGCCCTGAATCTTTTTCTAAAACCTTTTTAAAAACCCCAGTGCCGAAATAAAATATTAAATTCATTCTTTTTTTACTCTTCTCCCAAATAAATATCTTATTTGGAACTGATGAACTCACTACTGTTTGAGCGTAATAAAAAGCGTAGCTACCTTTCCTATGGCAAGATTTTGTGGAGTGGAAAAGTCCAAATACCAGGGCGGAATGGAAAATAAAAAAAATTAGATTTTTGATAAAAGCATCTTGTTTTTCGGAGTTTCGGGATCGGGGTTTAAAACCGAAATTGTCATAGAATTAATGTGTTTTTGATTTTGGTATGTATGTTTATATCCAAATGATTTTATGATTGTTTGACAAAATGTCTTTTATAAAATTGCTTAAATCGATCTATATTTTTGAACAATTTTTTAGAAACACGTATCTATGCCTCGTCCAGTCAAAATCTTTTTTGTTTATTTTAAGACTTTTTTAAAAAAAATACTTATTTTAAGCCTAGTTTCTTTAGTTTTATTTCCTAATATCACGGTAAATGCAGCCACGTATACTCAAGCCCAAACTTGTGCTATCCCCACACAGCTCACCAACTGGAATCTAAGTTGTAGTGTTCCAAAGTTTAACCCCAACCTTGGTGAATTAACCAGTATTAGATTTGAAATCACAGGAAACATTGACTCGATCGCTAAGGTCGAAAATAAAGATGCAGCAAATATTAATGTGACCGCCAATGTAAACGGCAGTATCACACTCTCTAGGCCTGATAATACTACCTTAGTTGGTGTCTTACCCGCACAATCAGACTCGGATATCTTCCCAACCTTTGATGGAATAATAGATTTTTCAGGGACTTCAGGTAAAACCTTTCCAAATTTGGTTGCTAGCCAAAGCAATAGTTTGACCTCCACTTCACAAGCCGATTTTACACTTTTTACAGGTACCGATAATATAGCTCTACCAGTTAATGCTTCTGGTACCTCAAATTTCTCCGGCTCAGCTAATTTAGCTACATCAGTCGATACTAAAGCAGGTGCAAGCGTAAATGTTATTTATAGTTACTTAGCTCAAAATCTTAGCATAAATAAAACTCATGTAGGTGTTTTAACTGCTGGCAATAATGCAACTTACACTATTACTGTAAATAATTTAGAATCAGAACCTAGTATAGGTACTATCACAGTTGTAGATACTCTACCTACTGGAATGAGCTATATTTCAAATACAAACACCGATTGGGCTTGTATCCAAGTCCTCCAGACGTTAACATGCACTTCGTCAGCCGTGATTCTAGCCAATAAAAGCCCTACCTTCAATATAACAGTATCTACAATTCCTGCCATTGCCTCACAAGTAACAAATACAGCTCAAGTAAGTAGTAGCTATGTAGATCCAGTTTTAAACAACAATCGAGGCTCCGATCTCACAATCATTAATCATTTACCAGTGGTAAACAACCTAACCATTGCTCCTGTTTTAAACACCGGAGCACAACTTTTATCAAGTGCAATCTTTGGTGGAAATGCCAATGATGTCGGTGACTCTTTGCAAAACTTCACAATTCTGACCTTACCTTCAGCTACTTTGGGTGTTTTATACCTAGGAAACCCTGCTACTACAGGAGTAGCCATAACTTCGTCACAAGTTTTGAGCCTGACTGATATTACCAATGTCTATTTCTTACCAGTTTTGGGAGCTGTTGGAAGTGCAACTTTTAATTTTACGACGGTTGACTCGTTCTCAGGCATTCCAAACCTTCCAGCAACCATAACCATACCAATCTCCAGTGCTCCTAAAAGTAACTCGGGCAACACCACAGTATTAACTCAAATGAGCGCTCAAAACCAGAATTCAGTAATTACAGAAAAGACTTCAATCGCCCCTTCAGATAGTGCAAACACAGCTCTAGATCAAAAATTAAACCAGAATCGCATTCCAACCCAGCAAAATGCTGCAGTGTTAGGCGTGTCTGATAGTGTTACTAAAGTTGAAAATCAACTGATTCGAACAGGTTTTGAGCATCCTGACAACATCTTTAAAAAAAGTCTAAGAACTAGTATTAAAATTTATTTATCTAGAAGCAATTTTCTCGATTACTCCACTTTTAATCCTAATCTAATCCCCTATTTTGAAGTCACTTTTAACCCAAAACCTACATCCGCATGAATTTGCGAGCTAGAATGACCAAAAATAAGTTCATTTGGATAAAACCAAGAATAACTACAAATGTTTGAAAGGTTGTTTCAGCACTTGAGCTAAAAACAAGATTTATTAGATCGATAAATAAATTTTTATTTGGAGTTGGTATTTGTTGAGTAAATATAAATAAAAATTGTTTTGTCAAAATAAAACCAGTATTTGAGTCTGGAAATAAATTTTGCTTATCTAGTTGTAAAATGAATGCAAGCACACAAATCAATATCAAACTAGACCAGATAATACCACCTTTCTTGACGCTCTTCCAAACTCCCTGATCTAAATTAGGCAAAACCCTAACTCCCCAACCAAGCCACCACCCGAAGAAAATTGCTTCTAAACTTCCAAATACGCGATTCTTCTTTTTGTCGGACTGTATTTTTAATTTTGTTTGAAGTTCCATAATCTTTGCATACTCCAAATCTGCCAAATCACCCCAATTTAAATCCTGTAAAATCTTACGAAAAACCCGCCGTTCTGCGATCGCTTTTTCAATCATATCTCGAGTAGCTCTTTTAATAGCTTCTTCTTTATCTTTACAATCTTTATCTTTGTTAATCAAATTTATCTCTGATTCTGTTAAAGACCCTATATTTGTAGGGTAATATAATTTTATTTCACCTAAATTCCGATCATCACACACAAAATCTTGAATCGAGGCGTGATATAGATTTAAAGTAACTTTTCCATAGTTTTCTTTAGTGTCATCTTTAAGGCTAAAGAATAGCTTTTTCTCAAAGGTGGAGTTGTTAAAATTGATTTCTCTACAGTCTAAAATTTCAATGTCGTTAATTTTTACATCTCCTTTAAATGTAACACTTTCTAAATTTAACATTTTATCAAACTTAATACCTGAAAAATCAACATTATCTTGGAAAACTGCTTCACAAAAAGTGCTATCTCTTCTAAAAATAGCATTTGAGAAATCTACCTCATTCTTAAAAATACATTTATTAAAATCAGACCCAGTTATTAATTCTGCAATACCAGTAACCAGATCCGAAAATATGATTTTTCCATCAAAAACTGTACCAAAAAAAGATGCGATTTTGTTAAATCGTGAACCGTGTAAATACAAAACAGATTTAAAATTTGAGTTTTCGATCTTGAATTCATTGAAACTTGTACCTATAAACTGTACTGATTTTTCAAAAACACATTGTGATAAATTTACACACTCAATGTTTATATTTTTAAAATATATGCCGCACTCAAAGGCACTACAATCAATCCACTTTTTCCAATAAAAAGGCTTTTTGCTCGTAATTTCAGATACTTGATTATTTTCGTCAATTTCGACTTCTAAAAATTCACAAATAGGTAAAAAATTAATATTTATTGGATCAAAAATGAGGTTGAAGTCAGGGTAAACGTACCTTCCATTTACAATAGTTTTATCTGTATCTATAAGCTGCCATTTTTTAACCGTGTCAACTATTTTGTGCAAACTCGTCTCCTCAATCACTGGTAAATTATCTGGGTTTTCGATGGTCATGCTAAAGCTTAAAATACAAGATTTCCAATATTTTAAATTAAGAATATAATAATTGTTTTTGTAAATAGCAAGTTTGAACAAAAAATACCCCTAAATAAGAGGCTTAAACTTAAAGTTTAGTCATAAAACAAAAGATAATGGTTTTAAGTACTGTCATCAAATTTGCTTTATTTACAATCTTTTTGGGAGTATAAAATAGTTGTATTAATTATTTTCACAACCTACTCCATCTTTGTCGGCGTCGAGCTTGGGATACATACTCAAAATTTGCGGATCAGTCACAGGACTAGAAAAATCTGGGCAAGTTACTTTACCGTCCCCATTTGTATCATAACTTGTATTTACAGCTTGAGCAGGTGTTGAGTTTGATGGGGTGCTACATAATCTCTAATTGGTGCACTTGTTTGTTTGTTGCTAGTGCTTGATTCAGGCTTTTGAATCCTCTGGTTTCCCGTTGGGTTAGGGGCTGTTTTGAGTGTACTTTGCTGCCCATTACAAGTGCTAACTGACCACAATCCCAATTCATTATTTTGAACATCTTTTTGAGCTAACTTAAACTCATTTTGATATTTATAGGGCTTGTCATAAGTGTCTTCGTAGGCATATCCAGTTTTTATCATTTCGGTGTTAAGATGCAAACCATCTTCTCGAAAAACATAGGCTAAAACTCGATTATATTTATCAGTTTTCCCTTGAGTTTCATCGTATTCTAAATATACTTTTTTCCCATCTAAGAGTTCTTTGGCTTTATCGCTAGCTTCTTTACCGAAACATTCTACTGGTTTTCGTGGATCAACAGTTTCAGGTATATTTATTCCAATGAGCCTGATCGTGCCAATTTTATCAAGGGTCATAGTGTCGCCATCAACTACTTTTGTAACTAAAAACAGTTCTTTGGGTGTCTCAATAATTTTTGAATTGTCTGTGGATACTGCTGTTGCCACGTTGGTTATTGGAGGCGTCGTTATTTGATTTTTAGTAGTTTCTGCAGTCTGAGTTTTAGATTCATCCAATTTGACACATTCCTTGGTTGCAGGAACGCTTTCCACATTCTCGATTCTGTCCACTTTACTAATTTCCTTATTTTCAGAATTTTCGGAGTTATTTTGCACTATCAGTTGACCGTTCGTTTGAGTTTTTGAGCTAGGAAATGATTTTATAGCCATACTTGCACTCCAAGAGTAGCAAAAACTAAAGCTGTGACTATCAATTTATTAAACTTAAGCGTATATTTTCTAAAATATACAAACAAGCTGGATGCTATCATGATAGGCCAAAATAGCACACACATGACAATCAAAAATGGTGAAACTAAAATCAATAAACAAGTAAAAATCCATTTGTAAACCTTGCTTTTTAAAAGCTTTCTAAATTTTGCAAACATAAAATGAATACTATATGTAGCAAAGATTTAATTTAAAACAAAATATGTCAAACGAAAATAAAACACACCATCGATATCTTAGAACTTTCACACGCTTTCCTGTACCAGCTAAATTCTAAGACGAGATCTTCCAAAGTAGCAATAAAAACCACCACTATTGCTAGTGTTTTAGTTTCAAAATAAAAATTAGGACGTAGCAAATTATCCTTAAATTACTCTCAGAGGAAAGACTCATTTTGAAGGAGTGTGAACCAAATTTTGAAGCGACTACATTTCTCCGTGTTAAACGTTTTAGTTAGCCTCAATCAAGCTTAAATATAACGTTTAAAGCTTTTTCTAAGTCCTCAATAGAGTAGCTTTTAATGTTGCTCAAAACACCTTTAGTTATAATTTCTTTACAAATTCTACTCGCCCCACCTTTGACGGCCAAGAGCTGGGTGAAAGTTTGATCGCTTATATTGTTGTTATCAATGATAGTAGAGATGGACTGAAGCTGACCAATAATTTTTTTTATTGATACCGTTAATTCTTTGCGATCTTTCTCATCTAAGACTATTTTTTTAAGCATATTGTGTCTAATTAATTATACAAAATATAATATGCTCTAATTTGGTAAATGTCAAATATATTTGCAATAAAGACTTTATATAAAGCTTGAATAGCCATACCCCTACCCCTACAGGTTGACATCTAAGAATAAATATTTTATTATATTTCGTACATAACTAATTATGTTTTATGACCGATACTAACACCACCCCTAAGAAAAAAACTACAATGTATATTATTATATCTGTAGTAGTTTTAATTGCTATTGCTGGAGCCGCGTACTATTTCAGTACTATGAACAAGCCAGCAAATGAAATGGCTAAAGACAATGACTCATCCATGATGAAAAATGATGAATCAATGAAAAATGATAAAGCGGGTAAATCCGATAACTCTATGATGGATAAAACCGTTATGGTTGGAGGGGCAGCCATGTATGCCAATAAAGATATTGTTAGCAATGTCTCTACTGCACCAAATCTAACAACTTTAGTTTCAGCTGTAAAAGCTGCAGATCTAGTTGCTACTCTACAAGGTCCTGGACCATTCACAGTATTTGGTCCTGACAATGATGCTTTTGCAAAATTACCAGCTGGAACTGTAGAAACTTTGATCAAGCCAGAAAATAAATCAACTCTTGCTAAAATTTTGACTTATCACGTAGTT
>JAYUNN010000003.1:0-44236 GCA_043761585.1 bacterium
AAAGCAATGGATAGTTAATTGTTATTTAGAAAATAGTCATTGGTTATCCCATTTTACATAGTTAAAACCTAATGAATGCAACAAAGAAGCGGCTCACGAAAAAGGCGACAAAAGCAATTTAATCGCGATGAAAACAAAATTTATTTTAATGGTAGAGTTATTGACACTTTACCAGGTACTAAATTTATGGTCGAGGTTCCAGCAATGAGAGAGGGACAAGTATCTCAAAAATACGTTTGCGCTCTTTATTCCAAGATGATCAACCGATCTAAAATTGTTTTAGGCGATCCCGTAACAATTGAAATTGATCCCTACAATCTTGAAAATGCTAGAATTATTTCCCGTATCTTCACTAATGTACCACGCCCTTCATAATTTCACAACCCTAATTTCGATTTAAAATTTTATATATGAAAATTAAAGTATCAGTTAAAGGTAGAGGAGCCAAAGGTAAAAGAGCTGGTCGAATGGCCGAAGGTTACTTCGTAAAACGAAAAGGAATTTTAAGGTTTATCAGTAAAACTAATCCTAGATTTAATATGAGACAACCTATTCCAAAAAGAAGAATTCGTAAAAATTAATATTATTTGAATATATGATTCGTATTGCCGGTGTTATTATCCCTGAAGATAAACAATTTTTGTTCGCTATTACCAATATTAAAGGTGTTGGCCCAACTACAGCTAAAAAAATCTCAGATGCTCTTGGTATTCCTAGAACTACTAAAATGAAAGAGTTAGACGAAGAGAAAATTAATGAAATTAGAGTTCATATTACAGCTAACTATGTCACTGAGGGTGATTTAGTTCGTGATGTAAAATCTAACATCAAGCGCCTTAAAGATATTTCGAGCTGGCGTGGACTTCGCCACAAAGCTGGATTACCAGTACGCGGACAGTCAACTAAAAATAATAACCGAACTATTAGAGGTAATAAGCGTATGACAGCCGGAAGCGGTAGAGCTAAATCAGCTTCAAAGACCTAATGAATTAAATCAATCGAATTTTTATTCTTTCATATCCAATTTGATAAATACTTATGGCAATTAAATCTAAAATCAAGTCAAAAGCATCAGTTAAGAAAATTAAGCGCAAATTATCGCTTGCTAAAATTTTCATTAATGCGGCTTTCAACAACACTATCATTACGTTAGCTGACCCAAATGGTCAAGTTTTAGCTTGGTCAACCAGTGGTAAAATGGGGTTCAAAGGCTCTAGAAAATCTACTCCATACGCTTCACAAAAAGCAGTTGAGGAAGTATTAGAAAAATTAAGTGAAACAGGTGCGTCTACTGTAGATATTGTTGTTAAAGGTGTGGGATCAGGCCGGGATCAGGCTATCCGAACTATCGCTGGTACTCAAGGCTTAGAAATTCAATCCATTCACGACGTTACACCTGTGCCTCACGGTGGTGTTAGAGCAAAGAAACGAAGACGAGTTTAGTTTTATCATAAAATCTGTATCATAATCAATCCCCAGTATAAAATTTAATCAAATATGGCTAGAAATTTAGGAGCAAAAGAAAAATTATCTCGAAAAGTTGGTAGAAATCTATTTTCTAAGGGTGCTCGATCATTCTCAGCAAAAGCTGCAGCTAATCGCCGACCCTACAAACCAGGTGCACATGGTAAAACCAGTGGTCCGACCAAACTATCAGAATACGGTAAACAACTGCAAGAAAAGCAGATTATTAAGCATGTTTATGGCTTATTAGAAAAGCAATTCAGTCGTATTTTTACTAAAGCACAAAATAAAAAAGGTGATACCTCGGTGAATTTACTTGCATTGCTTGAAACTAGATTAGATAATGTTATTTTAAAGGCCGGGTTAGCAGAGTCCAAATCACAAGCCAGACAGCTTGTAAATCATGGTCACTTTAATTTGAACGCTAAGCCAGTTAACATTCCTTCAATTAACGTTAAGCCAGGTGATGTTATTACCTTGAAAGAAAGCAAGAAAAAATCTGCTTTTTGGCAAAATTTTGCACTTACTGTACCGTTTCAAAAACCAACTTGGTTGCAAGTAGATGAATCAATTAGAAAAATCACTGTAGTTACCGAGCCACTTGCTGAAGATTTACCTACTAGCTTTAAGACCGAATTAGTCATCGAATTATATTCAAGATAGTTTCATTTTATATTTACCTAAATTTATTGATATTTCATATGTTAGTTATTAGATTACAAAGAACTGGAAGAACTAAAATGCCACTTTATAGGCTGGTTTTAGCTGAAAAAACTTCTCATGTTTCTAAAAAAGTTAAAGAAATTTTAGGTCACTATAACCCAAGAACTAAAGAATTAGTGACTCACAAAGAGCAACTTGAGAAATGGCTAGGTCTAAACATTGCCTGTTCTGATACCGCGCATAACTTGCTAGTAAAAAACAATTATCTAAAAACTGAATTAGTTGTGCCAAATTTCACAAAAAAAGCTGGTAGCAGTAAAGCTAAGAAAGCTTAATTGTCTACAATCACTTAATATTTTCAAATCTAAAATTTCGCTGCTATGAACCTTAGTAATACTATTGATCAGGAAGTTTTGTTGTATATCATCAAGAATTTAGTAAATTACCCAGATGAGGTAATAATTGAAAGAAAAGTAGATGAAATGGGAGTTCTTTTAACCTTAGCAGTTAATGCTGAAGATATGGGAATAGTAATTGGTCGAAATGGTAGTATGGCCAAAGCACTAAGAACTATTATCAAAGCTGTGGGTAAAAAGCATCGCATGATGGTTTCCCTAAATATTATTGAACCAGCAGACAGCAATCGTCCAGCTAGAGTTTATAGAGATGAGGATAGAATGCCAAATAGAGGACCTAAGGAAAATGATGATTCAGCTCCTTTTGCTTCAAATCCAAGACCAAATTTTAATCACGATACTACGCCGGTAAGCGATCCTACACCAATGTCTGTGTCCGATGATTTAGCTGAATTTGCTATAAATTAACGACAGTTTCCCGCCTACCTTTTGGCGGGTATTTACTCGGGGATCGTCTAATGGTAGGACTTTGGTTTCTGGTGCCAACTATCGGAGTTCGAATCTCTGTCCCCGAACCAACATTGAATATCTTGTTTCTTAAACAAATACAAAAACGGTTTTTTAAGATTTAAATCAATCTTAGCTCCCCCCTTATAGGGAGTTTGAAAGTATATATTTTAGAATTTGATTTTTTTCTGTATTGTTCGAACTTTTAAAAATCTCTGGTAAGCGATTTACTAGGTTAAATATTGACTGAACGGTTAAATGTAGCTCTGAACTCCCTCTTGTTTCCTGTGTAAGTTGTAAGTTTAATTTATAAACCTTTGATTCATATTCATTTGATTTTTTGGAGTAAATATCATCTGTAATACTACCAAGTAAATATTTATCTACTAAAGCACTTCTCATTTTTTCATATTCTTCAATCTTTGAATATATTTCATTTCTTTTTTGTTTGATATATAGACTTTCTTTATCAAAATCAGATCTAAGCTTTTCAACTATAAATTCAACGGCTTCATCTGGAAATACAAGATGCTTTAGTATCTCTTCAGCTTGATTCAAAACAACCTCTTCTTTTACAACCCTTCCCTTTAGGATCGCTTGGCACTTATCAAAAATAGCTTCAGTGGTCAATGGTTTATAAATATGTCTGTAATTGCCAAGACTGCTTTTGCTAAACCATAATAAAAAGTATTGTTTAAAATCTTATTTAAGGTGGCTGGAGTTAGTTTTTTACTACTGTTGGTTTTAGGTTTTTATTATCTGACTGGTTATCTCTCTCATGATTTCGTTTCCAAAACAAATAATAACTTTATCCCTCTCCTCACTGTCAAGTTTATTTCCGTGAAACAAATTATTTCTAACAATATAGACCCATTCGATAACATCTTTAACATCTTTGACACGTACAATTTGGTTCCTGCCATTTAGAAGCGTTGTACGTACATTTTTTAACTTTAAGTCATCTAATTTCTTGATATAATCTCCTTCAAAGTGAATTGTTTGTCTAAAAATGTGGGAGGTTGACAAAATGTCTATATTAGGTATTCCATAAAAACCATTTGCCTTGTGGTGGTTTCCTGAATTCTCTTTCTGAGCATCATCTTTAACCTCCTCTTCATGTGAAGTATCTTCATTTTTATTCATCACATTTTTAGCTTAATACTTTAAATTAAGCTTTTTGGGTGTTTGGTGTCAATATCTTGACAGTACAGCGATTTATTAGTTAGATCATGCCATATTCCAATATGGCTTACTATAATTCAAAATATAACGATCAGAATATAGTTAAAATTCCTGACTATATTTTTGAAATTATAAATGGAACAATTGATAACAAAAATCATACCACGGAAATAAAAATAAACAACCAAGTAAAACTTTTGCTTGATCTTAAATATGATAATCTAAATGATTATAACACGCTGAACGTGTATTACAATACTTGTTCAAGCAGGAATCCAAATAGTATCAATCCGATATTTAGTGATTTTGAGGTTTATGAAATAAAGACAAAAAATCATTTATTATATGAGAATCCTGAAAAATATATCGAAACAACACTGCAAACTTACCATAAAGAGCTAGACCACCTATCCTTTCATCCGTTTGCTTTCGATCAATTAAATATAGATCAACAAAGATTTCATATATGCTTAAGACACCAAGGAAGGATAGCACCTTTATACGGTAACACTAGATTAGATTTTGATGAGCAAGCTCTATGCGTGATGTATATAAAAAATTCATACTTAACTGGGGATCAAACCAAGGAATATTTAACAGCTATAACGATATCTAAAAATTCTACCCTTGTTAGTAATTCAATCACATTAGATGGAAATATAATTGGATCAAATTTTATTGCAGGCTTAGCTATTGATCCTTTTCAAAAAATAAGTCCAATTATTGACGAGCATCCACACGGATTGAAATTATATATAAAAAATAATTTACCGCCAATTAGAATATTTAATGAAGTGGTAGATAATGATGGGTATTGGCTTGGTAAACCTAATTTATACTTAACCTATTTGAGAACCATACTTGCAAAAAGTACAAATAAAAATGGTGTGTTGTTTATTGGTGATCCGTATTATGAATACAATGACAAATTAGTTGTCGGCTATCTTAAGTAACTGTTTTTTCAAATATAGACTCTTGAATCCTAAACTCGGACCAGTCAAAAGTTCGAAATGAGTCAACGACGGTGAACCAATAAATGAATTTTATTTTCAGCCCAATGTGGCTGTTTTTTATATTTGCCCAATTGCACATTAAATATCCTTATAACCCTGCTTCACACACTCATTTGTAGTAAGTTTTTAAAATATTGCTTAATGTCGCGGAAATATATTGTAGTTTAGAGAAGAAATTGATTTTGGTTAAAGAATATTTTAAATAGACAGGTCCAGTTTTAAAAATTTATTTCGCTTCGGACCAGTTATGGCCCATTCCAGCTTCGACCAAAATAGGCACTAAAAGTGGTTGCCCGACTGCCATTTCTTGAATAAGTAAGTCACATATCCGCTGACTTTCTATTTCTGATATTTCTAAAACTAATTCGTCATGAACTTGGAGTATCATAAAAGCATCTAAATTTTGCTGCTTTAACTGTTTTTCTAGGTTGATCATGGCTAGTTTGATAATGTCGGCGTTGGAGCCTTGTAAAACTGCGTTAAAAGCAGCTCGCTCGTCATTTTTACGCAAGAAATCGTTACCCGAATTTAAATTGTTGAAATATCGCCGTCGCCCAAATAGAGTTTCCACAAAGCCGTCACCACGACCTTGAGCTAAAACTTCTTCGATAAATGGTTTTACCCGAGCAAATCTAGCAAAATATTTTTCCATATAAATTTTCGCCTCTGATGTTTTGATGCCAAGCTGTTTGGCTGTGGCTTGAGGACCTTGCTGATAAACTAGAGCAAAATTCAGAGTTTTACCTAGGCGGCGCTGCTCTTTGGTAACTTGATCAATCGGGATCTCAAAAATTTCGGCTGTGGTGCGGGCGTGGATATCTTGGTTTTGTTTGAAGGCATCTATCAAGACAGGATCTTTGGAGAAATGTGCCAGTAGCCTAAGTTCCATCTGGGAATAATCTGCGGCTAAAATCAAACGACCAGCCGGAGCTGAAAAGCTACTACGTATCAAAGGCCCGTATTTTGGATTGCGGATTGGGATATTTTGAAGGTTTGGATTGTTTGAGGAAATGCGTCCAGTTGGGACTTGAACTTGGTTGTATGTGCCGTGAATCCGACTTTCAGTGTTTAAAAGTTTTAAAAAACTGTCGGTATAAGTGGAAAAAAGCTTACTCAAAGTGCGATACTCTAATATTTTGGAAATCACACCAGTGGTATCAACTAGCTCTAAACCTTCTAAAATTGCTCGGTCGGTCGATATTTTGCCCGAAGCTCCAGTTTTAAGCTTGAAACCGCGTTCCACCAAAATTGCACCTAATTGAGAGGGTGAGTTTAAATTTAAATTTGGAGTATTTAAAAAATTTAGTATTTCTGATTGGAGTTCTGCGGCTCCAGATTGAAGCTCTTCTGAAATTTGTTTGAGTTTAAGCTTATCAATGTACACACCTTTTTGCTCCATTTGACCTAAAATAACTGCCACTGGAGATTCAATATTTTGCCAGAGCTCCAATAGTTTAGTGGGAAATGTGGCTAAATAATTTTTACCGAAGCAAAAACAAAGAGTAGCGATTTCAAACCACTCATTTTTGCAATCGACACTTTCTAGCCCGCTTTCAATTTGAGTCACAGTACTGCCTTTGATATTAAGCTCAACTTGGCTTTGAAGGCTTAAATCCAAGCTGGAATTTTGGATAAAGCCAGCTAACATAATGCAAAAAATATTAGGGGGAGTTTTGATAGACTTTGAAAGGGTTTTTAAATCGTAAACAAAAAAATTAGCTTTTAGCTCCTCTGCGGATTCGTTCCAAATTTTTTGAATTTCATAGATCTTTAAATCTAAAGTGTAAAATGAAAATTCATTTTCATCCGAGGCTGTTACTAAGCTTAAAACCGAATCCGAACTTAAAGTTATCCCAAGGTTTTGCACAGGTTTTAAACTATCCAAAAAGTTTTGCACTTGTTCTAAATTTGTCAGCTCAACTAAGTTTTTGAAAGTCAGATTAGGCATAGATATTTTGGTTTTAGTCTGAGTGAAACTTGGTTTTTGGTCAAAAATCTGGAATATTGTAACACTGCTTTTCGGGCGGTTAAGATTTAAAGTGATACTTGATACTCCTAAAATAGGATACTTTTAACACGAACCTAAGCTATTGTATTTTTCACTCCGCCCTGGTATTTAAACTCTCTTACCCTACTATATATGTTGAAAACTTACACTTTTTATTATGCTCAAACAGTTGCGACGCTTATCTGTTGCAGGTGAGCAATTTTTTGGGGGAAAGAATGGAGAAAGTGGGCTTATTGCTTACTTTTATTATTTTTTTAAAGATTTTTAAGGAGAAGATGGTGTAGAATTTTGGAATTCCTGTAAATTTCAATTTTTGTTGAAATAGTTGACTTTGATTAGAAATTACTTTTGTGATATAATTGTGTAAAATAGTTTTATGCCAGATCAAAACAGTCCAAACACAAACTCTAACACGCCACCAAGTCGCTTGCAAAATCTAATTACCCAGAGTGGGTTTATAGCTGATACTGACAAGGGTTTTTTGATTCGGAATCTCGACAGTATGAAGCCGCTAGATAGACTACAACTGGAGCAGTCGCTCATGGGTGGCATGGTGCCTGAAAGTTTGCAACAAGTGGCCAGACTACGCCAGAAATTTATAGCTAAAGAAGCTCCAAAGGCAGCTCCAGATATGTTGACGAAATTTATCCAGTCAGTCGCGCCACCAGCTCCAAAAGTGTTGCTTAGTCAAAGTATATTGCTTAAGCCGCATCAAAGCGGTACTCCAACCCCAACCCCGTTTGTGCCAAACCCAGTACCTGGCACAATCACAAATCTATCACAGTTTTCAAGTTTAAATCAGTTAATTACACTTAGTCCAGCTCATGTGTCTTTCTCTGTAAACGATCCAATTGAGCAAATAATCAATGAATTTTTAGAAAAAGTTGATAAAATGTTTGTTACCTTACCTGATATGGTCACCAAACGCAGCTACTTAATGTCTTTTATGCAGTCAATTCTTTTTAGAATTTATCTTAGTACTGGCGAAACGGCATTACGCCATCCTGAGCTGCAACCTAGGTCGGTGGCCTTGAATCAAATGTTCCAGATTGATAATCGCAAATACTTAAATAAAAATCAGTTCCAGTTTACATCTAAAATCGTGAATCATCTTCGCTCACTCGCTGCACTATAAGTACCTTTGCCTTATATTTAAAATGTTTTTGCCGAAAACTAAAATATAAATTATAGTCTTTTCAATAAACAATTACACAAAAATTTAAACTAAATTTAAGCCATTTATGCCTAACAATATCTCAGAACATATTCAAAACGCCGCTAGTATCGAAGCTACACCAGCCTTAGTTGACTTTTGGAACAAACAATTTCAAGGATTTGTAGGTCAAAAGTTTAAATACGATGACAATTCTAAGATTGGCTCAATCGATTTGATGAGACATTTGACTTCTGATAAAAAAGATATCGACCATCAACTTTTGCAACAAACTATCGCAGTTTTAATTCGATTTTTAGATGCGTTAACTACAGATTTAGACTATAGATCAATCAAATTATCAGTCGAAAATTTTGATCAATTTTTAAAATCTACCGATACTCCAGCACAAATCGGGGCTGATTACGTTGGTGGCTTAATCGCGGATTTTAGTTATCGAGCCAGTGAAAATTTAGCTCACGAAAAAGGTGCCTTTTTAAAGTTTAAGAGCTTACCAAAACATATTCGCGCAATCGAGTACGAAATGTGGACAGATGTCAGCGGTGATTACAAAAATGGGCAAGAAATAGCCACAATGTTTGATGATGTTAGTATTGCCGTTAGCGACTGGAGTTTGGTGCCAAGACGCAATTTTGCGATTTTAGACTTTCCAAATGATCTAGATCTATGGGACAAATGGCGAGACAGCTATAGTATTTTGGCTGAAAATAGTTCTGATTTACAAGTAGGGACTGGTATCGACGCCGTTGAAGAAATCAATATTGAGAATATTAATACACATAACCAAACGAGCGAGAATATGCTAAATGACATTGGTCAAGGCCTAAATCAAGATCTTGACTTTAATTTCGATTCTGAGTTTAGCGTGCCAGCCGAGGCTGAAAAAAGTATCGAAAAAACAGTTTCAAAAGTGTCTGATTTTCCAGATTTAAACCAAATTAAAGCAAATCTTGACCAAGTCAATGATACAAACCCAGATAGTATGTCAGAAGTACCACAAATACCTACAACACCCGAACTAGAACAATTTAACTTTCCAGACACTGATCTTTATGATGGAAAAAATATAGAAACTATTGCTCCGGCTCAGGTTCAAAAACAACCAGCTAGAGTAATTGAAATCGAAAAACAAGGACTTTACAGCGATGATAACCAGCAAACCGATGCCCCAACTCAATCTGAAAATCTGACTCAAGCGGTTCAGGGCGACCCACAGTTATCTGAAACAAAAAGTCCAAGTGATGAAATTGTTTTAGGTGAATTGGTTAAGATTATCGAGGAAACTAGCCCTTGGCATGGTAAAGTGTTTCAAGTAATTGAAATTGGTGGCAGTGAAATTAGGTTAGCTGGTCAAGATCAAGACTTACAAAATCATGTCTTTACTCCGCATCAGCTCCAAAAACAAAATCTATACGAAATTTTAGAACATATTAATAACACCAGTTTAGAAACCGAAGCTCATTTCAAGGCCGAGTTACCTATAGCTAAGGCCGCCGCCCTGATTATAAACGATCAAAATAAGATATTATTGGTTCGTGAAACTTTAGAAAATGGCGACACAAATTTGACTTTACCATCAACCACAATCAAATATAATCAAATCCCAGAAGAGGCTATTTTAAAATATCTTCAAGTCAATTTACACAGCTCCGAAGCTGCTCAAACTAGAATAATTGATGAAGTAGGTAGTGTCATGGTAGCAGCCAACCACGATAATTCAAATGGTTTAGTCAGTGAAAATTGTATTTTTAACATTTTCTCAGTTGCAATCAGTCAAAATCTTGATAGCACAGTCGAAAATTTTGAGTTTGTAAATCTAAATGATACTCCAAAGGAGCTAATGCTAGTAAAAATAGCCCTAGACAAACATAATCGCAAGCAAAAAATTATTGCCGAGTCGGTTTCCCATCATATTTCACAGTACCAAAAAGAGCAAGAACAAGCTCATGAAGAAAATCTCAATCAAATTAGAGCTGAAATTCGAGCAGACCTTGAAAGTAAAATCAAAACTACACTTGAGCCAGAGTTACGAGCTCAAATCTTAGCTGAGCAGTCTCAAATCGTGGCACAAGAAAACAATAATCAACTTGATCTGAGTCTGCCAGAATATGTGCAAGATGCTCATACTGAAGCTCAAAAACAAACCCAGATGACGGTAAGCACAAATCAGGAGAATCAAACCATCCAAGCTGAACCAGCTTCAAATATTCCAGTAACTAGCTATAAAGCACCAGGTTTGGCAAAGTTTAAAGTCAAGCTGGAACATTGGATTGAGTCTGATAAATTTGGAAATATGGCACTTAGTTTAGGTTATTCCTCAAAGGGAATTGACTCGGTTTCTTTGAGTGAGTCTAGTCTGGAAAGTGGCGTCAAATCTACCATAAATCTAATTCTACACTTATTTAACCATCTTTTAGATCATGGTTTGGACTTGCAAGAGCTTTTAGCTGGTTTAAATCTTAATTATGGGGAGAATGAAGTTCCAGTAAATCAGATTTTAAGTTTGATTTTGGGTTCGATCACTTCCGCACCACAAAAAATTAGTCATATCAGTGATGAGTGGTTGGTTTAAAGTAAGTTCGAAAAATTGACAAACTTTAATGGCAGAACTCTTAAAAAAATAATTTAATTTAGAATTTAATTTCTTGAATTTACCGCTGCATCCTGGCATTTAGACTCCTGATTTTCTGCAAAAGCTGGTTTTCTAGCAAAGATGGATTGAGGAAAGACAGGTCAAACAAAAATATTAAAAACTTTAGAATTTTAGGGGCTGGATTTATCCGCCCTTTTCTTAGAGCAAACATCAGATCAAAGACAAAAATATGGATTATCAAACATTTCTAAGTTATAGCTTTTTGGGCAACACTATTTATGCTTATCTACAGGCTTTAAATATCTTTTTAGCAGTTTGGATTGTGCTATTTTTACTGCACAAAATTGTATCGCAAAAAATTATTGACATATTTGGAGCTTCGACCAAGCTCAGTGGACTGATAGCAGTTGTTTTAAGTAGGCTCGGCTCGCCACTATTTGTGGTGTGTGGTTTAAATTTAGTGGTGCTAGCAATAAATCTAAGCCTGTGGCTAGTTCGCAGCATTTGGATAGGTAGTATTATTGTACTGATGTTTTACAGCTTGGACATTATTAAAGGTGCGGCAGAATTTTTGATCCGCCATCTTAGCTCTAAAAATGATGCGATTACAGATTCAAAGCAAAAGTCAGTATTTCACTTAGTTAGTCTTTTAGGACAAATATTGATTTGGTTGATCGGCATAACTGCAGTGCTACAAATTTTAGAATTTGACCTAACAGCTTTAGTCGGTACACTCGGGATCGGTGGTATCGCAATCGCTTTTGCTTTGCAAAGTATTTTAAGTGATATTTTTGCTTCATTTTCGATTTATCTAGACCAACCTTTTGGGGTTGGAGATTTTATCCAGCTAGGGACTGACTCAGGTACTGTCGAAAAAATCGGCATCAAATCAACTCGTATCAAAACTTTACAAGGTGAAATGATGATTATACCCAACAAAGAACTGACTGGAGTTAGAATTCAAAATTTTAGTCATTTACAGCGCCGCCGCCGCCTTTTTAAATTTGGAGTTGAGTTGCAAACTTCAAATCTTAAACTTCGAGGTATCCCTAAAGCAATTGAGCAAATTATTGAATTTCAGGTTGATTGTGATTTTGGTCGTTGTAATTTTATAGAAATTGGTGATCACAGTTTGGTTTTTGAAGTGGCTTATTTTGTGGATACCGCAGACTACAATGCTTATCTTAAAATTCAAGAAAAAGTAAATTTAGAACTAAAAGAATATTTAGAAAAACATCATATTAATCTGGCGTATCCAGTTCAGGAAATAATTTTAAGAAAGTAGTTTATATAATATCAACGAGCAAACTCTAAAACTTCTAAAGTAAGATACTTTATCAAAAATCCAATCGGTAAGGAAAGCTGTCGCTTATTATTTCTAAAAGCTCAAAAAGCTCAAATGTTTGTGAGATTGATCTGCTTCAAATCAGATATTTTTTTGGCGAAAAGTGCAGGAATAGATAGGAATTCTGTAGCATTTAGTTTTTTTGAAATCTTAAAACTTTGATGGACTTAGGCAGCTACTCTTTACGGTAAATTTAGCTTGATTGCTCGACTGCCTTGACTTCTAAAATTCGCTCAAAGTTGAAGGTGCGATGAGTGCCATTTTCAAAACAGTAGGCCTCTAAACCTAAAAAGTTTATGCCTTGAGTTTGGGATTCAATCAATTTTTTGGGTAAAATAATTAGTTTAGAAATCTCAGCTTTGCCTTTTAAATACAGTATTTCTAGCTTCTCTTGATGTTTTATAGCTTGATTTACCAGATATTCTAGATCCTCGGCCGAAAAGGCTTGTTTTGATTTATTATATTGCCATTTTGTGAGAAATTCACTCACAGCTTGGTCGGTCCGAATATCTGAGGCTTGGACCGCGTGAGTCAGATACAGGCCTTCTAGTGACCGACAGCGACTCAGGGCTACATATGTCTGACCAGCTGAAAAGGCTCTATGCTTGAGATCTAAAACAACTTGATCAAAAGTTTGACCCTGACTTTTGTGTATAGTTATAGCCCAGGCTAGCTTTAGTGGCAGCTGAGTAAAAGAGCCAATCGACTCATTTTCAAGAGCATTTTTTTGATCGTTATATTTGGTTTGGTACATCTCCCATGTCTCCGCAGAAACCTCTAAAAGCTTATTGTCATCACTAATAACTCTGACTCCGTCTTCAAATAAATCTTTAACCACACCCAGAGTACCATTGACCCAACCACCTTTTTGGTCATTTTTCACAAACATAACTCTAGCTCCAACTCGTAGTTCTAGGCTTTGACTAGTGGGCAAATCTCGCTCTTTAAAGTCGCCTTTGAGTTGACCTTTGTAAATTTCAAAATCTGGTGGCAGTTTTTCCAAATTAGTTTGATTAATATCATCAGCCGCCTGATTGGTGGTAGTTAAAATGATGGCATTTTGCAGGTGATCAATGTTTTGGATACGGTCATTTAGCTGATTTAAAATCGCGGCACTTTTTTCTCCGCGCCGTACAGCGTTTAAAAGATCGATAAAATTGCTATCACTTTGCCGATATATTTTATCTAGCTCGAGTAGCTCGAGTTGTTTGTCTGGATCAAATAAATCGCCTGACATAAGTTCTTGCATCACAGTTGCTCCAAAAAAATACGGACTAGAGTAAAGCTGGTTAAAATCTGCGCTTTCCTGAGCTCGCAGCACTGGTGGAAGCTGATACAGATCACCGATCAAGACCATCTGCACTCCACCAAATGGTAGTGAATTACCACGGGCATGTTTGAGAGAAATGTCCACACAGTCTAGCAAATCAGCTCTAACCATCGAAATTTCATCGATAACAATCAAATCTAAATTTTTAATGACTTTGTCTTTAGCGTGTTTTTTACCGATTTCATGAGCATCTTGAGTATTTACTTGCGGTGAAAACTTGAAAAAAGAATGTATAGTTTGACCTGATACATTTAGAGCCGCTAGCCCGGTGGGAGCTAAAACCACGATATTTTTGCTAGTCTGTACTCTGATTAGATTTAATAGTGTGGATTTTCCGGTACCAGCTTTTCCAGTTATAAATAGGTTTTTAGTGGTGTCTAAAACCAGCTCTAAAGCAAATTTAAACTGTGAGTTCATTTCCAAATTTGGGGTTTGAGGAAGCTGGGCTTTTGGCATTTAGTTATGTGGTTATAATAGCTGATTATAAGAGCGATGGCTTATAAATGGCGTAGATTTAGTTTTGTGAGCTTGGTTTAAGTTCTAATTTAAGCTTGAAAGGTTGCCTTATGTCAAAGAGCGAGTTAGCACATTTTGACTTATAGGAACTATAATAGAGTCTCCATAGCGTGTATTTACAAGTCCGATTCGCTACCATTTGCTCGACATTAGCACTATCTTGGCAATACTATTTGCTGGCTTCAATTACAATTAAATTCTTGTTTGATCAGTTTGAAGATAAGTTGCTATATTTTAAGAAAATAGCTTTAGTTTTTTTTGGGTAATTTTTCCATTTTTTTAAGATATCTTTACTATGTTTGCAAACCTGATAAAACAAGCTCAAAATGACGGCATTACTAGATTAAATGTAGCTACCGTTTTAGTTGAAGACGGGAAAATTTTGATCACGCAAAGAGCTGCCAGCAAAAAATATTTACCAAATCTATGGCATATTCCTGGTGGACAAATAGATTCAGGTGAGACCGTGGAAGAGGCACTCAGACGCGAAGTCAAAGAGGAGCTAGATTTAGAGATCGTTCGGGTGCTAGCCGACACTGCTGTGACTCATGATTATATTGGTCACGGCGATCAAAAAAGCCGTACACTTTTTATTTTAGCCAAGTCCAGCGGTCAAATCACTCTAGATTTTGAAAACCAAGCCTATAAATATATTGATATTTCTGAAATAAACCAGTATTTTGAGCCAAATGTTCAAGAAATTAATCACAGAGTTTTTGCGGCGGCCATTAAAATTTTAGAGGCTTTTAAAAACTAAATCACAATCATCACACTCTCGCCAGTTTCACGAATTTTGACTTCAATATTACTATTTTCTAGATTGCGCTTGGAGACAATCAAAATATAAGGACAGCCTATCAGTTCCGCGTCGGCGAGCTTGTTCCCCATATTAGCATCTTTTCTGTCATCCCAAAGGACGTTGTCACTATTTGGATTTGGGCATGTATCCAAAGTCATGGCGTCACTATTGACGTTTAAAACTAAATTACCACTATAGATTTGTTTGGCTAATTCTTCGATTTTAGCTTGGATTTCTGGTTCATCTTTTGAGTTGAAATTGGTAACCAAATGATATAAAAATGGGGCCACCGATTTTGGCCACTTCAGGCCTTTGTCGTCACTATGCATCTCGGCGATAACACCCATACACCTACTTGTTCCGATTCCGTGGCAACTCATAAACGGGACTTCGGCAGCATTAAGCTTATTATTGTATTTTAAATCAAAAGCCTCGGTCCATTTTTTCCCTAATTTAAAAATGTTTCCTACTTCAGCAGATTTGACTATTTCTTTGACTCTAACTAAAGGATCTGAATCAAGTCTTACAAAGCCTTCTTGAATTTCAGAAATACACGCGTATTCAAAAGCATAAGAGTGATCAATATTTTTATATTCAGCAATAATTGAACCTAGTCCTTCAATAGAAATATTTTCTAAAGATTTGTCTAAAATCCAGTATAGTATATTTAAAGGAGTGGTGCTTTTCATTTCTTTTTCAATACTCACTTTTAAATTGTTGATGTTTGCACTAGTTTTATCTAAATCGGTAAAATCAGACGTAAGAATCGATTTTACATTACTTAATTTTATTGAAGGGTAACTCCTAAATCCTCGAGTATTGGTTATAAGATCAAAGAAAAGCTCTTCATTAAATTCAAGGCTTGAATGAGTTATAAAACCAAATAAATAATTTTTAGTTATGTTTTGTTCTTCGGTTTCAACTTCCACGTTGTAAATCATGAATTTTAAATCTGATAAACCAGCTTTTAGATTTTGTAAATAACCCTGAGAAATCTCCAAGTTTTCTTTTAGATTATCTTCCCATATTACTGTTTTATCTTCTCCAGCTTCACAAATAACTTGAAATTCGTGACTATATTTTGAAAAAACTCCACCAGAAGCCTGCACAACATTTGCTTCAAGGCCCATTTCATTGTAAAGTTTTACATAACTACTTTTTACGACTTCATAATAAGCGTCTTGAGAGGATTCAGTTTGGTGAAAATCATATAAATCCTTCATTCTAAATTCTCTACCTCGCATTAAACCTGCTTTCGATCTTTTCTCATCTCTAAATTTAGTTTGGATTTGATATACAGCCAGAGGAAACTCTTCTGAATCTTTTTCGTATTCAGGTAAATCTTTCCATGAGTCGATATATTGTTTAATGATTGGCGTTACTTGTTCTTCATGTGTCGGAGCAAGTGCATACTCGTTGCCAGTTTGGCTTTGAATCTTAAATAAAACATCCACAGTGTCCCACCTTTTTGTCTGGATCCACGAATCTTTCGGATGGAGGCTGTTCATTTTGATTTCCTGACCACCGATCTGATTCATATTTCTTCGGACAATATTTTCGATGTTATTTATGACTCTCAGCCCCAGTGGCAGCATGGCGTAGACACCAGCCATCGTTTTATTTACAAATCCAGCTCGCATCAGAAGCTGGGCATTTTTACTCGTTTCGTCAGCTGGAACATCTTTAGAGGTTTTGGTAAAAAGTCGAGATAGTCTCATATATACAATTAAAGTAAATTATTAGAAATAAAAAATATTGAGTAGCAGAAAATTTTAATTTTCTATTTATTGAATTATTTTAAGTAAACTTAGATTGCTTGGATTTGTAAAGGATTATTTTGATAAAAATCTTGTACCAGAAAATTCGTCCTAAAAAGCTTATAAGATAGCTCTTTCTAGCTTGCCCAGGATTCGCGCTTACTTCTCGTTCTATCAGTCCTAAGGGTCGACTTACCACTTACTAAAGCTAAAATTTCACTATCAATTTTTATAGACTCTTTTGATTAGATCTGTCTGAGAATTAGTTTTTAGATTATCTGTGAAAAGATTTAATATATCACATAGAATCATTATTTTCTTCAAAAGAAGTTCCAAACTCTGGACTGCTGAAAACCAGCATTGAAACTATTGAATCTGTCAAAAACCATTAATAGAGTATTTTTCTAAAAGTTGCTTACGGATTATCGATTTACCTATTCTGGCTGGCCCAGCTATCAAAAATATTTAATTTTTGGAATAATATTACTATATAATTTTATTAAGAAGTTGATGTGCCATAAAAATATCATGGCCTTGACTCGAGGTAATTTATTAGTATCATTGAGAGTTTTGATACTGCAAAGTTGTAAGACAAAACTAGCAGGTATGCTATACTAAATGAACTTTTACCCTAAAACGGCTACTTTTATATGGTCACCAAGTGTTTTTTACCATAAAAAAACCGCCCGTTTGGGTGGTGGATAAGGCTTGAGAGTAAGTTTTAAATAAAATAGATAACCCTAAAAAAGGTAAACAAAGCTCAAGCCATTTTAGGGGGCTGGTTTTGAATAAAAATTTTAGTTTGTCTGCAGGCCATGTGACTTTGTATGCGAATACATAAAAGATATAGTATAAAGTATTTTTTGTCAAAAAAAGAAGCTACTTTGCAAAAATTCTTAAAATTTATACCAAATATTTGACTTGGTAGTAGTTATCTCACAAACTAGGAACGCTACATAAAATATTCATTTCAAAATATATGCTTCAGGATTACTTAAACTTTTTAAATGAACTAAGCTTAAATAACAACAAAGAATGGTTTGATCTTCACCGCAGCCAATACAAGGTTTTAAAAACTGAATATGAAATATTCTTAGGCGATTTAATTCCTAAAATTGCGGAGTTTGATCCTCGTTTAAAATTTTTGACTCCTAAAGACTGTATCTATCGCATCAATCGCGATGTACGTTTTAGCCATGACAAGTCACCTTACAAAACTCATTTGAGTTCAGCCTTTGGGCACGCTGGCAAAAATGGTGCTTGCCCTAGTTATTATTTTGAGCTACGTCCAGGCGGTGGACTCATGATTGGCGGCGGCTGGTATCAGCTTGAATCTGCAGTTTTATACAAAATTCGTACTCAAATTAGTGAAAATCCTAAAGCTTTTTTACAAATAATTCAAAACAAAGACTTTAAAATGACTTTTGGTGGTCTAGGTGGCGAACAACTCAAAACTAAACCTAAAGGTTTTGATGCGGAAAATCCAGCCATTGATTTACTTCGCTACAAAAACTATCTAGCTGGTCATCAAATCAATATTCGCAATCAAAGCGACTCTGAAGTGGAGCAGCAAATTATTAAAACTTTTCAAATCATCTCGCCGCTAATTAAATATTTACGAGAAAATTCTTAGAAAAAATTATGGTCTCATTTAACTACAAACAAGAAGCCCTTCAACACAATCTCGATCATGAAATCCTTAGAAATAGTCCTATATCGCTATATCACAATCATCAGTATTTCGAGGCTGATGTAGCTTGGTTTCAAGAACACGGCTACGAAGTTCAATTATTTGACATGGTCACAATCAAGATTATAACTAATCTAATGTTGGAGCTACAAAAAAGGCTTTTAGTTCCAAATTTAGCCACCAACTTGGCTCCTACCAATTTACCATCTTTTGATGTTGCTCAAATTGGACTAGATGCTTTTGCCGATTACTTCTCTGATACTATCGAAAAGTACCAAGAAAGCAAACACACTGGATTACTGATCGCTATAAAAAATATTGAGGTTTTACACCGTTTAGATAAACAGTTTACTTTAGATTTGCTGAGTATATTAGCCGCATCAGCGCATAATTTTATGATTTACGGGATTAGGTTAATTACTATAGTTCAAAGTACGGACCAGGATTTAAAGTTTGATGACAGTGTAACAAAAAATTTAATAATAAACTCAAGAGAATTTTTTGAAAGATGATTTTGTTTGGATTTTATGAAACTGGTAATTATTTGGAATTCTTACCACCAAACTTTTTAAAAAATTAATTATACCATATATGATATATTTAGCGCTACTGCGCGGTATAAATGTCGGCGGAAACAACAAAATCGAGATGAGTGGTTTAAAGGCTATGTTTGAAAGTCTAGGTTTTGAAAAAGTGATCACTTACATCAATACCGGCAATATAATTTTCAGCTTTAAAGACACTCCAAAATTAGAGCTAGAGTCAAAACTCGCAGCAGCAATCCAACTAGAATTTAACTTAAATATAAAAGTTTTGATCCTAGATTTAGTCCAGATCAAAGCCATGTGCGAGATTATACCGAAAGAATGGCGAAATGACTCTGAACAAAAAACCGATGTTATGTTTCTGTGGCCTGAAACCGACAAGCCCGATATTTTAAATCAAATTTTAAGTAATCCCGATGTAGATAAGCTAATATATACAAGTGGTGCGGTAATTTGGCACATAGACCGAAGTGAGAGTCCCCAAAGTAAAATGCCCAAAATTATCGGTACAGAATTTTATCGCAAAATGACAGCTAGAAACGTAAACACAGTTAGAAAGTTATTAGAATTAATGCTTAAATGAGTTTGACAAAACTCGGCTTAGATTCTAAAATAATTATGGTTTTAGTCAAAATTTATTTCAGAATTTGCAGAATTTTGAGATTTATTTGGCTAAAACCACTTTAAATTTTACTCCAAATTTTTACGCACGGATGGTGGAACGGTAGACACGCTAGCTTCAGGTGCTAGTGCCTTTACAGGTGTGAGGGTTCAAATCCCTCTTCGTGCACCAAAATCTTAAACTCAAAAAATTCGTTGAAAAAACAAATAAGTGCTTTAAAGTTTTGATTTTAAATTATTACTCTTAAACCAAGAAACTTCAACCTTTGACCTAAGTTTTGGCTTAGATCTGCCTAAAAACCGATTAGCAAAACCATAATAACAATATACTTTTGTCAAAAATTTAACTGTTTTTTGTTTCCACTTTAACCTGGGATTTGGATTCAACTTTCTTTATAAAACATAAAACTTGGCTTAATTTATTTGTTTCGAGTTCATACAGCTGTACTGTCTACACGTTTCAAACAAGGTCTTTCGTGAAATAGAAAAAGATAGAGTTTTAAAGTAAAGCTGAACTTGCCAACAAACGGTGTTTAGAACTGGCTAAAGCTGATTTTAAAATATGCTGAAACTTAGTTGTTTTGCTTTAAAAACCAACAAATACAGTAAATTTACTGAAGCTTCAAACTTAAATTAAATATAACACCACATTACTCGATGACTTTTGATAATTTTTTTAAAAAAATAAGTATAGTTTTGGTAGTTTTAATAATATTTTTACTCCTAATTTTACTTTTTCCACTATTTTATTCGAGGTATTTACATAAAACTGAGCCACCAACAAATTTAGTAAATATAAATATGGCTCAAGAGTCTGGACTGAGTCAAAATCCAAACGACAAAATATTCAAAATTGCAACAATCGGGGATTCTACGGCTCTGGGCCAAGGTACAGGATCGGTCAAAAAAAGCTTTAGCTATCAGTACGCTGAGAAATACCTACTACCCAAATACAAGCAAATCAATTATTCCAATTTTTCAGTTAGTGGCAGCACGGTTTCAGGCGTTTTAGATAAGCAAATTAGTAGTATCAATGCTCAAAACTTTGATCTAATTTTTGTGTCTATCGGCAGCAATGATGTGACGGACATCAAAACAAATGATGTTGAATTTGCTCAAAATATCCAAAAGTTATTGCAAAAACTCCAAGCCACTAACGCTAAGATAATTTGGCTTTCAATTCCTGATTTTGTGACTGCGCCGGTTTTGTTGCCGCCTTTAAATCTATTTTTGAGCGGCCGAGCCAAACATCTAAATCAAGTCACGCAGAGTATTTTAGATCAAAATGATATTAAATTGGTTGATGTGTTTGATCGAACTAGAGAAGGTTTTTTGAATGATCCAGTCAAGTATTTTTCTGAGGATAAATATCACCCAAGTCAAGTAGGTTATAGCTCTTGGGCCGAGTCTATTTTTACTGATTTTGGAAGTTTAGAGCAGTAGAAAGTGTTTTCAAAGCTAAATAGTGAAACTTTTAAGACACTTTATTATGGAAGAGGGTAAATACCCCGAAGCTTGCTTCGCACCCTTTTCATAACAAGCTTGGCGAACGAAGTGAGCTTTTCCGTTAGGAATACCTCGTAGCTTGCTGCGAGGAAGCTTATTTCAAATTGCTTAAATCGAGACCGTTTATGTACTCGGTACAGTTTTGATCTAAAACTAAATTGCCTTGAAAATCTATTAATTGACCTACTTTTAAAATACTGGAACTGGTGGCATCTTGGATGGTGTATTCACCGTTTGGCTTGATCTTGGTGCCTGTTAGCATGGTGGTTTCAGCTTTTAGCTTGATCAGCCCAGACTTTTTATCCAGACCGATTAGTCCAGTTTGGCTCATGCCCCAACCACCATTTAATAATCCCGAGCAATTACTATATTTTGATGCTAAGGCTTTATTTTTACTTGTGTCAGGCGTCGTAACATTTTCTTCATAAAATATAAAGGCACCGGCACCGATCACAGCTATTAATAAAATGCTAGCTACTGGAATTAAAATTTTGAGCGGGTTAAATTTATGCATATTTAAGTATTTTTATTTTTTGTTAGGTTTATCGAAGGTTTAATTTTCACCTTTTATGTGGTTAGAAGGGTAATTACATGCATTGATAGTTTAATGTTTCAACTAAGGAGCTATTTTACAAATAAATTTTATGACTTTAATTAAAAATAAACTTAGATAATTTGTAGTTTTAATATAAGGAAACTCATTTTAAATTAAATTTTAATAAAATGCAAATAATTTTTGGGTATAAAAAAAGAGGCTTTCAAACCCCTAATATGATAAAATGGGTGAATGCCTCTATATTTTAGAGCCGTATATCTAATCTTTAAATTAGCGTCACACTTTTCTACCATAAGATTTTACTCATTTGGGAAAGAATGTAATTTTAATATTAAATATCAAAAAACTCTATTGGTGCTGATCAATCTCTTACCCAGATCCTCCTTTAAATTTAAAGATTTTGTTTTTGTGTAAATAAAGAATTATTTTTATTTTGTAATAAAAGATAAGCAGCAAGTTTCATCAGCGTAAAACGTTGTCTACTCAATTTGAGATCCAGGCAGAAAGCTTAGCCAACATTTAAAGTAGAGTTTGAAACAATACTAAAATTATTATCTAAATTTTCTGTCCGATAGGGAAATACTAGATCGATAGAACCAATTGTGAAACTTTGAGAAAGGAATTTAAAAAGTTTGATTTTTCTAACGTGTTCCTTTTTCTAAATACATTATAGCCTCAAAAAAGATAGTAGTCAAGTACTACAGTGGCACAGATAAAATAACAGCATTGGTATCATATAAACAAGCCATTCTAAAATTAGCTAAATTAAAATTATTCAAATATTATTGTAGTAATGTAATAATACAAAAGGTATTAAATGCTGCAATTCACCTTTTTTAAAGTCTATTTAACTTGACAAATACTACTTTTAAGACTAAAGTTAAATATCAAAAGAATGTATACATTTTATGATAACTAAACTAAAGTCAACTCTAAGAACCAAAGATATTACACCTAAAAGTATTTTAAATAATATGAAAAAAGAGATTTTTACTGAATTCATTGCCTTTATACAAAAATACGGAGTAATCGGTCTAGCAATCGGTGTGGTCATCGGTCAAGCTGTAAATCAGCTCGTAAATAGCCTCGTAACTAACATAGTCACGCCAATTATATCACTTATTTTAAATTTTGCCCTACAAGGTCAACAGCTGCGCGATGTTAAATTTTTTGGAATCGGAATCGGTGCCTTTTTAGATGATTTTATAAAATTTGTATTAATTACTTTTATTATTTATATAGCTATCAAATATTTAGTAGTTTACTTTTTAAATGACGAGGAAAAAGAGAAATTGAATATACGTAAAAAAGAAGAAATCAAAGCTGAAATCAAGGAAGAGATCAAAGAGGAGATGAAAGAAGAAATTGGGACTAAGACTGTAGCTAAAAGCGCTCAAAAATAATCAGATATTTACTGTGAAATTAATTAGTGTTTTGGGTCCGACCAGTAGCGGTAAAAGTGATTTGGTTGTACTTTTAGCAAATGATTTAAATCGCAAGCATGGTTTAAACTCTACTGTTATTATATCGTGCGACTCTAGGCAGATTTACCGAGGCTTAAATATAGGCACAGGCAAAATCGAAGGTGGTTGGGTTGAGCTTAATCTAGGTGAAAAATTGGAGCAAGTCTATTTGTATCAACAAATCCCACATTTTTTGATAGACTTTGTAGATCTCCACCGACAATACGGACTATATGAATATTTGTCAGATTTTTGTAAATTATTTCAAAATTGGTCAGGTTGGGGATTTGAGCCAAAGTTTGTAATACTTTGTGGTGGCACAGGTTTGTTTGCTAAGGCGATAGTAGATCAATATCAGCTTGAACAGTTTAAATCTGAGCCTTACCCTGTTATAGAGACTTTAAAAGCCGAGCTGTCCAGTTATAATGCAAATGAGTTGCAGCAAATTTTAGCTCAAAAAACTCCTAATTTTAAAAATATTTTAAATAATTCTGACCAAAATAATCCCAGAAGACTGATAAATCAGATTGTTAGAGCAGTAGCTAGAGAAAATGACTGGATAAATGAAAATACTCTTAATTATCCAAAATTTGAAAGTAAATTTCAGTTTTACCTCAATCCAGTAGATCTAAAAACTCGGCTAAAAACTAGGTTTAAACTAAGGATGGAAGCAGGTTTAATTGATGAAAGTTTGGCTTTACTTCAAACTGGGAGATTGCCCCCGAGCAAATTATTAGAACTGGGCTTGGAGTATCGTGAATTTTGGGCTTATTTTATAGGTTTACAGACCCAAACTGAATTTACGCAAAACTGTATTCGCGAAAACTGGCAATATGTCAGACGGCAAATTACTTGGTTTAAAAAGCAAGCTGATTTAGTTGAGGTTCAAAACATGGGCGACATTTTACGACATCTTAAACATCACGAAATTTAACTTGACAAAACCATAAGCTTACCTCTAATTTAGTAAGCTTACTAAATGCGACAATAAGTAGGGCGTTTTAATTTTAGGTTAAAGTAAAAAAAAGTGTGCGTGATAACGGCGACGTAGCTCAGTGGTAGAGCAGCGGACTCATAAGCCGTTGGTCGGCAGTTCAAATCTGCCCGTCGCTACCAACTCTTTAACACTTAAATTATTTTAATATAGTTTCGATAAATAAGATTAAAATATTTTGAGCTAATCTTTACTTAAAATAAGTACAATTATGGCGCTATCGTCTATCGGTTAGGACGCTGGATTTTCATTCCAGTAAGCGGGGTTCGACTCCCCGTAGCGCTACCAATCTTAAGATTATACTTCCCAGCGGGAAGATTTTTTTATGTCCAAAGAAAATTTTGAAGGTTTGAGTTTGTGATTTTTTATAAATATTTCGGTTATCAAAAAAGCCATTTTACTCAAAATACTCGATGCTGTGACTTTGTGAAAATTTTGTAAGCTATCTGAGTTGCTAAAATAGCAAATCTTGAAACTGCTTATACTTATAGTATATAATTAAATTTCAATAACTGAACTTCTGGTACAAGATACTTTTATTAAAACTTTATTGTTTTGTATTCTTCACACCATTAGGGCGTTTGGATTTCTTCACCCCATAAAACCTCGTTATATATTAAAAGTTTACGTCTTTTATTACGCTCAAATAATGGCTCCATTCATTTGCTTCAAGCGAGGTGTTTTAGGGAAAGAGGATGGGAAACTGCTACAAAGCTCGATAACTATGAGTGGTAAATATTACTTAAGCTAATAATTAAATTTAAATTTGAGCCTAAGCAATCTTTCCTAATTCTTCTACGTGAGTGATTATTTTATGCTCTGTCTTGACCCAAACACGGCTCTTTCGCTGTATAAAACCACTAACTGCCGCAGGTATCCAAGCCATCCCAAAAATAAGATAATAGTATGGATAAACCCAAATTTTATACCATTTTACACCTTCTAAAGTGGCGTAAGTATAATCTTGGAATAGGTTTGCAATACTAACTACAGCTTTGAGCCACCACGGAAAAAGTATCAAACTTAAATAGTTGAAACCGATCTGACTAAAATACCATGTGATTAAGACACTGAAAAATAGATAACAGTATAAAACCATTCGAAGTGGACTCCACAGATACAAAAAATAGTCAAATAAATCAGCTTTATTGCTTTTAGATTTGAGCAACGCTTTAAGTACGTATTTCCATTGGCGCAGTGCCACATCCCAGTGTCCTTGCATCCAGCGAGTACGCTGTTTTAGGCTCACGCGCATAGTAGTAGGTTTTTCATCGTAAGTAATAGCGTCGTAGGCAAAATCTATTTTTTTACCCATAATCACAGCTTTGGTAGAAAATTCAAAATCTTCGACGAGTGAATACATATCCCAGCCAACTTCAGCTAAGGCTTTTCGAGTGACTACAAATCCAGTGCCGCCCAGAGTAGAACTCATACCAAGATTCTGACGAGCGGCAAAATATACTCTTGCAGTTGCGCTATAGCTATACATTCCACATCGACTTGTCATGGAGTCATCAGGATTTTTTACACCTAAATAACCTTGAATAATCTCAGCACCTTGATTTAAATGATAATTCATGACTCTAAAATAATCTACATCATAAATATTATCGGCGTCGGCGATAGAAATAGCCTCAAAGTTATTAAAATGCTGATTGACGTAATCTATGGCATATTTTACCGCGTGAGGTTTCCCTTTTTTGAAGCTGTCAAATCGCTCTAAAACAGTAATAAAACCAGGTTTAATTTCCGCTATTTGTCGGGCTAAGCTGGCAGTGTTATCAGTGCAATTGTCACAAATAACCAAAATTTTTAAAAGTTTTTTTGGGTAATCTAGTTTTAGCATTTCTTGCAGAGAGTTGGCTATGACTGCGCCCTCATTATGAGCACAAACTATCAAGACAAAATTACTTAGTTTGCTTTGATTATTTAGGGCTATTTGATCTATTTTGGTTGGAGAAAATCCAGCTATCCCAATCGTAAAAGTATAAATTGCGTGAAAAATAAAATAAAAATCAATTAAATTAAACAACATTAAAAGGCTAACCGTAAAGCTAGTAAATACAGGAATGCTATATAGCTCAATATAAGGCACAATGGCCTCGTTTTGCCAGCCACCAAATATTAAACCGATAATAAAAATTACCAAATAAATTTTTAGAAATTTCCACATAATAATATTACTTTATTGTTGATTACTTAGAGTTTGCCGTTAAAATATCTAAAATTTGTTTTGATGTGGTGCCGTCACCGTAAGGGTTCGGAATTTTTGCAAACTTCTCGAAATTGAAAGTTGAATTTAAATTTTCAAAAGTCTCAATAATCTTGGAAACATCTGTCCCAACTATATACGCAAAACCAGCTGCCACACCTTCGGGTCGCTCGGTAGCCTCTCGAGTCACAAGTACTGGAATTCCAAAACTTGGAGCTTCTTCTTGAATACCACCGCTGTCGGTTATTATTAGACGACACTGACTCATAAGTTTCACCAAATTTAAGTATTCTAATGGTTCGATTAAGCTTACATTTTCAACACCAACTTGATCTCTTATTTTAAAGATGGATTCTCTCAAGATCGGATTTGGGTGCATCGGCCAGACAAAATCCAATTCAGGATGAGATTTAGCTAGACTAAATATAGCGTTTGAAATATTTTCTTCTTTTTGACCCCAGTTTTCGCGGCGATGGGAAGTGACTAAAACAGTATTTTTAACAGGTTGATTTTCTACATATAAATTCAATTTATTTTTTACATATTCTAAACTATCTATTACAGTATTTCCTACGACTGATATTTTACAGCTTGCAATTTTTTCTGATATTAAATTATTTTTTGAAATATCTGAGGTACAAAAGTTGTAATCCGCAATTCGGCTCAACATCTGACGATAACCTTCTTCAGGAAATGGATGCTCCAGATCATAGGTGCGCAGTCCTGCCTCTACATGGGCCACTTTGACATTATGCCCAAAAGCTGTGAGGCCAGCCAAAAATGATGAGATAGTGTCACCTTGAACTATACATAGATCAGGCTTAAAGCCATTAAAAATAGTTTCAAGTTGCAAAGTTATTTTAGCTGTTAGTGAGCCTAGACTTTGACCAGGCTGATAGACATCAAGTCTAATATCAGGCTTGACTCCGACTTGATCTTCTATGGCCTCAACTAATTCAGCGTGCTGGTTGGTGCAGATGAAAGAATGCGGAATTTGCCGTTTTTGTAATTCTAAAACAATAGGATAAAGCTTGATATATTCAGGTCGAGTACCATAAACTACAAAATACATAAAATAAAAAAGATCAGTGAAATAAGATGCTTAATATATAACAGATTGTATGCAATTTGTCCACAAATAAGACTAACATTTTACGCTGCTCTATCATAGAAGTAAAATTTGTGATCAGTTTAAGCATTTCATTATACACTTAAGTCGATTTTAAATGATTTAACATTGTTCAATACATAATTTGCTAGTTTCACCCACTACTTTAAAATGAAATTTATAAATCTTGCACCTTTGTATTAAAACAATGAGTAAATTGATGAATTAAAATTGGCTAGTGTATCGACTAAAAAAGCGTACCTTGACAAAGTGTAACACGCAGGGTATAAGATCATAGAGGTTAAAAAGTATTTTAAAAACAATAATTTTCAAGGTTCTGTTTTGGTTCGTCGCATTTCCACAACAGCATCCAAGTAAAATATTTGTTTTGAAATGCTTGAGTAAACTCTTTTTTCCCATTTATGGTACATATGTCCAACTCTTTTAAATTCACACGCACAGTAACTTCAGTGGTTACTACTGTCGGACTTGTTGCTAGCGCAATGACTGGTTTACTTTATAGTACTCCTGTTTCTGCTGCTTCTGCAACGTTGGCTACAAGCCCCTCAACAAGTTCACCAGTTACTGCTGGTAGACCATTCATTTTTAAATTTACAGTATCTAACTCAAATAGTGGATCAGGGTCTGACAGTATCCGGGTAGCCCTTAGTGGTTCAAATGGTACTTTCACCACTCCAGCTTTATTAGCTGACACAGGTTGTAAAGTTGCAATCGATGGTGCAGGCACTCTTAACACTGACAACTGTACTACTCTACTAAGTGCTACTGGTGTTTTAATTAGTAGCTTACCAAAAGGTGCTAGTACAACTGTAACAGTAAACAGTTTAATCTCAACTACTACTCCTACTACAAGCACAAATGATTTAACTTTTAACTTGTTGTCTTCAAGCACTGTTAATAATTTTGCCACAATTGGAGATATTCAAACTACAAATGTAACTTATGATGCTGTTTTTGGTAATTCTCTAACAATTTCAAAAGACAAAGTAGCAGTTGCTCCAGCTGCAGCAGGTACAGTTACCGGTTCAGCAGATGCTATCTTCAAGTTAACTTTAGAAAACAGCTCAACAGTTGCTTACAATAACGTTAAAATTAAAGATAGAATTGATTCAAATGTTAGTAGTTATTTTTCTGCTTGTACATTTTATCCAAATGTAATTGCAAATTCTGCAAGCACATTGTCAGCATCTACCGGTGATGCGGTTAATTCTGATCTAGTCTCAACTATCAGCACAATTCCTGCCGCTACAGACACCTCGTCAACTTCAAAAGTTACTGTGTATGTTGCATGTACAAAGAAAACTGGTGACTCGGGAACTATCCCTAGTGGATCAATCGGTTACAACAGATTCAATGTAACTGATTATGATGGTAAAGGAAATGAATCACTTCCATCTGAAGCGAGTGTTTCAATTAGTGGATCTGGTAATCTAGAAGTTAAAAAGTCACTTACAAGTGGTTCAGTATCAACTTCAGGTGCTACTTATACAATTAGAATCACTAACACTTCAAACCGTGCAGCTGATGCAGGTCAATTGGTAGATATTATCCAAGTACCTTATGGTGTTACAGTTAGCACACTTAACGGTGTTGGTAATGTAAAGAATGAGTTAAAAGATGACGCATCTAATAACATTGACTACGTACTTGATACAGGTGCTAATGGTTTAAGCAAGACTTATCCTGCCAACTCTATTATTGCAAAAGGACTTCAGGCTGGTGGTATCACTGGTTATGCTAGAGAATTAAACTTTGGTAAAATTCCAGCTGGTAAATATGTTGAATACTCATATTCACTAAAATATGATGGTTCATTCGCAACTACATGTACAGTTAATCAAGCTGCTCCAATCACAAGAAATTCCGCTGTATTAGCTAAAACCAATGCAATTACTTCACCAACTGCTGTTGATGTAAATAATGTAAATGGTGGATGGCTTGTAACTGGTTCAAATGATATTTCCGTGTCTGGAATCGCTGGATCATTCCTAAAGTTTGATGGAACAAAAGCAACAATCTTGAGTAACATTATCTATAGTGATACAAATAGTGATGACAATCTCGCATTTGTTGACAAAACTAATGATGTTTGTGAGCCAGATATGCAAATTTTAGATGTTAAAAAATCAGAACCTAGTGATTCTACAACAGTAGCCTTAATCGGTGAAAATACAGAATACACAGTTCGATATCGAAACTATGCAGCTAAAGTAAATGGTACAAATGATGCTCGTTCATCAGCTAAAGGTATTAACTTTACAATTACTCTTCCAAACAATGCTTCTTTTGTAGGTGTAACTGCTCCAGGTACTGGAACAACTAACACTGTAACAAATCCAACAGTAAATATTGCTGGTCTTCCAGATATTGCTCTAGGTGACGACACAATCAAAGAATTGAAATTCAAAATTAAGCAAGCTGACGGTGTAGCTTCAGCAGCAACAGAATCACTTTTGATTGCTAAAGTAAATGCAAACAAAGAAATTAGTGGTTTCAACATTGACTGTAGAGAGCAGGGTAACACTCGCTCATCTGACAGTAGCTGTGATGCAAGCTTAGATGCAACTCCAACTGCTCAAGCAACATCTGTAACCAGAGGTAACAATGCTGCACAGCGCAAACTCACTCTTAAAGGTGGACCAGATGTACAAGTAATGAAATCTGTTGATCTTGGTGAAGGCCAATTGAAAATGGATAGCTCAATGCTTACCTACACTGTTAAAGTCAAAAACATCGGAACAGAAACAGCTAACTCAGTCATGGTAAGAGATACACTTCCTACTTGTACTACTTTTGATAGCAAAGTTTCAGGACCAGATGGTACATTGACAGCTGACGGACGAAACATCGACTACAACGCGGGTAACTTAAACGTTGGCCAAGAACTAGTCATGGTTTTCAAAGCTAAAATCAACCAAAATGATGCTTGTAAGATCAACAACTCTACCGTTATTCAAAATAGCGCTACAGCTACAATTTCAGGCTCACAAAAGGACTTAAATGTCACTAACAACACAGGTATTGCTAACTCTTCTGTAGTTGCTCTAAACCAAAATGCAGCTCTTACAAAGACTGTAGATCAACTAGTAGCTCAACCAGGTGCAACTCTAAACTACACCATCACTCTAAAAGGTCAAGGTAGTACATTTAAAGGAACACTTATGGATGAATTACCAGCTGGTGTTACATTCGTATCTGCAGAACCTGCAGCAGTACGTGATGGTAACAAACTAACTTGGTCAAACCTTTCAGTTGAAGCAGCTAAACCACTAACAGCTACTGTAAAAGTAACTGTAAACGGTGATACTACTGGTACAGTCGTCAACAAGGTAACTGCAACAACAACTGATGGTAAACTAAACTTTGCACAAGCTGTAACTTCAATCGAGGTTGCTGGAAATGCAAAAGTTACTGGTTACATCTTCTTTGATGCTAACAATAACAAGAAGGAAGATAAATTAGAACGCAGTGCAACTTACGCTGATTACCTAGGTAATATCAGAGTAGTAGCTATGAGTTCTAACGGAAAAGAATACTCTGCGATCACTAACAAAGATGGTTCATTTACAATTGATAAACTACCTGCTGGTAAATACAGCGTAAAGGTTGATATCAATACAGTTAAAGGTTCATACAAGAACATTGCTCTCAATGCTGTTGCTACTGACCCTTCAGCTGATAAAATCACCAAAGTTGCTGATGTCCGATCAAATGAGTCTCTTGACTTAGCTGCTGGATTCAGACTTTTCACCAACCAAACCGTTTCAGGTGCTACTTCAGCTAATGGATTTGCATCAGTAACAGCTATGGTTGCTATGTTAAGTTTCTCATTCTTAGCTACTTTTGCTTACGCACAAGCTAGAAAGAGAGCTCTTAGTCTCTAATTCTTCTCAAAGATTATAGCTTTTTGTTTTAGACAACTCGTTATAGTTTTGCAATTTCCCACCCTTGAGGTGGGTTTTTGTTTGGGCTAGTTTCTGGATTTTTTGCGTACTCAAAGAATGACTTGATTTAGCTTTTGATATTTGGAAAATCACAAATCTCAATACCGAAACTCCTAAAAACACGATATTTTTATCAAAAATCAATTTTTCTATTTCCCACTCCGCCCTGGTATTTGGACTCCTTTGGCCCACAAAACTTCGCTTTTGTTAGACTCAAACAAGTTGTGGGGTCCATACGTTCCAAATGAAGGCTTTATTTGGGGAAAGAGGAGAAAATAGAATGAGTTTAATATTTTATTTGGGTGCTGGGATTTATAAAGAAATATACTTATTTTTTGTTGACAGAGATTTTGGTTTGGGTTTTGTTTGAATATGGTCAATCAAATATTTGAGGAAAAATACAATCAGCTAAATCCTGAGCAAAAACTTGCGGTGGACACTGTCTACGGACCTGTGCTAGTGGTTGCTGGTCCTGGTAGTGGCAAGACGCAGCTGCTGAGTCTACGGGTAGCCAACATACTAAAACTCACCGATAGTGTCGCAAATTCTATTCTATGCCTGACTTTTACTGATTCTGCTGCAACCAATATGAAGACGCGACTAGCTAAAATTATTGGTCCAGAAGCTTATAAAGTAGCCATCCACACCTTTCATAGCTTTGCAACTGAAATTATTGCTCAAAATCAAGAATATTTTTTCTTTGGTGCGTCATTTAAACCAGCTGATCAGCTTGATCAAGTCCAGATACTTCGAGCTGCATTTGAGAGCTTGGATAGTAAAAATCCGCTGCGAGCCTATCACCCAGAACAAGACTTTGTTTTTTTAAATGATGCTGTGGGTGTTATTCAGGCCCTTAAAAAAGGTGGTTTAAGTCCGGCTGAATTTCGAGATCTGCTAGATCATAATAAAAAATTTTTGGAAAATTCGGATTCCGAACTCAAAAAAGTGTTTAACGAGAGAGTAAATGCAAAAACTGTGGAAAACTTGTGGATATTTATGGATTTAGTGGAAACTTTGACCGAGACTGATAACTCAAATAGCTTGAATATATCATCAAATTTGCCTGGTCATAGCTGGGATGAAAACTATCAAACCATGTCTGAATATGTATTAATGCAGTTGGTACAAGCTAAAAACATGACCCAACTCAATACTGAAAAGACCTCAACGACATATGTAACTAGCTGGAAAAACAAATTTACGACTAAAGATACTCAAAATGAGGTACATTTCAAAGACTTTCTAAAATTAGATAAATGGTACACTTTGGCTGATCTATATCAAAAATATCAAGATAATTTACATAGCCAAGGTTTGTTTGATTTTGCTGATATGTTGCTTGAGGTTGCCAAGGCTTTTGAAGACCCTGCTAGAATAGATCTAAAATATAACTTGCAGGAGAAATTTCAATTTGTTTTAGTGGATGAATTTCAAGATACCAACGGTGTCCAGATGCGACTTTTAGAAAATTTAATTGATAATGAGCTAAATGAAGGTCAGCCTAATTTGCTGCTGGTGGGCGACGACGATCAAGCGGTTTTCAAATTTCAAGGTGCTAATATTCAAAATATGCTTAAATTTAAAGAAAATTATCCAGCAACTCAAATCATAAAACTCACCAAAAACTACCGCTCCACACAGGACATTTTAGATTTAGCGATGAGTGTGATCGAGCAAAGTAGTGAAAGATTGGATTTGGGTGGTCAAAAAAAGGTAATTGTAGCCGCCAGATCTCAATAAAAATAAATTTCTTGTATCTCAAAAACAACGTGTCCCAAAGCATAGTCATGTAACTTTATTATATAAACTCGCCGCGGATAAAGATAGGAAGTAGAGCTATAATGTATTTACTTTTCGCCATAATAAAATTTATGCAAAATATTTTAATTTTCGGACATGTAATTTCTTAAAGCCCAATTTAGGGTAATTTAGAGCAAGTCAAATTCAGCAAATCCACACATTTAAAACTTATATGTCTATTGAAGCTAAAATTTTTGAAACACAACTTGATCAAAATTATTGGTTGGCTGGTCAAATCCAGGAAATTTTGACTAAGAATCCGACTATCAAAGCCTCAGAAATAGCTATAATCGCTAGAAAACACCAACATTTGATGAGTTTGGCACCAATTCTAGAAGAGTTTGAGATTCCTATCGCTTATGAGAGGCGACAAAATGTGCTAGAAAAAAAGGAAATTTTAGAATTAATCCAAATATTGCGTTTCGTGGATAGTAGCTTTGATCTAGCTCAGGCTCCCAAAGAAGAATTGTTGCCACAGATTTTGAGTTTTGAGTTTTGGCGGCTTTCTCCAAGCGATATTTTCGAGCTGTCTAGGTACGCACTCGATAAAAAGCAAGGCTGGCTGGTATCTATGTTGGAAATGGACAAACCAAATCTAAAAGTAGTCGGTGAGTTTTTGATTGAGTTGGCAAAGTTGTCTAAGGAAGCTTATTTGGAGCAGGTTATAGATGAGGTCACTGGCATCTCAAAACAGGCCTACGTAGGTGATAGCACTGATGAAGAAGCACCCGATTATATCATGAGTGATATACGCTATGATCCAGCTAAAGGCACTGTAAATGTGTTACCAAAATCCCAAGAGGAGTCGCAGCATCTGTCTCGATATATTTCCCCCTTTAAATGGTACTATTTTGATCAAGGTTTTGAAAAAGATAGGCATACTTTAGGCGGCGGCGGCGCGTATCTGTCTTTTTTGTCGGCTTTGAAAGTCTTTAGAGATGCAGTGCGAAGCTATAAAGCAAGTAATTCCGCGAAATCCTTGGAAATTTTAAAAGTAAAAGACTTGCTCGAATATGTAGATCTTTTGATGTCAAGAAAGCTGCCTCTAAACGACGAAAGTCCGTACAATTCCACTAGTGAAGCAGTTTCGCTGCTAACGGCACACAAAGCCAAAGGTTTAGAATTTGAATTTGTATTTGTGATAAATTGTACTCAAGATGCCTGGAACGGCAAAGGTATAGTCAACAAAATCGGCCTACCTGCAAACTTGGCTTTGCTACCGCAAGGCGAAAATCTAGACGATTCGTTACGGCTATTTTTTGTAGCATTGACTAGAGCCAAGACATTTTTAACGTTGACTTCTTTTAAATACAAATCTGATGGTAAAGAAACTCAAAATTTTGGATGCTTAGCCGGTTTGGTAGAGTTTGAGGCTGTCGAAACTGATCAGCCACGCCCTAAAATCAAAACGGAACTTCAAAATATAGTTCAAACTGGTGATTTGTCACTTAAGGACATTTTAAAAATTCAAGAATCTAAGCCACATTTAAACACCCTTTCACCGCTTACAGTTTGGTTTAATTCAGTCTTAAAAGAAAATAAATCTGAGCTCAATTTGCAATATTATCTCAAATCAAAACTTGAAATCTATAAACTCAGTGTAACTCATTTGAATAGTTTTTTGGATTTGGTACGTGGCGGACCACTATATTTTTTGGAGCAAAATTTATTTGGATTTCCACAGGCTAAAAGCCCCAATGCCGCTTATGGAACGGCGATGCACGCTTCTTTAAATGAATTTTATAAGGAGTACAGAAAACATGAATTACTGCCAAGTCCAGAATTTTTACTCGAAAAGTTTAGAATCAGTCTTTTAGATCAGAGATTGCTGCAAAAAGATGAGCGAATTTTTATGGAGAAAGGCATTGCAAATTTATCCCTTTACTATCAAAACAGAAGTAAAACTTTTCGTTTTAGTGATCGCACCGAAGAGGATTTTAAAGGTCAAGGTGTCACACTTGGTCAAGCCAAGATCACTGGAAAAATAGATAAAATAATTTTTGGACCAAATTCGGGTGAATTGGAAGTTGTGGATTTTAAAACTGGTAAAGCTCACACTAAGTGGGCTGATTCAGCACTAGACACTGCAGTAAAGTTGCAAAATTATCGACGACAATTGGTTTTTTATAAACTTTTAGTAGAAAATTCGCGAGATTTCAGCAAATACAAAGTCTATCAAGGTAGTCTAGAATTTTTGGATATTCCTTTTAAAGAGTCCCAAACTACAATTTTGAGCACACCAATCACGGATACGGAAGCAAATGACTTAGCAAAACTAATTGAGGTAGTTTATAGTAAAATTATGCTGCTTGGTCAAGGTCAGCCCCTGCCAGATGTGAGCGGCTATACACAGGATTTAGCTGGAATCGAGCAATTTATTCAAGATTTACTGACTGAATTTTAAAATTAAATTGGGGCTACTTAAACGTCTTATAAAAGCAACCTTTTTGGTTTCAAAACTTGACTATACCAAAATTATGATACAATGTTTTGCTATTATATATGATCAGCTTGTTATTTTTAACTCTATTTTTGTTGTTTGGTTCGGCGTTTTGTAGTGCAAGTGAGGCGGCGGTTTTCTCTGTACCGCACATGAAGCTAGAGTCCATGCTAAAGCAAGGTGATCTTAAAGTCAAAAACCTACTGCACCTCAAAGACAATATGTCGAACACCATAGGTACCTTGGTGATTATGAACAATCTTTTCAATGTGGTTGGTTCAATTTTAATTGGTGTGGTGGCTCATGATTTATTTGACGATGTCGGTTTAGCGATTTTTACGAGCATTTTTACTTGTTTGATTATTTTATTTGGAGAAGTGCTGCCCAAAAGTTTTGGTGAAAAAAATGCACTAAATCTTGGAATTTTTATCGCAAAAGTGGTAATTTTTCTTTCGAGCATCTTTTCACCGCTATTATTTGTGCTAAACAAACTAAGTTTTATGATGTTTGGGCAAGGTGCGCAACATTTTGTGTCTGAAGATGAGATTTTGTTTATGACAAGTCAAGGGCTTAAAGAGATGAGCATCGAAAGAGACGAGCAGCAATTGATTCAAAATGTGTTTAAGATGAATGATAAAACGGCTTACGATATTTTGACACCTCGAGTTAAAATTGATGCTTTAGACGCCGATTTGACTTTAAACCAACAAAAAGAAGACGTTTATAAATTATCACATAGTCGGCTTTTAGTATTTGGTGAAGATTACGATGATATTCGTGGTTTTGTGCTACTGCGAGAGATTTTGCAGGCACTTGCTGAAGGTCAGGGTGACAAAACACCACTAGATTTTACACATCCTGTGCTGTCCATCAAAGAAGACACTCAAGTCGATAATTTATTGATCATGTTTCAAAAAAAACGAACTCATATCGCTCAAGTAGTCGATGAGTTTGGTGGCACAACTGGAATAGTCACTCTCGAAGATGTATTGGAAGAATTAGTTGGTGAAATAGTTGATGAGACAGATGAGGTCGTAGATATGCGTGACATGAGCCAAACTAGCCTTAAAAATGCCTGAAAACAATCCAAATCAGAGTAAAATTGATGAGATAGTCTCTGAAATCTTAAAAAGTAAAAATTATTCGAAGCTTGATATTGAGCTAATTCGAGGCGTGGTCTTAAACTTATTTCCAAAATACAGCTCTAAAATTGTAGTCAAAGAAGTCAAAAATAAATTACATCAGATTTGGGGTGCTTTTTACGACGCAAATCCAAATTTTAACAAAATTTTATCTAGGTCCGAACTAAATTTGACTGATTTGGAGCAGATTATGCAGTTGCACTCTTCGACTGCGGAGCGATATCAGCTTTTGCCAGGATTTTGGACGGAAATTTTGAGTAAAACTAGCGGTGTCAAAAAAATTGTCGAGTACGGCTGTGGCTTAAATGGACTGAGTTTACTAGATTTTAAACTAAAATCGGAGTTTGAATTTGAGTATTTAGGCTATGACATCGATCTGGATCAAACTAGCTTTTTAAATGAATTATTTGCTAAATTTCAAGCCCAAAATGAGTTTAAAAGTCAAACTGCAAGTATTTTTTATCAGGATGTCAGTCAAGATAAAGATGCCGATTTGGTGCTACTTTTAAAACTTTTACCCACATTAGAGCAACAACGAAAGGGAACTGGGCTAGATCTTTTAAATAAAATCTCAAATAAGTTTGTGGTAGTTTCGTTTCCAGTTTTTAGTTTGGGTCGAAAAAGTAAAAATATGACTGAGTTTTACTGCAAATGGTTTGAAGAGCTGGTCACAAAGCTTGATTTTAAGACAAAAAGCACTAAATTAGAATTTAAGACAGAGTTGGTTTTTGTGATCGAAAGATTGAGTTGGTGATTTTAGTAAAAATTTGATTATATTTTGTCGATAATGTGGCTGGACTGAGTAAAACGGCTTTACAATAAGTAAAAAAAGTCATTTTATAAATCCAAGACTCACTCACAACTTTGATATGAGCAATATCTTTTACATATGACTTTCCACGATCTAAACCTAGTTTCGCCTATTCTAAAAGCTTTAGAGGTGCAAGGCTACACCAATCCGACCCCGATTCAAGCCCAAGCTATACCACTAATTTTGCAAAAACGAGATGTGCTGGGTGTGGCCCAGACAGGAACGGGTAAAACAGCAGCATTTGCGATTCCTATAATCCAGCTTTTATCCCAAAATAAACCAAATTTAAGTCCTAGTTCTAAAAAGCAGATAAAGTGTCTGATTTTGACACCGACTCGAGAACTAGCTACCCAGATCGATGATAATTTTCAAAGTTATGGGCAGCATCTTGATCTAACAACTAAGGTAATTTTTGGTGGCGTCAGTGATAAAGCTCAAATTCAAGCTTTAAGAACCGGCGTAGAGATTGTAATTGCTACTCCTGGACGACTTCTAGATTTGATTGGACAAAATTTAGTTGATTTAAGTCATTTGGAGTTTTTTGTGCTCGATGAAGCCGATCGGATGCTAGATATGGGATTTGTACACGATGTCAAAAAAATCATTACGCATTTACCTGCTAAAAAACAAAATCTGTTCTTTTCAGCCACTATGCCCCAGGCTATTGTGGAGCTATCCAAGTCAATTTTGGTCGATCCAGTCAAAATCGAAGTTACACCTGTCTCGAGTACTGCCGAAATTATCGATCAGGTAGTTTATTTTGTAGACAAAGGCAATAAAAAACATTTACTTATAGAGATTTTAAAAGATAAGACGATCGAACGAGCCTTAGTTTTTGCGCGTACCAAACACGGCTCTGACAAAGTGGTCAAAGATTTGCTCCAGTCTGGCATCAAAGCTGAAGCTATCCACGGTAATAAATCTCAAAATAATCGGCAGCGTGCCCTAGAGAATTTTAAATCTAAAGCGACTCGCATCCTGGTAGCCACTGATATAGCTGCCCGCGGTATCGATATCGATGAGCTCACTCACGTCTTCAACTATGAACTACCAAATATCCCAGAATCCTATGTGCATCGCATTGGTCGAACTGGTCGTGCTGGCTCCAGTGGTATCGCCATTGCATTTTGCGATGTAGATGAGAAAGAGTATTTAGCTGATATTCAAAAGTTAATTGGTAAAAAAATCCCGGTAATAAGTGAGCATAATTTTCCACTGGTCAATAATATCCCAAGCAAGCCCGCAGCTAAGCCAAAATTATTTAGTCGAAATGGAGCTAGAAAACCTCAATCTCAGCCAACCACTCAAGCTAGAGTCCCAAATCCACGTGGTTTTAGCCCAGTTAAGCCAGCCAGCACCTTGAGCCGTAAGCCATTTTTTGAAAGGCGTGGCGGCAGTGGCAAATAAAGTTGGGCAGTTTATTTTAGTACAAAGTGATCGGAGTGCTTAAACTAAACAATTATGATTTGCAAGCTAAATAAATTTAGAGAAATTAGCTTGACTAAAATCAGAACTTTCAATAAAAATTTTGACTGGAACTAAATCCAAACAAATTATTTATATGGCAAAAATTACAAATATCAAAGCGTATCAAATTTTAGATTCGCGCGGCTTGCCTACAGTGCAATGCGAAGTTTCAGTCGACGGTATCAAAGCTGTAGCCAGTGTGCCATCAGGAGCTAGCACAGGCTCTCATGAAGCCCTCGAACTACGCGACGGTGAAAACGCCTATGGTGGCAAAGGAGTCACTAAAGCAGTCAAAAATATCTTAGATACAATTGCTCCAGCGATCTTAGATCAAGAGTTTGAGGATGCTAAAATTTTGGACCAAAGTATATTAGCCCTTGATCCAAGCCTAACTAAAAGTACTTTGGGTGCTAATGCTATCTTGGCAGTCTCTATGGCAGCTCACCGTGCGTTTGCAGCTCTTGAAAAAGTGGAGCTATACCAATATTTGGCAAATTTATATTTCCCAGAAAATGCTCCAAAATTAACTTCGGGTGAGTTTGAGTTTCCACGCTGGATGTGCAATATCGTCAATGGTGGATGCCACGCTGACAGCGGTATCTCGATCCAAGAATTTATGATAGTCCCAAAATCAGGAGACATCGAAGTTTCAGCTCAGATTGCGGCTGAAGTTTATCAGGCATTGAAGAAAATTCTAAAATCTAAAGGTATGGTTGTAGCTGTGGGCGACGAAGGTGGTTTTGCACCTAAAATCCCAACTAGTGAAGAAGTTTTAGATACCATCAAAGAGGCAATTTCTGTCTCAGGTCACGCTGAAAACTGTGATCTAGCATTAGATGTAGCGGCCTCGGAGTTTTATGGTAAATCTATCAAAGAAATGCCTGGAACTAGCTACGAAGCAGATAAATACTATTATCAAGATCTTGTTTTAGACGCGTCTGGCATGATTGCTGAGTATGACAAGCTTACTTCAAAATATGGTCTAATTTCAATCGAAGATGGTTTGAGTGAAGATGATTTAGTCGGCTGGAAGTCTATGACTACAGATCTAGGTGAAAAAATTATGCTTGTGGGCGATGATCTTTTCGTGACAAATGTAAGCCGTTTGCAGGATATTGGCATCAATCAAGGTATCGCCAATTCAATTTTGATTAAACTAAATCAAATTGGTTCAGTTTCAGAGACTTGTGCAGCGATTTCTCTGGCTCAATCCCACGATATCAGCACAGTTATCAGTCATCGCAGTGGCGAAACCACAGATAGCTTTATCGCTGATTTAGCGCTTGCGTCACAGAGTCCGTTTATCAAAACTGGAGCAGCAGCTCGGGGCGAAAGACTAGTTAAAATCAATCGTTTAATTGAGGTAAAACACAATATCTAACAGTATTTAAACTTAATTTAAAGTTAAATATTTAAGACTTAAATTCTCCCATTTTGGGAGTTTTTTGTTTGAAAGTCTATCAGCGGACCTAAACACTTAGTACTACAATTCTACTACTAAACAAACAAGCTTAACTAGCAAAGCCAGCTTCTTCGAGCTGGGATAGTTTCTAGCTTGCGACTAGGAAGCTCATTTGCACCAAAGCCTGAAAATATAAGCCACATTTCTATTTTAAGAAGTCAGTCGTACTTTTAACTTAAATTTGCAGAATATCGATCTAAATCAATTAGAATTTCAAGTTTAGTGCCGCCATCAAAACAGTCAGATTTAAACTTTTTATGAAAAATATCGATCGAATGAGTCGAAGCAGCTGCGACTTCACGCATTTTAGCCAGACTCTCGGCCTTGATAAAATAGATCAGATAATCACCGTCGATAGCGTGTTCAAGAAAAGCACACTCAATCATCACGTCTTCGTCAATCAAAGTCTGATATACTTCGGCGGATCGATTGTTGATTTCTTTAGCCCAAGCTGTTACATGATCCAGGCTATTTGGTTTCAGTTTGATTCTATTACAAATGGTTTGCATAAGATTATTTAAGTTTGAAAATACTTGTTTCAGGCATTATTATTTAGTATCACTTAACATTCTGATTTGATTTAGATAAAATATTTAGCATTTCTGCAACGGCGTGGTACGCTTGTTTTGGTTTCCAATCTCGAGTAAATAAATTTGGGTAATATTCTGCTTTAGTGCCCGCGTAATCGCTGCCATACCATACAGAGTTGTCCGAAAACTGCCACACTGTAAAACTTTTGCAATTTTCAACCAGACTGCAAGCAAACAAATAATTGCTGTAGGTTATAGCTTGATTTTCTAAATCTTTTTCAGAAGGAGTGTTGGGTGGAGTGGCATGCACTATTACGTCCATTTCACTTATTCGGCTCTCGACACCGATTTCTTGATACATCTTAAGAGTTTTATATAGTGGGTAATTAGGCAGTGTCTCAAACTGCAATAGCCCTGAATTTAATGATCCTAATTGGGTAAAGTGACCTTGAATACCTATACCATCTATGGGTACACCTGCTTTTAGTAGATCCGAAACTAGTTTAAACGCATTTTCAGATTTATTTTTGATCGGAAACCAGCTGGGGTCATCTTTAAGAGCTAAAACATCTTTTTTTAAATATTCGATATTGTATTCATTATAATATAATTTGGCTTTTGGGTCTGCATCATGGGCAAATTTAAAAGCTAACTCAATATAATCAGGAATGCCATTTCCGTTGCTATCGGGGAGATATTTTTGTAAAATACTCGCAGCCCTAAAAGGATTATCTGAGCTAACTGCTTCGGCATCTTTTTGGGCCAAGACTTCATTTATGACATCCCAAGTAGCGATTTTGCCTTTATATCTAGTTACTATAGTCGTGATATAATCCTTTAAAATATTTGATAGAGCTTCACTGCGTTGATTTGAGGGTAAAGACTCAATATATTTTTCTACCCAATTTGGTATATTAGTGTGCCAGATTAGAGTGTGACCGTGGATGGCTTTATCATTTTCTACAGCAAAATTCACGATTTTGTCAGTTTTTGAAAAATCATACTCACCTTGTTTTGGCTCTATAAAGGCCCATTTCATCTCATATTCGGGTGTGATAAGATTGAAGTTTTTGTTTAATATTTTGGTATAATTGGGATCGTCAAAGTTTTCAGCACGTACAGCTGTACCGATTTCGAGTCGGTCGGAAACCCCGTAAAGGCTATCAATATTGGTTACACCTGAGCCGATTTTGCCGTGGCGAGCTTTTGAGATATCGCTATTAAATTTCACTAGTCCAAAAATTATTATAACTATAAGCGCGAAAACAAAAAACTTAAATTTTAAACCCAATTGAAAATTATTTTTTTGTGTCACAGACTAAATATTTATCTAAAATTATAGTTTAAATTTTGCGATATGACAATATAATTATAAAACATTCCGCAAAGAGTGATTAAATAGCTTCATTAAGGATAAATGTTTTTTTACAGTAGCATTGACAAGGCTCGTATAAAGCACCAGCTTAAATGTGCCAAATTAAACGTGCAAGAATTTTTTTATGAATCCAGATCAGTTAAATTTAGAAGTCGCTAATTCCGACTTGAAACTCGTAAGTGAATATAAGCCTTATATACCTAAGCCTGTAAGTGAGAGGTCCGTCCACAGTGAAAATTTTGATAAATATAGCTATGTCAAAGCGAATCCATTTTGGATTAAATTGACTTACCTTTTCGGTATTATTACTTGGCTAATTAGTTTATATGGATACGCAATATTTTTTAACTTGAATTGGATATATTGGGTAGCTTTTGGTCCATTTTTAGTTGCATCAACTATGTACTATTTAGTTAATTACGGTATTAATTTAATGTATAAGAAATTTGATTTACATAATCACCTCAAAGTAGTTGAAAAATTTAAATTAACTCCGAACAAACCTTCTGTAGATATTCTATTGCCAATATGCGGGGAATCAATTTCTATTTTGGAAAGAACTTGGTATCATGTAAGTAAATTGGATTATCCTAATTTTAAAGTTCATATATTGGATGACAAGGATGATAATAAGGCAGAATTACTAGCCAAACAATATGGGTTTAATTATCTTTCTAGGCCAAACAAAGGTGAAATGAAAAAAGCTGGCAATTTAAAATTTGGTTTTCAAAATTCAGATAATAAATATATTGTCATTTTTGATGCGGACTTTGCGCCTATCCCTGAATTTCTAAATGAGACTGTTCCATATCTAGAATTAGATGAAAAAATTGGTATCTTACAAACTCCGCAACACTTTGAAGTTCACAAATCAATTCATGACCGAAGCTGGTTAGAATATGGAGCAGCTGCTAACCAAGAAGGTTTTTATAAGATCATTCAGCCAAGTAGAAATGAAGTTGGGGGCGCAATTTGTGTCGGAACCAACGCAGTTTACAGAAGAACTGCATTGGAGAAAATTGGTGGTACAGCTCAAATTGAGCACAGTGAAGATGTTTGGACAGGAGTCTTGTTATTAAATAAAGGTTATAAAGTAGTGTTTAAAGCAATCATTTTAGCAGAAGGGTTTTGTCCTGAAAGCCATACCTCATTTTTTACACAGCAATATAGATGGTGTAAGGGCAGTATGAGTTTAATGACAAACAAACTTTTCTGGAAGGCCCCCATTCCATTTAAGACTAAAATAACATATATATCCGGTTTTCTATACTATATCACATCATTGTTTTCATACTATATGCCGTTTTTGATATTTGTGGTACTTTGGAACCACTTTGATAAAATAAATATACAAAATACAATCCCATTCCTTCCTTATATATTTTTCAGTTTTGTTATTATCCCACTAACAAGATCCTATTACCCCAGAACTGGAATTGCAATTAGCAGATTTGCAGCATTTGCCTCTTACGCCATGGCTCTAGTACACACTATATTTGGAATTAATATGGCTTGGGTTCCGACTGGATCTTCTGTAAAACGAAAGAATTTTTGGTTTAGTATCACCTTACTATTAAACTTGCTTTTTAGTATCATTTACATATCAATTACAATTATTTTTTACATGCTTGGCAAACTTCCATTGAATAATTACAACTATTGGGTTCTAGAGTTTTGGATAGTTCTAAATGTATTTTATACTGGTACTTACCTTATAAATTCTGGTCATGACGTGTTTTTTAAAAATGCTTGAGCTTTCGCGAATTGACCCTTCAAGATATCAGATATACCCCTTAATTGGGGTTTTACATATTCTTTGAAAGAATAATTTCTGTATTAAAA
>JAYUNN010000004.1:0-8366 GCA_043761585.1 bacterium
GTCGAAGTATCTTGTATTTATCATCTGAAGTAAACATAGTGACTTAATCTTAGCATAAAACTAAGGATTAGTGTCATATGTGTTTAATACTGGACAAAGAGATTTTAAAACTGAAAAATAGCTCGCAACCGCTGTGTTAGTTTTACTTAAACGCTTTTAAAAACCATAATCGTCAAATTAGATTGATTGAGGCTTGAAAAATAATATATAAAGCCTAATTTTTTTCTCACAAAGCTAGTTTTGTGTAGTCAAGAAGTGTAAATGCCAGTGCGAACTGGCGGGAAAATAAGCTTCCTCGCAGCAAGCTACGAGGTATTCCTAGTGGAAAAGCTCACTTCGTTCGCCAAGCTTGTTATGAAAAGAGTGCGAAGTAAGCTTCGGGGTATTTACCCTCTTCCATAATAAAACAATCGGATTTTTTGAAAATGCATTTTGCGCACTTTGTTTTTATAGCTTAGCCGTTGAAATATAAAACACTGTTTAAATTCAGCACTAAAATTTGATTAAAAATATCAAAGCTAATTTTATACCTTAAATTAGAAACTACTCAGGCGACGACTTACTTCATTTGGACTTAAAATAGCTAAAATTTCAAATGGACTTGGGGATTTTTGCTTTCCAGATAGTGCTACTCTCAGCGGCCAAAAATACGAACCAGCATCTTTACCATTTTCAGCCAGCCATTTTTTTAGCTCAGTTTCCCATTTGCTCGCTAGATCCGAAAGCGCGGCCTCGGTTTTTTTATCACTTTTAAAATAAATTTCTTTTTTGACAATCTCAAATAAATTTGCCTGTTCTTGCTTTATATTAAACTCAAAACTGTTTTGTAAATTTTCAATTGTTTTTTGAATTTCATGTAAATTTTCTAAACTCTGAGTTTCAGTAATTTTTTTCCAGGTGATTTCACTCACACTTGGCTGCTGCCAGTTTAAGATGGTCTGGCTCTCAGTCCCAAACTCAACTAAAGTACTAACACGATTTTTATCTAATTGCCATGCTAAATATTGAGTCAAAATTTCCTGGCTCGGCTGAACACAAGCTAAATCATTTTGAATACAAAAAGCTTTCCAAATTGGATAAGTTAAGTAATCGTTTTTAGCCAAAACCATAGTCAAATCAACCCATTCAAATTTTGCATTTTCACTGTTTTGATACTCACCAAATTCACCCTGATCAAACTCGTAAAAATATATGTTTTGTTCTAAGCCCTCATAAATTTCCCGACCTTTAGTATCAGGATTTTCACTCTCTTTTGGTTCTGGATGCAATGAATGAAAAGTTGCTATTTTAATCAATTTGGTCTTGTCTAAAACAAGTTTACCGTCAGTCTCTTCCAGTGTCTCACGTGCAACACACGTCATAGAATCCTCGCCATTTTCTCGGCCGCCGCCCAGCTGATGATACCAGAGCTCGTTGGTCACGTTTTGATTGTACGCCCCAATAATTTGAGTGAAAGTTTTCTGGGTCTTAAAATCCACCAAATACACGTAATCACCTACTCTAAGTTTTGAGTCTGTAGTCCGATAATCCAGTTTGAGCTCAGCGGCTCGGGTGCAAAATTCGTCTAAACTTAGCATTTTGAGATATTCTCGATTAAACCATGTCAGTTTTTGCATATCAAATCGAGCTGGTGATTTGGAAAGCTTGTCAAGTGAGAAATCGGTTGCCAAATTGTTTATAAGCGTGGCTAGTCTGTGATCGATGTTTTGAGTATTGGGCATAAATTATCTGTGTAATTTGAGAGTGGGTTTTTTGCCATTTTTTGTAAAGTCTAAGCGGTAAATTTAGGCTCGAATTTGGGTACAAACTTAGGCTAAATCAATTACTTATACAGTACAAATTTTGTATAGATTTTATTGGAATTTATTGTGGACAAAAATAGCAGCCATAGCTTTGCAGTATTTAGGCTTTACTGTAAGAAAAATTATAAAGTTAGTGTCTATCAACTTATTTTTGACAAAAATCGACACAAAGTCCTCAATTGAAGTTGTTATTCGCTTTGACTTCGCAAATTTATGACCAATCCTAATTTTCTAGAACCAAACTCAGCTCCAGCACCTTCTAAAACTGGAGTATCTTTTTCTTCTGTAGAAACTCAAAAAGAACTGCGACTCGAAAAAGCTACCAAGCTCAAAGCTATGGGCCACGACCCTTATACACCGGATAGCAAACGGGATTTTACTCTTGGTTTTGTCAAGTTTTGGTTTGATTTTGTGCATAAATTTGATCTCGCCAAAATTACCGAAGATCTAGATTTGGGCACTCTAGATTATTTTTTGACTGATATTTTATTTCCAGAGAGCTTGGTACAAATGCTTGAAAATAAGATCTACATGAGGCGTATCAGTGACGGATTAGATTTTGATGCCTTAGGTTTTGAAAATGAATTCGAGCGAGCTGTTTTGGATGAAGCCCGAGCCTTGCTACCAGACTTGAGCAAATATACCGAAGATTTACGAGTAACTTTCAAAGAGGAGCTGCTTCCGAGCCGCGGCGATGACTATAGTTTTAATTTAGAAGAGCTAGAAGAGCTGCCAGAACTAAATCTAAAACCCAATCAAAATGTGATATTAGCCGGTCGTATCAAATCTAAACGAGTCAGTGGAAAAATTGCTTTTGCGACGGTGGAAGACGAGTCCTGCCCAGAGGGATTTCAATTTATTTTTAAAAAGGACAGTTTAGAAACCCAGCCTACTGACCCCACTCAGTCACCAGAATCACTGAGTGCTACAAATTCAAATAATACAGATAGTACAGACACAAAAGATGAAGTATCATTTTCAAAGATTCAAAACGACGAGCCGGAAATTACTGCTCTTAATTTTGCTGATTTCAAGGAATTTTTTGACGAAGGTGACTATATTCAAGCAAGTGGAATTTTGCAATACTCAAACTCTGGTGAACCAAGTTTATTTGTCGAAAACTTTGAAATCCTCACAAAAACTCTGCGACCACTACCAGAAAAACTAGACTATAGTAACATCGAAGCGCGATATCTTGACCGTGTGGCCGATATAAAAATGAATACTAAAGATGATAATGGTCTGTCAGTGCGTGATATCATCCGAGCCAAAGCCAAATATTGGCAAATATGGCGTGAAGAGATGCAAAATGAGGGTTTTTTAGAGGTAGAATGTCCTATATTCGAGTCTACGCCTGGTGGCGCGGACGCCAAGCCTTTTAAGACCTTTTACAATGAGCTTGATCAGGAAATGTATCTGCGAATCTCGCTAGAATTACCTTTAAAAAAATTGATCGCAGGTGGATTTGAAAAAGTTTTTGAGATTGGACGTATTTTTAGAAACGAAGGCAGTGACCCAACTCACCTGCAGGAATACACTCAAATTGAGTGGTACTGGACTTATTCCAATTATTTTGACGCTATGCCCTTTACGGTCCGAGTATATCGGCGAATCGCCCAAGAATTACTAGGAAAACTAGAGCAAATCGACTACAATGGCAATTCTATCAATTGGGGCACCTGGCTTACTGATACCGAGGCCAAAAAACTTGGTTGGCAAGTGACTGACGGCTGGCCTGCTATTCCATATTTTGAGGCTGTGCGCTATTTTTCAAAAAATTTCTATAAAAATGGCGAAATCAATTTGGAAGGTAAAAACTATGCACAGCTTTTAGATATAGCTAAAAACGAAGGTATTGAAATCGAAAAAGGTACTTCGATCGCAAATTTAATCGATAAAATCTATAAAAAAGTAGCACGGCCGTTTATGGTAAACCCAATGTTCTTGATTTTACAACCTGTAGATTTGGAGCCACTTGCCAAACGAGATCCGCAGCAGCCCGACTTGGTGCATCGCTGGCAAATCATCGCTGGTGGGCAAGAGCTCGGAAAGTGTTTTTCTGAGTTAAATGACCCAAAGGATCAATATGAACGACTCTTGGATCAGCAAAGTGCTCGAGACGCTGGCGATGATGAGGCTCAATTTATGAACGAAGACTATGTCAAAGCCTTAGAATATGGCTTACCGCCGCTCTCGGGCTTTGGTATGAGTGAAAGAATGGTCTCATTTTTACTAGGTAAGCACATCCGAGAATGCGTCACTTTTCCACATATCCGCACTCAAGAAATGGAAAATAACTCAAAAAGTAAAGAAACTAAAGTGGCTCACGCTATTATTTTAGACACTCCTGAGATTCCACTTTGGACAAAACTAAACGCTGCGGCTCATTTATCAGCTTCATTGGGCGCACGAGAAGGTAAAGAGCTAATCTGGATGGATCATACCAACACCCAAGATGGCGAGGCTATACCAATGAATATTCAACACGCTATTTTAATGAAAACTACAGCTCAACGAGTAAAATTACTCGAACTAAAAAAATTGGCTGATCTGGATCCCGAACTAACCGTGACTATTTTTACCGAAGAGATGCGCGATAGCCCAAGTGATCAAAAAGTGAAAGAAGCTCAAGAATCTAAAAATGCTGCCGAAATTGGCTGGCTTGGGGTTTTGGTTTTTGGTGACAAGAAAAAAGTAGAAGAACTAACAGCTGAATTTAAATTAGCTGAGTAAAAAATTAAAGTAAGATTAAATTAACTTCTTACAGATTTAAATTTAAAAATGTATATGTCTCACACTGAAAAAGATAGTAGTATCTGGAAAAATAAATTCTTCCCAAATCCGATCGACGAAAAAGAGGATATTATTTTAGTTTTACGCGAAGATATCATTATATTGCTCTTTAAAATCATAGGTTTTGTGGCGTTTTTTTTGTTCGCCACTTTGGTTAGATCGGTTTTATCTAGGTTTGTAGGTGATTTTAGCTCTATTTTAGATGTTATCTATCACTCCATAAATATTTTACTAATTGCAGCATTTTTGATAAAATTTCACGATTTTTATCTCAGCGTCCAGATAGTTACTACCGACCGTATCATAGATGTGTCTCAAACTGGGCTTTTTGGCCGCGAAGTCAATGAGCTAAGTTATGATAAAATTGAAGATGCTACTCACAAACAAAACGGTATTTTAGCTACCATGTTTAATTTTGGCGATGTGATCATCCAAACTGCCGCCAGTGCTAGCTCAAACACCAGCGGTTTCGTCTTTAAAAATATCCCAAACCCAGCTAAAACCCATAAAGTGATCATGGAAACTCGGCAAATAGAAGCTGACAATAACCGTATTTATATTCCCGTAGCATCTGAAGTTTTAAATCAAAACGGTGTTCCTCGTCACCGAGGTCCAAATTTTAGCCCAAATCAAATCAACCCAAATCAGTATATTCCAAATCCACTACCGCCAAATTATAGAGAAAATGTGAGAAATACTAGCCAAGATATTGTTGACGGTCGCGATCTTTAAAGAGTTGACAAAAACCACAGATTCCAGCACCGTAAGTCCAATTAAACTTTTACCAGCACCATTAAAAGTTTGATTACCCACGGCTTTACTGGAAGTATCTATAAGTTTATTAAAATCAGGTAAACTGATGCATACTTTCAATATCTCGTTTCTGTGCAAGCAAAAATTTATTACAGAAGAATAGAAGAAGTAATATTTCAAAGTTCTCTTTAATATTTGTAGCATTTAGCCAATGACTCTTTGAGAGCAAGAAAACTATTTTAGTGGGTATATTCTATAATCCAAACTTATAAAAACTTATTTAAAATAAAACTATGTCTGATAACACAAAATTAATTAATTCAAAAATAAATCTAAAAGTTGGCGACCTTGCTCCAGACTTCGATGCTTACACCCTGCGTGGTGAAAAAATAAATTTAAGTAATATTTTATCGAAAGGCCAAAAAGTTTTGTTGGTTTTTTATCCAAAAGATATGACTAGCGGCTGTACCGCCCAGCTTTGCGGCATTCGTGATGTCTATAGCGAGTACAAGGAGGCAAATGTGACAGTTTTTGGCCTGAGCCAAGATAACGCCGAAATGCATATTCGTTTTACAGATACTTACAGTTTTCCATTTGAACTTTTGATCGACGAAGGTCGCAAAATCGCCCAGCAATACGGGGCCATTAAGTCAATATTTGGTAATATTGGTACCAAACGGGGCGTGTTTCTAATCGATACCGACGGTAGCATCATTTACCAAGTTTGGGGTCAGCAAAATAATCAAGAAATTATTGAGTTTTTAAAACAACATGCTAAAATCTAATTTTAATTTAAATCAAATTGTTTATAGCTTTACCCCACGTCAAACTGGGGTTTCTTTTGTGTGGGCGTATCATTTTACAGGACTTTTTCCTAGTCAGTTTCAGGAAAGCATCTCAAATTCTAAACTGGCATTTAATCTAGATTTTGAAAAACTTTCTTCGGGTAAAATTTATGATTTATACTCCAAAATTACTCAAAACTACAAATCCATAAACTGGAATATTTGTATCGAAAATGGTATTTTATATCAGCCAATTAGCTTTTTAAACTCCAATCCCAGCTGGGTCAGTGCAGCCAAATCAAATATTTCGTTTGAGAAAATTTATGAAGTCCAAAGTCAAATCGCAAATATTTTTTATTTTCCGTTTGTGGCCAAGGTTTTTATAGCCTATTCAGCCGTCTTGGATCAGAGTAATCCGTCTAGCGACATTGATTTAATTTTAGTTTCAAAACCATTTTTAGGAGTTTCAACTACGATTATTACTCGTTTTTGGCTCAAAATCTACTTTAAAATTATTAGGCGCGATGTGCATCCGTTTTTGATTCATTATTTTTGGCTTTTGGCTGGATTTTTAGGTCTTAAAAAGCTAGAGATTTGGCTACAAAAACATTATTTCGACTATAAAAATAGTGCGCGAGTTAAATTCGATTTAGGTCTGATAGTTGATCAAAGTGTGGATTTAGATACTTATATTTCACCAAATTTAGGTTTGCTTGGCTATTTAGCCAGACGACAGGTTTTTTCGGAGCGAGACATTGATCCCCAGCTAGATTTTAGCAACAATATTTTTTTAAATAGCTTTAAATACCGAAATAACTGGTTTAAAAGTCTTTTAAAAATGGTTTTTGAGATTTTGTCCATTCTTTTTTATCCGATTTTTGCTTTACAATATTTTTGGTTTTGGTTATTTAATCGCCATAATATCAATCAATACGTGAGTTTTAGAATCTGGCACTCTTTTACCAAAGTTGGTTTTGACAAACATCGAATCTTTCGACTAAGCTTTAAAACTGTCTACAACTATCACCAATGAATCGAAAAAAAGCATAGGGATAATACAAAATCTCTAAATATAGTTAATGATTTTTAATCACAACAAATCAATAATTTTCCAATGTCTATTTTTAAAATCAAGCACAAATCTCAAAATAGTAAAGCTCGAACTGGTGTAATTTCCTTGCCGCACGGCGATGTCCTAACGCCGATTTTTATGCCAATTGGTACAGTCGGCTCAGTCAAAAGTCTAACTTTCGAAGATTTAGAACAACTTCAAGCTCAAATTATATTGGGTAATACCTATCATCTGTGGCTAAGGCCAGATATGGAAATCATGAAAGCAGCGGGAGGCTTGCACAAATTTATTGGTTGGGACAGGCCTATACTAACAGATTCAGGTGGTTTTCAAGCCTTTTCATTGGCGAAAATCCGCAAGTTTACTGAAGCGGGAGTCAAATTTCAATCTCATCTAAATGGCGAAACTAGATTTTTGTCACCCGAGATCTCGATGGGTATTCAAAGTATCATCGGCTCAGATATTGCTTTAGTTTTGGATGAATGTTTGCCAGCTGAGGTCGATCATCGCACCGCCAAAGCAGCTATGGAGCGCACATTTCGCTGGGCTAAGCGTAGCCAAGCTGAGTTTGAAAATATCCGCCGCCAAACCAATCATAAAAATAATCTTTTTGGAATTCCACAGGGTGCTCAGTTTAATGATTTACGGCTTGAATCAGCTAAACTAACCATGGAGCTAGATTTTCCAGGTTACTCTATCGGCGGGGTCGCCAACGGTGGTGAGCCAGAGGAAATCATGTACACCCAGGTTTTTACTCAAACCGAAATTTTAGAGGAGTACAAACCAAAACACTTACTCGGAGTAGGGACACCTAAAGATTTGGTGCAAATGGTCGCTCGCGGAATTGATATGTTTGACTGCGTTATGCCAACTCGAAACGCGCGCCACGGTGGATTATTTTATCGACTCGATGACCACACTTACACTACCTACAGAATTCGAAACCAAAAATTTAAGGCTGATTTTTCGGCCATAAACCCAAATTCCCGTTTTGAAGTGCTGCGCCGATATTCTAAAGCCTATCTTCGACACTTATTTATAGCTCAAGAACTGCTATTTTTCAGGCTCGCCACGTTACACAATCTCGAATTTTATCTCGATCTAATGGGCGAAATCCGTGGCAAAATCGAAACCGATACTTTTGACTCTTGGTGGGAAAGT
>JAYUNN010000005.1:0-49435 GCA_043761585.1 bacterium
AATGTCGAAGTATCTTGTATTTATCATCTGAAGTAAACATAGTGACTTAATCTTAGCATAAAACTAAGGATTAGTGTCATATGTGTTTAATACTGGACACTTCTTAAAACTAACTACAAAATCTCGCATTGCCCAATAGCTATACTCTTAGAGTAAACTACCTTCCACCGAGTCACGAAACATTCATGTGCTTATTTATGTGCTTAATATTTCACAGCGGTAATCAAACTTATTAGTTATAAAAATAAATTGCCGAGTGTATAGCTAATAAATGATGCCAATATGATACTTTTATCCAAAAACTAAGTTTTTACTTTTCGCTCCACTATGGGATTTGGACTCTCGAACTACACAAAACCGTGTTTTGCGAGGAAAAAACTAAAATTAGGCAAAAAAATACTGCCATATTGCAGGCAGTGTGATAATAAATCTAATAGCACCCTGTTATTATACAGACATTTTAGACTCTAACCCTAGTTTTGCAAAATTTGGTAGGTCAAAATACTGTTATAACCAAATCAAGTGGTTAACTTGCTAGCCAAGGGTGCTTTTTAGCCCACTAGTAACGATAATTCGTAATGTTTTCATTTTGCCAGCGGTTTTAAATGCCAGCAGCCTGAAGAAAAATTATTTTATCGAAAGATCGCTTTAAGCAGTCCTCTAAACTCAATTTATAACTTTTTGGATCATAAATTGGTTAGAGGTAACTCATTACATATTTTTAAATCATTGTCAAGTAAGCTTTTATTATGACCTATTTTTGGTTTAAAATACAACTCTTAAAGCTTTTAATACCTCAACAATAAAAATTAAAACAAAGTAAGTTTTTGATAAAAGTATCTTGCTTTAAGTGGATTTATACTCAAATCATTAGATCCTAAATATCGCTTAGTAGATTTATCAAATCTTGAAATGAACCGCGATACAGCCTGAGCATTTGCGAAACTAATTCCTCATCTAGGCCTTGATTAGCTTGATTAAAGTTTGCAATCAGGGCATTAGTTTTTTGGATATATTGCTCTTGAGTCAGCTTTCTAGTGGGTAAAAAGTATTCCCACCAAGTTTTTTCATAATTCTTCTTAACTTGATCCAAGTTTTTATTTAGCTCAAAGCGTAGATTATTTTTAAGAGTGTCATGACTGGCAAACAAAATCCGAATTGAGTCATTGCTACGATTAATGATTTTGATTTGGGCGTTGAAAATATTTTCATAATTTTGCACCACGTTTAAGAGTCCGTTGAAACGATCTTTAATCTGATTATATTTAGCTTGAAAGTCTGAGTAATTCTGATTTGAGCTAGATTGATTTTGATCATCAAAAGTAGAATCTTTTGAAAGCGATTTCTTTAGATACAGATGCGCTTCTTGTAAAAGAATAAAAGCCTCAAAAGTACCGCCTTTATCTGGATGATATTTCTGAGCTAGGCGGTAGTAGATTTTTTTCAAGCTAGCCGCGTCCTGACCGTGAAGGCTAACTAACTCAAATATTTGTAAAGCTTGCTTTAAAGTCATGGTAAATTTGATCAATATATTTGAAATAAGCTTGCTCGCAGCAAGTCACGAGGTACTACCAAACAAAATAGTTGGCTTCACTAACCAAACTTATTAGTTTCGCATTAAAGCTTGAGATGTTTGACTACTTATGATATTAATAATCGTATTTTTTAGATTTTGTCTACTAATATGAGTAAGTTGACAATCTAAAGCCCATAGTTCTAATTTAGATGTAACTTGCGATCAATTTAGGTACCTAATAGTATATCGCACAAAAATCGCACAAATTTTAATTCACTTAATATGCTTAAAACCGAGTTAGAAGTCTTAGAGTTTTGGAAAAACCAAAAAATATTTGAAAAGTCATTACAACAGACCAAAGATAAAAAACCATTTGTTTTCTTGGACGGACCGCCTTTTGCTACTGGTTTACCACATTACGGACATTTGTTCATTTCATTGGTCAAGGACTCGGTACTTCGCTATCAAACCCAAAAAGGTCGTTTTGTGCCACGCCGCTGGGGATGGGACTGCCACGGTGTACCAATTGAAGCTTTAATTGAAAAAGAGCTAGAAATCAAAGATAAACGACAAATTGAAGAGGAAATCGGAATAGATAACTACAACAAACGATGCCGACAAGCTATTTTTACTTTTGATAAAGAGTGGCGTAAAACTATCGAGCGAATCGGTCGCTGGGTCGATATGGACGACCAATACCGAACGGTCGACAATGACTACATCGAGTCAGTTTGGTGGGGATTAGGTCAACTATGGCAAAAAGGTTTACTTTATCGGGATTTTAGAATTAGCCTGTATTCCCCTTCTATGGGTGTACCTCTGAGCCATACTGACACTGCTATGGAGGTTAAATACGAGGATGAGACTTTAGACAGTCCAGTTATTCGATTTAAGCTTAAAAAGGATTCTATTAGAAATCTAACTGGTAAAATCATCGATGAAATCAACGAAAGCCTAAGTACTCAAAATCGACTAGAACTCGAGGCTAATAGAGCTATTGACATATTGTCAGGTAAAAATTCTAGTGCTAAAGGTAATATCGGTGAATTATTTAAGTCAAAGAGCAATGATTTCAATAATTTAGATTGGAATAATTTTAGAGACGATGCTGAAAAACAAGCTGAAATAGAAAAATTAGAGTATTCACTACAAGTAATTCGGGAAAATCAAATTACTTTAAAACAATTGATGCAAATATTGGAAAATCCACGCTCGGTTAGTTTGTTGGCCTGGACTACCACACCTTGGACTTTACCTGTAAACGTAGGCCTAAACGTAGGTGCTGACTTTGATTACAGCATGTATTATTTACCTAGATTGGAGGAAATTATTGTGGTGGCTGAAAGTCGTGCCAAAGCCATTATTCCAATTTATCTGGCGACGCCAATGACAAATAACCTGGCTATAGCCGACCAAGAAGATTTAACCACCGAAGAGTATCTTGAAAAATTAGGTGTTGAAGCGGTAAAAATAGTGACCATTCCAGGATCGGAGTTAGATAAACTCTACTATGAGCCACTTTTTGATGTCAGCCATACTGTCGAAGATCCGACCCTACGAGCCAATATGTACCGTACTCACTTGGCAGACTATGTTTCTGACACTGATGGAACAGGTATAGTCCATATTGCTCCAGCTCACGGTGAAGTCGAATTTGACCTCCGTAAACAATTTGGAGTACCTACTATCGCTGGGCTAAATGAACACGGTGAAATTAGAAGCGATTTGACACCAGATCTTGAAAATATTGCTGGTAAGTACTGGCTACAAGCAAATAAATTAATTATCAACCGTCTAGAAAGCGATGGCTATTTGTACGGAACCATCAAATATACTCACCGCGTCCCAGTATTTGATCGAGATGGCAAAAAAATTTATTACACGGCCCAAGAAGGCTGGTTTATAGGCGAGACTAAAATTAAAGACAAGGCTTTAGAGCTAAACCATAAAATTAATTGGTTTCCAGAAAGTGTAAAATATGGACGCTTTGGAAAGGGTCTGGAAAGTGCTCCAGATTGGTCTATCTCCAGGCAAAGATATTGGGGTAACCCGATCCCTATTTGGCAAAATGAAGACAAAAGTAAAACTTTATTTGTCGATAGCATCGAGAAACTTAGAAAACTAGCCGTCAATCCCACTTTTGAACTGTTTGTAAGTTCTGATATTTCTGCTTCGAAGCTCGGCAGTCGCACGGCTATTATGACTGATACCGAGACCAAACTTCCGCTTGGGATTCAGGCACTTCACCATCGTAGTAAATACTTGACCCAGTGGCGAAGGCAGGGTAACTTAGACCTAGATCAATTTGCTAAAGTAGCTCAAGGGATGCTGGAAGAGGTTTTGGTATTATTTGAAAAGCACGGCACAGTTCAGCTACTTCTAGAGCCTTATGAAAGCCAGTTGTGGACAACTTGGATGTGGGTTTTACACGCTGATAGTAAAAAACAATCCAAAGAATTTTATTTCTATCGAAAAGTCGATCAAAATTTAGAGCCTCACGGTGAAATTAGCTTGCTGGATCTACATCGACCATATATTGATGATATTATTTTACAAGATGAAAACCGTGAAGTTTATACCAGAATTCCGGAAGTATTAGATACTTGGGTGGACAGCGGTTCTATGCCTTGGGCGTCTTGGCATTACCCTTTTGAAAATAAGGAGTTTGTCGAAAACAACATTCCAGCTGATTGGATTTTTGAGGCACAAGATCAAACTAGAGGTTGGTTTAGAGTTTTACACGTGCTTTCAACTGCAATTTTTAATCAACCTGCATACAAAAATGTGAATATGACAGGCTTAATTTTAGCCAAAGATGGTCGAAAAATGAGCAAGTCTAAGAAAAATTATACTGATCCAAATTTATTAATCGATAAATATGGCAGCGATGCTTTGCGATGCTATCTAGTGTCATCACCGCTTTTAAATGCCGAAAGTGTTTCGTTTTCTGATACAGATCTCGAGACGACTTTCCGAGAAACTACGCTGCTACTATCAAATAGTTTAAAATATATAGAATTTGTTTTGACCGAACAGGCCGAAAATCTAGCCAATTTTAATACCTCTAAAACCCAAAACAGCGATAAGAATAAAAATGAGAAAGTCTCAGCTCTTAAAAAAGGCGAGCAAAATAATTACCTTCACCCTTTAAACATTTGGTGGCTAGCAAAAACTAAAACTTTTGTCAGCGCTTTTGAAGAGTATATGTCTGAATACAATTTAAGTGAAGCAGCTAGATTGATTCAGCCTTACATCAACGACTTTTCGACATGGTATATTCGTCGCTCTAAAGATATTCTGGAAAGTCACGGTACTGAGGTTGCTAAATGCCTAATTGAATCAATGCAATTATTTGCTAGAAGTGTGGCTAGTCTACAGCCATTTAATGCTGAAAAAATCTGGTCTATGGTGCGCTTAGACGCAGACCCTAGTTCTGTACACTTGACCACCTATCCAGAGTTTAACCCCGTCACACTAGAAGAACAAGAATTAGTAGTGACGATGGCTGGACTCAGAGAGTTAATAAGCTCAATTCACAGCATCAGAAAAGCTAAAAATATTCGCGTTCGGCAGCCGCTGTACGTTGATATAGTCAACTTAGCAAACTCGAGCGGTTTTACAGCTGAGCTCTCCCAAATGTTACTTGATGAAACAAATCTAAAACCTAAAGAACTAAGTGCCGTTTCAGGAGAAATGTGGGAAAGTGATACTGACTTTGCTCAAATTAAAATTGATTTAGTAATCGATGAGGATTTGATGCTGGAGGGATTTGTACGTGATTTCGAGCGAACTATTCAGGCTTTGCGTAAACAAAAAGGTTATCAACCTGGTCAAAAAGTTATGCTTAAAATGCAGGTTAAAAGCTTTGTTGATCAGCTTAATTTTGAAAAAGTTTTACAAAAAATTGAATGGGAAAAATTGGCTGTGACAGTCAAATGGGTACAAGAAATAGACGAAAGCCGGTGCAAGCTTTTAGAGGTAAAAAATCTAGTTGAAATATTTGCCGAGTAGTAATTTGAGGACAAGCTAAATGATAACATTTTTTTAGCTCAGTGTTTTTAAGAATGCGAATTTATGTTTTAAATCTGTCCTTTTCCAAAGAACACCACTTAGAATAGGCTTGTTGTACAACAATTTGAGTGTGCTAAATTTTGCGTGGTGAAAGAGTCCAGATGCCAGGGCGAAGTCGAAAATAAAGAGGCTGAATTTTAACAAATAATTTTACTTTATAGTTTTGTTGCTGAGGTTTGTTAAAGCCAATTCATGACCATAGTGCAAATAACTTCTCATCACGAGACGCGCGCATGAGACTTTCAAGTAAAACTTTAACTAATATTAGACTCCCTAAGTGGGAGTTTTTTTAATAATTGAAGGACCAATAATCTCAAATTAATCATCATCCATGTGTTCAAAGTGTTCGGCAGCTTCTTTGACTTTATTACTATATTTAGGATCGATAATCAAAATACCCTCTTCAGTTTCAACCAGCAGCAGATCAGATACACCCACAAATGCTACTTTACGATCTGGGTTGATTAATTTTACTTTATTATTTTGCCCCGCTATTTCAATTTGGTTTTGATTCACGCAAAGATCTGGTAAAAAATCATTTGCCACTTCCCAGTTACCAACATCGACCCAATCATTTATATCTAAAGCAATTACACCAACATTTTTCATATTTTCCGTAAAAGCGTGCTCTATCGAAATTTTAGGTAATTTTTCATAATCCAACTCTTCAATAACGCCATTTTTCTCAATTTTTAGAAGTATTTCTAGAGAAACAGGATCGTTAGCCGCCAAAAATTTTTTCAAGGTTGAGAATTTAAATGAAGGATTAAATTTATTCCAAATATAGTTTCCTTGATCCAAGAACTGTTCAGCCAATTTCTTAGCCGGTTTTTCGCACCATTTTTCTATGGGTACCACTTGATTATAGCATTTATAGCGGTTTTCAGGTGCAATTTCTAAATAACCGTAATTTGTATTCGCAGTTTTAGGTCGAATTCCCATTGTTACAACCTCAAAAGAATCATTACTCAAAGCGTCGCCAATAATTTCGATGGCGTTTTGAAATTTGGTAATAGAGCTCTGATACTGCATAAACTCGTCACTAGTCACAAAAACTAATGGTTCATTCTCGCCGTGGTGATGACTAAGTATAGCAGCTTGGCTAGCTACAGCCGCAAAATTATCTCGCTTTTGGGGTTCAAGTAAAATGTGAGAAAGTGGCAGATCTGGAAATAGCTTAGTTACACTTGATGCAAATTTTTGATTTGTGTTAACCCAAATATTTTCAATTGGAAATTTAGCTACCAAATAATTGAATACATGCTCAATCGATGATTTTTCACCGATAACTCGAGCAAATTGCTTCGGAGTTTCTGAGTTTGAGAGTGGCCATAATCTTGTACCTCCGCCACCTGCAACAATTATGATTTGCATAAAATAATATCGAATAAAAATTTGAGTTATTGATTCATTTTTTCCTCTTTACTAAGCTCTTCGATTAAAGTCTTAAGATAGCCATCTTGTACCACTTTACTCATTAAGTTAGAAATTTGACCATCAAAAACTTTTTGACCTTTTTCAATTACCGCAATACGACTGCATAAAGTGGTAATATCAGGTAAATAGTGACTAGTTAGTAAAATAGTTAAATTTTGAGTTGTGTGCAACTCCAGTAACATGTCGCGCATCGTACTTTGAGCTTCAAAATCTAAGCCCAGAGTCGGCTCATCCATAAATAAAAACTTAGGGGAATGTAGCACAGAACTAATAATTTCAAATTTCATTCTCTGCCCTAAAGAAAGCTGTCGAACTGGAACATCTAATTTCTCGCTTATTTTGAAACGTTCCACCAAATTTGCAATCTTAGCTTCGATTTGCTCAGTTTTCATGTCATACAAATATCCTGACAGTCGCAGAGACTCTAGTGCTGAGAGATTTGGATCTAGGTTTTGCTTTTGACCTGACACAAGACCAACCTGACGCAGAAAGTGGGCTCGATTGTATCCCCCACCTAAAGCCCTAGAAATAGAGCTTATGAAATTTGATTCTGCAGCCTCTAAAGTTTTGGTTTCATCCGCCATCGGCTCTCCAGTGTACGGGTCGTAGCCTAATACTTCCAGATGGCCACTACTGGCCTCAACTAAGCCTAGACAATGTTTGATAAAAGTTGTTTTTCCAGCACCATTTGGACCAACTAAGCCTAATATAATTGGTTTTTCAATTTCAATACTAAAATCAACTAAAGCCTGGACTTCATTTTTTTGCCGTTTAAAAAAACCTGTTCGTTTAAAAACTTGAAATGTTTTAGTGACGCTCTTGGCTTTAAGTAAAAATGACATATTATTAATTTAATCAAGAAGCAAAAAACAGTTTAAAATTTAAGTCCATGGTAAGATTTTTCGTACCGTGTCCCAAAAAGCAGATCCATTATCACCTCTTGACGAAATTGAACTTGAAAGCCTAGACAGCGGCTTGTTGACAGCCTGAGTATAATCGATGTCCTCGGCATGATAAGTGGCGTAAGCTGCTAGTGAAATAGCGTTTGTGAATCTAGGATCACCACTATAGTCTGAGACAAAATTGATTTTTTCTGGATCAAAACTGTGTTTATGCACCGATAATCGCAGGGTTTCTTTAGCAATTTCTTGAATGCCATTTATGATCGAACCGCCGCCGAGTAATATAGCTCCACCAGGTAATTTACCTTGGCGGTTGATTTTTTTAAGCTCTTTGTTAAGCATGTAAAAAATTTCTTCCACACGTAGCCGTGCAATTTCTTCAGCTTCTGATAAGCTAAAAGTATTAACTACTCTCAAATCCAAGTCCTCAACTTGAATAGTTTGTGTGGTGCTATTTGCATTTAAGTCAAGATATTGGCTCTTGACTATTTCAGCTTGCTCTATAGTGGTTTGGAGACCGACTGCCAAGTCTGAAGTAACGTGATCGCTTCCAACTGGAATCACGCCGCTAGTTAAAATTTCTTCATTTTCCCAAATGATGTACGAAGTAGAATTGTAACCAATATCCACAACTATAGTCCCCGCTTTTTTTTGCTTGGCTGTCAAAATAAAATCACTAGCAGCTAAGGGAGTGTAGATGTGACTCAAAACGTCAATATTAGATTGATTGACTACCTTTGTAAAATTTCTTAAATAACTGTTTTCGACTGAAATAACTAGAGTTTCAACCTCTAATTTTGAGCCAGTCATACCAACAGGGTAACGAATTCCTTTTTGATTATCGATGCTAAAGTTTTTAGGAATGACGTGGATGATCTCGCTTCCACTGATACCAAAAGCTTTAGTTAAACTATCTTGAATTACACGGTCAAGATCACCATCAGTGATTTCGTTGTCAGTTCGAGACACCACCACCAGGCCATGGGTATTGGTAAAACTTACACTCATGCCGCCCAAACCAACTACAGCCCTACGAATCGGTAAACCTATAATTGCTTCAGTGTCATTTACTACAGAAATCACTGCTTCTGTAGCTTCAGCCAAATTTGTGACTATTCCACGCCTAATTCCAGCAGAGGGTCTCTCAATCAAAGCAAGCACCTGAAGCTTATCGCGATCAGATAAAAGTTCTTTAACTACACAAACTTTGATTGAATGTGAGCCAATATCTATAGATACTAAATATGGGTCTCTGGCCACGCTGATATAAAAATTTAAATTAGACAAGTTGAAAAAACCAGTGTTGTCTTGCTTACATTAAGGGATGAACTGGTATTAAAAACCGTACTTACTAAAACGATGAGACTTCATGTACAAATCTTTTTCTTGCCCAAATTTTATACGACCTAGAGCTTTGCGCTTTCTCAATAATTTAGCAGGGGCTTTTGTGAAAAATTTAATTTTTTTGATTCGATTCACTATATTACTTTTCTTAGATCTTCGCAAAAATGTGCTGACTAATTTGGAAGTACTAATTCCTTGTTTGTTTTCGCCATCACCAGCATGATTGTGGCTTTTCTTTGAGATATAAATCATAATTTAACTATAAAATGAGGGTATGTAATTTTACAAATTTCAATATATCAAGATATTTTTTGCCAGTTTTGTCAAGTAAAAACCCTGTTTGACAAAAGTATTTATAAACAGATTATATATAAAATAATTATCATTATAAATACGTATGAGCAATAAATCCTATCGCAAAAATCAAAGTGCTGATGAGTTTAAAAATTCAAATCTTGAATCACCAAGTGACAGCCCTATAATTGAGGTTGAGGTCATTTCAAGTCAAAGCTCTGAGCCTGATTTGATGTCTGTTAAAGACACTCCCAATGAAGTAGAAACAGCTTTAGAAAGTATTAAGATGTCTGACAACTCAAATATTAATAACCTCAAATCTAAACGTAAAGGCTTGTTTCGAAAATATGCTTTACCTGTTATTTTAATCATCGTGCTACTATTCACGTTTACAGCTGTAGCTTTTGGGATAACTGGCTATAATTTACTCTCTGAAGCTAGTAAAATTTCAACCAATAGCAATAATTCGGGTTCGCTTTTTTCTGATATCTTAAATATAAATCCATTTAGATCAGCAGAAGAAGAGCTTACAAAATTGAAAAGTGCGCCTGATGGTAGAGTCAATTTATTGCTTTTAGGCTATGGTGGGGATGGTCATGATGGTGCTCTTTTAACTGACAGTCAGATTTTGATATCTATTTTCCCCAAAGAAAGAAAAATTGCTACTTTAAATATACCTCGTGACACGTACGTTAGCGACGGCGGAAGCTATAAGAAAATAAATTCGGTTTATAGTAACGCCGAATATAAGGAAAAGGGTTCTGGTGGAGCTAAAATGGTGAAACTTCTTCAAAATGAGCTAAATACCAAAATTGAATATTGGGCAACGATTGATTTTAAAGGTTTCAAAAAATTGGTAGACAATGTCGGCGGGGTGAATATCTATGTACGAAATAGCTTTACTGATAATACTTATCCTCTTGATGAAACAAATAGATACATGGTTCCCGCGCCTAGTTTTACCGAAGGAATGACTGCCATGAATGGTGATAAAGCTCTTATATATGCTCGATCTCGCCATGCCGCTGGTCCTGAAGGTGGTGATTTTGCACGAAGTCTTCGACAAAGAGAAGTTATTTCTGCTGTAGTCAAAAAAATGCTAGATGGTGGCTTGGTTTCAAATCCTGAAAAGATTAGTCAAATTTTATCCACTCTTTCCGCAAACCTCAAAACCAACCTAACGCTACCTGAGATGTACTCTTTGGCTAAAATCACGAAAGATTACAAACTTAATGAAAATGTTGTATCTTGGACGCTTACAGCTGATAACGGCATTTTATGCTCCCAAAACAATCCCGATACTGGCTATATTCTGCTTTATTGCGATGGCTCAATGTTTGGCTCGACTAGAATTTCAGCGAGTAAAACTGAACTTCAAAAAGATTTTGAAAATATTTTAAATGTAGCAGTCTTGAAAAAAATCGACACAACCGATATTGCCATCGTGAGTAATAAAAGTAAAGTGGTTTCTACGCTATCTGAGGGGCTCAAAGCCTATAAGAGTAACGCAGTATTGCTAAACAATCAGTCTCAAAATATTACTTTGAGTGCAGATCCAAAAATCTATGTTTACTATGTCGACGAAGCTGATAAAGATGTATATGACTTTTTAGTGAGCCAAAATTTAGGTTTAAGCTTTGTAAAATCTGGGTTACTGCCTGCTGACAAAGTCCTGCCAAAATCGGTAAGTAAAGCCAAAATTATATACTGGATCGAGTAATAAGTTATCAATTCTAACAAGTGCTGGTAGCTTTAAAACTTGATTTGATTTGACTGGATCGAAAAAAAATTACTTAGTAAAGTGTGTGAGTTCTGGTTCCGTAGCTCAATTGGATAGAGCAGTTCCGTCCTAAGGAAAAGGTTGTGCGTTCGACTCGCGCCGGGATCACCATATTAAGTTTTAACCAGTCAAATCTCTGTAAAAGCTATAAAAAAAACTTAAAAAGTGAGTTATATAAAAGCTAGGTGCTAATATAAGCGATAAAATTACGACTTTCAGGTTTAAAACCTGATTTTTTATTTGTAAAGTTCTATTTTATTAAAGCATAAAGCATCCTTTGATTTAATATCACAAACGATAGTTTCAAAATCTAAAAATAAGTTTCCTAGCCGTACAAAATTAAATTTTTGCCTGATAAAAATAGTTTACTTAGCCTGAGAACTTGCTATAAATTACCATAGATAGTATGGAAGTAAAACTTTGGAATATTTTACCTACATTCATTCTAATTAAATTAATATTATTTAAAATTCATCGGTACAATCGATCAATTAGTGAAATCTTGTCTTGACTGAGATTAAAAAATAAAATAGAAACATAAGGTTATTTGACTTAATAAGTTTTTAGGTAATAAAATCAAAAATATTTACTTGTGAAATAGCCAGGTTCATTCATAAAGCTACTTTAAAGAATATGCGAGCTGTCGATTTAGGCAGTTTTCCCAATAACATAAATAAAAGTAAAACAAAATAAATTTTTCCAGGGTAAAGAATTACTATGTTAGATAAATCTGAGTTTAAATTATCACCGCGGCAGTTAAATATTTTGTACGCGGTAGTTAAAGAGTTCTGCGACACTGGCAAACTGGTAGGTTCGACCCAGCTGCGCAATCGTTACGGTTTTGATTTTTCACCGGCTACTATTCGCAACGAGTTGGCTATTTTGAAAACCCAAGATTATATTATTCAGCCATTTACCAGTAGCGGCTCCAAACCAACTGAAAAAGGTTTTAGACTGTTTGTCGAAGAGCTGATGAAAGGTCTGCAGATGACGTCCAGAGAACAACAAAAACTCAAAAAACGGTTAGTGCAAATGGAAGAGCAACAAAGCCAAATGAGTTTGGTTATCTCAAAATTTTTAGCGAATCAAACTGGTGGTATCGGCTTTAGCTTAGGTGGTGATAATCAGTCAGTATCTGGGCTTTCAAGTTTGCTAAGTCATGATAACAATGAAACTGAAAGTGTTGCAAGTGTATTGCAATTTTTAGATAATTTACCTAGTTATCGTACCAAATTACTGCACTCGGGCGGAGATCAAGACAAATTTAAAAATGAACTACAGCTAATCAGCGATGACCAAGTCAGCCGTTTCACGACAATTATTGGGAGCGAAAACCCAATTTTACCACTTAGTAGCGATTATAGCTTGGTGGCCACCGAGGTTACTTTGGAAAATGGCGAAAAAAGTGTGGTCGGTATAATTGCATCTACTCGTATTGTGGTTAAACAAGAAAATTTGGCTTTGGTAAGATATTTATCTAAGCTACTTTCTAGCGGAAAATGAATTTGCTCACAGCGTAAGCCTGAGACATAAACGCGCCTGTGATAATCTTACTCTGAAATTGACTTTAAAAAACCTATTCCCGGCTTGAGTGTTGGGTAATTTAAGTCATGTTATATTTTAAAAACAAGTAATTTAAGTTTAAATTAAAAAACATGTAATTTTAGCTCAAACTCAGTCTCCTAATCCGCGATTTGACTGTAAAACATAATTGCAATTAGTTTGTACTATGAATAATTCTGTGCTCCAAAGCACTCAAGTTACTAACTTTTAAAATATGTCATTCCCCTCCCCAATAATTTTCGAAAATCGATTTTTTAATCAAACTCTCCGCTTTGAAACTGGACTTTTAGCTCATCAAGCTGGTGGTAATGTCCTAGTCACTCTTGGTGGCACAACTGTGATGGCAACAGTGGTAGTTGGTAAAAACGATAGTAGTGGCGATTACTTTCCACTGCAAATAGTGTATGAAGAAAAAATGTACGCCAGCGGTAAAATCAAAGGCTCACGATTTATGAAACGTGAAGCAAGACCAAGCGATAATGCTATCTTAACTGGAAGGTTGATTGATCGCTCAATTCGCTCACTCTTTAACCCAAATTTACGTCGTGAAATTCAAATTATTATCACTATTTTAAGCCTAGACGAAATTAATGTCCCTGACACTTTAGGTGTTTTAGCCGCTTCGCTAGCAATCCAAAAAGCAGGTTTAGGTCATCTGTGTAAGCCAGTGTCTAGCGTCAAAATTGGATTGGTAAATCCAAAAGTAAATCTGGGCATGAATTTGATCAAAAATTTCAATCCTGAAAATGCTAAAAAGTTTTGTTTAAATATTAATCTAAGTAGTAGCAGCGATAAGGAGATTTTTAGCCATGTATTTTCTAGTCTAAAGGCTCAAAATACCAGCTTTGCACAAGAATTAAAAACCATTTACCAACAAACCAAGGCTCAAAATGAAAACTCCAGTCACGATTTTGATCCGGCTAAATCAGTAGTTGAGGATTTGACTTATGTCCCAAATCCGTCTTATTTTGAACTGCATCATTCCAAATTGGATTTGGTAGTTTCAGGCGATGATAAAAATATTATGATGGTCGAAGCCGGTAGTAGCGAAGTCACTGAAGAGCAAATGGCCAAGGCATTTGACGTAGCAATGGAATCACTTCAAGAGCTCACAAAATTACAATTACAATTTGTAGAATTGATCAATCAAACTACTCCAATCACCGCTCTTGATCTCAAACCAAATGTAGCTCCAAACTATATAAATGAGTTTTGGTACTCAAATCACGACAAAATTGACGCGGCAGTTTTTGTAACTGGTAGTAAAGGTGATCGAGAAAATGCTTTGAAAGCTTTCCAAGAGGAGCAACTTGGTAAAATCGATTTATTAAAAAAATATTTGGATCTAAAAATCAAAGCTGAAAAGATCGAAGAAATTCAAAATACAGTTTCAGAGCTGGAATCTACACCTTTGAGCTACTTTACAAAGCTAGATTTGAGTGCTGAGGAGCTAGTTCTTTTAAACAGCAATATCAAAGCTTGGTTAAATCAAAGTCTTGATAGCACTATCACCCAAGTCATACGCCGCAGTGCCATCAAACATAAAAAACGGGTCGACGGTCGAGCTTTGGATGAGACCCGTCTAATTACTTGTAATGTCGGGCTTTTGGCTCGAACTCATGGTTCCAGTTTATTTACCCGAGGCGAAACTCAGGTGCTAAACGTGTTGACTTTAGGTTCTAGTAGCGACGCTCAAACGATTGATGAAATGGAAGATTTTGAAGAGCAAACTAAGCGCTATATTCACCACTACAATTTCCCAAGTTTTTCTGTGGGTGAAACTGGTCGATATGGAGCTCCTGGTAGGCGTGAGATCGGTCACGGGGCTTTAGCCGAACGCGCTTTACTTCCAGTTTTGCCAGATGAGATGGAATTTTCTTACACAATGCGTCTAGTTAGTGAGTGTTTGGGATCAAATGGCTCCACGTCTATGGCTTCGACTTGTGCTTCGACTCTTTCACTTTTAGATGCTGGTGTACCTATTAAAAAAATGGTTGCAGGTGTAGCAATGGGTTTAATGCTTGATAGCAGTACTGGTGAGTACGAAGTTTTGACAGATATTCAAGGTTTGGAAGATCATCACGGTGATATGGACTTTAAAGTCACTGGAACTCCTGACGGAATCACGGCTTTACAGCTAGACAACAAAGTAGCTGGACTAACTCCAACTGTTTTGAAAGAGGCTTTGATCCGAGCAAAAGCAGGTCGCCTGCATATTTTGGGAATAATGGCCAGCTGTATCGATAAACCAAGAGCAGAGCTATCCAAATTTGCACCGCGAGTTATGTCTATTTTGATCCCGATGGATAAAATCGTCGATGTAATCGGTCCTAGTGGTAAAATTATTAAAGGAATTATCGCTAGAACTGGAGTTGATATTGATATCGAAGACAAAACTGGCTTGTGTAATATCTTTGGTAAAGATGCCAGTCTAGTCCAAGAAGCTTACAATATTGTGCATGAAATTATCCGCGAGTACAAGTCGGGCGAAATCGTGGAAGGCGAAGTTTTCCGAGTAGAGGGCTTTGGTGCTTTTGTAAAACTTGATAACGGCAAAGAAGGTTTAGTGCATATTTCCGAGCTAGCTCCATGGCGCGTCGGTAGAACTGAAGAAATCTTAAACTTGGGCCAGCGAGTACAGTGTGAGGTTTTAGGATTAAATGAAAAAGGTCAACTTATGTTTTCATACAAGAGATTTGCCAAACGACCAGAAGAGCAAAATAGCTAAAGCATAACGTTTAAAATGCTAAACAAATTTCCTCGCCTTAAAAAAGCGGGGTATTATTTGGCTTCAGCAAACTTGTTATGGATTACGGGCGCGAAGCAAAACTTCAGGCTGTGTTTAGTCTTCGGTGAAATAAGCTTTCTCGCAGCAAGCTTTGAGGTATTTACTCACCGCCATGATAAACTTCTTCAGGTTTAGACTTATTTAGAAAAATTATTGAGACCAGCTAATTTCAAATTTGAGCTGATACGGACAAACAAACCTATAAAGGTTAGTTCGAAACCTCGCTTAAAATAAGTCAATTCTGTATAAATTTAATTTGGGAAGCTCTAAAACTCTTCTTATAGTAAATCCCAAAGATTCACACTCTTAGCTTTAGTTTGTAAAATAAAAATCTAAAATCCTACTTAAAGTAACTCAATCACCTCTTCTGGGCTATCGACTAAGTGAAATAAGTCCTGGTAGTCGCGGTAATTCATGTTCCATTTTTTTAGCAGAGTTTCATCTAACCATTTATCCAAAAACATCCAAAACTCGGTGTTGTGTAAAAATATTTTTTTTGGTGGAATTTTTCCAAATCTAGCTAGCACTAAAACTTCTGCCAGCTCATCTAAAGTGCCGATACCACCCGGGACGTAAATCAGCACTTCAGAACTGCGTAGCATATATTTTCGTACGCTAAAATTAGTAGTTGAAATAGTTTTTGATGCGTTTTCTTGTGGGGTTTCTTGATCAATGTTGACTGTGATAGCTACTGTATTGCCATTTATTGACTCTGCGCCATCTGTAGCAGCACCCATCATGCCTGGTCCACCGCCATTTATCACCACATAGCCCAGCTGACTCATTTTTTGAGCTAGTTTAAAGGTGTCTTGATAGATTTTAGCGTCCTGATCCACTCTAGCTGCCCCATAAAATGTGGCTCGGTGACGACCATTAAACTGATTTAAAACTTGAAATCCTCGAATATATTCTTCTTGGAAATTTAATAAGGTGATTAGCTGGTTTTCAGTCAAGCCTTTGGAGTCGTCTAAAATAGTCATATAAAACTATTTTATTTCATATTTTATCTCCTGACAATAGTAGCATCAAAATTTTGCTGCAAAGCGGTAATAATACTATCTTCAATCAAATTTCCCTCCTCACCAGAAATCGTGCCCGAGTGATGATTTAGCCTAATATCCAGGTTTAAAATATCAGGCGATTTAGTTTTCTCATTGACCTCGTTTATTTCCGAGCCAGCAATTCTTTCCACGCCATTAACAGCTACCTCAAACTCTTTTTCAAGTATCAAAGGCAGGCTTAAAATCGTATTTTTTACCTTGGAAAAAGTCAGATTTGCCGGAATTAGTAAAGATAAACTTCGCTTTAAGTCAGGAAATTCTCTGTCCTCATAGTATTTCTCAAACAGATTTAAATTTCGATCCCAATCAGTAATATCAATTTCAAGATAACCCAAATTCTTAGCAAATGGAATCTCAAATTTTTTCTTAGTGGAATTGTTTATTTGATATATCTTTAGCTTGATTTGGCTATTTTCAGCCTCAAATCCATTTAAAATTAAGTCATTTCTTACTTCCAAGAAAGTATCAATTTTTTGATTCATTTTAGCTAAAATTTGCTGCATGACGCTAGCCAAATCTTGCATGTTTAGGTCTGTAGTCAGTGCACTGAGCAAAATTCGTTCTTGTATATTTTTTACTATTTTGTGACCATTTTGATTTGATTGATTTAAAATTGGCTTAGAATAAACTTTATTTAGCTCAAAAATGTTGATTTGACTCTTGCCTGAATCTAAATTTTTTCGAGTGGTTTGTAGCAGCGATTCTAGTAGTCCAATCCGATTATACGGCTCTTGAGAGCGAATTGGGTTTAAAATCAACAAACTTTGGGCTTTACCATCGGGGAGATTTTGTACGATTTTTTCAGAAATAAAAGGTCGGTTAATTGTTTCAGTAAAACCAAGACTGGCGATAAATTTTTTCAACAGTAAAATAGGCCTATAAACCAAATCAGTTTCGGGATTTACCATGATCTCAAGGCTTTGAGCATCGATATTTAATAAATTACCTAAACGAGCTAAATCACCCAGAATATCCTCTTGAATTTCGTAAGCAGTATAGAGTTTATTAGGGTTAAAAGTGAATTTTGTGTCACTATTTTCACTTTCTAAAGCTTCCAATTTACCTAAGTTTTTCAAAGATTTACATAGCTCAGCTTCGGAAAAATCACCACCTATTCGGGTTTTAAAATAATCTAAATCTAGCTCCATTTCAGCCTCGAAATCAGCCTTAAGAAAGTCGCAAAACTCTTTAAAAGAAAGTTTAAAATTGTCTTTAGCTGACAAAATAAGACTTGTAATGCTAGTTTTGGGACCAAAAATTTGATTCAAACGAATGAGTGCAATTAGTAGCTTTAGACTCGGAACATTACCTGCAAATACGCGTGTAGCTTGGCTGCGATCAAAACCAAGATTAAAACTATTTTTTGCGACCATTTCTGGGTCAAAATTTGCTAATTCGAGATAAATTTCAGTTTCACCAGCTTCAACCATAGTACTTTGGCCACCACTAATTCCTGGTAAAATTATGGCCTGATCGCCCGCGTAAATAGCCATGATTTGTGGATCCAAAACTGTTTTTTTAAGCTGACCTAACCCCGAAAATTCGGTTGATTGTCCAGCTTCACGAATACTTAAATGAGTTTTTGAATCCGCTGCAAATGCTTCAAGTTTAGCTTTAGAGAAAAAATGAATCGGTTGCCCTATATCATATATGAGATAATTTGAAATATCAACCACTGCCGAAACTGAGTTTTGCTCAATTAAAAATAGCCGCTGAGCAATCAAAGCAGGCAAATTAAAATTAGCGTCTAAACTTAATTGATGTAAACTAAAATATCGACTATAGTTGGTTTTGTCTTCAAAAGATATTTGAGTTTGATCCAATCTTAAGTCGGTGAGATCGTCACAAACTTTCACTACTTGCTCAAAATCTAAAAATAAACTGGCAGATGGTTTTAGCAAATTAAAATTACCTAAAATAAGTGCAATTTCATAAGCTAAACCTAAATGATTAGACAAAATTCCCATTGAGTTTGGCAAAACTTTGATATCAAAAACTGTCTGCATCGGAAAATAATGTGGCAAAACCTCACAGATTGATTTGCCTAAAATGGTACTAAAATCAAATTTTAGATTTTGTAGCTCTGTCTCAATTTCCCACAAGTCACTGCTATAGCCGTCTTCAAGGCAAAGCTCACTTTTCCCAAGGCACATACCCTGAGTTACGTGGCCCATCATCTTGCGTTCACTTATGGTCATACCGTGAGGTAGTTTAGCTCCCGTGAGTGCTACCACCACATACTGTCCAGCTTCTACATTTGCGGCGGCTGAGACGATTTGGATGGTCTTGAAGCCGAGATCTACATCAAATACCCGCAATTTATCTGATCCCTCAACTGGTTTTGGCTCTAAAATCCTACCAACCACAACCAGACCCTGATAGTAATCTTTAATTTCACGAATTTCCTCAACTTCCATCGAAAATGAGGTAAATTTTTTGGCTAAATCTTGATTTGAAAACTGATTTAAATCGATATAATCCTCTAACCAGGAACGCAAGAATAACATATTTTAATATTTTATATTATACCCAAATTTTGAATACTTAAGTATATTCTGTCAAAATACTTTTTTAAAAATTAGATCTTTGAAATTACACAGTCTAGCACTTTGATAGCATTTGGATCGGCTCCAAGTCTCAAAAAAAGTGAATCGCTAGCCACCGCTATAACATTGTCACTACTTAACATGGCCGTGTCAACACTGGTTATAATCACTTTATCGCCACATTTTAACGTGACTTTATCGCCGACCGTAAAGTCTTTAACTGCTAAATTACCTTTAAATCCTTCTCGAAGCACAATTTTACCTGTCACACTTTTGGCAGTCTGGGCTGGTTTAGCGGCCGTGCGCAGTGGAAGATCGGAGTTAATTGATTTTAAATCTATGCTCGTATTGTTTGTACGAGGTTTGACACCACTGTTTAGAATATTTTCTCCTACCCAAGAATTTAAATTAAAACCCGAGCTAGTAGTACTTTGAGGCTCAATTGGTTCATCAGTCTCGGTCTCTCGAACCCCGAGTACTTGACCGCCAGTACTTTTAGTCTGTGCCAGCCACATCGCTGGTAATAAAATTAAATTTATAATTAATATTAAAAATACCCAATTTTTTACATCTGACATAATTTAAAATCATTCAAGGCTTATATTCCTATCAAAAGCTATGGGCTATAAAAAATATTTTGTAAATTAAATGTAAATTTTTGGGATATTTTCCGAAGTTGCTTCAGTTTTAGCACTATTTTTTTTGGTGGATTTTCTCACAGATTTTATTGGTTTTTGATCTGAAATTGGTTTTAACACCTCAAGATTTTCCAGCTTTTTTAAAACCGGTATCATATCCGCTGTATCTATATTTTCAAGACTTGGACTGCTTTTTTTTGTGGTTCGACTCTGATTTTTCTTCCAGATAGTGCTGATTCGCTCCAAAAAGAAGTAATTATCTGCTGATTCATGTAATTCTTGAGCAGTATAGCCACCGAGTGAGGCTACAATAGTTTTTTTACCTATTTTTTCCAGTGACTGGCATAAGTAAGTAAAATCGCCATCGCCACTAAGCAGTAGCATCAGATCATAGTCTGGAGCTTTAGAAATGGCATCTACAGCTAGTTCTACGTCCATATTACCTTTATGGTGATCAATAACCCATTTTATAGGCTTTTTGTGGATTGTGTAACCGTGATCTTCTAAATCGGTCAAAAAATTTGTCTGCTTCTCTTCTTCGGGATCAAACGCAGTGTAATAGTGAATATCGATCAAATCAGATTTGCCTTTGAGCCAAGTTACAAAAGTATCATAACCAAATCTGGTATTAGTTTTGTACATCATGTAGTACAAATTTGAGCCATCGATAAAAACCATAACCTTTTTACCTTTAATTAGCTCAGTTAATAGCCGAACCATGCTAGGTTTACGCGTAGTTTTGGTGTTTTTTTTGTTAGGTTTGTCAGTAGACATGGACATGAAAATGATATAAAAAAACCGGCGTTAAAACCGGTTAAGTTTTAAGCGGAATTTGATTTGATTTGAAAATTTATCCTAGAACTCTAGTAGTTTCAAAATACCCTAAAATTCGGCTTAAATGTTGTTAATGTGAATGATTTACTTGATCTTAACACTTGGAGCCATAGCTGTTGACAAGTGCATGGTTTTGATAAAAGTTTTTTTAACTGAATCTGGTTTTAACTTTTCTATAGTTTCGATCAAAGTTGTAACATTTTCAAGTAATTTTGATACCTCAAAAGTGGTGCGACCGAACATAACGTGTAGATTTCCAGATTTATCGTTCCTGAAATCAACTTTACCAGCTTTGATGAGCTTGACCATATCACCGATATTCTCGCCAACTGTGCTAGTTTTTGGACTAGGCATGACTCCAGCTATACCGAGTTGCTTTGCGATTACAGGCAATTTTTTCATCATTTCTGGCTCAGCTACGGCTACATCAAATTCGATCTTTCCCGATTCTTTAATTTGTGCAATTAGCTCTTCACCGCCCACTAGATCTGCACCAGCGGCTTTTGCTTCAGATTCCTTTCCTGGAGTTACAAAGGCTGCGACACGAACTGTTTTACCAGTACCGTTTGGCAAGACTACACTTCCACGGACGAACTGATCGCTTTTAGTCGGATCAATGTTTAGCTTGGCGTGAAGCTCAAAACTTGAATTTGTAAATTTGGTATTATTTAGTGTAAGTAGCAAATCAATTGCTTCAGCTACTGTGACAGCCTTACCTTTAGTGGCTTGCTCGACTACTTGTAGATTTTGAAAATGACGCTTTGAAACTCGCTTTTGGAGTTTAGTTTTAACTGTAGTATTTTTTTTAGACATAAATTTTTCGAAATAAAATTCTCCCAACAAAATGTGGTAATTATTTTATATCTGAGTTTTAAAATTTTGTCAAAATTGCAGCTGTCTAATTTGACATTTAATATAGATATATATAAGTATAGCTTTGAACAGATTCAAATAAATTTAGGTATTTAAATACCAGATTTCAAGAATGTATAAATAAATTTTTAAATATGACCCCAGTGATTATCATTTTAGTTGTTATAATTGTAGTTGCCTTGATCGCAGTCAGCGCCTACAATAAACTCATTTCTCTTAAAAACAAGGTACGTGAAGGAAAAAGTGATATCGATGTCCAGCTCAAACGCCGCTACGATTTGATTCCAAATTTAGTTGAAACTGTGAAAGGTGCAGCCAATTTCGAATCTGGAACTTTAGAAAAAGTAATCAAAGCTAGACAAACTGCTATTGATATTACAGGTATTACCAAAGAGAAAATGGCAGCTGAAAATGAACTTTCGGGTACACTTAGACAGCTTTTCGCACTTTCTGAAAGCTATCCACAACTGCGAAGTAACGAAAATTACATGCAACTTCAGCAAGAACTAGTAAACACCGAAGATCGGATTTTAGCGTCGCGTCGTTTTTACAACCAAGTTGTGGCAGACTACAACACTGTCCAAGATCAGTTTCCTACTGTGCTTTTCAAAGGTTTAGCTGGCGCTGCTCCAGAAGTCTTTTTCGAACTAGATAATCCTACTGAAGAGCGTAAAAATGTACAAGTTAAGTTTTAAAAGCTCACTTAAATCAAAATTAGAACCCAGGTGGTTCTTTTTTTTTAGGAGTTGATATCTCGCTATCTTGCTTAAGTGGGTTTGTGAAATCTTACTATGTATCTACTTTGCCTCAAGCTAGAACTTTGGATGTTTTTAGTTATCTATGCAGTTCCGCGGGACAACCAAACTTAAAGTCAAAAGCCAAACTCGAGTTTTTAAAATATTTCTCAGCTTTCCTTAAAAAACACTGAGTTTGGAACGGAATAGTTGGGCAATTGTTTGAATTTGCAATGAAGCTAAGATGAGTTTTTTCCTTACAATGCCAGCTTTTCGTGGTGCTCAACAGCCTAAGTACTAGATTAAAATATTTTATTTCGAGATTTATTTATTGGATTTTAAAGCACTACACCCAATAAATATGTGCACATTCAAGACAAGCTTAGATTTTTAAAAAAAGAAATGTAGTTTTAACGATTTTTAGACTTTGATCCTGCCTTCCATGGCTTTGGCCAGAGTCTCAATATCTAATGTGTCGATGTTGTAAAAACTGGGTAAACCCTGAGCCATTTTGGAGATGTTAACTTTATCCCCCATACCTTGTTCCGCAATTTTCTCGCGAATATAGGCCGTGGTAGCTTCAGCGTTAAAACTGGGCTGCAAAAACAAAACTAACTCGACTTTATCCAAGGTTTTAAGCCGATCAATAAGGTTGGGAATGTTTGTATTTTGAGCGAAAATATGATCAAGTGGTGAAATCAAGCGACTTAAAACTTGGTAGCGACCACGATAAATCAAGCTTTTTTCCATAACAATTACTTCAGTTGGTTTTTCGACCACGCAAATCTGATGATTCAAGCGAAGTCTATCACTACAAATTGAGCAAGGTAGATTATTTTGTGAGAAAAAGCCGCAAATAGAGCAAAAAGTTACTTCTTTCTTCATTTTTACCAGATCTTGAAGTAGCTCTTGAAACTCTAAATTGCTCTGATCAAGTAGCTGAAGTGCAATTTTTTGACTAGAACGACGGCCCATCGAAGGAAATTTCATCAAGTGATCGGTGACTTTGGTGATAGTTTCTGGTAGCATTTATATTGATTTTAGCTTAGTTAAAAGATTTTGATAACGAGTAATAGCTTCTCAAGCTAAGTCTAAAATTTGCATCAAGTCAAGAAGAACTTATGAAATTGTAAAGTCTAAAGCTAAGATCAAACTACTGCGATTCGCTCTAGACAAAACTTAATCTACTGAAATTTTAACCTCGAGTAAAACTATTTTAAAAATCTTGAAAATTCTTAAATTTAATGTTTTAAGTATAAAAAAATTCGCCTAATAGACGACTTTTGATACTAAAGTTGCAATTGCTTTTGAATTTGATATAATTTAAAATTTAGATTAATACTTTGGTTTTTACACTTTTGTAGCGACTCAAGACCAGAAGTTTTAATTGGTGCCGAAGGTGGGATTCGAACCCACACACCATTGCTGATAAGGGATTTTAAGTCCCTCGTGTCTACCATTCCACCACCACGGCTGTTTTCAAAAAACTTTAAACTCAATGATTTAAAAGCATTTTTGCAACGTTTAAATTATTAGAAAAAAACTCATAAATGTCAAGAGCTTATCATTATCTCTTATTGCTAGTTGGATGAGGTGGTGGTGTGGGTGGAGGGGGCAATTGAAGTTTTGTGAATACGAAATACGCTGTCAGCGCTAGGACAAAGGCTGCAGTTATAGAACTAATTAATGCAACATCCTTTCGCGCATCGCTATCTCTGACGGCATCTTCGATAATACCTTGTGCCTTTGAGCTGAGGTCGTCCCGAGTTTCCTGAGTCTTGTCAATTATTGATTCTGTAACTCTCCAAACGCTACCTAAATTTACTAAACCAGGAATACCAATAGATGTATTGTCTGAACTGGAGGGAATTTCTAAACCCACTGAAATGCGATCATCAAGGACAAAGGATACATATGGTTTACCAATAGTCGTAGTATGATTTATTCCGATAAAATTTCTAAATCCATACAACTTAGCAAGCATTTCGAGTGCCTTTTTTTCTTGTCTAAACTGAGGACCTACATTAAGCATAGCAGTGAGTTTTTCTTTTTCAAATGCATAATCTTGATCGAGCATATTAGATCTACCTGCCATTATCACCCTTCGATAACTTGAGTATAATTCCAAAAGTTTCTTTCGAGTTTCCAATCTCTCCGACATTAAACTGAAAGGACTGGTATAATATACTCCTATAGCAGTACTGTCACTGTCTGTATAAATAAGTCCAGAATATATGGCCGGGAACACCTTACCATATTGTGGATTACGAGTGTCCCAAGTTGGGTTTTGGCCAGTTGAATCTAATATTAAATCTGCTTTTAAGGATTTAGGGAATTTTTTTGAGACAATAGCATTTCCAAACGCTGTGCCATCTTCTAACGCTGTGCCATCTTCTAATGTAGTGATATGAGTGAATAAGACACTATAACCAGCATTTTTAAACATTTCTACCGTCGAGGGATCCATTACCACCGAGGAAAGCATAGCAGTATCGATGTTTTTCTCTTTCAAAACGCTAATCAAATTAGCCATTCTATCTTGATATATATCAGAAGCATTACTATCATTTCTATTATAGAACTCTCCTTTAACATTTAACTCTAAATAATTTCCTACAGGATCGATCTTTAAGGGGGCTTGGGCTGCTTCGGAAGATTCATAATAATGACCGACTTGATAGTCTTCACCATCAAGGCCTTTAAAAGTTAATGGCTGGTCACCATTTCCAACTACAATTTTTGACAACTCAATTGAGGTTTGACCATTATTATGACATTCGATCAGTTTATAAATGCCTAACTGTAAAGCTGGCATACTCTTTGTTTCACCGCCCCAATACTTAAAGTGTTCCGCTTTTTGTTCTTTTATCAATTTTCTAAGAGCTTCCTGAGGTTCAGTAACAATTTGCCACCACGCAGGCGGTTTTTCGGCATAATGAGGTGAGTGTGATTCCATAATATATAGATTGGTTTGTCTTATAAAACCACAAAAGTTAAGCTATGTCAAATATTTAAAACTAGCTCCAATAGTGCAATATAATTCTTCCATTCCAGTCTGACGTTTTTATCGAGCTTATTTTGAGTCAAAAACTCATCTATTGTAACTTTATCCCAGTCAAGATTTTTTAAATTATTGGCTAGAGTTTTACTAGGATAAATAAGCAATTTTTTTAAAGTTTCTAAAACCTTAGTTCGATTTTGAAAAACTATGTTTTTTGTCTGAGTCAAATTCAAATCTTTTTTGACAAGTGCTTGCACTAGTACCGATTCAATCTTTGGTTGTGGGCTAAAAGCCGATCTCGGAATGTTAGCTACAATTTTAAAATCATAGTAAAGTCTAAGAAACGCACCTAGTAAATTGATGTTTTTTTCTTTGGCTAGTAGCTTATGCCCTACTTCTTTTTGCAGCATAACTAGCATCCCTAGCGGTAAATTTTCTGGAAGCGTGATTTCGATCAAAATCCGACTACCAACATTGTATGGTAAATTTGAAATTAGTACAAAACCATCAAAGTCCCCTTTTATTTGGGTTTTTGCCTGGCTTTGATTGTTGGCTTTTAAATATTCTAAGGCATCGCGCTGTACCAATTTTAACTGATCAATAAACTCGGTTTTGCGTAAATACTCAACTGCTTCTGGATCGATTTCCCAACATTCCAATGGTAAATCAGTATTTTTTAGGATAATTTTAGTTAGCGCTCCCATTCCCGGACCCACTTCTAGGATTTTTTTTGGCTTTGAAATATCTAGTAGTTGCGATACCTCTCGATCTAGCAAACCTAAATGATGTGCGGAAACCAGAAAATTTTGTCCAAAGGATTTTTTAGCTTGAAGCATGGAAATATATTTGTGATTATTTTAAAAGTTATAATTTTTAAAAAGTCGATTTAGGCTTGATTTAGGCTTAGAAAAGTATTTTTGTCAAAAAAAAATTCCGCTTAAAGCAGAATAATCTTAGTTTAAAGTTTTAATTTATATTTCTAAATTTGGTCTTTTAAAACTTCGTGTTTTTAAAAACTAACAGTATCAGATTTTGGCTCGTCTTTCTTGATACTTTCAACTTCTACAGTGTCACTCGAAACTGATTTTGTTTCAGCCTTAGTTTCAGAAGATTCGGATTTTTCATCTGGCTTTAGATCACGGGCTACTTTTGTGGCTTTACTTTTAATTTCTTTGGAGTAAGTCATCACTTCGGATTTAACAGAATAAAACACGAGTGCAATTCCAATTAACATTACCAACCAACCAAACCAATTTATATCATAACTTTTGATTAGACCAGTAAATGAATTTGCAAGTCCAGAACCAAAAATACTGCTTTGAATTTGCTTTTGCAATTCAGCTTGTTGCCGATTTAGCTCATTGGCAAATGAAAGGACATTAAAAAATGAGTACAAATAAACGAGTGTGGCGATAATATTTGAAAACAAAACAAATTTGTTTTTCTGATGTAAGCTAAAATATGCGCTTACTAAAGCTGAGATGGCTATAATTAATGCAAAAAATCCAGTGCTAACGGTCAAAGCTGCACCATCTTTAAACATATTGACACTTGTATTAAATAATGGTGAAGATACTCCGCCTAACTGAATAATTGGGAAAAATATTCCTAGAAATAAAAATATAACTCCAACGAGTCCAATTTTTTGATTTCGATTTAATTCTTTAACTTTAATATTTTTGATAAATTCAGTTTCGGTTTCGATAAAGTTTTTTGCCATATTATATTGAGTTTTAATGGTGGACAGTACAGGACTTGAACCTGTGACCCCTTCCACGTCAAGGAAGTGCTCTACCACTGAGCTAACTATCCAAATTGTTAATAATTGTTTTAAAGATTTCAAATTGTTTTTAGACTATTGCTAAATTACTTTTGACATCAACACTAAAGTTTTGATGAATTTTTGCTTGATTGTCAAGAAATTATTTAAACTATACCAAAATTGAAGCCAATCAACAGGGTAAGCTTGTGAAAATTCGAAATATAGTTTAAGCTTTGGATTACTGTTTTAGTTCAATAAATTTTATTTTCATGTCAGAAACTTTGGCTGGTTTGTTCCAGAAAATGGGTAGATTTTTTTGGTTTTTAGTAGATATTATTACTTTTCGATGGTTATGGTGGCCCGAGCACGACGTCAAAAGAGATTCAACTCAATCCTTATTTTTACTTTTTAGCTCAATCGGGCTATATGCTACAGCCATATTTGCTTATCCGTTCAAGCTAATTTTTAGTGGTGAATGGGAACTCAATCAAAAAGTCGTACTCGGTGATATCACTGGTTTTGGGGTCATTGAGCTGCGGTTTTACGCTGTGACTATGCTTTTTGGGGTTTTATCTGGTTACTTTTTATGCTTAAAACTAGCTAAAATTCGCGGTTTAGCGGACACCGTGGTTGATCGATTATTTGTGGGTTTGGTGGTATTTGGATTGATTGGTGCTAGATTTTTTTACGTAATTTTCAATTTACAAAATTTTTCAGACGGACTTTTGGGGATTTTCGAGATATATAAAGGTGGATTAGCTGTTTTTGGGATGCTATTGGCTGGGGGTGGCTACATGATGTGGTATTGCAATCGTTACAAATTTAATTTTTGGTTATTTGCTGATTTTGTAACACCTGGAGTTTTGCTCGGTCAAATTATTGGACGTTTCGGTAATTTTTTCAACTACGAGAGTTATGGTACACCAACCAAAGTATGGTGGGGCATGCATGTACCCGATAGTGCCAATCTTGACTACCTAACTAGTCGCTACTTTCATCCGACATTTTTATATGAAATAATTCCAAATTTTATATTATTTTTATACATTCTTAGAAACTATAAAAAATTGACACAAAAACACGCTGGTTTAGTCCTGGCAACCTATTTTATCGGCTATGGAGCAATTCGAGCTATGGTTGAGCCATTTAGAGTCGACCCTTTGCTAATTTCACTTTCAAATATTCCTAAAATCGGCGAACTAGATATTAAAGTTAGTTTTGTGGCGGCTTTGCTACTAGTTATTCTAGGCTTATTTATAAGGTATAAAAGAAGTCGAGTCTATGTAAAATATCACACCGCAACTGAAATTAAATACAAGTAAATTTTCTCAAAGTCAAAACTATGAAATATTTAGAGCGACAAAATAACTAAGATACGCAAAAATTATCCACACCGACAATCTAAAGACTTACTTTTAACTCATAAATTAACGAGTTTGAGTGTAATTGCTCCAAAGTAAAAGACCTAACAAAACTAAAACTTCAGTTAGAATTAACCAAATTTTGTATTCTGTGGCTAAAACTAGCCCAATCGAACCAAATCCAACCAAAAAAATAGCCGTTATAGCTAGTACCTGAATCTTCGAGAGACCCAAATCAGTCAAGCGATGATGCCAGTGCAATCTATCACCAGAAAGTGGGCTGCGTCGCTGCTTTAGCCTGAGTAAAACTACTAACAAAATATCTAAAATAAAAAGCCCAATCCCCATGCTAACTGTAGCCAGCTTGGCTCCACTCCAGAGTGAAAATATAGCCAACAAAAAACCGACTATTTCTGAACCGCCTTCACCTAAATACAGCTTGGCATTGGGAAAATTGTATGGTAAAAAACCTAAAACAGCTGCAGCCCAAATCAAGGCGATAACGGCAGGCAAACTCTGGCTAACTAGTGGTATAAAAGAAACCGCAGCCACTAAAATAAAACCTACAAATCCAACCAATCCAACCAATCCATCGAGTCCATCTAAAATTTTGGTGGCATTGATACATAGAAAAACCCAGGCAAAACTCAAAGCAAACTTTAACCAATACAAATCAGGAATTAATTCATTGAAAGGGTAAGAAAGCCGGCTAATCACTAGATTTGACCCTAATAGCGCAATCACGATATAGACACACATCGAAAGTAGTTGCCATTTGGCGGAAAGCTGATATTTATCATCCAAATACCCCACGATGCTCAAAATCAGCAATGACACCAAAACCCAAAACATTCTAAAACCTTCTGTTGGGATAATCAACAAAGCTTTAATTAAAGTTTGATCGCCGTATTTGAGGCTGGGAACGATCGCATCGATAGTTTTAGGGTCATAAAGTCCTGGAAAATAAGTCAAAACACTCGGTAACACCAAACCTAAAAAATATAAAATACTGATAAATACAACTGCTGTAATAGTAAAACCAAGCCCACCAAGAAGTGGAATCGGTCGTTTTTGCTGTTTTCGACTCGGAGCAGATTTTGGATCGTCGACTATGTTGTATTTTAAAGCTAAACGGCAAATAAAACCAGTGAGAATAAATGAAATAGATAAACTACTGATCAAAATTAAGATTAAAATCATGAGCTATTTGTCTCGAATTTGATCTTTTTTGTCAAAAAATAATTTTTACTTTTTAGTAAGTTCAAATGTCTTTAGAATACTATCATCAGCTCGAGCAAGAGATTATAAAAGCTCGCAAACTGCGCGGCCTGACAGTTTCGGTTTTATCCAAGCAAGCCAGAGTGCGGCAAGAACTCTTACAAAAACTTGAGCAAGTTGATGCAGATTATATTTTTTCAAAACCAGAAGAGCGGCAAATCTTGAAATTAGCCAACTTTCTAAAAATAGAAATCCCGATCTTAAACTCTAAAAATCTCACCGAAGTCGAAAAACAAGCAGAAATAAAGTTTGAAACCGTAAGTGCAAGCGCAAAAATTAAAAATATTTTCTTCGTTTTTACAGCTAAAAATTTCAATTTAGTCTTGCTAAGTTTGGTGAGTGTTGCAGTTTTATTCTTGGTTGGTTTACCAGCTTTTTTGGTGGTTCGACCAGCTGAAATTTTTTGGCCGGACAGTAAAGTGCAAAATAACACTTTGGAGATCTCAGCCTGGCGACGAGTTTTTAATGGCACTACGGCTCGAGCCAAAACTATGACTTTTGGTGACCAAAACATCGTTTTAAGTGACGGTACTTTTAGCTTAGATTTACCAAAACCCAGCCAAGAAACTACAGTTGCACTGATTTTAACCAACTATTTCAACCTGACCACCGAATATCAAATCATCATAAAACCAGTCTAAAATCACTCAAAAAATCTTAAAATGAACCTTAAACTATATAATTGGCGATGTTTTGAAAGCCAGGAATTTACTTTGCCAAAGTCTGGTTTAGCTATTTGTGATCAAAATGGTATGGGAAAAACCTCGATTTTATCAGGTATCTACAGTCTATACACGACTATGCCTTGGTCGGACCAAAGCCTCAAAAACTGCATCAAATTTGATCAAAACTATTTTGGTATAGAGACTAAGGAAATCGTATTTTCGGGTCAAATCGAACCTAGCGGTAGGCTCAAAACTAAGTCCGAAATTCTGATCGAAGAGTATCAAAAACCGCTAATTTTGAGCTATAGTCCAAATGAAAATCAGCTACTCTCACTAACTAGAACCAAAAAACTAAATTTCGTAAATCAAATCTTAGGTCAAATATTACCTAATTATCAGCATAATCTCAAGATTTTAAACAAGCTTTTAACGCACAAACAAGCTTTAATCAAAGGGGTCGTCGAAGAAAATCAAATCTTAGATCAAACTTTACTGCACACCACCAATCAATCAATTTGGAATTTTAGTTGGTATTTCTGGGCGGAGCGAGCTAAATTTTTAAGTTATTTAAATAATCACTTACCTGAGGCTGAAAAATGGCTAAATCTGCAATTTTTCGATCTTTCTTTAAATTATTACACGACTATTGAGAGTTTAAATCGCAGTAAAATCAATTTTGATAATTTAGAACTACACATTTTAGAGCAAAAAAACCAGGATTCTAAGTCTATTTTAAATCAAATTTGGTCCAAAGAATTGGCTAGTGGTAGATGTTTGTGGGGATCACATCGCGATGATTTTGAGATTTTTTTGGGCAATGAACCTGTTGTTGAAATATTAAGTCGAGGTCAGATGCGACTACTGATTTTGTGGTTAAAATACCTAGGCTTGCAATATGCAAAAAATGAATTGAAATTGAGCGTGCCAGTTTGGTGGCTTTTAGATGACGCTTTTAATGAACTCGACAATACCCGAGAACAGATCTTAATCCAAGAACTTTTATCAAATGTGGATTGGTTTGTGATTACGTCAACTGAAAAATCTAAGATTTGCAAGAGTTTTAGCTTGAGCGAGCTTTAAAAGTAGCACCGTGAGTTTAAATGCTAAATTTCTTGAGCACCCAACTTGACAAATAGTATTATGCAATGTATAGTACTAAGTAAGATAAATTATCTTGTATCACAAAGTATGGAAACCAATTTAAACGAAAGCCAAATCAAAAAAGGGATTTTGGAAATTCCTATTCTTATGATTCTTTCTAAAGAAAAATATGTTTTAGAAATTTTAAAAACTTTAGAAAAAGAAGGCCTGACTGTACCCGAAGGTACCATTTACCCAATTTTGAGCCGATTAATAAGGCTAGAATATTTGACTTATCGCTGGGAAGAATCTAGGTCGGGCCCACCCAGAAAATATTTTAAGATCACACACACAGGCCAAAACTACTTGAGTGATAGTATGAGCGTGTTAGAAAAACTCTTTAAAACTATAAGCAATTTAAAGCAAAATTTATAACTATTTTATGAGTGACAAAATTAAAATTCAAAACAGTATCTTTAAAACCAGCCCAAAACTAAAGAAAGAAATGCTAAATTATCTGACTTTAATCGATGAAAATTTTAGTTCAGAAATCGCCAACGATCTAAAGCAAAGTATGGCCGAAAGCTTAGCAGAGACTTGTCAAAATGACAAAGACAATCAAATCTCAGAAGCAGACTTTATCAAAATCGTGGCCCAAATCGGTGAGTTCCAAAAACCTATCTACAAGACATTTTTACGATATAAAGGCTGTTTGGCTGGAGTTTGTGCTGGTATTGCCACTTATTTCAATATTAGAACAATTTGGATAAGATCTTTTTTTGCTATTCCGATTTTGTTCTTAATAAGCTTTACTTTAGATTTTTTTAGAATTCTAAGGTTGCCTTTCTCTGGGAGTGTTTTTTTTGATGTCCAAGAAGGTGATAAATATTTTGCCAAACCTATCTTAAATTCTTACTTTGACTTATCAGTTTGGATTATTTTGATCTATGTTTTAATTTGGATTTCTACTTCAAAAGTCAAAACTGAACAAGAAGAAAAACAGCTTAAATCTGACTGGTTTTTCAATGAAGAAATAGAGAAATCAATTTTTAATAAGATCACTCTTAAAAATAAATGGCAGCGGAGAATTTTGACAAAAGTCTTTTTAGTCGTGGCCAAAATTGGAGTTTTTGCATTTGATGTTGCTATTTCAGTTACCAATAATATCTTTAAATCATGGTTTGCACGGATTTTATTTGGGATAATTTTTATTTATATTATTATGATCTTGAGTTATCTTATTTTGAATAATGTTTTCATTAAACCTCAAACCTAAATCATTGCAATTAGCCTGTAAGTCCTCACTGTTGACCAAAAAGAATCTTTCAAATATAAATATATCATCGGAAAATTAACTTGTAATTTAATATAAAATTTCACAGACATGACCAAAAATCACTTTATTATCGCTGATCATATTCGAGCTAGTTGTTTTTTGATAAGTGACGGCGTGTTACCAGGTCCAAAGCAGCAGGGTTATATCTTGAGACGACTAATCAGGCGCAGTCTTTCATCTAGTCTAAAGCTAAATATCGACATTTCCAATCAAAATTATTTCAAAGACTTGGTTCAGGCCGCCATCAAGCCTTTTGAAGGAGTTTACCCAGAACTCGAAAACAACCAAACTAGAATTTTTGAGACCTTAGTGCTAGAAAGTAGCAAATATCAAAGTGCTGTAGCACGAGGACGCAGTGAATGGATCAAAGAGCTGAAAAAAATCGATAAAATTGACTCAGACATCCTCGCAAAACATTTATCTCTAAAAACCTGGGATTTATACCAAACTCATGGCGTGCCTATAGAGATTAGCCTTGATATTTTAGAAGATCAAAACATCGCACTAGATAGTATCGAACTCGAACGACTGATCGAAACGCATCAAAAACTTTCTCAGACTACGTCAGCAGGTCAATTTAAATCTGGACTTGGTGAGCAAAATGAAACCACTACCAGACTTCACACTACCACGCATTTATTGCATCAGGTTTTGCGCGATATTTTGGGTAACGGTGTCGAGCAGCGTGGCTCTGCTATTACTACCGAAAAAGCTCGTTTTGACTTTACCACACCTGAAAAACTAACTGTGGAGCAGCTAGAGCTAGTCGAGGCTAAAGTCCAAAACTTAGTCAATCTTGGTTTAATCGTGGAAAAAACTCAAATGAGTGAAATTGAGGCTAGAAAATTGGGTGCGATCGGACTATTTGGTGAAAAATATGGCGAAAATGTGACCGTTTACACTGTCAAAAATGAATCAGGAGATGTGTTTTCAAGAGAGTTTTGTGGCGGACCTCATGTGCAAAATACCAAAGAGATCGGTACATTTACTATTCTTAAACAAGAATCATTAGGAAGCGGGTTACGCCGACTTAGTTTTACGATCAAGATGTAGAAGAAAGTTAGAACTAGCTATTTGAGTTAAAACTGTGGGTTAAATTGCTTGATTAAATTATTGATAGAGTGTGATGGTGCGTTATCGGCAACTATTTTTGGCACTATACAATTTTTTAAAAATATTTAGATTAAGAATTGTCGAATACGTAAAAAATGGTGGCTCTAAAAGTAAAGTTGTTAAATTTGAAATAGCTAGGCAGGCAATTGCATTTTTGGGTTGCTTGTTATTTTAATTGGGCTATATTGTTTTAAATGCTTAACGAAATAATTTCCTAATTTCTCAAAAATTTAACATGTTTAAACTAAATAAATTTGTGATTTTTATCACCCTCGTTTCAACTTTATTTTCAGGAAACTTGATTTTACCCACTCAAGCTCAAGAAAATCAAGCTGATTTGGAATACCTTAATCAAGATTTATCTGAAACTGACCAGGTTTTCCTTAGGCCAAGTGAGGCAGAAGTGGATAAAGGCTATTCTGTTTTTGGTGACGGTTCTATTACAAAGTACGACCCAGTTGTTGATATTAAAACTTGCACCAAGAAAGAAATATACAGATTTTTTTATAGAATTGTGGATAATGCTGGTAGTTTTGATAATTTTACTACTTCTAATTAGCAGCTTAAAGATGAAGCCAAAAATTTTTCTCAAGAAATAGAAAATAGAGGTGGTATTAAAAATCCAACAAAAATATTTTCAAATGAAATAGAATATACCACAACCTCTTATGTTTTAAATGATCAAAATACAATTGCTAATGTAGAAATTCTTTTATCAAGTCAGATTGACTTCGCTAATAAAACAAATTCTGCTATGAGCAAAAAGAAAATTAATTTTCAAGTTGAATACAAAGACTCAAAATGTAACCTAATTCAGACTAATTTTTTTGAAGTGATTTTAAAGGATAGGCAAGACGATACCAACGGAAAAACAATTTTCGGTACAATTTTTTTTGTAGCTGTAACTATTATTTTATTTATAGCAAAGTTTTTGTGGTACATCTTCACCAAGAAAAAATAGCAACTTTTAAGTTTTTTAAATAGGAAAAGAAATTATGACTAACAAAACTTCAAATAATTTTAGTAAAACAATTATAAATTTAGTAATTGGGTTTTTTGCTTTTTTTGGAATTATAGTCCTGCTGTTAGCATTTGGCATTTGGTTTTCTTTGACTGATAAAACTAAACTTGTATCTCCTTGTAACAATACTAACGGTTATAAATTAGAGATAATTGAAAAAGAAAGGTGGTGGCTATACGGCGGAACAGACACGCTTTTTTTGAGAAAAGATGATAATAGTAAGCAAATAATGAGTATGGGGACTGCTGATGGTGAGATCGCAATCCCTACTGTGCCAAGAATGTATGAAGAATTTGAGCAAATTTACGAGATAAAAGATATTCACAACAGAGAAGTAAGTACTACAGCTACAGACCTTTCAAGTAAAGTAAGTTTGGATGAGTTCAAAATTTTAGGTCAATGCCTGGAAGAAAATAAGGACAAAAAAGAATTTAGATATTTGCCTAATAAAATTGTTTATCGAAAAAACGTTAGAGTCAAAACAACCAATACTAGCTTAGTCTGCAATGATCAGTCGAAAATAAAAATTAAACCAGATGGAGATGTTTCTTTTGAGTATTTTGCAGATAAAAGAGTTTACGATATTTTAGGAGAATTTGATAAAAGCAATGAATTTACAAGATACCGTGGTAAAATTACTACAGTGTCTTCTCCAAGTGGCATACCTACTTACTTGCAGGATAAGTATGATTCTTCCAAAAATGAACTAGTATCGATTATGGGCAAATCTAATAATTACCAACAATTATTGTCAAAAGATCTAGCTCAAAAACTCTACGACCAAGTTGGTCCTAAAACGGACTACCTCCAAACCTGTAAAAACACCGAGGGCAAAACCATTTTTGATGTTTTTAAAGACTAATATAGTTATATAAATAGCTTGACTATACAATTTCTTTTTTTAATCTCTATGTTATTTTAGCTAAAAAGTTCTAAGAAAGTAATAATTCTGTTTGTTTCGATTATATTAGGAACTATTTTATATTTACATATTTTAAATTAAACAATATTGTGATCTATGGAAAAATTGTATTTTGTTTTCAGATTGCCCCTGAGGACTAAGTTGGCCGGGATGCCATCAATATTATCAAACTTTACATTTGGGTCTGAGGCATCAATATCACCCACATATTCATTTTGACCTTCTTTCATTCTAAGTTTTTTTCGGATTTCTTGGTACTTTGGCTCATTTGCTTGATCAATTGTTTGTTTTATTACCTGCTCAAAATCAGTTTTTTTAGTTAGCTCCAAAGCACTTTGATAAGTTTTATTCCAAGTGATGTCAAATCCTTCTTTGTTTGAGTTAAAATATATCATTTTCACACATAGTGCATTGTTATATTTTAGATCTTTAGGGCAAATTATTGATCCCAGCTCGACTTCTAGACTGTTTCCATTATTTTTAAGATTTGAAATTTTGTGGATAAAATTTGGATTATCAACATATTTCTCTTTGTAGCGGATATTTTTATAGTCTGGATTAGAAACTCTTTGGATAGCTGCCAATGGCGAAATTACTTCTTGAATTGCACTACAAAATCCCCCACTCTGATTATCAATATTTTCGGGAACACAACTTTTAATAACACTTAGTCCATTAGAGCTTCCATAAACAGCCCCGTAACTGTCTGGAAAAAATCTATCTTTAGCCCAAGTTTTACCTCCGTCTACAGTTAAAAACAAAAATTCTGATTCTTGAAAATCAAACAAAATACCTGCGTAATCTCCTTTAGCATTTAATTCAACATTATAAATTGGCTTACTTAAATCGCTTTTGCCAATATACATTGAAGTGGTATTTAAAAATTCTTGCCCGTCAATTGTTAGCTTGGTTTGTACGTAGCTATTGTCGTTATTTAATATTTTTTGCCCATTTTTGAGTTTTGAAATATATCACTTTAAGCGGATGAAGCATTTTGTACTCTTTGGTTAGCTTTCAAATACAATAATATAAATCATGAGTGCATTTTAAGAGCATTTTTTTTGCCTTAAGTAAGTCTATTTCAGGGACAATTTTTTGACCACTATTGGAGAATGCACTTTCGATTGGTTTGTAACCAAAGTTTGAAAAGTCATTTGAATTAGATAAGTATTCGGCCTTGTGTGTCTTCAGCCGCAGCGATGGCCACTTTTTTGAGGCAAAATTTTTTGAGTTACCAAATTTATTCAGCATAGCACAGACACCTAATCACATTTTTTGTTACTCAACAATCAATTTACGATTAATTTACAATTTTCAGAAAGTATATTATAAATACTAATATTATGACAAGCTTCGGAGAGCCAAAATACAAACAAGAAAAAACCTCATTACAAAATTTTAACTACGACATTATTAAGTTTGACAATAAATCTAATGCCTTTGTTACTAGCGTCGCCGAGCAGTATTGAAGGTCATCGAGATAGCAATCCCAGATATGGTATTAATGATAATATCAGGTCAGGAACCATAACCGAATTACTTAACGGTGTTGGAATCACAAATAAACACGTAACAATTCTTCCATTGGAGCATTCAAAATTCTTCAGTTCATTAATTGATCTCAGGATGGTGGGACTATCAGCCAAGAATGGTGGTACAAAAACTACAGATCTACATCCAGACCAAATAGCTAATTTTTTTAGACAAATTAGACCAAAAAATTTTGCAGAAGCTGTAGAAAACATAGAAATGGCTGATTTTCACGGAAAGCTTAGACTCGAAGTTGTAAACACATATGAAACCTCTCATGAATTAGAAAAAAGGCTCCATCCTCAGGGAGTCCAGTAAATATTATTCGCTTTGAAAAATCTGAATTTAATGTTAAATTGATAGGTATAACGCTGGAGGGGAAAAATCAAGTTTTAATAGCAGTCGATGCAAAGTATAATGGCGTTTTACCTGGCAGTTCTGGTTCGACGCTGACCGCAAATGGTGAAGTCTTAGGGTTGCTGTCGAAAACCTTCTTTGCACTTGACAAAAAAATTTGGCTTGATTTAAAGAAACTTTTGCCGCTTTATAAGCAAAAGTATAAGCAAAATGTGAGCCTTAAGCTAAATATATCTGAGTTGAATAAATTGATTGAGATAGCCAGACAAAATGAATTTAGTGAAGCTGAAATAGAGCAAGTACGTAGGCTATATAAAATACTCAACGCCGAAGACCAAATGAAGGAATTCTTGGATCTCTTATCAGAAACAGATAAGGAAGGTAGGAAATTAGATAAGTTTATCAAAAGTTATATGAATCAATTTATAGGATCATTATCTAAGGAAAATGGGGATGCACTATCTGCTGAAAAACAAGAGAAGCTTTTAAATTTAGTAATGAACGGAGGGCAAATATGTACAGTTGAGGTCTTATCAGAGGAAATAGAAAAGACTATTACCGATCAAACCAAGTAACCAAAAGACTCAATTAAAAAAATATAATTAGAGAATTTACCATTTTAACTAACTAGAACAACCTTGCAGTAAGTTTTAATCAAATAATTTAGATTTGTTTGTAGTGCCAATTTTACCGCCCCCAACCAAGAAAGCTGATCCAAGTTTTTAATGGTATTTAATTTGTGAGCTATAATTGATATTTATTTTCCTAAAATTAACGAAATTCTTCTCCACCAAGACCTAACTTTAGTGGTGACTGTTTTGGGAATATAGGGACAAACATTTGGTTATCGCCAGCTGTAAATTTACCGAAAGTCTGCCCATTAACATTCACCATAACTTTACCTAATACTTTTAATACTTTTGAAATTTCCTCTCGGGAACGATTCTCAATATTATCCTTTTTTTTGGATTTACTAAAAGTGATTACTATAAAGCCTACCTCTTCTTCAGCAACGATTTTATTAAACACAGAAGCCATTTTCGAACCGTTTAAAACTGTGACCGTAACGACTGGAATACCTGATTTTTCCAAACTCTTTAATATTTTCCACTCAACTCTTTCAAACTGCTCAGGGCTAGGCTCTTTACCCAATTCTGCAATTCTGGCATAACTTTTTATTTTCGAACTCGATTCTAGATTTGCAGGTGTTAGCCCATCACCCAGATTTGTTGGAAATATCGATTCATGTGCTAGAAATGCTGAAATCGAGTATAACAAAGCAAAACCAATCTCTTTCCAATGGTTTACTTTTTGAGGAGCAGAAGTAACACTAGTTGATGGCTTATTTTTAAGATTTGCGGTCATAAAATATATATTTTGAAATTTTGAAAAAGCTTCCAGTCATTTTTGACGGTTTATCCTAGCCTAACTTTTTAACATATAAAATAGGTTTTGGCAAATCAAAAACTCATTACAGTAATACAATAATTACAAAAGGCACTCCCAAACCACTGTTTAATTCGACAAAAAACATAAATTTGCTTAAGCTAAAGCGAATATAAAATTTCGTATAATGTGCATTAAAGTTTTGTAAAAACATCACCGATCTATGTCAACCTACACTATTTTAGTTGCTTGTTTTTTCTTAGGTTTGTGGATACTATTTACCTATCTAAAATTTTCTAATCTGATCAAAAAAACCAATAAAATTTGGGCTGATTGCCAGCCGCTGCTCAAAAATAGATATCAAGTCTTGCCAATCCTGATAAATATAACCAAAAATCAAGCTGATTTTGATCCGTTAAAACTGGCTACTTTGCAATATATTTATAGCCAGGCTAGCGATCCAAGAACTCTGCCTCAAATTCAATTTGAAAACGATCGACAGGCTACCACGCTAATTTTTGAAGTGTTGGTGTTTTTACAAAATTACTCTAATGCTAAGCTAAATCCTGAATTTGTGAAGCTAGAATCTTATCTTATTGGCGTGGAAAATCAGTTGAATTTATTTAAAAGTAGCTATAATGCCACGGTTGAAGAGTATAATGTAGCTTTAAACACTACTCCGACCAGTTTTATGGCAAAATTAATGCAGCTTCGATCTAAAGAGTTTTTGCCTATTGCAAATTACAGTTAAATTTGAACTTAAGTTATACTATCTAAGGCTAAAAAATAGATTTAAATTATCTACTAGTTACTCCAAAGAGTGATTTACAAGCCAAATTTGGATTGAGCTACAGTGCAAAATTATTTTTTATTATTATGAATAATCAAGTTCAAAAACAAATCGGTGAACTCTTGATTCAAGGTCAGCAAAATGCGCTAATTTATCTCGACAGGCGTCGCAGTGAGCAGCGGCTCAGTCTTTTGGACGAAAATAACCTATTTATTTGTTTGAAAGAATTGCAAGATCGCCTGGGTTTACCACGGTTGCCACGACGGATCGAATGCTATGATATTTCACACTTGTCGGGTACTTTTGTGTACGGCTCGATGGTGGTCTTGATTGACGGTCGTCCAGCTAAAAAGTTTTATCGCCTTTTTAAAACTAAAAACCAAAAAAATGACGACTTTGCCAATCATCGCGAAGTGCTCACCAGACGACTAACACGCTATTTTGACGCTCAAAAATTGCTCGAAAACTCCAATCTAATTTTAGATAATTTATCTTTAAACGATCTCAAAACAAATAACCAAATTTCGGCTGCCAATTCCTGGGTTCTACCTGATTTACTGATTATAGACGGCGGAAAAGGTCAGCTTTCTAGTGATTACAGTGTTTTACAGCAGTTTAATCTCCAAGATACTGTGCCGATTTGCTCGATTGCCAAGCGTATCGAAGAAATATTTTTACCTGATCGAAGTGAGCCAGAGATTTTTACTGGTCAGACGCTGTTTATGCTGCAACGAGTACGCGATGAGGCACATCGGTTTGCGATCACCGCCAATCGTGAGGCTCGACTCAAAACCGCTACCAAGAGCGAGCTAGATGACATAGTTGGCATCGGACCAAAAACTAGACAAAAACTGTTGCAAACCTTTGGCTCAGTTAAGAACATCGTCAAAACTATGGACGACAATCAAATGCTACTATACGAAGCAGTCGGACCAAAAATTGTCGAAAAACTAAAACAACATTTTGGCTAAAAGCCCAAAACCATCACCAAATTAAAATATCCATGCTTTTTCTTTTCCTAGACCTCGAATACACTGGTTTTGATCTCACCAAAGATCAGATTCTAGAGATTGGGGCTGCAGTTTGCACACTCGTAGACGATCGTTTAAAAATAATTAGCACCTTTGAAACCCTCATCAAAGCCACCATCCCAATCCCCGATCATATTCCTAGATTGACGGGACTACAAGAAAGCGACTTTAAAAATGCCCCAAATCTAGATCAGGCACGCAAACTCTGGCAAACCTGGATTGAAAAAAATTTACTACACGAATCAGAAGTCTTAATTGTTGGTCACTCGGTCAGTAATGATATCGCTTTCTTAAAATCAGACCATTTTTGGCTGCCTCAAAAAAATCTTGAAAATAGTAGTGATGTTCCAGCTTTGGACACTTTGGATATGGTCAAAATTTTGCTCCCAGATCAAAGCAATCTCAACCTAGAATATTTAGTCAAAAACCTCAAATTAGATCAGCAAGTTTTGCAAGATATCAACCTTTTTAACAGCGACGCAAACTTTTTAAATCTAAAACCACACCGAGCTTTATTTGATACTTTGACTGGGATTGAGCTTTTTAACTACATTTTAAATCGCTTAAATTTATTAAATTTACCACTCGGAATTTTAGAATTTTTAAGGCAAATCGAGATATTACCGCTGAAAATCGGCTCACTAGCCCAACCAATCTCAAAATTTGCGATAGATCAACCAGAAAAGGAGCCTGAAAATCAGACTTTGGTCAAAATGTCTTTTAAAGGCAGAGTTTTGGAGTCAAATCTTGATACTAAAATTATGCTGTGTGTAGATCGAGCTCAAGAGCTATTGGCTTTGGTCCAAAATCCTGAACTGCCGATTTTAGTTAGAAAAAGCGTGGTTTCGATTTATTTGTACTTGGCTACTACTGCCCTGTTTCCTACATTTCAAATGCGACTTCATAGTTACGGCCTAGCTGAGCGAGTCTCTCAAGAAATTGGTGTAGATTATATTTTGTACCAAGCCAAACATAATCTCGATAACAGTCTCAAAGTAGACCCAAGACATCCAGAATCTGGTCAGGACACCGTTTCAGATCCTGTCAAAACTTCGAGTATTATGATTTTTGAGAAGATCTTAAGTGAAATTGACACTGTCACTGAAGATGAATTTTATTTCGCTAAATTTAGCTATCTGGTCGATTTTTTTGCTGAGTGCTTTGAGATCGAGTTTGACTCCAAATTTGAACCTAAAGTTAGTATCGAGATGGACTTTTTGGCTGCCCGAATCGAGCAAGTACTTCAAAGTAGCCCTAAAAAGGAGGTCCGTATCAATCGCCCTGGCTATAATAGCGACCTAGATATCAATGATATATTTTATCAATTTCAAAAAATTTGTGATAAGTTTAAAGAGCTTTTGAAGACTTTAGATAAAATTCCTAAAAGTCAGCACTTTATCTCATACCTAAGCAGTAAAATCGATACTGAACTACAGCTTTTCTTTGCTCAAAAATGGGAAAATAGTGCGTTTATAGTTAGGCTTTCAAAAAATATTTTAAAATTTACCAAAGCAGTTCCAAATTTTGAGTGGAGTAACTACTGGTATAAAATGAGCCAAATTGAAAATCTAGAACTTACTACTTATTTGGATCAAAATGGCTGGCAAATGCTAGGTGTGATGGTGGCCATGCCAGATGAGTTGTATACTTTACCAAATGATTTTGTGAAATGCCTGCGACAAAGTCCGATCGAGATAGTGCAAAATGATCAAGAAACCTTGGCCCTACTTCAGTCGACTCAAGCTGCCTTGAAGCCTGATTCGGTAGGTTTGGTACTTTGCGGTCAAAACTCAGGCTTGGAGAAAGTGGTCGATCTGATGGTCAATAATTTTAAATCTGATCAATTTTTAGCTATGGGCGAAACTGGCAGCTTAGCTAAAATCGTGGGCAAAATTCGAATCGGTTTTAGGGGTTTGGTAATTTTAAAAGCCAATGATTTGTTTATGCTAAAGCAGATTCACGACCTAGCACTAGACTCAACCACGCTAATTATTCAGCCGCCCCACATCAATCTAAATCAATTTTGGTTTAAAAATGGTGGTGATCCCAAAGATACTATCCGCACCAGCAAAAGAATTGCACTCAACTCTACCGTCGGTCAACTGAGCTTACTGGGTGTAACGCAGGTTATCTATCAGCCAGAAATCGTCAATTAGTCTTAAATTTGGACCTAAATTGAACACATTTTGAATATGTTTTTTGATATCTTGCTAACTTTCCGCGATCCAAATCTAGATCTAGAACCGCTTTTTGCGCGCAGTTTGCGTAGTCTTTTAGCGCAGCAAAACCAGAACTGGAAACTGATTGTAATTGGAAATATGGATCAAATTTTAGCTATCGACAACCTTTTGATTAAGCTAAGAAAAACTGAAAATATAGCCAATCAAATTCAATTTATTAGAGTCAAAACCTACGTTAAAATTGATTTAAATCACGCTTTGAGTGCTTTGATGGCAAATTTAAAACCAAATCCAAAACCACTGGAATTACAGCAATCTCATAAACTTCTGATTTTAGAAAATGGTGATTATTTTAGCAATGATTTCTTGAAAATAGCTGCCGATTTTATCCAAAGCCTAAATCTAGATAGCGAAAACTTAGAATCCTATTTACCGTTTTGCGATTTCAAGTATCTAAACTCTAAAGATCAGGTTTTTGAGAGTACTTTTGTTCTGAAAACCAATCTTTTAGACGCTAAAGCCAGCGATTTTGTGTTTCGGCCAAAATTATTACTACAACCAGTGCAGTTTTTTTGGGATCTTGATATTATTCAAAAATTTGGAATCAGATTTGATACTCAGCTTGAGGATTTGGATCTGAAAATGGCCAAATTTAACCTTGATTATATTTTAGCTATCACAAAAGCCAACAATTTTTTACTCCCGACTCCAAAAATTTGCCCCAAAATATATTATATCAGTAGTAGCCAAATTGTAGAGTCTTTTCATAGTAGCCAAACAAATATCTGGAGCCAAATTTTGATCGACAAACAAGAAATTTTAAAATCAATCGGCGGCAAAACTTGGCTGAAATATCGCTGGTTAAAATTTTGGCATCGATAATCGGCCAGATTTCTAGTGGCGCTAACTTCAATAGCTAAGCTAAATATCAAATCAATGCTTTTTTCTTAGCTAAATTGTTTTTGACCATTTTCAAAATTAAGACTGTAAAGCTATTCTAAAATCAATCTTTGGCACAAAGTTTTCAAATTAAATTCTTCTTCGCGTATCAGTCGCTCGGCCAAAAGTTTTAAGTCGCGCAGATTTTTTGGGTCGACATTGTCGATAGCATCGCTGCCCTCGTCGAGCCGAGTTTGAAATCTAAAATAGTCGCTAGTACCTGAAAGTAAGGTTTTTAGTTGGTAATCTACAGTATTATCAACACCATCAAAAACCACTCCCAAGAGTGGCTGTGCCCATTTGGCCAAACCCCAATTCTTGGCGCTATCATAAGAAATTGGTTCAGTTCGCATACCTGTACCAAGTGAAACTAGCAAAATTTTATCACCATCTGGGTATTTATTTTTGGCCTCGACATAGGCGCACATAGCTGGATTGTTGGCAAATACTCCCCCGTCGATAAAAGCGTAATATTCAGCTTCTGTCTTGACATTGACTCGATTAGCCTCAAAATATGTCGGAGCTGCTGAAGTGCTTCGAGCCACATCTGCCATTTTGTAATCATCACTATCAGGATTTAATTTAGCTTTCATACTTTTAAAAAACCACGCAATTCGACGCTCGATCTCATAGCTTATTACCAAAACATCTGTCAGCGAGTCTTTAAGCCTAGCTTCACCAAAATATTTTTCAAGCACACTATCTATCCCCTTTGAAGGATATTTTTCGTCCACGATGTTTCCAATTGAAGTGACTCGGTGAAAAGCATCTCTTGAAAAAATGTTCGCGCCTTCTTGCTCGTATAGATTGATCATATCTCGAGCGCTGTAGGCTGGTGCACCTTCGGCATTTGGCTTGGTCAAAGCTAGCCCCAAAATCCCGCCTGTAGAAGTCCCGGCTATCAAATCAAAAAGTTGGGAAATTGGTTTTTGAGCAGTTTTTTCGATCTCAGCTAAAATCATTGCAGGAATAATTCCTCGAATTCCGCCGCCGTCAATAGCTAGCACTTTAATAGTTCGCCCCATAAATTTTGTAAAATAAAGTAATTTTAAAAATGGTTACTTTTTATAAAGTCCTCAAAACTGGCGGCTATTTTAGTTTATGTCAAGATTTGGCTGGCTCAACTATGATGCAAACTTCTGGATATTTACCCTCTTCCATAATAAACTCTGATCAAATTCTTGAAGCCTGTGGATAAAATCCTAAATTTGCTAGGTTTAATCTTTTTTTGATAGACCATAAACGGATCGCGGGCAATAGTCATAGCCGTCCAATAATACATGTCTGAAGCCGTTTGAATAGCTACTCGATAGCTTTTTGGAATAAATTCAAAGCCTGTTTTGGCGGCATTTTGCCACTCTATATATTGGGCAATCACAGCTGCCACAAAAGCCTCAAATTCCGCTTTTTTAAGGTTTGTTTCAGCAAATTCCAATGATTCTAAATTGTGTTTTTGCATCAAATCCTGGGGAAAATAATTTCGACCCAAGGTAATATCCTCAGCGATATCACGAATAAAATTGATGTACTGAAAGGCTTGGCCTAAATATTCAGCCGATTGGTAGCTATTTTGGGGTAAACCCATGATTTTAGCCATAAATAAACCGATTACATTGGCAGAGCCGTAAATATAGCTCACGGTTTCGCTCAAGTTTTGATAGGTATTTTGGGTCAAATCTCGCTCCATCGAGTCTAAAAAAGCCATCGTCCAAGCTGGGTCAAAACCAAATTCTTTTTCCAAAGCTACAAACGAAGTAATAATCAAGTGATCCTGCGAAGTAATTTCTAAAGTATTTTTTGAGGTATTTGGCTCGGTTTCTTTATCCTGGCTCAGTTTTAAATACAAAGCCTTAAAAGCGTAAAAACCGTTTAAATTTTGTGGAGTTGCATCGACGTAATCGTCCGCTCGCCGTACAAAAGCGTACAATCTAGTGATTTGCTGCTGCTTAGCTTTGGGAAAGAAAAAAGTGCTGTTGTAAAAAGTCTGACTACCTTTTGAAAATATTTCTGCGAATTCTGACATAGTTTAGATAAGGTTTAGATAAGTTTTATTGGTGTTTTTGCTGGTTAAATACCTTTTGCTTAGATGTCAAACTGACAAGCCAGCTGAGCGAAACAAATTATTTTGCTTAGAAATAGCCTCGGAGCTTATTTCGAAAAAGTCTATTTGTCTTGTTTGATAATTTTAGCAGCACAAATCTGACCAGATATCATGACCATAGCTGTACCTGTACCTGGTATGGTATACTGACCAGTGTAAAATAAATTTTTTACTTTTTTAGAGTAATTTTTGGGTCTGAAACTTGCAGTCTGAAACAGTGTCTGACCAAGCCCAAAAGCGTTACCTTTAAAAGCATGATAGTCTTGCTGATAATCACAAATGCTATAACTTTTTTGGACTTTGATATGGTCGCGGATATTTTGCCCTAAAAAAGCTTCCATACGATCTAAGGTTTGATTTAAGTACTTTTCTCTTTGTGGCGGTGTATCTGGGAGCCCAGCGGCTATAGGCACTAAAATAAACAGAGTTGTGCCGCCTTTAGGTGCTACTACAGCGTCGCTTAGAGACGGCACATGTGCGTAAAAAAGTGGTTTTTCAGGCCAAAACGTCTGTCTATCGCTCGGTAAAAACAAATTCCCATTCGAGCCGTAAACGCTGTTGCCGTGAGTATCCCAATCGGCATCAAAGAAGAAAGTGTGCGGCTGTACATTTTTAAGCTCGAAATCTAAACCCAAATAAAAGTTTAAAGTTGAAGCAGCTAAATCACTTTTAGCCCATTTTTTTTCAGTATAAGCTCTATGTTTTTGATCTAAAAGATGCTGATCGACCCAATGATAATCGGCATTGGCGACCACAAAATCCGCGGCATAAAAGCTCTCGCTATTTACCTTGACACCAGCGGCGACACGATTTTCAACCACTATTTCAGTAACTTCTGAACTATATACAAACTTTACCCCATATTCTTTGGCTAGTTTTTCAAAACCTTTGGCAATCGCTGAAAAGCCACCTTGTGGGTACCAGGCTCCAAGTCCAAAATCCACCCAATTTAGCAAACTGTAAACTGCAGGAATTCGATTTGGGAAGCCACCCAAAAATACGGCTGGATACCCTAAAATCTTGCGTAGTAACGGATGCTTGAAATCTCGATAAATAACTTGTTCTAAAGTCAGAAATAAATCCAATTTTGGAAGTGATTTGATGATTTTCCAGTCGACCATGTCCAAAAAACTATCATACTGTTTGTACACAAAACCATTGATGGCAAACTCGTATTTCTCTTTAGCTCTAGCCAAATATTTTAAAAATTTTTTACCCGCTCCAGCTTCGATATTTTCAAAAAACTCGCTGGCGTCTTTGGGATTATTTGGAATTTCGTAGGATACACCTTCATTTTCAAAGATTTTATAGCTTGGGCTGAGTTTTTCACTGATGTAATAGTCGCTAGTTTTGCGACCGTGTTTGGCAAAAAATCGATCAAACTGATCTGGTAATAAATACCAACTAGGTCCCATATCAAACCTAAAACCAGCTTCTTGGTATACTTGAGCTCGCCCACCAGGCCAAGTATTTTTTTCCAAAATAGTAACCTCGTAACCTGCTGCGGCTAGCTCGATCGCAGTGGCCATGCCCCCAAATCCGCTACCAATAATTATCACTTTTTTAGACATTTTAAACAAATTGATTACTTTACAGATTATTTTTACTTATTTTTAGACAAAACAAATTCATTCCAGCATTAAGGATTTTTTAGAGTTTGTAAACTATGGTTTTTACATAAAATGAATTATAAGATATACTAGGTTTAGAAAAGGGTATATCGACTAAAAACCTAGTACATACCTGAATCATCTGTAGGAATACATGCTCTCAAAAGAGCAAACAAAAATAAAATATTTTAAAAAAAATAAACCTATGTTCAAAAATAAAATTGTGAATTTTGCTTTAGCAATCATTCTAGTGGCAGCTTCAGTTATTGCTGGACTAAGTCACTTAAATCAAAATAATACACCTAAACAAGCCCAAGCAGCTCCAAACTACAGTTGTCCAGCTGGATATACTCTTAGCGGGACTAATTGTGTGGGTTCAGTTTGTCTGGATGGCTCTGCTCCAGATGGTAATGGGAATTGTAGCATTAATCAGCTCAGTCTTTTTGAATGTAATGGCACTGGAGTACAGGTTATGTTCAAAATTGCCAATAACAATTATCCTAATGGACTATGTACTAGTCGACCTAATTTGTTTGTACAAGGTTCTTGCATTAATGATAAGGTTGATTTGAGTGAAAGTTTTTGGAATTCCCCAGTTGGCACTACTATCCCTGTGACTAATAACAATTTAGTCGACACTGAAGTAAGCAATAGATTATATGGTGGCGGTAGAATAAGAAATGTCATCGATAATAACGGTGGCCCAGATTATGATTTTGTCATGGAGAATTTCAAAAATGACGCTTTACAAAATAACATGTGTGCTTCTGTTAAAAGAATTAACAATAACTTTGAGAGACTAGGCAACACTCGAGCTTGCCCAGCTGGATTTGGTGCATTTATGATACCAACTGCAATAAAACACTATATAGCAGGTGGGCTGACTAGAGCTGGCCTTAATCCTAATTTTCCTCAAGGTGGTACACCAGTCATCTGTGCCAGTTATTCAATCAACACAACAGCTCTTAAGTCTATCGCTTGGAGTAGTGGATATAGATATCAAACCTGTCAAAGTCTAGGCATGGCTGAATTATACAGCGTAGATATGTCTACTGGCGACAGCGAATCCTCTGCTCTCTGCGGCCCAGCTTCCCCTCAACCCGCCTCAGTCGTCGGTACTACCTCCTCCATCCCAGCAACATCAACTTCTTACTCCATTGACAACGCGTCTATGGGTCAAGCTACTTGTACTCCAAACCCAACTAATCAAGGTCAAAATGTTAATTGTACATTTCCACTAACAGGTTCAAGCAATGGTGTTTATGTACTTCCACCAGAAGGAGTTTTTGCAGGTATTAGAAATACCAATGGAGATGTAAATAGTTATCTTGGTAACTCAAATGCTTGTACAGTTTCTGGCGCTACTTTGATCTGTAACAACATTCCTGTGCCTGCCAATACAACTCCAGGTGGTAGAGAAGTAGTAGGTCATAGACCAGGCGTAGAATGGATGGCGAGCAAAGGTCTTTTGACAGTCAATGCTCCTTACCCAATAACCCAAGCCTCAATCGGTGCTCCCCTATCCTGCGATAAAAGCAATCAAATCATAGCAATCGGTAATAAATATAGCTGCGTCTATCCTCTAACTGGT
>JAYUNN010000006.1:0-26632 GCA_043761585.1 bacterium
GCAGCTTGGTATTATTTGCCTTTTTTCCATAATTTTAATATCCAGCTTTAGTATCGTGGCTCAGTCGTATCGCACTAAAATTTTCCAACCGAAACGAATTAAAGCTGAAGATACTTTTAAAGCCATTTCTTTGGAAACACTACTTCAAGTGCCGTTTATTCGAGCCACTTTTGCATCAAACGAACAGAGTCAAAAGCTGGGGGAAACACTCCAAAATGCTTTGATCATAAAAGCTAATACTTGGCAAAGCAGTGCATATGTCGGCTTTGTAAGCAGATTCTTGCATTGGCTTAGCATAATAGTTATCGGTTATGTTGCCTTAATGCAGGCCAAAACTGGCAGCCTCGAGCCTGTTTTAGCTTTATCAATTACTTTAAGTTATATAAACGGCACTCAACAAATTTTATCAGCTGGAAGCCTTGTAAATCGGCTTACTACCGCTCTTGCAAACATCAACGATCTATTTGACTTTATTCGTGGTTTTGGTGTTCAGTCATTTCCAGTAATTGAAGCCGATAGCAAGCAAATACAGTAACACCTTTAGTATAAAAATAGTGTAATAAATTACTTTTTATGATGTTTTACAACGACGACAAGTTTAAGAGAAAGTATCACGCGACCTTATCAAAAATATTTGCTTTTAACAAAGCCATCAGAATCTTTTCAGTTGATTTTCAAAAGCCTTGGTGGGTACCAATATGGGATCAAAAGATGATTATTTGCGTAGATTTAATATCAGAAATAATCCAGTCTATTTTCAATGCCTTGACGCCGTTAGTACTAGGATACGCCATTTTCAATCAAAACTATGACATTATTTTAGCTTTTGGTGCAGTATACTTAGTAATTGAATTTTTCAATCGAATTTTACTGCGGATTCGAGCTATTTATACTTTACAAACCGAAAATAGCATCAATTATCAAGCTTATAAGTTTTTTTTGACTATCGATCCTACTCATCATACTGCCAAATCTAGCGGGCAAATTGTTTCTAAAATCGAGCGGGCCTCGCGATCTTACGGCGATCTAGTCAATATATTTTTAGGTGACGTAGTTTACACGATTATTAGTTTTGTGACCATAATAGTCACTCTAACTGCTTTTAATCTGGAACTAGGTTTGATCTCAGCCGCAGCATTTGTGATTTTAGCTTTCGTAAATGCCTTTTTATCCTTTATAAACTCAAAAGCGCTCTCAGAATCTGCCATCAAAGCTCAAGACAAAAAAACTGCCGCCAGCGTCGAAACCTTACAGCAAAATGCTCTGATTCGATCTTCTTTTGCCACTTATGAGCAAAATCTAAAAATTAAAGATTTGACTTTTAAACTAACAATTGAAAGAGCTATAACGTGGCTCGGAGCTGGTCTGGCGATCACTTTAAATCGAGTTTTATTTTTGATTGCGATTTTGATCTTATCTCACACAATTCTTGACCTGGTCAAGCAAAATCAAATGCAATTAGCTACGGGGACGGCTTTGATAATCACATTTTTAGGAGCCTCCGGATCAGTTTTACGTATTGGTTCGATGATCAGAAATCTCACCGAAAGATATATCGATATTGTGGATTTATTTGCCTTTATTCGTGGCTTTGGCAGTCAGACTTATCCTGTTTTAGAAGAAAATTCACTTTTAGATCACACTCAGCTGGCTTTAGAAAGTCATCCAAAATAAGTTTCGTTGCAGCAAGCTGCGAAATATTAAACTACTAATGACCTATGTAAAACATAGTCAATTTTAAAATCAAGCACAAAATAGTAAATCTTGTTTACAAATCTCGTAAAATTACTCAAACTAACAACACTTATGTCCAACAACTCTGTAAACTCAATAAATTCAAATTTAAGCATAATATCTAGCGATTTACACTTTAATTACGGTGAAAATAGTAAAGTTTTTGAAAATCATACCTTAAATCTAGACATCAAACTGGATCAAAAAAACAAACTTTATGGAATTATAGGCCCAAGTGGAACTGGTAAAACCACACTTTTGATGATTTTAGGCGGGCAACTCAAGCCAACTACCGGCAGTATAAAAATCTGTGGCACCGATATTTATCAGGTAAATGACCTAAGGCGCCGTGAGTTAATTGCGATGCAGATGCAAACCGCCACAAGTTTGCGTGGAAAATTGCGTTATAATATGGTTTTTGGCTTACCTGTGACCGAAACTACTCAAGATGGTGCCACTGTGACTGAAAATGACCTTGTGCCTACTTATAGCGACGAATATCTGATTGAGATTTTAGCAAAAGTCGGACTTTGGAGTATTTTTAAAGACAAAGAAGGTCTCGATACGCTCATTGGTGAGGGCGGCCTAAATCTCTCAGGTGGGCAGCGGCAGCGTCTAAATTTTGCTGGACTTTATCTGCGATCAAAATATTTCAAACCAAAACTAATCTTAATTGATGAACCAACCAGCTCACTTGATGAGATTAGTGAAAAAGCCATTACTGATATGATTAATGATCTAGCTCATGGAGCCATGACTTTGGTGGTAGCTCATCGCCTCAAAACGCTCGAGGAAGCCGTAGCTATATTTGATTCTTCGCTGATTTCTGAGTCAAAAGAAATGGTATTTTTCACCAGAGCCGAGCTAGCCAAACACTCCAAATACTACCAGGATCTTATGGCCGGCAAAGCCAATTTAGATAATTAGAAACAAGCTTCTTCGTCGCAATCCTTTAACTATTTCTTACTCCAATGCTTTCTTGGTTTTAGCAAGTTGGTCAAGCACTAAAACAACGTTAATTTGGGTTAACCTCCACAGGTACTTAGCCCGAGTGGTTCTAGATTGTTGAATCTAGCTTGAATTTGTTCTTGTATTGGTTCATTTGGCTGCACAAATATGACCACATTTCCTAGCAAATTATTGATTTGCTTGAGTTCTTCTTCGGTTTTAATACTTGTGTCAATTATTGCTGCAGGATTATTGTTATCATTGATTTTGATTTGGTTATTTCTTTCCTCAATGCCCTTATTTTCAGCCTCGGTTTTTTTGAGATCTATTTCGTGCTGCTGTTCTTCAGTGATTGTAGAATGCTCTGCACCAGCATGAGCTTTGATAACAACTGAACCAAAAGCATCTGACATAAAGCTTGACTTTTGCTCTTTTTGAACCTCTTCAAATTGCTTTCTAATTTCACTATTTTGCCCTAGAAACTCTTCCAAGCTTTGATTTATAAATTGATTAAAATCTTTCCTTTCAATTTTATCCTTGTCCCCAATGTATACGAAGTATTTATCTTCTCCAGCTGGAGCTGGTAGGGATTGACTATGTATTGGTATAGGGGTTATTTTGGGTGGAGATTGAAATAAATTATCAAGTTTAATACCCATAAAATTGTCTAAACCGCCAGTTTTATTTATACCATAAAACTTTAACACATCACCACCAGTGATGTTCTGCCAATGTAAATGCACTATTTGGTCTTTGTTATCATGAAAATGAATAGGAGAATCTGTTAGCGATGCATTACAGATGTCTTTTACATAATCAACTTGGTAACGGGGAGTGCCAAAATTTTCAGCCTGTCCTCGAAAAACATATTGTAATCTAAAATGTGAGTGATCAAATTTTGGATTAGTGAAACGATTTGGAATTAAGAGGTGAGATGACCCTATTAACAGCGTACAAAAAATTGTAAAACTCGCTATAATTGTAAAGCTAATTTTGAAAAGTTTATTTTTAAAGGAGAACATAATATTGTTTAAGTTATGTTAAGGTTGTTTCGAGATTTAATTACTTTTGGTGTAGATTATTGATTTTAAATGGTTTTTTGATGATTTCAACTTTTTTTGCTTTGAATATCTTTGAGGGAGTTTTTCAAAGGATAGTTTAAAATGTCAGGTTTGGCTGATTTAGGTAGTGCACTGGCATCACTATCTACCAGATAATATTTAGGAGAAATTTTTATTTTCAAATATTCTGGCACTCCTTGGGTGCATATACCATTTTTAATTAGAGTTAATATTTTTTAAAACGCGATTGGACTAAGAACGTGTTGGCACGCTAACACATTTTATACCAAAAATAAGCATGTCTTGAAATTGTCAACTTTATATAATTTTTTTAAATTACTCGTTTTAAACCGAGTATAAAATGAGAGATCAGTTTATATGGACATAGTAAAACCACTATGAAAATAGTGGTAGAAATGTAAAACAAACTGTGGTTCGGGGACAGAGATTCGAACTCCGATAGTTGGCACCAAAAGCCAAAGTCCTACCATTAGACGATCCCCGAAAATCTAAAAAACTGTGATATTATGATCTAAATCTATTCAATATTGACATTTTGAACTAAAATTAAATCATTTAAATTTAGATAAATATTTGCAGCCTTGTCAAACCAGGTTTCAAAACCGCTTAGATTTAGCCAGATCTTTAGCCAGATCAGCTCAAAAAATTGAGATTAAAAAAATTGATTTGACTATTAAGACATAGATTGATTTGATTTAAGTATCGTAAAAACTTTTACCAAAATCACTATATGTCTAAAAAAAACTCTCATAAAACGCACAATGGCCCTAAAATAAAATATTCCAAACATAAAACTGATTTAATTTCGGACACCAAGCTAGATTCAGACATAGATTTGACGCCAAATATGGACCAAAAGCCAATTCCAAATCCAGAAGAATCTTTAAAAGACACTCCCGATTTTAATAATACAAAAACAGAGCAAAACACAGCTGAAATGACCAAAACAAGTGAGTCTGCAGAGGAGAGTCCAGACAAAGAACTCCAAGCCGTGGTAAACAGTCTTAAGGAGGCCAATCAACAAGACAAAACTGATCAAGCCGTTGACCCAACTTTTATAAGTAAATACTTCAGCATTTTAATTGCTGTCATACTGCTATTTGTAGTAGGCTCAGCGAGTTTGCTATTTTTTTTACTAAATCAGCCTGACTCCCCTGCCGCAACCACCGACGCACCTAACAGTGAGCAATCTAAACCAAAAATAACTGAAGCTGAGATTGAGGCTATCAATAAATTAGCTATAACACCTAATTTTCTTGGACTTGAGAAATTTACTTTTACCTTAAATAAAGGTAGCGCCCTGCCAATAAGTCAAATTGATTTGGACAAACGAACTGGCTTTAAAGCTGGTACTGAAGCGGCTTTAGCCTCAGATTTTGATGAGCTGGGTCAGCGATTAGCTTTAGTGGAGTCAGTCGCTCTGTACGAATCAAATACTGCTCAAAAACTTAATATAAAAAACTACACTCAAGATGGTTTTCAAAAACTAGAATGTACAGATGTAGCTGACGAATGTGCTTTCTTTTATAAACCGTCAGTCAAAACTGAGCGACCAATTGATGCTTACCGAATTTATTTTAGAAAGAATGATTTCGTATTTTATTTTGAATTTGCTAAAAATAACAAATATCCTGAACTAGATCAAAACTGGCTCAAAAAAGTCGCCAACGATTTGGCTGCAAAAGCTCAATAACCTGTATTTATGGTCTTAATAAAAGGTTTTAACAATTAGCACTTGACAAGCCTGAGTGCTAAAGTTATAATATTTTCACATTTAAATTTTTTACTATTTGAATTATTCTTACAAAGAATATAACTCAACTGATAAACTATTTTGATAAATACTTTTAAATTTTTTAAATTAAATTTTACTTATGTCTATCGTTTTAGGAATTGATTTAGGTACTACCAACTCAGCCATGGCATACGTGGTCGGGAACGAGCCAAAAATCGTAGAAAACTCAGATGGCGGCAGAACTACCCCATCCGTAGTAGCTATAAATAAAGATGACTCTATTTCGGTCGGAGCTATTGCATATCGAGGTCGAGTTATAAATACTGACTTTACTTTTTATGAGGTTAAAAGACTGATCGGTCGATCTTACAAAGAATCAACTGATGACATCCGCGCTTTTGCTTTCAAAGTCAAAGAAGTCGGCGAAAAAGTCAAAGTAATAGGTAAAGAAGGTAAAGAATACGCGCCAGAAGAAATTTCAGCTAAAATCCTGCGAAAACTAAAGGATGATGCTGAGGCTAAACTAGGTCAAACTATTACCGAAGCAGTCATCACGGTTCCAGCTTACTTTAATGATTCACAACGCCAAGCTACCAAAGATGCTGGAGAAATTGCAGGTTTGAAAGTCTTACGTATCATCAACGAGCCTACTGCTGCAGCCCTTGCATACGGTCTAGATAAGAAAAAAGATGAAAAAATCCTGGTTTACGATCTAGGTGGAGGTACTTTCGATGTCACGGCTCTAGAAATTGGCGACGGTACAATCGAAGTTAAAGCCACTAACGGTGATACTCATCTTGGTGGTCACGATTTTGACAAAGCCATTACTGATTACTTGATTGCTGAATTTAAAAAAGAGAAAGGTGTCGATCTATCTAGTGATCGCTCTGCTCTACAAAGACTCAAAGAGGCAGCTGAAAAAGCTAAACACGATTTGTCATCACAAATGGAGCATGACATTAATCTACCATTTATCACTATGGTCGATGGTCAGCCAGAGCATCTTTTACTAAAATTAACTAGAGCTAAACTCGAAGAATTAGTTGGTGATTTGGTCAAAAAGACATTAGAGCCAGTCAAAAAAGCCCTAGCTGACTCCGGTATCGCCAAAGGTGAAATTGATGAGATTTTGATGGTAGGAGGTATGACTCGAATGCCACTTGTGCAAAAGACAGTCGAGGATTTCTTTGGTAAAAAGCCAAATTACTCTGTCAACCCTGACGAAGTCGTAGCTCTAGGTGCGTCAATTCAAGGTGCTATTTTGAAAGGTGATGTCAAAGACATTTTACTTTTAGATGTCACTCCTTTGACTCTAGCGATCGAAACTATGGGCGGTGTGGCTACAGCCATGATCCCTCGCAACACAACAGTTCCAACTAGTAAGTCACAAACCTACAGTACAGCCAGTGATAACCAAAACTCAGTTGATGTGGTCGTAACACAAGGCGAACGCCCAATGGCAGCAGATAACAAGCAGCTAGGTCGTTTTACCCTTTCTGGTATCCCTCCTGCATCCCGTGGTATCCCTCAAATTGAAGTCACTTTTGACCTTGACGCCAATGGTATTTTACATGTCAAAGCTCAAGACAAAGGTACTGGTATCACCCAGAGTATCTCTATCGCTGGAGCATCTACTATGAGCGACTCTGAAAAAGAAGCTGCAATCAAAGAAGCTGAAGACAACTCAGCCAAAGATAAAGAGAAAAAAGAAATGGTCGAAGCCCGAAATATCGCTGAAAGCACCATTGTTCAAGTCAAAACTGCTCTTAAAGATCTAGCAGAAAAAGTTTCAGGTGAAAATCGAGGTGCTTTGGAAAGTTTGATTTCTGATGTGGAGGCTATCATCAAAAAAGAAGATGCAACCAAAGATGAGATCGAAAAGAAAACTCAAGCATTACTTGAAAAAATGAATGAAGTTAGTCAACAGGTTTACTCTACAGGTGCAGAAAACCCTGAAACTGAATCTCAGAATGATGATTCTGGAACTACAGATGTAAACAGTGACAAAAAACAAGATGTAGTCAGTGAAGATGAACCTGTCGCAGATCAAACCAATAAAACCAACGAAGCAAAATAATATTAATTTATACTAAAATGCGACATTAGTAAATTAATAAAAATGCAGAATCAAATTTTCCCAGCTCTGGCTGGGTTTTTTTTCGGCTTAGAATATGACCATAAGCTTATATTTAAATGCTCTACAGCAAAAGCCATATAAATATAAATATTAGACGATCTAGTTCTCATTTTTTATTAAACTAACCCTCTTCCAGCAAAAACACCTCGTTTGAAACGAATGAGTGCCACAACTGTTGTTTGAGTGTAATAAAAAACGTAAATTTTCAATGTATATCCAGATTTCGAAGGCTGAAGAAGTCCAAATACCTAAATATATTTAAAATAAATAAGATTGTATTTTTGATAAAAGTATTTTATCATGGCGACGGAGAATATACCTAAGCCATGCTTTACACATTTTTAGGTAGCAATTTTATGAGAAACAATAAAACACCTCGCTTCTTTTTACCCAGAAAACTTACTTAATAAATTTTATGTTATTTTAATTCGACCCAGTTATTTAACCAAAACTGGTTTTGCGACCGTAGTGGCAGGGTTTTCTTTGGCTTGGGATTTGCTAAAATCGTCTTGCATGACCTCTAGATTGACCAAATCGCCATTATTTCGATTTATTGGTACCATTTTGCCTCGCTGAGTGTTTAGCACGTTAGATTGGCTGGTAGTGCTTCCGAGCTCGGTGATTAGCTCATTATACTGGGTTTTAAGACCACTTTGCAGAGTTTCTGACTCTAGTTTCTGCCGACCGATCAAAGAGGAACTATTGACTGAAGTAATAAAAGTAAAAAAAAGGATTAAGCTCACGATCAACAGTGAGAGTAATTTTCCTAGAAAACTAATGTTTAAATTTTCCATAAGTTTTACAGTTGAGATTTGTTGTGGTGATATCAAATTATACCGAGTTCGGCTTTGTGGCTCTATATAAAGGCTTTACGAGCAAAGTGAATTATTTAAATAATCACTAGTTTAAATTTAAAAAAACGTTATTCTAAATATTCTTTACCAAATAATGGCACCAAAACGGCTGGCAATTTTACTCGGCCATCGGCTTCTTGATTTTGCTCCATAATCGCAAACATAGCCCGATTTGTCACACCTGTGCAGTTTAAAGAGTGTGCAAGTTTAATTTCACCGTTTAAATCTTTGTATTTGATATTTAAATTTCTAGTTTGATAATCAGTGCAGTTTGAGGCCGAACAAAGCTCTCTAAAAGTGTTTTGTGCTGGAAACCAAGCTTCAATATCGATTTGGCGAGTATTTTTGATGCTGATATCACCTGTAGAAACTTCCAAATGATGGATATTTAGACCTAAACTAATCATATTTTGAGTGAAAATATCAACAAGTAACTCAAAGGCTTTAGTCCCCTCCTCAGGCTTACAAAGTATTACAGTTTCAATTTTTTCAAATTGATGTACTCGAATTCCCCCTTGAGTATCTTTGCCGTAAGTGCCTGCTTCCCGCCTAAAACAGGTCGTCCAGGCCGTCAAAAGTCGTGGATTGCTCAAATCTAAAACTTTATTTGAATCCATGAACATTAAGCTTGGCTCAGATGTACCAGTTAAAAATAGATCATCTTCACCTGGGTTAACTACGTAGCAGTCATTTTTGGCACTTGGGAAAAAGCCGGTACCGTACATCACCTTTTCATTAACCATGATTGGTGGAATAACGTATTCAAAGCCTTTTTCGGTGACGCTATCTAAAATATAATTAAAAAGTACACGTTGCAGTTTAGCAAGTTCGCCTTTAATGTAATAACTGCGTGATCCAGCTGCCTCGACACCTTTTTCGCCTAGATAATCTCGCTTAAAAACTGGAAGTTCAAAATAATTTTTAGCTTCAAAATCAAACACGGCTCGCTGACCAAATTCTTGAATCACAATATTTGCACTGTCATCTGCACCGATAGGGATATCAGACCATGTGATATTTGGGATTTTATAAACGGTTTCATCTAATTTTTCTTTGAGTAGTCTAACTTCCGCTTCTAGGGTTTTTAGCTTTGTACTAAGGTCTTTCATTTGGATTATGCCAGCAGTTTTAGCCTGTCCCTCCAGTGTCAAAACCGTATCGTTAAATTTGTTTTGCTCCTGGCGCAAAATATCGACTTCTTGCTGGGCAGATTTCCAGTCCAAATAAAGCTCTTTGGCAAGACTTGCAAGCTGAGTTTCCATTCCGCGAATTTCCAGCTCATTGGTGTAGATTTCCGTGTTTTCTACTAAATGTTTGATATCGATCATAGATTTAAATTTAAATTTAATGAAGTTTAGTTGCTATTACAAATACCTTTGATATAAAGCAAAATTCTCGTAAAAGTCAAATCTCTTGCCAAATTTGAAGCGATGCTATATTTTTAGACTAAAATTAATGTTATGGCTAGTAGCTCCACTAAAAATTCACTAGAAATTCAAAAACGAAATAACCTCACCTCGTTATCTAGACTAATTTTTGACACTTTGCTAAAGCCAACTCGTTGGTACAACGGCAGCTCTATCAAATCCTGGATTCGCTCAAATTTATTTGTAAAGGACATCGGACAGGTTTTAAACTCAAATATCACTACCAATCGCTGGTCTGCCTACTGTCATTTTAGCCTAAACGTAAGCTTTGCAAATTTAGTTGATAAATGTGGGCTAAATAAAAATGCACCAGTTTTAGTGCACCCACTTCTAGAACCTAGTCTAGTGCAAATCGTGCTAGATAAAGGTTTGCAAATTTCTTTTTTTGATATTCATAAAGAAAATCTAAATTTTACAGCTGAAGATTTTACAGGATTTATCAGTCAAAATGAAGTCGATTTGATCATATTACCCATGTTTAATGGCTTAGCCAAAGACGTGGAGGAAATTGTTAATATTTGCTATCAAAAACAAATTCAAGTAATTTTGTATATTTGCGAGCAGGAGCTAACCAATGACCTATATCGCCTGATCACCGCCCCAGGCGCAACGGGTATAATCTACAAAACAGGACCGAGCTGGTTTCCGCAAATAATCAACCGTATCACCCCAGCTGAGATGGTGATCGTGGACGAAGATTGGTATTTTTCATGGTTTTTAGAGGATAGAATCATATCAAGCACAGAAAACCACCTAGATCTAAGTCAGCAGGCTTTTGCGAGTTTTTTAGAGCAAATTCACTTTTTGCTAGTTCAAAAGATTAAAACTTTTAGAGTTTTGGAGTATTTCAATGAAATTTTTTCACAGCAACGACTTTATAAGAAAAAATACAATAATTCTAAAGCCACAATCAATAATTTAAATATTTCTATCTGGGAAAACTGGAAAAATATCCAAAAATACGCATTGCCTGACATGGTTTTTGAAGTACCAGAAGCTAAATCTAGTGCCAATTCTACTAGGACAGTAGAAAAACTTGTTTTTAAATGGAGCCAGTGGCAGCTAAATTCTAAAAAATTGTACAATTATTTGGTGCGGCAAGTCGAATTTCAGCCAGAAGGGACTATGGAAATTCCGATTTTTTACCTCGATCAAGTTTATTTATATTATCATTTTTTCAGTTTAAACCAAGTTTATTGGACGGATTTTTTAAACTCCAAAGGTTTTAACTTTAAAACTGGATTTGAGGTTCATCCGGTATTCACGCCATATTTAGAGCAATTACCAAATACCGACCTAGCCGCTAAATTTTGCCTTAGATTAAAAGTCCCCGACCGCGATTTATGGCTGTAATATGACGGATTTCACTAAATTTTATCTCCTGGTCCATTACCTTTTCTTTTCTTTTTCCCACCCAAAGATACCTAGTTTGGAACGGATGAATCCCATAATCGCTTGAGTGTAATAGAGAATAGCTTTCAGTATATAGTCATGTCTTGTAAAAAACGAGTCAAAATAGCAAGATGGAGCTAGTAATACAAAAAGTTTTGGTTTTTGAAAAAAGTATTTTGTTTTATGAGTTTGGTGGCTGCATTTAAAAACAAAAAAACTACAGATTAGCATACATTCTTCAAACTTTAAGTCTAAAATCTACTTTACTGTTAACGCATGGTTTTCCATTTTACCAAAGCTGCATCGGTGACATATCCATACAAGCCAGTTACATTGAAATTGTAGACTTTATCTGCTAGCATACATTGCTGTAAAGTGGTAATTTCAGCACTTTTTGTACCAATTTTATAAAATTTCTTTTTCAAACTGGCACAAGTTGAATCATTTTTTATAGGAACATTACTTATTATTTCGCCAGTCGGAGTTACATTAATCACATTTGGCTTGACTTTTTGTAGAGCTTTGAGCGTCAAAGGTCCGACATTGCCCGTGACTTTACTGCTTAAGAGTTTCTTATCGATTAAGCATTGTTGTAATTGTCTGACATTTAGACCCGTTTCTCCTGTCCGCCAGTCATTTTTATAAAGACTATCACAAATCTTGTCTGGACTATTGGTAACTTTCACATTTTGAGCCGCGGCTTGGTTTCCGCCTGGTGAATTTGATTGCTTAAATTTTAAATGTGCTTGTTGGGTTAAAGCAGCGTATTTACCTGTATTTGTGGGATATTCAAACAGACCTTGATCTCTCAAACATTGCTGTAAAACTTTAATATCAGATCCACTTTGACCACTAGAATAATTTGCCGCAAGCGCGCTGGCGCAGTTATTGGAGCTTGAGTCTGTAGCTATTTTTATATTATTTTCGAGGCGGTATCGATCCAGGGCTTTTTGAGTAATCAAGCCGTAAGTACCTGTTGGATCCTGCGAAAAATATCCATTTTGACGTAAAAATGTCTGTAAAGTTTTGATACCATCAGATTTATCACCAAATTTATATTCGCCTCTGAGCAAATTTTTAACTGAATTTTGAGTTATGCTATCATTTACTGTAGCCGAGGCTGGAGTATATTTATTTCTTAAGTTGAGATTGTCGATTTGAGTCATTGTCCACTTTTGCTGATTTGTACCCCAGCCGTTGATAGTGATGATTTTCCAGACGTTGTAATTACCCCAGTAGACATGCGGAGTGTACTTATAGAAAGCAGCCGTGGCGCCATTGCTCAAATATACCTGATTTTCATCTAAAGTGGTGATAGTTTTGCCAACTTGATATGGCTCTGCACTATAATCTGAGTTGGTTGCCAAAAAATAATTATATTCCAATTGCCAGGCAGCTCCTGTAACTTGGTTGAAAAAACCAGCTTTTGCATCTTTACAATCCTCTAAATCAAAACATCCGTATCCCGTAGCCTTTACCATGCGTCGATCTGGATCTTTGATGACATCATAGTTTGAAAGACTAATTAGACTCTGCTCAGTTTCTAATTTTGTCAGTATCAGGGCAGGGTTTAGTTTTGGAGTGATCATTTTACCAGCCCAATTGGTGTGTGCGCTATTAAAACCTCTAGCGGCCTCAAAAATAATATCTGCAGCCCGTTCGCCATTAAGGCGATATTTTGCAAGTGGGCTTTTGGACTGATCCAGATAATTTTGCACACTTTGAGCGGTCGGGAAATCGCGTGTCGATCGAAAAGTCGACTCAGCCATTACGTAATTTGGATTGAAAATTGGACCGCTGACATCGTCTTGAGCTGGCAAAACTGAACCATAGTTTCTTAGCGTGTCCCTGTCATACAAGACTGGAAATGAAGCTGGTAAAAGGTTTGATGGAATACAAATTGCCAAAGTCAAAATCAATCCACTGATTATGAAGGCACTTCCAAGACATCTTCTTAAAAAATTATTGCTTAATTTATATTTTCTAAACATAATTTTATTTTTTAATATTTGTATTTTTTACCAAAGCCTTTCGAAAAAATCGATTTTTGTTTGGGGGTTTATGTTGGAAATTTCTAAATATCCAAAAGCTTTATTTCACGGCTTTTAATAATGTTTTTTGCGTGAAAACCTACTCCACTTTATCTAAAGTAGCTTTCACCAGCAGTCTTTGATCTGGAGAAATGGTCGTCCACGGGGTCGCCAAAGTAAGCTCAGAGTTACCAGGCCTGCTAGTTTTAAACTGTTTTGGATCACTAGCCAAAGATAAGTTTTGAGTCTGGACTTTGTACCAGAGAGCTTTACTTTGTCCCTCTTTAGTTTTTAGACTAAAAATCAGCATATCACCTGGCTCTAAACGATCTAATTTGGTAAAAATGTCCACTCCATCACTGATAACTCCATCTGAATTCGCCTTGATCTGAGCTTTGCCAGAAAGATATAAATTACCAGTTTTGCCTGGAACTATTTTATTGGGATATGCCACGATTTGCTTGTCTACTCTGTCTAAAAGTTGGTTGGTGTCCAGGGACTGCATCCAAGAAACCTCAAACTTTTGATCAGTTTTAAAAGCTGTATCAGCGGCTTTAATTTCCAAAGTAGCATTTTGATTGTAATCAATATTTAAATCCGGAATATTGGGTTTGCTTGGTAAATCTGGTGCAGTAATTGCTTTTGAGTTTAAAAATTTGTCTAAAGCCACCATCGATAAGCGATAGTTTATTTTGGTACGGGAAATCACACCATCAAATTTGGCAGCCACGCTCGGGTCGTTAAAATTTACGGGTTTGCAAGTGACAGGATCGATTTGAGCTAAAATATTTTCACCGTCGAGCTTGGAATTGTTGCAGGTGTGAGCATTTGCGGGCGTAGTTTTAAAGCTATACTCCTCCAAATTAGTTAAGCCATCTTGGTCGGGATCGCTATTTGCAGTTTTGTCTTCATCTTTAAGATCTTTAAAATCAGCCATCCAAACTTTAAAATCTAAGTCCGAAACACCCACTTGACCTACATTTTGCTCAGCTAAAACCTGAGTAATGCTTTTTTGACCTGATCCGATAGCTTTGACCGAATTAGAATTATTTAAGGCAGAGATAGTTCCTGCTATAGGTACAGCTAAAACTAACACTACCAAAAATGCTTGGAGTATAGTATTCTTGACCATCGACCCAGCTTTTAGTTTGAGATACTCTTGTTTGCTTAGATTGGCTGAGACACTGAGCTGTTTGGCTTGTTTTAGAGTTTTTTTAGATTTGGCAGCTATACCCAAGTCAAATTTTTGAGCTGGCATAATCAGGCTCATATTCAGGGTTTTAGGCTTACTTTGATCAGCTGACGCCGAAAATTGTGGATAGGGTGAAGTTTGTAGCTGGGAATTTGGAAATTCCATTAAAAAAGATTGAGATTCTGCTACCTGAGGGTTGAAAACTGGGCTTGGTGTTGAGTTGGGTTTTAGATTAAGGTTTTGGTTTTGAGCTAGATTTGTGGTCAAAAACTTGGCTTGGCTTAGATTTAGGGCTTGAGCTGGGTTTTGTGCGTGATTTAAATTAGATTTTGAAGCCGGGTTTGAGCCGATAGTGGTATTTTCATTTGAAACTCTTGATTTTAAATCAAAATTTTGGGCTGGCTTACTGGTTAAGACACTTTTTTTGGCAGGATCAGATAACTCTTTTAAAATTAGTTTAAGATATTCCTGCTGTTTTGGTGATAGTTTTTGCAGCCATACAGGCTTTGAAGCCTCAGGCAAAGCTAGATACTTTTTTGCGAAGTCGATCCATTTTAAGGGAATATTAGACATATTCTAAAGATATTTGGATGTGATATTTAGCGCAGACTTTGGTATAAATCAAAGCGGCTAAATGAATCTTAGAAAATAATAGTGTTATTATAGCATAGGTTTTTTATCTTGACAAACAAGTCTTGAATATACTTTTTTTATCTTATAAATGAATTTTGACCCAAACCTCAGAACTAAAATCGCGATAACATGACACAAACTTATACCAAATGGACTATTGCCAGTATCCACGAACTGTATTCTTTAAAAAAAACCACTGTTTTAGAGCTGACTCAGACTTTTTTAGCAAATAGTAAAAAAATAGATCAGGAAATCCACTCAGTCTTGCGACATACCGACACTCTGGCTTTGGCTCAAGCTCAAAGATTAGATGAAATTTGGCAAAAATCCGAAGCAAGTGGTCAATCTTTTGCAGAATTAGTGCTAAAATACCCGCTTTTTGGTATACCGTACGCTTTAAAAGACAATATTTTAGTTGAAGGTCAAGTTTCCACCTCGGCCTCTAAAAGTATGGAAGATTTCGTGGCGCCATACTCGGCAACTGTATATCAGATTTTGGAGCAAGCTGGTGGGATTTTGATAGCTCAGGTCAATCTTGATGAGTGGGCACTGGGCAGCAGTACCGAAAACTCAGCTTTTCAAAAAACTTTCAATCCTTTTGGGCAAAATCGAGTCCCTGGTGGCTCTTCTGGTGGCCCAGCGGCAGTGGTAGGCTCAGGACAAGTGGTTTTTAGCTTAGGCTCCGATACTGGCGGCTCTATTCGTCTCCCAGCCGCTTTTTGTGATTGCGTCGGTGTCAAGCCTACTTATGGGGCAGTATCCAGATACGGAGTTATGCCTCTAGCGTCGTCTCTGGACCAGGTCGGACCAATCACCCAGTCGGTCCAGGATAATCAGCTAATTTTAGATTTACTCTGTCAGAATGATCGATTTGACCAAAGCAATCTCAAAAATTTTGATCAAAAATCTCAGACTCAAAACTTAAGTAAAACTCTAAAAATTGGTATACCCGCAGAATATTACGGAGATGGTCTAGATCCAAAAATCAAAGCTAAATTATTAAAATTACAAGCTGCTTTAAGTGAAAATTTTGAAATAGTTCCAGTTTCGTTACCGCTAACAAAGTATGGTTTGTCGATTTATTATATCACCATGACAGTCGAGACAGCCGCCAATTTAGAGCGTTTTGACGGCATCCGTTACAGTCCGCAGGTAGAAATTTCAAAGTCTAAGGATCTGTATTTTGGGTTTAGGGAAAAACTACTCGGGGCTGAGCCAAAACGCCGAATTATGCTAGGCACTTACACCTCGTCCTCAGGCTACTACGACGCTTATTATAATACAGCCAACAAAGTTAAAGCCATGATGCAGGCTGATTTTGAAAGAGTTTTTCAAACTGTAGATCTCTTACTTTGTCCGACCACGTCTGAGCTACCCTTTAAATTTGGTGCCAAAACTGAAAATCCTTTGGCGATGTATCTTAGTGACGCTATGGTTTATGGCGCAAACCTAGCTAGATTACCCGCTATTAGTGTACCTATCGGCTTTATCGATGAGACTTCTGAGACAGGAGCACAGAGTGAGTCGCTCCCAGTAGGCTGCCAAATCATCGGCCCAGAAAATAGTGAAATCAAAATGTATAGACTCGCTCAAATAATTGAAAATAGTTTGGTGTAAAACTGATTTTTTCGGGCAAATGTTTGATATGGTGCCAAAAGTGATTTTACAAGACCACCAAATATTGGACTTTACGCTAAAAAACTTTTGGATAAATCAGAGTGCTTTTCCGAAACTCTAAGCAAAGTGCAAGGGGCCAAAATAGGCTCACCTCGGTGCATGAAAAGGTTAAGGCTAGTGTTAAGCTTGACACAAAGGAATAAACCATTAAATTTTCCTTGAATAATTAAAAATTCTATATGATAATCATAGCATTTATTCTCTTTCTTATTGGACTTATACCTCTTTTAGGCTGGATTCAGTACTTCACTATTTTTGCGTGTATTATTTCTACTTTAACAAAAGGTAATCGAGAAAATGTAAATAATACAGCTGAAGTTATGATATTTATCTTAGCTATTCTTCGTTTAATGCTAGGAGGGTTTATTTTATAATTATTAAGATACATTTTATAAATAAGCCACCCCTAAGTGCTTAAGTGGGGGCTTATTTATTTGGTAAAATTGCTTGACATTACCCAAATTTTGTGATTTGTTGAGATTGCAAATCTTTTTTTACAGGAGTCGGCTATAATGGCAAAAATTTGCCCAAGAACAGGCTGGGTTTGTCTCCTATGCAGAGGCCCTAGATGCAGGTTTAAACAAAGTGTTAATAGTCAGAAACCTACCGATCTACCCCCGTCAGCTTCATAACAATTAGGTTTTGAGAAATAACTTATCCCCCAAACGGAGGTTTATTTATTGTCTAAATATTTTTGACAATGGTTAAATTTCGTCGTTCCCTAAACAAGGATCTTAAATTTGTAATAATTCATATCTAAAAAAAATTGTCCCCTGGATTATCTTAAACAAGAATTACATTTTTAAAGATATTTTATATAAAATTTGTTTTATTGTCTGATTTAAGTGAGCAAAATGCGATAATAAAAAGCATTACTTCGAACTCTTTGCTAACACCCGATTCTATTGATATATATCTGATAAAACCCTACTCTACAATACAAGAAAATCGTAGTCTTCCTACGTGGCACGAGATCTTGGATATATGTATAACTATTGATTGGGAGAAAGTGGATAAGGAAATCCGTTTCCAAAAAATACTAAATTGACAACGAAAATATTTACATTGAAATTATTGTTTATATGACAAACACAACAATAAATTTAGTTGAAAATAAGGTAAAAGCTTTGCAAATTATTAAAAGAAATTTTGAAGAATTAATTTACCTATGGAATGAGCTTGATAGACACAACAACCCTCAAGACAATCAACCAAATATAAGTCTTGGACCAGAAGAAATCACAGGATTTGATCACAGAGGTTTACCTATATCAAGGTACAGACCACAACCGAAGCCTTCAGACGAATCTTTAAAAGATTTAGTTGGAAACAATAACATAGATATTCATTATTCAAAAGCTAAAGCTGGGGGTTTATTGCCTATTATTTTTGTTACAAAAACTGTATCTGAATGGTCAGATGAAAGCGGCTCATCAAGTATATCAATTAATTGTCATGGTTTAAATAGGATTGGTAGCAGTCAACTTTCGTCCTATAGAGCGATTGTAGAGATGGTAGTTATTAGACATGCATTTATTCACAGAGGAAACAAACTTGAATTTGAGCAAAGTAGAAGCAATATACTCCATAATTCAAACATTTTTCCTAATCAATCACCAAGTAAATTAAATATAACTAAGATTGAAGAAGGTGAAAGTCTAATTACTAACTATTCACTTTATTGTGAGTTATTTAAATCTGCTATAGGTGAATTAGAAAACCATAAAAAGTAGTATAATCAGAGCTTGTACTAAACATTAGTCAACTACACTTGACAAGATAATGTGGCACATTATACATTTTGACAAATTATTTAAAAGTGTTCTATAATTCGGTACTTAAATATCATTTTATTTAAAATTTTTTGTGTTTATACACATACCGAGTGGAGCTAATTTAATTCTAAATGCTGACCATATTCTGAAAATCGAAAGTGTTCGAGATCAAGAAAAACCTGAAATTTTAATATATATTTTAGGTGCCTCAGAACCACTTAGGCTTGCTTTTGAAGATTTACCTAAACTTACTGATTATTTCAGAATTCTTAAAAATACGGAAGGAATTGAAGCTAAAACCATAGGATTTGAATAAGTCTTTTCTTTTCAAGACCATTAATATTGACCAACTCAAAAAGTTGGTTTTTATTTTGATATATAATCAAAACCTAAAGATGTATGAATAAGTCTAAAATAGATGAATTAGCTAAAATGGGTAAAGTGAAAATGAGCGACTTAACGCCTGAAGAAAAAAATAATTTACTTGGGATTAAAGAGCCATCCAAAGAAGAGCTTGAGGCAATTAAAAACGATGTGTTGATTAAAACAAGCGGAGCTATAAACAAAGCCTTGGACCAGATTGAGGATATGAGTAAATCTGGAATATTAGTAAAAATAGATGAAATAGCCACTCAATCAAGAAATCTCTTAGATGATAAATTTAGAATTTTGGACGATAGCATAGTAAAATCAGCTCTCGAAAAAATGCAGAATGTAATGAAACCAGTTGAATCACAATTTGGTAATCTTAACAGCCGTCTTGGAAACATATCAAAAGTAGCCGAATCAACGTATTTACCAATTAAAGATTTGAATACTGAAATGAAAGCTTTACGCCAAACATATACCCCACCGTTTGCGAAAGAAAACCAAGAGCTAGAAATTAAGCAAGACAAGATCAGGTCCGAAATGGAAACTGACCCATCTAAAATAGATAGTACCCCTGATTCTCTTTTGAAAAATCTATCGGACCGAAAAATACTTAATGAAAAACCCCAAACTTTTAAAGCAATAACTTTACCACATTATGACAATATGTCACATGCTGGAGATCGAATGCTTGAGGAAATAAAAAAACTTAATTCAAAACCAGACAGTCGATATTTAAAGTTTTTTGATGGGCTTTTAGCTGAAGATCAAGCTTTACATGCAAAAAAAATAGTAGAACATTTTAAATACCTTGATGAAGCCTTTAACGATTTATTTCAGTTTATATCTTGGAAAGTGACCAGTGACTATTCTGGTTATTTTTTATCACGGCTTGAGGATATTGAGGAAGAATACAAAAGTTCTAATTTTAGAATCAAATCAGTTTGTTTAACTCAAAATGTTACTTATAAAACCAAAATGATTGTTTTTGATCTTAAATATTATGCTGGCTATTTTGTAGATTCTGAAAACTCAGAAAGTTTTGTTTTACTTGATGAAAATGAAGAATTTAATGAGCTAACAAGTGCTTTTGAATTTGTGGATGATAGTACTGAGTATTTTATAGAAAATCATATAAGTAGCTATTATGAAAATTATCCAGATAAGCTACCTGAAAATATTGACGAATCTGAAGCCACTGAAGCTATTTTAGCAATGATAAGACTGGTTGAACCAAACATAATCAGCTTTGATGAAAATAAGCTCAATACAATCAATCAGATCAAGGATTTAGAAGATTTTGTTAGAAGTACCCACAGACTCAAGAAAAACGGCTGTGTGGCTGGTTTTAAGTTTAAATTGTCTGTAAGTGTTGAAGATACAGGAAAAGAGTTTGTTCTAAGTAGAAAAGATGAAATAAAAGAAATCTTATTTTTACCACCTCAAAGTATTGTCATTTCAGGTAAACAAATCAAGTTATCAAAAAGTCAGTATTTTGATTTGTCTTACTTTTTAGATCTAGAATCAAATTATAAAAATGAGTGGGTTCATTTAGATGATTTTATTGATTATGCACGAAAAGCACAGATAGACGAGATTGGAAAATCAAATAAAACAACCTTAAGATCTAGCTTTGTTAGACTTAGAGACAAATTAGCAAAAAATGGGTTTGAAAATATCGTTTTGATTGATGGTTTTAAAGTCCGTATCAACTCCGTGGCTAAAATATAATCTTCTAATAACGATAATTAACGATATTAGATTTTGATATAATACAAGAGCAATTAAAGCTCTTTTTTTAATGCCTGATGATTTCTTTAAAGAAGTACTAAACGATGTAAAATCGACTTCTACAGAATCTAAAGTAGTAATTCCCTTTTCAATCAACCAAGACAATTTAAAAGATTTAGTCACACTGATAGAAATATTTTTAAACATCGAAAACCACCTCGAAGTAACAAATCCAGACTATGATAGAAAATAAATATTTAAACCTGATAAGTGATATTCAGATTTTACCAGTCAATATACCGATAAATGGTTTAGTAGCCTTTGCAAGCCTTAAATATGCTGATTTAGTTTTAAATTCAATAGCTATTTACTCCAAAAAGAACGGTACAGGGTATCGTATCACCTACCCAACCAAACAAGCTAAAAATCATGATTCAAACTTGTTTTATCCGTTAAATCCGATCTTATCAAAAACAATTGAAACTTCAATCATCCTAAAGTATACACAGCTTTTTGAATAAGCCACAAATAACCTTTTTTAATTTTTAAATGTAACAAAATTGCAATATGGACACAGTAGTTTTACTTGTAGATTTGCATGATTTTCAAATCACTGACCCCTTTAAATTTGATCCAGTCGCAAATGACATTCATCTCAAAAAATACCGCTATTCATCTTATCGAAACAATCCACCCAAAAACCAATACGGACCGCAAATGACAATCATGGTGCAACCAAATCAAAAGATTGTCCTAAAAATCCAAGTATCAGTGCCAAAACTACTTTATGGAAGTAATATTTACCAAACAAACCCAAATGATGAAGATCAGTTTTATTATGAGCTAAAGCGGTCCGCTTTGAAGCAAGGTGTAAATATTTTAGTTCCGATAGGAAATCTGGAAGTAATCGGTTTTGACCCTTGTATAAACATTGAACTGACTTTAGGCTGCACAGCTGAAACGGCTATAAGATATATTTATCATGGTTATTGTACTAAGCTTTATAGCTTTGATAAACGAGATTTTAGAGATCAAGGTCACGCCGTGTATCTACATACTGGAAACTGGAATTTTGTCTTTTATGATAAAGTGGCTGATATTTTAAAGCCAAGTGGTCAAAGAGTGGATAAACAAAGCAAGCGAAGCAATCCCCTTTTTGAGCAGTTTAAATACAAACAAATTTTAAGGCTTGAACTTCACGCCAGAGATCGTAGAAAGCTTAAAAAGACTATTCAAGCTATCTATCCAAGTATTGAAACAGTGACTTTGAAAATGCTTTTTAATGAGTATATCTGGAAAAGATTACTTAGAGAATTTTTTATAGATCAAGTCTTAATACATAATAAAATTACTTTTACCCTTGATGATAATCCACTGATCTGGATGACTAAAATTCGTCAAGATCAACCGAGCATTACTGAAGCTAAGGTTTTAGAGCTTTTAGCTCTTGTATATCTAATGAAAGACCCTGAAGGACTAAAAGTATACAGACGAGACTTAGAACGCCGTAAAGGGCTTAGAGCGTGGCAAAGAGCCATGGAAAAAATCAAATATCTAAATCAATTAGTTTTAGCCAGAGATTATTTTCAGTTTATCCATGATATAGACAAGGCTTTGTGGTATTTAGAATGTCAGGAAATTGTTTGACAAATGATAACAAAAGATATTTTTATAATCTTGACTTATGCCAAACGAAATATTTTATACTGTACCTGAAATATGCAGTATTCTAAAAGTAAAAAAGTTGACTGTGTACCGCTGGATAAAAGCCCTAAAGCTCAAAGCTGTAAAAATAGGAAAAGGGTTTAGGGTCCGAAAAGAAGATTTTGATAATTTTGTAAATAAAAGTAGTACTTAAAATATGGATTTGTTAATTTCAACTATAAGTAAACATAAAGATATTTGGCTTAAAGATCAGATTGAAAATCAGTCTTCAATTTATGGTTCTATTTTAAACTATATTTATACAAAAAATAAGCTTAGAAAGCCACAGACAGAATCAATTGAAATATATCTGTACCTAAGAAGTACTTTAGGTAATCAGTCGATTTTAGACGGTATTAAGACAAATAAAATAGTGTTTGAAGATAAAAAACTAACTTCAAATTTACTAAATTTTTGTGAAAACTTGCTTACAGAATTTCAGACAAAAAAACTACTTAGTTCAAGCCAATTGATGGAGTTTAGAAATGCCTTGTTTAATGATCCTGAAAGCTTTATAGATCAATTATTTGATGGTTTAGGTGAATTAAACTACCAGATCTATTCTTTGCCAATGGGTGCTGGTAAAACCTATTTGATGGCTTCACTGATCTATTTAGAGCTATATTTGTCAAGACAACAAAATGACGGAGCTAAAAACTTTTTAATTACAATTCCAAACGCTAAAAAGACATCTATTTTAAACAGTTTAAAGACTATACGAAAATTTGACCCCACTTGGATATTGCCTGAAAATGAAGCTTTAAAACTATATCAAATCATTACTGAAAGATTTGTAGTTTTAGATCAAGCCAAGGCAAACAAAAACAGTAATACAACTGAAAATCCAAATGTAGCTAAAATTCAATCCTTCTTGGCTCTTGGTCAAAATTTGGAAGGTTTGGTAGTTATTGTAAACGCGGAAAAAGTCATTTTAGATAAAATTGATAAGTTAAATAGTAATGAACTTTTTGATGAAGAGGAAAAGGAAAAACTACAAAGAGCTAATGAGCTGCGATATAAACTATCACAAATTCCAAATTTGATGGTATTGATGGATGAAGTCCACCACAATCAAGATAAAGAAAACCTTTTAAACAGTCGTTTTATTCATGGTTCGTTAAAAAAATCTGGCAATTTGGTTCGTGTCTTAGGCTTTACAGGCACACCTTACTTTTCACAGACCTTAGATATGCAAGGGTTTAAACTTAAAATAAATCAAATACCGTCCACAGTTTATCATTACTCTTTAGCAAATGGAATTTCTAAATTTCTTAAAAAGCCGATCATTAAAGAAAAAATAGACTTAAACAGTAAAGAGCTTGTGAAATCAGGACTGGAAGAGTTTTTTGAAAAATATAATTTTAACTATGGTGATGGAAGAAGTACTAAATTAGCTATTTATTGTACCAGTATTGAAAATCTTAAATCTGAAATATTACCAGTCGTACAAGAGTTTTACCATGAGAAGAAAATGGTTTTTGATGAAGTTTTCTTTTTCCACACAGATACCAAAGACTTTAAATGCCCTAAAGAATACGCCAGTGAATTTGAAAATTTTGATGATAAAGAATCTTCAAAAAGAATTGTTTTACTTGTTGGTATAGGTACTGAAGGGTGGGATTGCCAAAGCCTCACAGGTGTAATATTTTCAAACGAAACTAAGTCTAGTAATATCAAAGTACTGCAAAGTGTTTGTAGATGTCTTAGGGAGGTCGAGAATGCAAGTAAGGAAAGTGGTTTAATAGTTTTAAATACTCACAACAAACAGTATCTTGAAGATGAACTACAAAAACAGCATAATATCAAACTTCAAGACTTTACAGATCCAAAAAGTGAAAAAGTACCCACTAGAATCAACCGAGTAAATGAACTAGGTTTACCTAAAATCCAAATCAATCAATTTCAAACTAGGTTTATAGAATCAAATAGCCAACAAATTATACCAGACACTAAACAAGTTTTGAAAGATGTTTTAGAAAGTTTAGATGTTAGATTTACTCAAGAAAATACTATTGAGATCACTGAAAACGGCTTAGAAACAAGTCAAAATGCCGAAATAAAGACTGGAAATGTTGGAAATTTAGCACACTTTGATTATTGGCTTTTAGATATTGTAAAATATTCACTTGGTGAAATAAAAATTCAAGATTTAGAAAGTTTTGAAACTGATTTAAGACAAATATTTACAAAAATTACAATCCTGAAAAATCAAACTTATTTTTACAATCTAAACTACAATCAAACTGAAGTTAAAACATCAATTATAAAGGCTTTTGTATCTTATCAAAAAGATATAGAAACAGAGCTTTATACTGAAAACATTGATATAGACTGGCTAGTTACTGGCTTTGATGAAAAACCTTTAATTGCCTTTGAAAATAGCAAATTTGATCCTAAAAACTGGCAGACAGCTTTTGAAATAAAAATTGATGAAAATATTGATTTGCAAATCTCAGAACTGGAAAAAGCCATTGAAAATTCACCTAGTCTGAAAGACTTACTTCAAAGCCAAGTGGAGCTTTTGAAAGAAAAGAAAAATAGTTTAAACACCTACAATCATAGCTACCATTATGCACCTTATGATTTTAAAGATAGTAAAGATGAGTTTGAAGTTTATCAAGCTTTAGTCAAAAATCAAGAGCTACAAGAGGCGGGTTTAGAATGTTATTACAGTGGTGATAGATTTTTAAGCAATTTTAAAATCAATACTTATAAAAAAATAGGTGGTGGCTGGAAGCTAATCAGACCATACACACCAGACTTTATAGCTCTCAAAAGAAATGATCAAAACCAGATTGAAAGTATGGTTATAATTGAAACCAAAGGTAGGCAAGATGACACTGATAAAGCCATAAGTGAGTTTATGCAAAACGAATTTGTCAAAGCTAATCCAAACATCAAATACCACTATTCTTTGTCAGAAAACTATCAAGATATAAACCACCGAACCCACACAATCAAAAACTTTATTTTAGAAAATCTTAAATAATAAATTATGCCTGAGAATCTAAACTCCTTAGCAATTTTTGAAAATTATAATATTCGTAAAACCTACGATACAAAACGAGAAAAATGGTTTTTTGCCATTGAGGATATTATATTTGCACTTACAGAGTCTAAAAATCCTAAAGATTATGTTAATAAAATGAAAAAGAGGGATTCAGAGCTTAGTAAAGGATGGGGACAAATTGTCCATACCCTTTCCATTGAGACTGAGGGTGGTAAACAAAAAATGAGATGTGCTGATGTTGAAGGGCTTTTAAGAATTATCCAATCAATACCAAGCCCTAAAGCTGAACCTATTAAACTGTGGCTTGCTAAGGTTGGCTATGAACGACTTGAGGAAATTTCTGATCCAGAAAAGTCTTTGAATCGGGCTAGAGAAAATTGGCTAAAACGTGGTAGAAGTGAAAAATGGATTGGGCAAAGAATGAGCGGTCAGGAAACTAGAAACAAGCTAACTGATTATTGGTCTGAACATGATGTTAAAAAAGGTGAAGAATTTGCAATTTTAACCAATATTATACATCAAGAATGGTCTGGTCTTAGCATTGGCAAACATAAACAGGCTAAAGGGTTGAAATCTCAAAATCTAAGAGATCATATGAGCGAAGCTGAGTTACTTTTCACTGCCCTTGCAGAACTTTCTACTCGTCAAATAGCTGAAACAATGGAAACTATAGGGTTTGAGGAAAATAAAATCCCAGCCATAAAGGGTGGAACTATTGCTAAGAATGCGAGACTAGAGCTAGAAGCTAAAACTGGTAAAAAGGTAGTTTCTAAAGATAATTTCTTACCTCCAAAGAAACCACAAAATAAATTGAAATAGAATTTACCTATGCCCATCAAATACATCCCATACAACACCGAACCAGCCAGAGGTCAAGCTATACTAAGCTCAAATATCCTAAACCGAAAACAGTCTGAAGGTGAATTACTACGCTGGCAAGGTCGAGGCGGTGAAATCCAAAGGATACGTCGTGGTTTACCACTTTTTGAAACAACTAAAATTGAAAAAATAGGTAAAGATGAAACTCACAACTTGATACTTCACGGTGATTGTTTAAATGCTATAGCTTACCTAAGGGAAAACAATATAAAAGTAGATCTGGTATATATAGATCCACCCTTTGCAAGCAACGCCAACTATTCTAAAAAAATCTATATCAGGCGAAATCCTGAAATCCAAGCTAAAGTCAAAGAAGTGCTAAA
>JAYUNN010000007.1:0-1246 GCA_043761585.1 bacterium
GCAGCTTGGTATTATTTGCCTTTTTTCCATAATTTTAATATCCAGCTTTAGTATCGTGGCTCAGTCGTATCGCACTAAAATTTTCCAACCGAAACGAATCAAAGCTGAAGATACTTTTAAAGCCATTTCTTTGGAAACACTACTTCAAGTGCCGTTTATTCGAGCCACTTTTGCGTCAAACGAACAGAGTCAAAAGCTGCAGAAAACACTGCATAATAGCATGGTAAAAACAGGAAATAGCTGGCAAGGTGGCACTTATGTCGGTTTTATCACTAGATTTTTACATATTTTGAGTATCTTTTGTATAGGAACATTGGTTTTAACTCAAGCCAAAGCGGGCATTTTTGAGCCAATTTTTGCATTATCAATTATTTTGGCTTATTTAAATTCGACCCAACAAATTTTGACTACTGGTAACAGAGTCAAGCGATTGACCGACGCCCTCACAAACATCAACGATTTATTCGACTTTATCCGTTGCTTTGGGACTCAGACTTTTCCAGTACTCGAGTCTGAAAATTTAAAATTGGAACTTAAAAATTAAATCAAAATAATTTACTCCAGATGAAAATCTGAGACTATCTTCATGAAGTCAGTATAATCAAGAAAATACGCTCTAAAAATATCAAGTCAAGTTTTAATTAAGTTAAAAGTTACGTTTATTATGTTTTGGAATCAAGTAAGCACTAAAGAAAAAGTATACAATTTGGTCGATAAAGTAGAAAATTTTAAAGCCAAAATACAAATTTTACCAGTAAATTTTCACAAATCTTGGTGGAATGTTATTTTACAGCAAAAGAAGCTTGTGTTTATGGTATTTTCGGCTCAGGTTATTTCTAGTGTCTTCGATTCACTTTTCCCGATAATGATCGGATTTGCGACGCTTCAACTGGATCTAAATCTATTTATACTTTTAGTTGGCTTAAAATTATTCACGCTTTTGGTGTATAATTCCGCCTTTAGAATTAATGCTATGTTAGAAATCCAGTCTATGAACAGCGTTGAATATCACGCCAATCAGTATTTTCTAACTGTTGATCCAATTTTTCACACTACCAAATCTAGCGGTCAAATCGTCTCAAAAATAAGTCGTGGTTCAGGCAGCTATGAAGATGTTTTAGACATTATCAGTTTTGATTTTTTGGGTATATTTACTAGTGTGATTACCATTACTATTACCATGTTTAGCTTCAAATTGCAGCTTGGTATTATTTGCCTTTTTTCCATAATTTTAATATCCAGCTTT
>JAYUNN010000008.1:0-31985 GCA_043761585.1 bacterium
CTCCAACTAGAAAAGCCGAAATAGCTAGCGGGGTAAGAGCATTCAAATAATGAATAACTTCCCCTTTTTTATGTCTTACACATTTCAAAACTATCTAGAAGTTGAGCTTTACCTCAACCTTGGCAAATCAAAAACACCAATTTTTGGAAAACTACACAAAAATATCTAATGTATATGACCAAAACACAAACACAAAATCAATCTGAACTAGAACTTTTACAACTAATCAAAGATCTGGAATTAGCCAGCCTTGATACTTTTTAGCTATTCCTTATGACCGCTTTTACAATCCAAAAAATCAAGTCTGAGATCGCTTCACTAGAGACTGTTTACGACTATTTAAAATCAAACATGATGTTTGATTCAAGTGCTTTTGAACTAGCTACTGTTATTTACACGACTATCTGCACTTTAAAAAGCTTAATCGATTACGAAACAACTCTGAGTAATAAACTTGAGTTACCTTTCGCAGCGACTTTAAACGATTTTTTTTATGCTGTCTGAGTGGATCGAATATGAAGGATCAGTTGATGGATTTTGGAGTAACTACAAAATCCGACCATCTAGTCCTGAAGCTTTAGCAAAATCAAAAGCTTATAGAATCTCAATGAAACCCGTCTGGGATGCTCATGCTAAAGAAAAAGAATTGGAGCTATTGAATGAAGTTCTTGTGGAAAATTCCTGGTTTTTCCAAAAATATTCATGGAAATTTTGGTCGCTACTTTTTTTGAATATTTTTATAAACGCTTAAATAATGACTATTCACAACCCAACCACTGATCCGCCAGCGTGGTCACTGCGACAAAGACGGATGTTTGAAGCTTTAGTAGCTGATTACGCTTTGATTAGCCTAGGCAATCCCAAACTAGCCTCAAAAGTCCGAGATAATCTCAAAAAACAATACAACATAAACACGACTTACAATCTTACAGAGATACAACTACAACAAACAATTATAACGCTTTTAAAAACAATTCAAATTACTAATCCAAACTATACACTATTATGTCTTTAAATCTATCATACAACGAAATTAAACGCGAACCCGTTGAGGCGGGTAATCATATTGCTAGATGTATTCAAGTAATCGACTTGGGCACACAACCCGAGAAAGCTTTCGAAACTGGCGAAGATCAGCTCAATCACAAAATTCGAATAACTTGGGAAATCCCAAACGAAATAATCGAGTGGACTGATAAAGAAACGGGCGAAGCAAAATCACGCTGTCAAGTTATTAGTCAAGAATTCAAAGCAAGTTTGCACGAGAAATCAAAACTAAGAAAAACACTCGCTAGTTGGAGGGGCCGCGACTTCACCCCCGAAGAATTAAACGGTTTTGAGCTTACAAAACTTTTAGAAAAAGCTTGCTTTTTAAATATTGTACATACCAAAAAAGACGACAACAAGTACGCTAATATATCAGCTGTAACACCGTTAGCAAAAGGCATGACTTGTCCAGCTCAGATTACACCATCAATTTACTTTGATATTGATCAGATTAACTGGGATGTTTACAACAGTTTGCCAAGCTTTTTACAAGACAAGATTCAAAAGTCGGTTGAGTTTAATACTAAAAAAGATTCTGAAACAAACATTGATCTAGAGTTGCAAAACGAGCTAGAAGACATTGATTTAGAAGACATTGATTTACCAATGTAAATTTTTTTTAGTATTATAAATTTATAAACAACTAATTATGTCTAAATTCGAATTTTACAAAAAATATACTGTACAAGAAGTCAAAGCACTTTTTGACGAAATTAAAAAACAATATCCCGTTGGAAAACTTTTGGTTGATAGCAGTCCAAGACAAAACGGTAAAAAACAATGTTTGTATTATCTTTTAGTAAGATGTGGTATTAGTACTCACATCCTAGGACAGGATGACATTGATGGTGTTGATTATACATTTAGCGCGAGCTGGATGGATGGAACTTACAAAGGCACATTCACTTTTGTACCAATCAATGAAGGTAAAAAACCTGAACCGTTTAAAGTTGGCGACTTAGTCAAAGTGTGTGAAGCAATACAAGAATGTGGCGATTTTAGTGATTGGAACGCTGACATAAAGGGTATGATTGGTAACTCATATTCGATTTGGGATGTTGCAGACCAATGCGAAGGGGTTTTTTATGAGCTAGGCGAAGGTTTTTGGTTTCCACACTATGCTTTAAAAAAAGTGATTAATGAGGCAAAACCAAAAAAAGTAATCTTAGAACTTACTGATGAGCAGCTAGCTAAAATTCAAACAATATTAAACAACTAACATATGTCACAAAAAATCGCACTAAATAGAACATACACTATTGAAGAACTAGAAGCTCTAATAACAGAAGCTAAGAAATCAAAAACTACTGCCAAATATCCGAACGGAGCTGAGGTATTCGAGCCTGAAATTGGAACACAATACTGGTTTTGGAGCGTCGGCTTAGACGAATGGGACTCTACGCACACAAGTGACTTAATTGATTTAAGTCTTTTGAAACAACAACGAGTTTTCCTGTCAAAAGAAGCAAGAGACAAAGCCCTTGTCGTCGAAAAGCGACACTGGGAGTTAATCCAAAAAGTCCACGAAATTAATGCTGAAAACGACTGGGCCGTGGATTGGAGTGACTTAGAGCAGCAAAAATACATTGTTGGTTACGATTGTGTTGATTGCCAGTTTGAGTATGATTTTTACTCAAACATCCAAACATGCACCACACATATGTGTGAAAAAGCAATGGAATGGCTACTAAAGCAGTCTGAGAGCGACAAAAAAGCTTTCTTAAAAATTTACAATTAAACTTATGTCACTAAATAGAACATTTATGCTCTTGCTCAAGCTTTTAGTCTGCATTTCGCTTTTTAGTTTGATTCAATTCATACTGAACGCAATCTTGTAATTAATCTAACTTTTATCAATCCAAAAAAACAAAAACAAAATGACTATACCAAAAATTAAAAATGAACCTGACAGCATTTACAAATCAAAACTTCACAAACAATCTATGAACGGATTTATAATGATATTCGTACTTTTAAGCGTCGGGCTCGGAAGCTATGCAACAGCACAAGACAGTTTACCAAGCCCTAGACCGCTTGTGGCTCAAGCACAAAGCTTAAGTAAGCAAGATATCGTGCAAACAGCAGATATTAAGCCGCTAGAAGTTCGAAATGAATCAACAATAGTCGCCGAAACTGCGTCAATTCTAACTGATCGAGCTAGCAAATTAAACGACTGGATCATAAGCAAAAAGCCAAAATCTCCGCTAAATAACGCTAATTTTAACACGGGTAAAATACTGCTCGAAATTGAATCTGAGACTAATGTTAAAGCTGAGTTTATTCTTGCTAAAGCATATCAAGAAACCCAGCTCGGCACGCTCGGAGTGTGCAAAAGAAACGTGGGTAGCGTCGGCGAAACCGATAATGACCGTAAATTTGGTAAGTTTTGCCAAGATTTCCGATCAGAAAATCAAATGAAAAAACAAGATCGAATGGAACACTATCAGACAGATGACTATCTGTATAAGGCTTTGCGGGCAATCGCCGATACTATGAATAATCAATATTTAGGAAACGCTACAGTCCTTTGCCAACTTTCTAATGGCTATAAAGGTTGTAATACTGATCAAATTAAAGCAATGAATGGGAAATGGTATGCAAGCAATACCCAGCACTCGGAAAAGCTGGCTAGTATTTTGACTGAGATCACAGGTCAAGAGTGGAATTTGCAATCTAGTTTTAGAAACAATTAATTAACCTAAACACCTTCAAAAACTTGATTTAATCAACATAAAACTACAACAGAAGTAAGACAGCTATTAACAACAATAACAAACTGAGAAATCTTAAAAACATCATAATCTATGACACTAAACCAATCAAACCTAAAAAACGTAGAAAAAATGCCAACTCAAAAACCAGTTTTTGAAGCTTACGATAAAATTAAAAACGTAGGCGACACACTTAGACAAGTCCGAAATTGGCAAGATCAAAAGCAATCAGTAGTTGTAGTAGATGTCGTGTGTGACATTGCACACTATTTGCACAAAGAGTATTTTGCAGTGACTAAGAGCTTAGCTGATAAGCTTGTCGTGCGAGTAGACACAGACGAATATGTGAAATCAAAAAAAGGCGAAAGACGCCCTTATAATACACTAGAATACAGGCAAAAAGATTTAGCACATTTACAATATATTGATACAGTAACTACAAAATCAGACGGCGGATTAAAATGGGTCGAGATCTATAAGCCCGATTTTGTGGTCAAAAGCACAACAAGCGGTGCTAAGCTAATAGCAGAGATAGAGCAAATTGAGGCTTTAATTAAGCAAAACAAGCTGCTTACTCAAATCATAATATTAGACGAAAACTGCCAACTAGTTGATCGTGAATTAGCGTTGGATAAAGCACTAAAATATGACCAAACTAAATATGACGCAGGTCGTCATAGCGGTTCAGTGATTGAAAGAATGATCCGTAACGGCTACATGATTGACAATCAAGCTGATCTATCGTGTGATATTGTCAATCAAAAAAAATCAGCCGCAATAGGCCAATCCTAACACATTATAATATATATTTAATATTTTAAAGATCTTTTTTTTATTCTTATCTTGTATCTTTATAATGTTTAATAGTAGAAATATTCAGGTAATTGAGAGGGAATAATGAGTTGCACCCCCCTACCCCCCTAAACATTATCGTATAGAGAGATAGAGAAAATGAAACTTAAAATGACATTCAGTATAAACGATCGGTCATTTTTTAAATAGCTTTAGACTGGTAACGATTCCCCCTCGGATCGTAGCTATGAATTAAGTTGCACACCCCAGTCCGATTTTTAATTTAATCTTAGTATTATGTTAAAATTTAATCAAAAATCAGTGGCGGAAATAAACAAAACCCCCTATAAAAGGGGGTATGTGAGCAACAAAAACCTGAACTTCTTGAGAATAAGCCTTTTTGCTACAGTTGTCAAGTGTAATACTTTTGACAACACATTTCCACCTTTTTTGTCAGGCAGCAGCAAAAAAACTGTTCAGGTTTTTGTTGCCGCTGATAGACATGACAACTATAACAAGTGAGCTGTAGTTTGTCAAGATATCTGCAAAACAAGGCTTTTACCAAAACCAAATTTGACATCAAGTTATAATTAATTCAATAATTACTCAGTTAAGTTTTTATGCCTTGCATACTTTTACTTAGCTTTTGTTTGCCACACTGTGGGAACAAGGATGACTTTTTATGAAAATAATTAGTTTGTTCAAATAAAGACAGTTGTACAATATATTTATTTATACAATCAATCTTACAATACTTTTTTGGCAAAATAAAACGACAAATACTCAAATGTTTGTCGTTTTATTTTGCCCGAGTTTCTAAACTAAAAACCAAGCCACCAGAGCCACGATTTTGGCTTTTCTTTTTTAGTTTGATTATTGATATCATTTTGATCTGAAACACTTAATTTAGGCGTCTCAGTAGCTAAACTATCTCTTGATATTAGATTTTGTACTTGTATTTGATAGTTTTTGTTTAATTCCAGTAATCTTTCGATAATTAGCTGTTTTTGATCACCGTCTGTTCGCAAATTGTCAATCTGATTACTCAAAGATTGTACGTGATTATTTAATGATTGCACTAGATCTGAATTGTCACTAGCAACTTCTAGCTGATCTGAGACTACCGCTTCTGTGTTATCCTGTATGTAGTCGTCAATCAGATTAAGATTAAATGTCGGTTTGATTGATTTCAACTTGTCTTTAATGTAAGATTTTTTAAAGTATTTTGTTTGTTTATCTCCGATTATATAGTGATCGTTTAAGATCGCACCACTAATAATTCGCATAGTGACTGCAGTTGTTTTGAGATTAGTCACTCTCTCAATATCTTTTTTAGTCAAATAATCGCTTAAAACAAACTTGCCGCTAGCCGCGGTTGGTGGAATGGTTGTCATAGACGTTCACGATCTGTGACGAGTTGCTTTTTGTCAAGGTGTAAATAACACAACATAACACTTCTTATGTTGTATCTAAGATGTTACTTAAATCGGTTTGGTAATACAGTACTTTTGTTAAAATGTAAAATACTTTTTGTTACAGATTTAAATTATTTTGTTTTAAATACAACCTTTAAAGGTATCTTAGTTAGCACTACTTGACAATATTGTAATTATTGTCTATAATATAGTTACAGTTAATTACAACAACTTACTTATATTATATTATGACTATCTACACTGATTCAACCGAAGTTTTAAACAAATTTGGAAACACTAGTAAAATTACTTTTTCTTTTGAGTTAGGTGTTCCAGAAAATCTTGGAAACCTTGTACAATCTTCTAATGAACTTTGTTTAGTAGCTACCGATATTACCAACTATAATGAAGATGACAAACCTGAAAACGGTGTCATTTATCAAAATGCAATCGGGGAGCAATTTTGGATAGAAGAAGCTGTAGACGGGGATAGTGTTGACTCAGAGACAGGCTACGGTTTATATTTAGTTGCTAATCAAGATTAAATATAAGCTTGCATGATTATAAATAAAACAAACCTAACAATACTCTATCAAGAGCATATAAGTGGCTTGTCAATCACTGAGCTAGCAATCAAATATAGCCTGCAAAAATCTGTTATTTACAATGGATTTCAAGCCCTAGAATTTGAGGTGAATTTAACACAAGTAGACAAGCGTCGCAAGATCAGTGTTGATGACGAAGCTTATATCTTAGAAAGCTATCAGAGCGGCACAACACTGCAAACATTAGGTAAAAAGTTTGGTGTATCCCATCAAACTATTTCAAAAGTTTTGAAAAAACACAACACAGAAGTGCGAAAGGCTGGGTTTTCTAAACTAACTAAAAAGTTATAATTTCCTGAGTTCCTCAATTATCTGATCAGCGGTCTTAATTCGCAGCAAATTGAGTATATTTTTTGGGGTATACTCAATCGGATCCTAGCTTTTTAAGACCGTTTTGGATTGTTTTTTGACATACTTATTTACTAAGTCTTCTCTACCTTCCTGAGCTTGCAACAAACCCCTGAGTTCACCATTTTCTTGGCGTAATTGATATACTTCTTGTTGAAGATTGATTATCATTGTTTTGTTTTGGACATATTCAGTTTTTAACAAGTCAATCTGAGCTTGAAAATCTGTAATCTGTTTTAGTTGATTATTTTTTTGTGAATCTAAAAACATTTGATAGCCTTGCATTCCTATAAGTGCAAAAACTCCGAGCATACCCGAATTTGAAAAAATTGTTACGATTGATTGATCCATATTTTATATTACTTTTTAGAAAAATGAGCTGAACCCACAACCTGACTAATTGGCACAAAAGTTTGGAGATTATTCCAAGGATTATAACAGTTGTATCCGCCCCAACCCAAGCTCAAAACTACTAGCCAGTGCTTGCCGCCCGGCACACTAGGCATATTTATATTGATCAAAACACCCTTAAAAGGATTCAAAACATCAAGTCTGATTCTATTTCGATCAAAAGCATAGGCTCGCCATTCAAATATAATTTTCGATAAATTTACTGATTGCCACAAAATATTCCCGTCTGAATACTTTAGATCACTATTGTTGCTAGCGGGAGTTTCTGAACCGCCGAACAGCGAGTTAAGCGTGTAAATAGCACAAGTTGTGCAACCAGCTATTTTGATTTGTAGGCTGGAATTGCCTAAAGTATTGTCTGAGTAATTTTGAAATCTTTGTTGGTAAGTCATAGTGTAATATTTTTAAATTTAATAGGCTGTAATTCTGTCCAAGGAGTAGTTGAGACTGAGTTCTTTCGAAGAAATTCATATTTGTCTTCTCGTTTTCCGTATAGATCAAAATGGTATATTCTAGCCGTCAGTTGGCGTTAATTCGTTATTGACGGTATATGCTAAAACCCAAACGTATTTGGCGTAGGCTTTAGATATGTCGACACATTGATATTTTGAGACGTCGTCGATGTCGATTTTTTTATTGATATATTGATTGTAAAAGTCTGCATAGGTCATATATTAATATAATAATTCGGTTGAAACTCTACATTGAATTGTATTGCTAGCTGAAGCTGTGCCCCACGCGGCCTTAACTTCAATATTGTTTGCAATTGTTGTATTAATATTGATTGATCCGTTGGTCCAAAAAGCGTAAGGCATCATTACGTTGCTAGCTGAGTATAACTCAATTTTACCACCTACCGACATAGCTTCAGCTGATCCTGCTGCACCGTTATGCTGAAGTGTAAATCTGATTATAAAAAACTGATTAGTTACGGATAATGGTAACATTATTGCTCCTCCCCAATCAGTCATTTTAACCCCGCCAACATACAATTCAAGGTTGAGTGTAGGTGTGCCCGTGGTAGAATATCTGCCGTCAATTTCCACTCTTAAATGAGTGTCAGTAGTAATAACATTAGCAGGTAGGGCAAGGCTGTATAATGCTGATTGAGTTGTAGTGTTAGCTACAGTATTACGAGTAGCTAGAAGTCTTGGAACTGTTACAAGCTTACGTCTCATTGATGTGAATAGTGTATTCAATGCGACGTCTCCTGCATCGTTCCAAATATCACCGTTTGCTGGTGAAGTTGGTGCTGTCCCAGGTGTTAGAGCTAGAGTTGCACCACTTGTTGAAGTTCCAAATGTTTTTTTGGCTGTGACTGTTTGAGCAGTGTTTGTGGTTAGCGTATTAGTAGTTGATGCAACTAACGATGATTCAATTTCTCCTTTTTCAAACTTAATACTGTTTCCATTTATATAAATATTTCCTGCTACGGGACTATGCCCAACACATATACAAAATCTTAAAGTTCCTGTTAATACCCCAGAATTTATTCCAATTCCGTATCTTTTAGCTTCCCTTGATATTTTTATGAACTCAAAACCTTTAAAATTGGCATAATTAGCTGTTGAATCGTTACAAATTCCAATAGCAATCCACATTCCATCCGTGTCTGCATTTGCCTCAATACTGAACATATGCGCAGTATTGGGTTCATAATTACTTCCAGCAGTTGAATCAGTAAAATATAGGTAATTCAAAAATGGATCTGTTCCAATTAAGGTGTGGCTAAGTTGAATTGTTGTAGAATTTTTGTCTGTTTCGTCTGATCCGACGGATGTTGGGGTAGTAGTCGTTGTGATTGTTTTTGTCCCTGCATTTGTCCCGCCAACGCTCCAATTCGAGCCATTTGCTGTGTCAGTTAATATAATATTGGATTTAATTTTATTTGTGAATTTCTTTTTGATCCATTCCACAATTCTAAAATTTCTTGACTGGAAGATGGGAGCAATTTGTTGTAATTGTGCATTACTTATCACCCAAGACGAGCCTGCGGGTGCAAAATATGTCCATTCGGCAACTTGCGGCATGTTGTGCAGGATATCGTAATAAGCATTTATGAATTTATCAATTTTAGAGTACTTAGTAGTATTACTTGAACTCCCTGACTCAGTGATTATAATAGGAGCATCAGATAAGTTCACCAATAATTCATAAAGTCTATTTCCATTTTTTCTTAAACTGTAATCAAAACCCACCGAATAATTGTATGGTGCGCTTGAAGAACCGTACCTATCATACACATCTATCCCCAAATAATCATATGTAGAGCGTGCGGGATAATAATTAGTTAAAGGCACTATATTATCTTGATCATGCCCCCAATCGTGATTAGCTACCACAACCATTTTGACTACACCTAAAGTTCTGGCAGCACTTGCCATTACAATATTAGAAATTCTAGTAAATGCAGGTGCGAAATCTGTTGGACTGTTTAAGCCTAACCCTGCTGTTATCTGTGCTGTAGATGACCAATTTCCTCCATTAGTTCGATTGTATGGGAAGCCCCAGCGATAAGCACTAATATTAAATTCGTGTAAAAAACAAATTTTAATTTCTATTTTTCCTACTTTACTCGGATTAGCTACAAAATATGAATTAATATCAGCTACTAAGCTACTTGTGGCTGCATCAAAATCTCCTGCTAAAATTCTTGGGAGCTGTGCTTTAGCCCCACTTGTTGCAGTGCCATCAGCTTGAGCAAACAAATTTAAACTTAAATTTGCATCTAAAGCTGGTTTGATTGAAGCATTAAAAACTGATGTAGTATAGAAACCCAAACTTATATAAGCATTTGTTGAATTGATTGTTGTATTTAGATTAGTTTGAACTGAGCCTTGGATTGTTGACGTGTCTGGAATACCAGATCCCGAAGTTACTTCAGTAAACCAACCAAACCTTAAACTTGGTAGCTGGGATTGATTGATGTGATTAGTGTAGTCTAGTGTAGGATAACCTCCCACAACATTATTTACACTCGCTAATTTTGATTGAATTGTCGCTGTAGTCTCGTCACCTGTGTTTGTATTAGATAAATTTGTGGCTGAAATTGCACCAATGAAAGTAGCCCCTGAAAGATTAGCTTTGACTGCTAAGCTTGAAATTAAATTAGTTATTGAGCTTAATGCAATGTTTGTGAGTGAGTTATTAGCTCCATCAATTGTTTTGTTTGTTAGGGTTGTGGAAAGTGAATCGTAGTATGATTTAATACCATTTTTTAAGTTTAGCCAGCTGAATTTCTTACTTGCATTGCTAACTGCCGAATCAGATATAACAAAAGTGTCAGCATCTGCCAAAGTCGATTTAGCCGTTAAATTGGCAATTACATCACCGAGAGTAACAGCACCTAGCCTTCCATCCAAACTTAAAAACTGGTCGGTATAATCTGCTTTAAACCAATTACTCGTAAAAACTGAGGTGCTAGCATTATCAGTAAGAGCAATGATTCTATCATTAGCATTGAAGGAAACACCCCAAACTATGCCATCTGCTGATACAATAAATGAATCTCCAGCTTGAGCTATGCCAGATCCAGGGAAAACTCCACTCGTAGGATCCCAAGACCCTCTCAAAATAATTGCTGCATCTAACGAGTTTACCCTTGCCTCAATAGCATCAAGATCGACTGCTTGAGTGATTGAGATGTTGTTTAATTTAGAAATTTGACTATCTAAAACAAACCTTTTATTAGTCGAATCAGTTATGTTAGCTGTAGTAGTTGTGTTTACATTTTGGACATTACCAAGCCCAATATCGCTTTTTGTGACATTATGCGGATTTGATATGCTCGCAACATGATTTACGACACCAGTTCCGTTTGTGCTTATCCATGATACTGCGGAGTCGTAAGCAGTTTTTAGAGCATTTGTGAAGTTGTTGTCGGTCAAGACTGCAGTTAACCAACCAGCATCATAATCAGTATTTGATTTTTTACCCAAAACTTGGCCAACACTTCCACCGCTGGGCAACCCTTTCTGGATCGGTGTTGGCACTGTAATTGCAACTAAATCAATTAGATTAGCTATACCTGTGCCGCTCACGCTGATTGTCCATTTTTTTGAACCGACTTGTACCAAATAATTACCCGCACTTAAAGATACGCTCGCCGAACCTGTATCATCAGTTCTTGTTGTTACAGTATCCCCAACTTTAATCGTCGACCCCTCAGCCGTAAAAACCGCACTTACTAGCGTAAAGCTTATCTGTATTAGACTTGCTCTGTTAAGCAGATCTTTTAGTGCAATTGAGATGGTGGTCATGTGATTATTTTATAAATTGAATTCGGCCGTAAAATTCGACTTCAGAAATCCACATTGAGGCTCCTGTAATTTTAATATATCTATATAGTTTACTAGTAGCGAATTGAGAAAAAGTTTGAAGCCCAGTTAGTGCTGTAAGCCCAGTCGCTATTTGGGTGTATTTTACGCCGTCTACTGAGCCTGAAATGGTAACATTAGTTGCCCCGTTAGTGTCAGATCCTAACAGCATAACCCCAGAAATGGAAACAAAAGAGTTCATTATACCAACCTGTGTAAAAGATTGGTTACACGAACAAAAATCAAAAGTCAATTCACTTGCAGCAGCGGGGGTGAGGTCTGCTGTGTTCGCACCTTTGTCAGCCAACCTTTCCACGTTAGAGGAAGCCCCAGAATATAAATTACTGTGCCACCCTCCCACTTTAACAATTCCCGTTGTCCTGCCTCCTACATCAAATTGGACACCACAAAATAATGGATTGGTGTAAGCTACTCTATTTTTTTTAGTGCCTAAATAGTTGAAAATTCCAAGCAAAGAAGTGTTTGTGTTAAACCCGATATTCACGGTTTGTGTCACTTTTGAAAATAGCAAACCAGTTGCTGAATTTCTTGGATCGTGCTGTAAGTTAAGATTTTGACCACCCATATTTTAAAAAATTAAGCTGTAAAATTGTCTGCTTCTGCAGTGACCACTGCTCCGTTTACCACGGCCGTGGTGACTGCGTAGCATAGATATTGATTAGCTCCTAAAACAAATGTACCAAGGTCAAAAGTTTTTTCAATTGGTGTAATTTCACTTGTCGATGCAACTGTCGTAACTGGTAAAATTAAATCTTTACCAGCTAAATAGAAGGTATTTGAGCTCGAGTTGCCAGTAACTACAGTAGATACAAAAAATCTAACAGCTGTGGCGGTTGCTAGACTACCCGTCAGAGCTATTGAGAGTCTACGGATTTGGATTTTATCAACACTTGTCATCGGACTCGATGTTTTTATGTCATTGACCCACGTTAATGTTCCTGACCCATCTAAATTTGTATTTGTAGTGGTACCAGCTACAATTCTGTTGATGCCGAAAATAGCATCTTTAACTGGGTATGCAATTTGATTGTAGGGCATATGTATTAAAAATAATTAGATGAAATTTGATTTGTTAAAATGTTTTTTTGCGTTTGGGTAATACCAGTACCAGCCCAACCAGTAGCCGTAAAGACTTCAGCTTGTTGATTAGTAGAGTTGTAAATTATATCACCTAGCACTGCCGTCAAAGCATCTCTTTGGGTTGTTGTTAAATTGTTTAAATCGATCCCCGAGTGGCTGGTTCCTGAAAATTGAATCTTGCCTGAAAACGTATCACCTGATTTTTCAACAAATCTGCCAGTGCTAATAAAGGAATTATTCAATTTTGCTATCGGATAAATCTCAAAAATGGTAGCTCCCGTGCTTGATTGTAAGTTTATATTGCTAGCATTCGTGATGTTACCACCCACTAGTATTTGTCCGCTTGTGATAGCACTGCTAGCTCCCGTGATGTTTATCCTAGCAAGCACTATGTAAAATAAGTTTGCTGTCTCAACTAAAACAGGAGCAACTTGTGTGCCTGTAATAGCTGGAACGCCAGCTATTACATCAATACTCGCGCTGGTAAGATTACCATTCACGACGGTGATCGCCATCACAACTAAATCAAACCTCGAATTACCAGAGCTTGGAGCAGAGCTAAAAGACAAAATACCCCCGACCGTAGCAAAAGGAAATTTCTTTAAATCACTATCAGAATTACAAATTCCAAAACCTCTACTGACATTAATTGTCAGATCTGGGACTGATTGAGCTGTACAATTCATACCCCACAAGACTCCCTCAGTGTAAGCTTGTGTGAAAAATGTCAACGTTTGCTCCGTCGCGAGGGGTTGAATTGTATTGTTCAGTGGAGCGATTACGGCAATTGACATGAGTATACAATACTAGACCCCTGACTGTTAAGCAATTGTACGCTGTTACTTCTCTAGCACCGCTACTCTGTTTGATTGATTTTTAAGAATATCAACTATCGAATTTTGCTTAAATGGTTTAAATTCTCCAACTTTCAGGGCTAGTTTTTCACTGTTATCATCAGCGATATCCAAAGCGACTTCAAAAACTCTCTGATAAGCATCTACTTCAAATCGCCCACCCATGGACTCTAGAGAAGCTCTAAACCGCACATAATCCCCCACATCATAAGAACCTATCTGAGGATTCTGATTAATTGTGAAATCGTAAGAGACTAGCGGTGCTTGTCGTTGCTCGAGTATGCCCTGTACAGCTTGATCTAATGTGCTTTGTACACTAATATCTTTGTTAGTGTATATAAGTTGCCTGATTTTATATTTTGCTATTCTCATAAGATTTGAGTCAGTAGCAAGCGAGGTGATACCGTTGCCTATTCCGATTATATAATTAGCGATATTACGATTATCAATAGTCCTTTTGACATCGCTAATTGATCCGTCATCGACGTCAAACTTTACATCTTTTTGCACTCCTTTTTGCTGATAATGTGAAAAGACTTTCAAGCTTGACTTTGTTAAGGTTGGGGTGATCTCAAAATCACCCCCATCGATTACTTCAGTAATTTGTTTTAAACTTTTAGCTATTTCATCGTTTAAATATGTCCGATCTCTCATTTGCCAGTTCTCCAGAATTCCTTGGGTGATACCAAAGCTGGTATGATTAGAATTGTATAACCCCAACCTGTTGTTTTGTGTTTGATTGATCAGATCCCAGGCAATGAAAGACTCTTCCTCGTTTGTGTATGTAGCCGTAGCATAGCGATCTTTTAGAAAATATCCAATTTCTTTAGCTGTGATTTTTAAGCTCTTTTTAAGAGTTGAAGAGTTGTCATCAATTGCTAGTACTGCCCCGCTCCAAACGCAGATATTGTTTTTATAGAGCCTAATCTCGCTAGAATTATCTATTAAATTAAGCTCAAATAATGAATCGGGAATCACATCACACTCAAAAGATAGGTCGCCCCAATCGTTAAGCACCCACTTGACTTTTCTATTCTTGGCAAACTGAAGCTCGCCCTGCTCTATTCCAGCCGTAATTACTTTAATTTGATAGTTTGACATTGCTTAAATATGGGTAAAACGTGGTAAAAATGATATATCTGCTTTTGTATTAGCTGTGTTTCCGCTTTTAGCGGTAATAATAAAAGTATTGATTCCCACTGCAAGCTCAAGGGCGTCAAACTTATCAATGAAGTTATAACGATTACCCCCCGATTGATCGGTTACACGTTTAAGTGTACTATCAATGGTTGCGGTTGCTAGATCTCCGAGCGAGAAATCGTTGCTATAGTAGCCAAGTTGAGAGGTTTTGTTTGTTGTGATGTTTGAGATTGTGAAATTTGTGCCAGCGCCCGTCAGAATAATCTTGCTAAATGTTTTGTAGTTTCCAGTATTGTTAATTGTCAGAGTATTAGTCCCCGATCCACCTATAAAGTTTGGGATTTTAAATGGTATAAATAAGCCCGTTTGAGTGAAGTTTACTGATCCCGTAACTGCTGTTTGGGAGTAAAAAAACGGGTCAGGACAAGTAATTTCCAAATCAAAGTTGCCGTAACTTGTGCGGTGTAGTGGCAGTGTGATTTTTGCTACACCGCTAAAATTGAAAACTCTTGGCACTGTCTCAAAAGTTGTTAATGTAAAACTGGTCAATCCGTCTTTCGTGTATAGCTGTTGCTGAAGTGCGTCACGTAAGTTCATATACCGATCAATCGTTCCTTCACTGATAGCACACTTAAATTTAATCTTTCGAATTTTTAAGCGGTTTGATTGGAGTGCCGACATTTCAGCATATGGTAGATCAATCAAGCTAGTTGATAAATCTGGCAAATCTAAACCATCCGCGTTTGGCAATATACCAATTCTAACCGATCGGTTGTTAATGGTTATTAGATTGTTTATAGTCAAGATCATATTATGCAGTGTTGTATTGTTGAGCTAGGATTTGTGAAACTTTTTGTGCGATATCATCATTAGACTGACTTGGCAGAGTTTGTACATTGATTGTTATATTCGCAATTTTCTGTTCCAAGGGTTTAGAATCTGAGCCTAGTTTATCCTTTCGAAGTTGAATTTGCCTACTTAGTTCAAGCTCTGCCAGATCTCTTTCTTTTTGAGATTTCTCTCTAGCATTTTGACTCTCTTTATAGCTTGTTTGCTCTGATTGCTTTGCTAATTCTAGCTCATCACGCTTAGCCACCAACATTCTTTGCATTGCTTCTAATTGATCGTCTTTTTGTAGTTTGCCAGCTTTGTCTAGCGGGTCTAACTGTGATAGTGTAAGTTTCTGTGCTTCTAGTGATTTTAATTGTTGCTCTAGTGCATCAGACTTAGCTGTATTCATTGTTATGCTTGCCTCGGTTAACTTTGTTTTTGCCTCTTCATACTGCAGGCTTTCTTTTTGTCTTTGTAGTGCCTCTATATCGGTGCTGGCTTGGCTCTTCATGATTTCAAGCTGTGCTTTCAGCTCATCCAAATCTTTCTGGGCCTGGGTTTTTTCTTTTTTACCTTTTTCTTTTTTGTCTCCTCCACTCGTAGTGGCATCAACCGCTTTTTTCTGTCCATCTAAAATGCTTTTCTGAGCATCTGCCTGGTCTTTAGCTTTTTGAGCCAGTTCGGCTTGGTCTAGGGCTGATTTAGCACTAGCTAGCATACTTAAAGTCCCCTCCATCAAGTTTGGCATTTCGACCGCCCCAGTTTTGGTCTCACTCATGCCTTTACCAAAATCACCAGCTTTTTGGCCAATTGTTTGAATTAATGATTTTATTGCCCCTTTTTCGTTTTCGCCCAAAAGCTGGACTTGAGGTGCATTTTTTGACAAGTTATTTATCTGATTTTTGGCCTCCTCGAGTGCTGCATTTTGCAGTTTACTAGACTCGGTGTAAACATTCCTGATATTTTGAGCTACTGCTTTAAAGTCTGTTTTTGCAATGGCGTTAGCCATTCCATCCATTCCCGCAAGTATAGTGCTAATAATTCCATCAACTGCGTTATTAGCATTAGCATTTTCTTTATCGCTTGCTTTTACGTCTATACCTAAAAAGCCTTTTGCTTTAGCGGCAATACTTTTGGCGTCATCTTGATTTGTTGTAAGCGGTTTTTCTAACTCTGCTTTGACTTTTTTTAGGTCGCTCATTGCATTTCCCAGCCCGAGAATATCTAGACCTTTCGCAACCCACTCGTTCTCACCAATACTTGAAATCATTTCAACAACCTTTGCAATTCCAAGCCTTACTACATTAATTATTCCATCCATGATTGCGGCAATCCCCCCGACTAAGCCGCTTACCATATCAATTAAACCTTCAAGCATTTTTCTCCAGTCTCCTGTAAATATACCTTGAATGAACTTAGTAGCTCCTGTGACTATGAGCATCACGCTCTTAAACACTTGCCCAAACGTTACCACCATTTGTTTTAAAACTGGCATTATAAAAGGTAGCAGCCACTGTATAAAATCTCCTATTATGTAGATTATCTCAGCTATGATACTGCCCACGACCGGTGTAAGTGTTTGAGCTATATCGGCAATAGCTGCTACGATATCACCGAATATCGGCCCTACTGTAGTTGAAAGGAAGCTAATAAATTGATTAAATGCCCCTATTGCACTATTTGCAAAGTCAAAAACTCCTTGAGTCAAGCCATCTAGGTTTTGTAGTAAAAACGTCCCAAAAGCTTGGAAAACATTACCAACATATTGTAGAACATTTTGAGTGATGTCTCTGATACCTAAGAAATTTGTTTGCCAGGCTACAAAGAGTAGTGCAATTATCATTCCTAGAACAATAAAAGGTGAAGCGGCTAAAAGTGCGGTGGCAGCCATTTTAAGTAATGACCCTACAAACAAAACCCCAACGACCCCAGCTAAACCGATAAGCACGGCTTGCAGTATTAAGGGGTTTTGAATCAGAAAGCCAAGGATTGGCTGCAAATAAGCTATTAAATTACTAAATGCAGTTATAATCTGATCTATTACTGCAGTTATATTTATATTTTCAATAAGTTTCAAAAACCCATCGCTCACCACACCTAAAATAGGCAAAAACCTGGTTCCTAATTCAACTTGTAGCTCGCTAAATCTTGCTTTTATAGCGAGCATATTATCACCAAATGTGCCTTGTAATCTCTCACTAGATCCCATTGTTAGGTTAGTCAGGTCAATCATTCCAGCATAGCGAGCTTGCATTTGCTGTGCTGAGTCTAGCTGCTTGATTGTGAGCCCCAAAAATTGTCCTTTAGCTTGCATGATAGCAAGCCCTTTTTTGTCTATCTCATTAAAGTTCTCTGATACGCCGCTTAAGTTTCCTATCGCGGAGTTACCTGTAGTATAGGCAAAGGCAAGATTTTTGACGGCTGTGGCTAAGTCAATACTTGAGCTTTTACCCGTCACCGCTTCATTAGTGAACCTCTTCATCATGTCAGCTGACTGCTCTAATGTAAGCCCCGACTTAATTAAATACTGCAATGAGTCACTAGCTGTGTTTGCTCCGATTCTGAGATCTTTACCGAGTTTTGTAGCAAGTTCCCCAGCTGCTTTCCCGTTAATCCCGAACTTTTCGGAAACGATATCTAAAACCATCATTGATTTTTGATAGTCGGATGCTGCTTGAATTGTATTTGTTGCAAACACACCTAGTGCCGCGGTCAAAGCAATTACCCCCACTATAGCTGCTGTCTTAATTACTTTAGCAGTAGCTTCAAACCCTTTATTCATTTGATTTAAGCCGCTACTAGCCAGACTTTGAGCCTGCCCTTTTACATTATCTATTGTAGAGCCAATTTTGCTCAAGACTGACGAAGCCTGGTCTTTAGCGTTGATCAATATATTGAGGACAGAGTCTGACATAGTAGATTATTTTGACATTTTTTCTTTGCGATCGCGACCCTCTTCTTCTGCTTGCCTATACCACTCAAGTTTTTTCAGGATGTAGTATGATTGATCTAAGTAGTCGTCATAAGACCTAAACTGTACTTTTTCCCAAAACTGAGTAAACTGAACGTATTCGATCGGCACAAATTTACCAATTCCAAAGTAGTAATCGCTTATTTGCTCGAACTCTTTTTCACTGTAGAATTGCTGGGATTGAGGCGCTCTAACCGCTTTAAAAAACCTTCGTCCTCTACTATTTTAAGCAAATCAAACATTGAGTCGGGTTCTATAGTATCGACATTCACATCCAGCGTAAAAGTCTTTCTTACTATATCAGTAAGCACTTTATTCTTTTTAGCTGAGTATTCTTTTGTTAGCTGAATCTCGTTGATATCTTCACCGTTTTCGTCTTTATATGATTTTAAAACCATTCCTGACGCAATTTCGGCACTCCAATCAAGCAAAGTTGACCAGCGCGGAATCCAAGCCTTGTAAAAATAAGATCTCTCAGTAATATTGCCATGCTCATCTCGAATTTTCACAACAATTGGTTTTGTGCTATCGACAATTTCTACTTTTAGCGATTCAGCTGTTTCAGCTTGATTTTTAATTTCTGGTAAAGTTTGGTATTCTGACATAAATATACAGGTTTTAGGGTTTATTGCAGGACTGGAATAGAATTAATAAGAGTAGCTGTGATTAAGTGTGCTTGCTGTACTTCGATTTCTAAATCGTAGCTAATATAGCTATCACGCTCAATTTTATGGCTTTTTTTGATCAAGGATGGTGGTAAGTCAACTGTAATTCTTGGCTTCAGTGCTGAAGCCCCAATGCTTGGTAGTTGATTTGCTAAACCATCCATTCGGAAAGCTAACTTTGTTCCAGCTTCGAACTGAGTGTTTAAACTATTTGCTGCATCTAGCACGATTGTTGCTTTGAGAGTTGCGGTTCGCCCATCGGCTGGTGTGTCATCGCGATTGATTGATCCCAGATACTGCTCTTCTCCTTTGACATCATTCATTAGCTCAAAATCTAATTGGCTTACCTTAGTTACTGTAGTAGCTGAGGTTAACCCAGCTTGAGTAGTTGCATAACCCAAGGTAAAGTTGAAAGGCAAGATATACTTGCTTGGCTTTGTGATTGTAGGGGTTGCTGATGTGCCCGTAGTTCCTTCAACCGATTTTATGTCTACAGAGTATGTAGCATCATCTTTGCCCACGGATATTGCTAGTTTGTCGATCGTAGCTCCTCTAATTGCTCTCCACCCGTCGTCCCCTCTAAAGTAATTAATTGTGTGGGTTGGTAGTAAGTTAGAGTTTAAAACAGATAAAGCCCAGCTTGTGGCACCTAGTGCTGTGGTAGGGGTTGCGGTTCCAAAAGCTCCAGCAAAAGCCCAAAGCGCGTAGTCTGTATCTAGTTTACCTTTGATTGATCCATCTGCGATAAAACTTGTGATCTCTTCACCTAGTAATGCTGATACTGTGCCGTTAGCAGACTCATCTTTGAAAGTCGATCCAATAGATTGATGGACAGAAAAATCTTCCCAGGGTAGCCCATTGGTGAACCCTGTTGTTTCTTTTACTCCTCTTGCGGCTTCTCTTTTAATTGCAACTGAGATGTTGCGACCTTTAATATATGGCATAGATTAGTTAGTTTCTTTGATAGTTGATAAAGTTTTTTGATACTCTTCAAGTGCTTTTAAAGCTTCAACTTGAGTTGTTGCCATAAACACTTTAAGAGACCCATTGGGGTTGTTTACCCCTTGGAATTGGAAAGGTTGTAATTCCTCTTCGATGTTTGGTGTGATAAGTTTTTGAGCCATAAATAAATATTTTAGATTGATTCAGTGTCTTCAATCTCAACCATAATTTCCCGAATTACGGTGTTGTCAGTCATCGTGACTTCTGCCCCATTAAACGGTTCGCTAGTTGAGATTAGTTTGATGTCTTGCCAGCTATTATTTCGACTAGCTTTTGTTTTTATTATGTTCTCTATCTTGTTTAAAAGCTCTCTTAGTTGAGCCTCTGCGATTCTAAGATCTGCCTGATTTGGTTCGAATAAAACTACTACACTGAGCTTGTGTTGTCTTTTTACTCTGTATGACTGAAAATCTAAATTCTCATATCTAACCGATCCATCACTGATCATCACATAGGGATAAACCGCTGGATCGTTAGTATATTGAGTATAGACCGGCACAGCTTGTGCTGGACTTGTGAGAGCTAGAGAGTTAAGCAACCCCGCAACACTTGTGATCTGATCTTGAGTTATCATAGTTTATTGATTTCTTTTTCTAAGATTTCAGGTATTTGTTTTTTTGTTGATTCTATAGCTGGTATCCAAAAAAGTCTTTTACGCATACCGCTGAACTTTATCGGGCGATCTAGCTGACCACCAAATGTGGTCCAAAAAGCTTTACGCCCCGCATATATACCAGTTCCACGCTCTAAGAATTGCCCATAACTTGCCCCCATAAAAACTCGTGACTGTAAGTCATCAAGCTTAGCTACCGCGATTGATTGTTGTGCTTTGCCAGTTCTTTTGTACCAAAAGCTTTTTTCGCTCGAATAGACAGATTGTTTGATATTTATCTTAGCCGTTGTTTCCATTGCATTAGCAACTCTGAATACTGCTTTGCCTAGTGCTGCTCTGGCACCTACTTTGAGCCTTTTTGAAGCTTCAATAAACCCAAATTTAGACAATTCTAGTTGCATATTTAGATAGCTTTTATGATGTCCTCCCAGAAGTCGACAAACATCGGGTTTTGTCTTTTGACTGGATCGTCAAACTTGTAAGTAACACCGTCTATGATTAGTAGTGCGTTGCGGTCTGGCTTAGTTGCTAGACTGGTTGTGCTGATCTGTACTTTTCTGATAATCCCAACAAACTTGTTTTCCACATACTCATTTTTTTCATACAAAACTACACTCGAAATTTCGACTCCTGCGCTTTTTGAACCTGCATTCGTTCTAGTCACATATGTGCCAGTGCACAAGTAAGGTTTAGCGGTTGGTAAGTCGTAACATTCGATCATAGCCTATATTTTGATAAAATTGATATGAATGGTTTGTATTCAATAATTGAATTGACAAATTCCTGAGAATTATCAGAAAAGTACAAGTCAGAGTCCCCAGTCTTTGACCTTATAATGGTTCTGTAGCCGAGATTTTGATATTCTAGCTGGCTCGCAATATATCTAGCAATTACACCCTTTAAATCAGCTGGTACGGTGGACATAAAACCCCATAATCCAGTCAATTCAAGATACTGAGGGTCTCTTAGTTCAGACTTGTATCGAGGTATAAGCTCTAGTCGAGTGTATATATCTTGTACATTACTATGCTCTATGATCCTGTAATCTTGATTAGCTGTAAGCACGGTCTCGCTATCTGAGTTGAATTGCTTTATTTTCACGCTTGAAAGCGATGCAAAAGGTAATAAATCCCATATAGATTGACCGCAACTGTCAGCGTGAATCTGTCTAGTAGTTGTCATAAACCCTGTAAACGTAAGCCCTGACTTAATTAGCTCTGACTCAGTCTGAGCTAACAAATCCTCTACTAGTTCAGTATTGAAACCATTTGGTAGGCGTGAAGCTATGTCAGTTTGAGTCAGGAAAGCCATTATGGAAGTCGTTTTACAGTGGGAATCTCTATAGTCTCAGTTGGGATTTCATTTGCTTTGTCAATTTGAGCTTGATAGTCAGCTTTCGCTTTTACAGCTTCTTTGTAAGCTTTTACGATCTCATTAATATCTAGATCAGCCAAAATTATACGTTCTACGATAGCTTTTAAAGGTGTCATATATTATACGATTTTGAAATATCTGTAAGCGTTTTGTTGGTGATTGTCTACTGCAGTTGTCCCGATAGTTGCGGCAGTTGTAGATAGGTATTTGTGGCCGTATCTCATTGAGCCGTCACACCAAACTCTGGAAACAAAAGAGTAAAGACCTTCTCTAAGTTGTACGATTCCGCCGTCGTTTAAGTTCATAATTCCGCCAAACGTGTACAGTACGTAGTCCTTAAGTGGAATACAGAAGACAAAGTCATCAGCTACACCAGCAAACAAAGACACCTCTGTTCCATCAATCGATTTTATAGCTTTGTTAGTTGCAGGATCTACAGATGTTTGAGCTTTGTATCTGCCGTTTAAATCAACAACGGTTGAGACTTTACCCCACGTTAGTCGATTCATAACAAAAATATAATCTTGCTCTTCAATGTCTGAAACATTGTTTGGCAATAGTTGTCTTTTTACTTTAACACAAAGATCGTAAGCATCAGATGAAGCTGTTCCTAGTGCTGCGTCTGCGGCCGCTTTGGTGGGGTACTGAATAGCTCCAATAAAGTTGGCTGCATCTCCTGTTCCATTTATGCCAAAGTTGTTTATGATACCACGTAGTGAGTTTTTAGCGGTTCCGTTAGCGGCTGCAGTTCCATTTTGTAAAATAGCATTAATAAGTGTGTATTGAACACGTTTTGTGAATCTAGCTAGAAACTGTGCCTCTTCGACTGTAGTCATTGTACTTAGTGCATACTCGGAAAACTTTGCACTTGCCTGCAACTTGTACTTAGGGATCAACACATCTCCTTGTCTGATTGTATCATCTACATCAGTGCCTGCTGCAACTTCTGACAAAAATGCAGCATTCTGTTCAGCGTTAAAATCCCATAGCTGTTTAGAACTGTTGGGTTGACTTGCTACTTCGATTGATACTCGACTAAGTAAGCTAGAGTCACGCACCAAGCTTTCGATAGTTGGAATAATATCAGTTCCAACGGTGGTAGTTACTGATGATCCTGTTGTGTCAAAAGTCTTGAGTTCTTGAGCCTGCTCTAAGGCGTTAAACTTGACGCCTTTGGATGGATTGTATCCCATTTCCACATTAAATGCTCGTGTAAACTCAGTTAAATACTCAGCGTTCTGAGCTTTGGCGTCGATCACTGCTAATGCATTATATGCAGTTTCGGTACCCTTTTTGATTTCTCTTGCTGTGTCTTGCTGGTAAGCTTGTACTTCGGACAAGTCATTACCTTTTGCTTTGCTTAAATCAAAGCCTTGAAATTTTGGCATAAATATAGATTAAATAATATTAGAAAGATTTTTTTGAATTTGAGATTTTAGCTTAAATTCTGGACTCACAACGTTCACCACATCGTTGTCACGATTAGCTACTTGTTTTGAGTCTTTGAATTGTTTCAAAATTTCCTCTCGCTTCTCAGCGGTTTTTAAACTTGCTTGCACTTGGGCTAAAATTTCCTGGTCTTCTAACTCTTCAAGGGTTGGTTCTGTAACGTCAGTGACGGGCTTAGATGTTTCAGTGTTGAAAGCCTTAACTTCAAGTTTTTTAGCCTTCATTAGTTCCGTTAGCCCACCCGAAACCGTACCTTTTTCTATCAATTCAGTGATTGATTGATACATATCTTTAGATGTGCAACGGTATTTGTTGCCGTCGTCATCAGTGTATTCATATGTGCCCTCTGAAGCTCTTTGAGATTGTGCCACGACCTCGCCAAATGTTTTTAAGTTTGCTTCGTTTTCAGCCTTAAACGTAGCTGTTAGTGTTTCAGCTTGAGCATTCAAAAGCTCTTGGATTTCTTCTTTTGTCATATTTTGATCAGTGTTAAACGTTGATAAATGTTTGAAATCTTTAATTTCACCGACTCTTGCATTTCCCGATCCTGCTACTACACCCAATAGTAGAGCACACCCTACCCAGTCAATTTCGGTGAAATATTGCCCGAACTCATTACAAATACAGTCCTCATCGTTGACCATTAGCTCAACGCTAGGAGCTGTGATCTCTGTCTTTTTAGCCACTACGATTGGATCAGTAGTTCTAAAGTTTGCAAAGATCTCAAGTTCACCAGTTGAGTAGTCGGCACGAAGTGCAGTAAATTTGTTTTGATTTCCGAGGTATTTTCCACCCGAAAGCCTTAAATCATGGTTAAAATTGAACATTATAGAGTCCAATTTCTTTTGCCATTTCATTAAGTTCGATACTTGGAAATATGCTTTATTGCGGTTGTCTGCAGTGCTGAAAATCATCATTTCGACCTCAAAGCCCCCGCTGACCTCTTTAAATTCGAGAGGTTGTGAAGCAAAGATTGCTTGAGGTAGTGAGAAGTGTAAAAGTCGTTTCATTGCCTTTATACAATACTAAAGCCTTGACTGTTAAGCAATTGTACGCTGTTATATAATCCTGTGAATAATGACAAAAAAACCACTGTCGAAAGTGGCATAATTACTATAAGCGACAGTGGTGTTATAGCTGGATTACTTTTTGGTATTACGATTGATGTGAGTTAGTCAGCTGGGTAAAATAAAACGGTACACTTGCATCTGTTATGTGCCGATGGTGCAGATACTCCCGAGCTAAACACTTCCTCAATTTTGATTTTCCCTTGTTTTTCATTACCTGTGCATAGATAGCAAACATCTTGTACGGCTGTTTGCCATTCTTTAGAACCGTCTGGGAACTCGATCAAATACAACGCCTCTCGTGTCTTTTCGACAGATTCGGTTACTGCTGTATGTGCAATTAGTTCAGCACGATTAAAAGCAATGTCTTCAATTTTATCACTGAGGATAATAGCGATGTAGTTAACCCCGCTGTTAATATTAGCCTTAATGATGTTTTGAATTTGGCTCGTAGTTTCGACATCGACAGAGTCAAACATTTTTGGGTTACCTTTCAAAACTGCTTCGGTGAATTTATCGATATTATCTAAGACAACTTGCGGATACTCACCATCAAAAAAATTTAATGTAAAATTAGTGAGCTTATCTTGCTTGACTTCGTCTAATGCCATACCAGCAAAACCTAGAAGGTCTTTTTTAAGTGCTGGAAAGCTATAAAATGTTTCAATTTTGGGTAACGCTACAATATAGCCATTTAAGCCTTCGCTATCAAGCTTTGCAAACTCTTTGATAAAAGACTCTACCTGCTTTGTAATCGCCTCAGTCCATCGATTTAAAAAGCCTTTTTTTTTATCAGTTCCTAAATAAAGTTTTGACTCCAATGCTTTTTCCGTCGGGGTCTGTTGTGCGAATGCCACTGTTGTAAAAAACCTATTTTCTACTTTTTTAAGTGGTTCTTTCGATTGAGATTGCACATCTATCGCTGGCTGGCTTGGGTCGGTTTGAAGTTGGGGGGGTGTTGTAAAATCTTTATAAAATACATCCCCGTCGAGCGCTGGCTCAAGTGCTAGGATCTCACGCATCTCGTTAAGCGTGATAGTGTTTGACTCCCAGTTTTTGCGTGCTTGCTCTTCGAGCGCTAAACGGTCAGGATTGTTAGGTTTGTTATAACAAAAATAAGCATTCTCTGTCGTAGAAATCCCATAGCTGGGTAAAAACCAATCATTGGTCACTTGATCTAAAATCCCCTCGAAAGGCTGCCCAACTTTGCCAAATACATTGTATGAAAAAGTGCTGGCATTGTTATATGTCAAACCCTTGTCTCCGTCACCTACGTCGGACATGGTTAGGTTGTAAGCACTTAATATTTCAGTTTTTGATCTCATCATGAGTTCCATAAACTGCATATCTGCGTTTGATTTGCCGAGCTCAAAAACCTTATCTAAACCGAAAGCGTAGCCAACTCTGAACGATTTTTTAACACCTTTAAAAGTGTCGTTGATTTTGTCTATCATTCTTTGAATTACTGTCTTGCCGTTTTTGTCAGGTACTTGCTTGCCGTCTATAGTGTCTATTGCAACTTTACCACCTGAGTTGATAGCATCAGAGGTAAAGCTCAGCATTGTAGTCCCAATAAAAGCATTTGAGAATATAAAGTTATTCGATTTTAGACCATTTGATTGGAGCAAAATATACAAGTAAGCACAATCAATTCTGCTCGGTGGCACTACCCAATCTTCAAAAGCTGGGTCTTTGATATGCCACAAATCTTCGCCATTTTTAAGGTTGTCAAAAGTAATAATCTCACGACCTTTGCTGTCTAGCAAAGCATATCTAGTCTCACTTAAGACTGAATCGTGGTAAACATGAAACCGCCTTAAAGACCAAACCGTTTGTTCTCCTTTGACATCATTCATCATGATACAAGATCCCTCTCGTGCTGTAATTGCTATAATTTGTCTCTCAAGCTTCGCCCAGTTCTTTTTTGTGTATAAAAAGTTATACATTCTCTTTGCGTACTGATCTTTTTTACCTTTTGTGATATCTGAATTATTTGCATTAGTGTTGATCACAAACTTGCGACCATTCGCGCCGATATTAGCGTTCCATATTGCTAAGATATGGACAAATACAGGGTTGGTAGTCCATATTTGATCTAGTTGCGTGTATGTCAATGAGTGACTGTTTATTGGGGTGTATTTATCATGCGCACCGCCGCTATACTGGTTTAACGCTTGAAAATACTCATCATACTGCCCATTTCGGAAGTCGTTAGAGTCAAAACTATGATTAGAGTGTGTCATTATAGTGTATAAACTACTTGCTAGCTATATGTTAAGCAAGTGTACGCTTGATAACAAGCATTTGAAATTGAAAATGCACATTAATTGATTGGATTATTTCTCTCCCTTTCTCTGTTAGTTCGTAGTCTCGTTTATCTTTGCTTTGAGACTTGTCTATCACCGCAACAAGCCCCCATTCAACAAGTTTTTGGATTCGTTGTGTTATGTTTGACTTTGAGTATTCGAAAGTCTGTGCTAAGTACCAGCACCGGCCCCCACCTTCAGAGATTAGCAGCATCATTTCTAGATCTGTTTTGTCAGGAATTGCTCTTGATAGTGGTGTGTTAGTAGCCATATAACGATGTGAAATCTTGATTAGTTTGTAAATCAAATAATATACGATATGCCATCGCATCTGATATGTCAGGTGACCGACCTAGCAATTCTTTAATTTTGTCTTTTGCGAGTATTGCAAGTTTGCCGTCTTTATCAGCGTTGTGTTGCTTTACCACATCTAGTTCTTCTGTCAAAATCTCTTTAATTGATTGATCTGTGAAGTTTATAAATATTTCATCTTGATTAATTTTATCGGCTAACTTGTAATAACACTGCGTTTTTAAATTTTGATAATTTTCGCCATTTAGTGGTTTTGCATTGTTTACAAAAGGTTTTGCGTCTTCTAAGTAGCCTCTGAGGTATGCACCCAAACCATCGGCGTCGTAAACAATATTTGTACGAGGTACCTTGTAAGCCTCTGCTTTTGCCTTAATTAATTCCTCAATGTGTTTTGCGTCTGATTTCGCCTCGGTGTATATCTCAATTACACGCCATCCACTCCAGACAAAAATCACAAGCTTATCCGATCCCTGCATTGCAATATCGCAACTCATAAACATTTCACCAGTCTCGATAAAGCTATTTGTCCACAAATTCATTATTTTGTCGTATTCTATAAGTTTTGAGGGGTCATCGTCATAATCAAAATTACCATACAATAGTCGCTGAATTTGAGATTTATTTCCGCTTCCTAACACTTGTTGTTTATATGATTCGTGATCAATAAAAGGATTGTCAGTGTAAAGAGATTGAATAAAAACTTTGTTGGGTGGATTTTGATTTTCCTTGACCAATGGTTTGTAAAAATCCGAATAGATCCAGTCTTTGGATGGATTGCAAGTATAGAGAGCTTTGGGTTTAGTTTTCCAGCCTTTGCCCTGTGTCAGCGACAAGCGAGCAGATAGAGTGCTTTTTGCTTTGCTTGAAACTCTTTGTGCTTCGTCAATCCAGACACCTGTCAAAGAATATGATCCCAACCTGTCAAAATCTGGATCGCTGGGTAAGTCTGCCAATTCTGCTAAGAATATTTTAGAACCATTAATGAACTCGATAATCATGTCTTGCCGGTCAACTTTGAAAGCTTGTTGCCAATTCTCGCCATTATCTTGGGCAAGCAAAATTTTTAAAGTTTTTAAAATGTCGGGCAGTGTTGTCCTTCTCAAATGTTTTAACTCTGCAAACCCTACCAGATAAGCACTCTCTGGATAGGCTAGACAGCTTGCTACAACCCACGCCGACCCGAGCCTTGATTTTCCACCCCTCGCTCCGCCCCCATACGCCAGCTCACCTTGCCAATTAGGATCAAATAAGAATTTGGCTGCTTCTTTTTGTTTTTTAAAGAGTGGAAAATTTGCCATTATTCTGTATCAGTAAAATTAATATCGGCTGGGAGTGTCACATTTTTGTTGAGATTGGTGTTTTCGCTGATATTTGTGGGTTCTCCAAGCTCTACTTTGATTACGTTTATTAAGTTTTTTAAATCATTAGCACTTAAAGTCTCTCTTTCTTTAGCAATTTTATTTCCGATAATTATGAGTAAATTTTCTTTCATTCTAAGCAGTTTTTCGTTAGGGATAGATGATTGTTCGACATGCTTCTCAATCGCTCGCTCTAGCCCCTTCTGTTTGATCTTAGCGTACTCTTCTTTCCACCCAACCGTGTTTCTGTCTAGTGATCGTTCGGAAACCACCCTTTCTCCGCCGATCGACCGCCACCATTGGCGGATGTCCGCCACAGACCCCGCCAAATATTGTTTTTTTAATTCGATCCAGTTAAATTTTCTTTTCATATAATTTAATTTGCAAAAATATAATCGAGTGATTTGTTAGTATGAAATTTAGACCCCTTTTGTTTAAGCTTATAAGTTCGATCTGTGGTCGGGTTTTGCTTTGATTCACTAAAGCTTTCTATTTTATGACTTTCCGCATAAGCAAATCCGACACCCATCATAAATTTTCGCTTGATTTTGATTTTGATTGGTTTGTTTCGGTTTCTTATCATCGGAAAAATTTGCCCTCTTTTCCTCATTCTAAAGATTTCGTTGGTGACGGCTTTGGGTTCTAACCCCAGCTCGTCTGAAATATCTTTTGGTTTTTTTGAGGCCATTCTCATGTTAAAGATTTTATTTTTAAGTTTTTGTGTCATAAATTTAAATATATAGATTAATTATTTGTTTCGCTTCCTCAAATCCTTCACAAATATAAGCTTTGACTCCAACGCAGGTGTTTAAAGAGGAAATCCACTCTTTTTGTGAGTTGCTTACAACCCCACCCTTTGCCTTTTTTAGTTCGATAAAAACCAAAGTCTCATCGCTTGTAACGATTGATAGATCGGGGTAACCCGGTCTCTTGCCTAGTTTTTTAGCTCGTACAGCTGTCCCGATCGGTACATACATATTATCAGCATGAGCAGTAAAAAGCTGTATTTTGCCTTGAGATTTTAAGATTTCTAGGTAAGCAACTAAAAGTAATTGCTCTTGATCTTCGCTTAGTGTCAATGTTTGAGTTTTGATTTTAGTCATGAGAAAAAATGTTTTAAATAGTGATAAATTTGCTTTCAAAATTGCTAAAATCTACAAACACGTGAGCATGCGGTTTGTTAGCAATTGAACGATTGCTCGGTTGATTCATGAACTGACAAAAATCTAATTCTTGTCCGTAAATTGCTTTAATCCACTTGCTAATTTCGGCTTCGATTTCTTCAATTGGTGAATTCCACGATCTGATCCAAATATTGCAATGCTTGACATTTGGTAAATTTGTAAGCAAGCGATCGTAGTTGAAACAATTAATCGTCCAGCCACTCGAAAATATTCGATATCTGGTTTTTTTCTCAGATTGTTGAAGTTCCAAAATCGCGTCCCTTTGATCGGTTGGTACAAAATCTATGTAATTTTGATATAGTTTTTGATTTCCAGCACTTCGGGTGTTGGTAATTTCTCCTGATTCGACTAATGTTTTTAACTCTTTAAAAGCGAATGGTTGCATACAAAATTAGTTGTTTATAAAGATTTTTTCGAGGGTGTTTTGGTTTTCGCTTAGCGATTGATGCACTCGGCAAACTGTAGCGTTAGATACGCCCATTTCTTTAGCAATGTGTCGCTGTGACCTCGCCGTGCTTAGCTGTTTAGCGATCTCAAACCGATTATTCAATTTACCAATTTCTTGGCTCGATAGCATCGCGTTTAAAAAGTTTTCTAAGCCTTTTTCGTCTAGCGATTTTAGGGCTTCGATTAATTTTTGGTTGAGGCGGGTTTTGGACATATTTTATCTAATGTTTTCTGCGAAAACTTTTTTAATTAAACTTGTTTTCTCAGCTTCTAACTTAGTCAAAGCTAGCTCTAAATCAGTTACAACTGACTCTAGCAAAAAGCGATTCATTTCGGTTAGATTATGGGAGTCTTCGATCTTGTAGACTTCATCATCTATCAAGTCGTTAGCTGTTCTGAGTCTGATCGTGAAATCCTTAATTTGGCTCATTATTAGTGTTAAACTTTCGGATTCACTGACTTTTCGATTTTCGATTTGTGCCATAAGTAAAATTTCTAAAAAATGGATTATTAAAATATTGTTTTGACGGGCAATTTGATTTTTAAATCTTTCCATTTTATTAGTTGTAATCATTGAAACATATTGATACGCTTCTAATGTTTGTTTATAAAAATAGATGTCTTTTTCTATTTTTTCCTGATTCCAAAACCAACAGTCTGAGCTTTTTTTCAAGGTTTCTAGGATCATATTTGGGTTGCATTTTCTAGTTTAGCTGTAAATCTAAAACGACGTCGGTCGTACAATATCTCTTCTTTGTAGCCTTCCCAGCCTTGCCTCGCTTTTAAAAGTTTTAGAGTGCATTTTGTTGCTATACTCGGAAAAGATCTGTACTGCTCGTTGCTTTGCCATTGCTCCTTAGTTTCGTAGATATAGATCACATTTGACGCTTTTGTGACTAGTTCGCTTGGCCCCCTGATTTCGTCTCTGTCTCGATCACCGAAATCGCCACCTTTTTCCATTCCTTTTTTGAATTGGCAGGCTAAAATGACCCCCATTCCCTCTTCTTTGTAGAGTTTTTCGATGTATTGCACGATATATCTTTGCTTTGTTAAATCGTCTCTAAAACTTTTTTCTGTTTGGATTTCGGAAAAATGATCAATAATCAAGTGTTTCACTCCGTGCAATTTTTTGTCGTTTTTAGCTTGCAAATAAATTTCCTCGATCGTTTGCGGATAAAAAGTTTTAACGGGGTATCCTTCGACTACAGCCATAATTTTTTCAAAGGCTTCTGTGTAAAGTGGATTTTCGCTTGTTTTCGCTCTCTCAATGGTTTTGATATCGATATCTGCAAAACAAGCGGCCATTCGTGGAATTAAAACGTCGTCAATCATCTCAACACTTGCAAATAAGCTAGGCTTCCCTATTGCTGCTAGCTCGCGGCATGAATTTATGAGGTAGTTTGATTTACCAAAACCCGACTTAGCAACAACTAAAGTCAAGCTGGCCTCAGGTAAGCCCCCTCCTAGGGCTTTTGTTATAGATTCTGACCCACACACCGAAGTTTTGATTTGGGCTTGTCTAAGGGCGTATTCTGCGACTTCTGGAGCGAAATTATAAGGTAGTTTAGGCATAAGTTTTCATTGTTTGTGTAAATTTGTTAAGTTCGGCTAAATCGTGTGCTATTTCGTCTTGCTCACTCATTTGTTTGATTTGCGTGTAGTCGAG
>JAYUNN010000009.1:0-9678 GCA_043761585.1 bacterium
GTTAATAGTAGTGCTATCACTACTTCTAAATAGTGGTGAATTACTACCTTGAGTAGGAGTAAAGTTCCAGTTGATTTTAGCCATGTTTAGACCGGTGACTGTAAGTATAGCTTTATTTGTAGCTGGAGCTAGGGGCGAGATGTTGTCAGCTGGGGAGTGGACTACATCCACAGGGAAATTACCCACACCGTTTAAATCTGCGGTTGCAAGGTTTGCGCAAACTAACTTTGGTGTACTTGAGGTTGTGTTATCAATACTACAGTAGTCTGAAAGACCAGTGTTTGTATCACTTGGTTTATACACTTTTGCCTTTAGATCAGTTGTGGTAAGATAAACCCCAGGAGTTAGATCGAAAGTGCAAGTTGAGGTTTGTCCTAAACCGACAGGATTTGGATTGCAAACACCGTTTCCTTGGACTTTATCAGGAGTAACTTTGATAGAAGCAAAATTAATAGTGGCGTTTCTTGTACTTGTGGTTTGATTGTCACCACTTAGGCTTACATTTGGTAAAGTTACATTTTGGGTTGTTGGAGATATTGGGCTAGTCATTTTGTATTGGATGAAGCCACGGCCGTTATTCGGGTCCAGAAGATCTAGATTACTCATCTTTGAATCTGCTGCGGCGCTACCGCTAGCACAATTTAAAGCAGCTGGTGAATTTGTTGCAGTAGGATCTTGCCCAAATGTAGTTAATTTAGAGTATATAGTGTTTGTTCCATACTGATTTAAGTATGAACAGGCAGGTAGATTTAGATATCGAGATCCAAAAGTATCTAGATTACTCATCTTTGAATCTGCTGCACTAAAGGTGCTACCGCTAGCACAATTTAAAGCAGCTGGTGAATTTGTTGCAGTAGGATCCTGCCCAAATGTAGTTAATTTAGAGTATATAGTGCTCGCTCCGTACTGATTTGAATAGCTACAAGCCGGAAGATTTAGGTATTTATATCCAAGTAAGTTTAGATTACTCATTTTAGAGCTAGCTACATTTAGTCCGGTTGGTTTACAGTTTAGTGTGTCTGGAGTGTTGCTGGCACTAGACTCCTGCCCAAATGAAGTTAGTAATGAATATACAGTATTTGCTCCGTACTGATTTGAATAGCTACAACCTGGAAGGTTTAGGTATAACTTTTTACCCATTTCCATAATGCCAGCAACAGAACCAGTCCCAGTAGAAGCTTGTCCATAAAGCCCACCATGTGGTGAAAGAGCAAAGTTAGAACCTGTCCAGCCATTGTTTCCAGTCCAAGTAGTATTAGCTTGAGAAGCATCATTGGCACAGACTGGAGATCCTACGATTGGTGTTAAACAGTTTGTAGTAGAAGCGTCTATGTAATTAAATCCAGATTGAAGAGTATCTGTAACAGCGGCATTACTTACTGCTGCGCTTGTTTCATTCTGGTAAGCAAGTCGCACACAGACTGTAGCTCCTGGAGTAGTATTAGTAAGGGTAGTGGAATAACTAGAAGTGTCTGTAGGGCATACTGCACTTGCTCCAGTTCCACTTGTAGGCAAAGCAAGAAGTTTCTTTATAGAGAAGGCAGGGTCACCAGTTACTGTAATTCCAGCTCCAGCAGCACCATTTGTGATAGCCGCAAACTCAGGAGTGGTAGCTGTAGAAGCCAGCGTAGATACGGTTCCATAGTTTCCAGCAGTAGTAGAGGCAGGCACCAGCATTTCATATTCCATAAAACCTCGCGAACGGGAAGAGTTTAGGAAGCCCCAACTAGCCTGGGCACCTGTATAACTTGGGGCAGTCCCACTACAGGTCACACCCTGACCATTAGCAGCGGTAGAAACCTGGTTTAATGCAAATGGAGCGGGAATCAAGCTATTACTGGTACCGTTAATACCTCTAGTTTGGTAGAGAGTTTGTCCGCTGGAGTTTTGGATTACACAAGAATAATCGTGCAAATATCTTTTGCCGAGCATATCCCAGCTTGCATGAGCTTCTGTAAGGCTAGGAGCATTAGCGATGCAGCCAGAGCCTACACCATTGGCACCAATAGAAACCTGATTCAAAGCAAATGGCGGTGCGGTAACATTGTTACCCATACCGTAAATCGATCTGACTTGATATGAAAGAACTCCGCCAGGATCTTTAACCACACAGGAATAATCATACAAATATCTGTTGGCTAAGGCGTCCCAACTAGACTCTGCTTCCGTGGAACTAGGAGCAGAAGCAGCACAGGATAGGGTTTGGCCATTGTCGGCTGTGTAAACCTGATTTAGAACAAAAGGTGGAGCAATTACACTGTCACCTGTGCCATAAATAGCTCTGGTTTGAAATTGAGTGGTTCCAGTAGAGTTTCTAACCACACAAGATGCATTATACAAATACCTCTTCTTCCCAATTTCTAATATACCACTAGTAGCTGAAGGTGCAGTTCCGCCACTAGCTGTAGTAGTTCCAGCTGCATCATAAAGTCCTGCTATGGGTGATACACCTGACGCGTTTGTTAGAGTAGCAAAAGTAGTATTTTTGCCGGCGGCACTGAGTTTATCACAGATTAGTTCACTGTTATTTGGGTTACTTGGATTTGTCGTACTAGGGTTTAAACAGTTTTTAAAACTGTCACCAACATAAGTAAATGGACCTGGTAAAGCATCTTTAAGATTTGCTGAAGTTGCAGCTACATTTCCCGTGTTTCCATACCAGTTTCTAACTTTCACTGTTTGACCAGGAGCCGCAGAAACAGTATTGCTCCAGGTGCTTCCGCCATCCACAGAGTAAAGTTTACTAGCATCTGCAGTTACTATAGGAGTTCCAGAGACTGTGATATCACCAGTAGTAGTTCCATTTCCGGCAGTACCATCGAGTAGGCTATTTGCTGTGATACCAGTACCACTCATATTTGCTGCAGTAGAAAACTTTTTATCGGTTGTGCCACTAAAACTAGGGCTACTCATTTTGTATTCGATGTAGCCGTAACCTCGAGTGGTGTCGGAGGTGTCAACACTCTTGATTGAAGATTGGCAACCGTAAATAGATACATCTTTGGCCGTAGGTGTGATCGAATTTCCATAATCATAGAAACCATCCCAACGGAAAAGTTGACCTCCGCTGTTACAAACCTCTGCTGTTAAATGATAAGCATATCTTTTCCCTAGGGTATCGATCGTCGAGAGTTGCCAGCCTTGACATTGATTTCTGACAGCTCTAGCTACTGGTGTAGCTAAATTACCAAAATCATATACACCATCCCATCTCCATACTGAAGTAGAGGTTGGATTGCTTTTACAGGCTTCGGCTACAAGATTTGAAGCGTATCGTTTGCCCAGAGTGTCATTAGTTTGAATTAGAAATTCGCATCCATATGGATTAGTTCTGGCTATAGGTATGGCGGAATTTCCGTACCCATAAAAACCATCCCATCTATAGGTTGTCATCCCTCCACCAGTTTCATTGCGACAAACTTCAGATATCATCTGAGAGGCATATCTCTTCTTCCCAAGTTCCAAATTACTTGAAGTAACTGTTTTATCAGTTCCATAACCAAAATACCCAGCTCCTGGGGCTACGGTTAGGTTTTGACCTGTGACCAGATCATTGTTTAAAGTAGAGCAAGCGGCATCGACGTAGCAGTTCTTGATAGAATCATTTACCAAAGTAAAACCTGCAGGCAGGGAATCTGTAATGGCCGCACTGGTAATAGAGCTGGTGGAAGTATTATTGTACTTTAGTCGTACAGTTACAGTTCCACCTTGGGCTACAGTTAGAGTATCGGTTTCACTATTTCCGACCACATATTTTTTATCTAAAGTAGCTGTTCCGTCACCAGAGGTAATACTAGCTGCTTGAGCTGATTTGCTAGTATTTTCACCCGAAAGATTATCTTTAAAATACAAATACCCGCCAAACAAAGTTCCTACTACAGTCAAAATTGAGAGAGATGCAAAAAGTAGGTTTGTAAGAGGTCTCGAAGTTTTTTTAGCTCCTTGAGTATGTTTTAATTGTGCGTTAGCTTGTGTCACTCCTTCTTGGGATTTGGCCGCAGAGAATGACTTAGCGCTTGGATTAGCTTTATTTAGCTCAGTTTTATTGTTATATTTATCTGGGGTGGACATAAAAAATATATGTTTTTGTTAATTTGTTTGTTTTAATGTGGATTTGGTGTGCGGGCTGCACTTTTATCACATTTTGACTTTACTTTTGTGAGTATATTTTGTTTTTGTTTTTTTGTATAGCCTGAAGCAAAAGGCTCGATCTTAAAGATAAGTGAAAGTGTAGCCTGTAACTTTGATCTTTTTCTTAATTTTAAATTAACTAACCATCTCTATTACCTCTTTGATTTTGTTTACGATAGCGGCAGCGTCAATTTTTTCAAAGTGAAGTAGCTCAGCTGGGGTACCAGAGTGGGGGATCGAGTTTACTGCAAGCGAAAAAATAGGGACTTGAACTGCTCCAGAAGCGTAAACAGCCTCAAAGATACCACCTTGGGGATAGTGGTCCTCGACTACAATTATAGCTTTAGTTTGGCTCGAAGCTGTTTGGATGGCTTCCAAATCAAGTGGTTTGATCGAGTAAAGATCTACAATTCTGATATTTACATTGATTTCTTGGAGCTCATGATAGGCTTTTAAAGACTCGTGAAGAGTTATGCCCGCCGCAAAAATAGTAATTATATCATCTGTGCTATATTTTAAAGTTTTTGAACCACCGACTTCAAATTGCTCGTTTTCATTATAAATCAAAGGTAAGTCGGCTCTAGTGATTCGAAGATAAAAATTTCCAAAAGTTTGCGCCGCAATTTCAGTTAGTTTACTAGTTGAGACACCATCACAAGGATAAAATATGGTCATACCATGCACCGCTCGAAACATAGCCAAATCCTCTAAAGCCATTTGCGAAGCTCCGTCGACTCCGATTGAGATGCCAGCGTGACTGCCCACAAACTTGATATTTGGCTGGCTATACTGACTCATGCGGATCTGATCGAAAGCACGACTGAAAAAGGCCGCAAAAGTAGAAATAAATGGAATTTTACCACGTTTAGATAAACCAAGTGCTACCGAGACCATGTTTTGCTCAGCTATAAAGCACTCGATAAAACGATTTGGAAGCTCTTTTTTAAAAATATCGGCAAAAGTAGAATTGCTAGTCTCGGCATCTAATACCATAATTTCAGGATAAATATGACCTAAATTGCTAATCGATAAACCGTAGGCATGGCGCGGTGATATATTTTTAGCTTGTTTTTTTGCTTCTAATATTGGAGCTGGTATAACTGATTTTAGAGTTTTTACAGACTGGTCTTGAGATATTGATTTTTCGGTAAAACTTGGCTTGGGTAAATCGATTCTTAAGTCCAGGTCAATTTCACCCAGTTCTGGTAAGGCTTTGGCTAATTCACCCTGATTCAAAGCTTTGCCGTGCCAACCATCCTGATCAGCTAAAAAGCTAATTCCAGCACCCTTTTTGGTTTTTGCTAAAATAATTTTTGGTTGCGGGTTGGGATTTAAGTAAAGTGTCTTAAAGGTGTCATCTATTTGCTGCAAATCGTGACCGTCAATCACATACACTTCCCAACCAAAAGCCTCAAATTTGGCTTTATAGTTTTCCAGATCCCAGCCTTCCATTGTCTGGCCGCGTTGCCCAAGGCGATTGATGTCGGCGATGGCGATGAGGTTGTTTAGTTTATAAAATCCAGCCATTTGGGCTGCTTCCCAGTTTGATCCTTCGGCTAGCTCACTGTCACCTAGCACGACAAAAGTGCGATAGTCTAGTGCTTCTTTTTGAGCGTTTATAGCCATACCTACACCGATTCCCAGTCCTTGCCCGAGACTACCAGTAGCAGCTTCAGTGTATGGAAATTCTACGGTCGGATGACCTTCGAGTCTGGAGCCAAATTTTCGAAGCGTCAAAAGTTCCTCGTAGCTAATCTGATCCACTAAAGCATAAAGTGCGTAAAATAAGGGCGATGCGTGGCCCTTGGAAAATATCAAGCGATCATTGTTGGGATATTTTGGGTTTTGCAAATCCGCCTTAAAGTAACCACCAGCAAATAGCACAGTCATTACATCTGCTATTGATAGGCTTGAGGTCGGGTGACCAGAGCCAGCCGCTGTAGTACTTTGTAAAATAAAATAACGAATTAGCTTGGTCAGCTCAAAATAGGGTAAATGTGACATAGGTAAATAATATATACTTTTGATTAAATATTGTCCATAAAACGATCGAAAACACAGTTTGATTACAAGTCACGAATTTGGACTTTTTCATTTCACTAAACCTCGCTTTTTACTATTTCAAAGCTCAGGCAGCTGTGTTGCTTATGTGTTCCACACGAGGCGATTTTTGGAGGAAATAAAGAAATTACTTGATATTTAGTTGGTAATTTCACTTTTTAAACTTAGCTTAACTTTTGGAACCAACTCTAGAGACCTAAACTGTTAAATTGTGATTAAAATAGAATTTTGATAAAAATGTATTTTTCTTGACTATTTTTAGCAATCTGTTTTAAACTTAGCAGAGTTTAGACCTCGGTGCTAGATTTTTATCCAAACATATTCAAATATCTTTACAACTAAATTATGAACGCAAACAAAAAAAATTGGCAAAATTTACTTTATTTTGTTACTGGGGTTGTGGTTTTAGTAGCTTTACTAAATCTATTTACCGCACCAGCTAAATCACCCCAAGCGCCTATAAATACAAGTGAAATAGTCACGGCTATCAATCAAGGCAAGGTGGCAAAAATTACTATTTCCGAGGAGGGTGTTACCACAGTTTCGCTCTTTAAAGATGGTTCTCAAGATAAAAATAATACAGATCAAAAAATCGGTCCAAGCTTTGTAGGGTCCGAGCTTCAATTCCAAGAAAGTTTAGCCACCACGGCTGAGAAGCTAGGCACTAAAATCGAACCAGATAAAATTAACCAAATCGAATTTAAGCAGTTAAAAGCTTCATTTTGGGTCAAATACGCTGGAGATATTTTAAATGTGGTTATACTTGTTGGTGGACTAATATTTGCGGGTTATTTCTTCTTGAAAATGGTTCAAGGCACCAATAATCGCTCAATTTCCTTTGGTCAAACCAACGCTAAAACTTTTGAAAGTGAAACTGGCCCAAAAGTCACTTTTGCGGACGTGGCTGGAGCTATGGAATCCAAAGGTGAGTTATTTGAAATCGTCGACTTCTTAAAACGACCCCAAGAATATTTTGATATGGGTGCTAGAATCCCACGCGGACTTTTGATGACAGGGGCTCCAGGCGTAGGTAAAACTTTGATGGCCAGAGCAGTAGCAGGTGAAGCGGGCGCACCGTTTTTATATCTCTCAGGATCAGAATTTGTGGAGATGTTTGTAGGTGTTGGTGCTAGTCGCGTGCGAGATTTATTTAAAAAGGCTAAAAAGTTATCACCCTGTATTATTTTCATCGACGAGATAGATGCGGTTGGTAGGCAACGTGGCGCTGGATTAGGTGGTGGAAACGACGAAAGAGAGCAGACATTAAATCAGATTTTAGTAGAAATGGACGGTTTTGATAATACTACCCCAGTTATCGTAATCGCTGCCACCAACAGACCAGATGTGCTTGATCCTGCCCTTCTTAGACCAGGACGATTTGATCGCCAAATCCAAATCAATTTACCAGATTTGAAAGAGAGAATTGAGATTTTAAAGGTTCATAGTAAAAATAAAAAGTTTGCTGATGATATAAATCTTGAAATTGTAGCAAAGCGAACTCCAGGATTTTCTGGTGCGGATCTGATGAATGTATTAAATGAAGGGGCTATTTTAGCTGTTAGACACGGCTTGAAACTCATCACAAATAATATCTTGCGTGAAGCCATTGAAAAAGTAGTTCTTGGGCCATCACTCGTAAGTAAGGTGATCAAACCAGAAGATAAAAAATTAACCGCTTATCACGAAGCTGGGCACGCTTTGGTAGCGACCATTTTACCAGATGCAGACAAAGTTCAAAAAATTACAATTATTCCAAGAGGTCGTGCTGGAGGTTACAATTTCTTTGCTTCTGAAGATAAATCAAGCAAAACTAAATCAGAATTTTTAGCTGAAATAGCAGTGCTTTTTGGTGGCTACACTACCGAGCAGATTATTTATGGTGAGATCACGACTGGAGCAAGCAACGATTTGCAAGTAGCTACAGGTATCGCTCGTAAAATGGTTATGAAATACGGTATGAGCGACTTAGGACCAGTATCTTTTGATGAGGATCGAGGTATGAATTACCTGGGCAAAGACATTATGAAAGAATCTAAGCATTACAGCGAGGAAACTTCCAAGCAAATTGATAGTGAGATTGCAAAAATAATCGATAGCTGTGCAAAGGTCTGTTACAAAGTAATTTCTGAGAATCGCCAATATTTGGACAAAATCGCCAATAAGCTAATCGAGCAAGAAGTGCTTGAATATGAGGAGTTCGTTGAGCTGGTGTACGATATCTTACCTCAAAAAGAACAAGATAAATATAAGGCTGAAAAGGACAAAATTGATAAACAGGTCACTGACAAAAAAGATCAACAAACCAATCAAGATAAACAGGATAGATCCCATGTTTTAAAAGAGTCTAAAGCCTAAACTAAATTTACATAATCTTCATATATTTATAGCCCTTGTTGGGCTATTTTTAGTGGTTATTAATCGTAAATTGAAATTATCAAGAATGCCTTAAATCATCGAGTTTTAGCTCGTTCCTGCTAGGATTTTAGCATGATGCTTTTCAAAAAAAGAAACTTGTTTTATACTAAAGAAAATATAAAAATTATTTTATAAAAACACAAAAAATTCTATGTCTGTAAAAAATTCTAAGCTAAATCACAAGGCCGTGGTTGCGGCGTTATCAATTTTAGCGTTTGGTTTTGTGGCGTTTGGTGTCACTTCCCAGCTATCTCAAAATAACGATAACAAGGCACAAGCTGCTTTTGATACCAGCACTAAGACCTATAGCGATTCGCTGACCGACCTATCCCAAGAAATCTCGTATACTTATAACTATACCAACGTGGCTCCAACAGCTGCTCCTGGTTATTTTACTATGTCACTGGAGGATTTAGCAGGTGGTTCACCAATCAACCAAATCCAAATTTCATCAATCACAGATACTTTTCCACTCGATTCCAATAACGTCCCTACAAGTTCGGCTCAAACTATTACCACTTCTCCAACTGACGCGGTTTTCGTGGACGGCTCACTTTTAAAATTGAAATTTAGCCCTCAAAATACCTGCACTCCAATCGCGGGGTCTGGATGTAGCGTCAAAGATGTCCCAGAAGGTGTACCTGGTAAATTGGTTATTAAAATGAAAATTAAAAGCAATGCTCCAGCCACGACCGCTTCAATTTACGGCTCGGGAAATTTGGTATTTGAACAAGGCCTTTCAGCACCTATTTTCTTTTGGAATGTGGATGTAAACTATACTCCGTCTGTTATTCCAACCCCAGCTAAAACCCTAACCTCAGGTACAGGCTCAACTACTACAGGAACAGTAGGTGCAGCCCTAAACCCAATCACAGGACTAGGTGGAACTTACACAGGTCCAGCTAAAGTAAATCTTCCAGGAACAACCACACCAATTACAGGCAACATAGATAATGGTACTTTCACTCCAACCTCAGGACAAACTATCCCTACAGGAACTACTCTAACAGGTAACAGTACTCTTACCCCTACAGGTACAGATGCACCAGCAGCTATTACAGTACCAAATAG
>JAYUNN010000010.1:0-6391 GCA_043761585.1 bacterium
GAGACCGCCCGCCAGGGTGGTTTTCTCGGGTCGGCGGACAGTCGTTCGTGTGCACCTTGAAAACTCCATAGCGACATCAATACGTGTTCTTTCTGATCAAGAGAATAAGAGCACACGGTGGATGCCTAGGCGCCAAGAGCCGATGAAGGACGTGGGCGGCTGCGATAAGCCTCGGGGAGGTGCTGACCAACCTTTGATCCGGGGATTTCCGAATGAGGAAACTCACGCGTGGTAATGCGCGCGTACCCCTGCCTGAATACATAGGGCAGGTGGAGGCAAGCTGGGGAACTGAAACATCTAAGTACCCAGAGGAAAGGAAAGAAACCTCGATTCCCTGAGTAGTGGCGAGCGAAAAGGGAAGAGCCCAAACCCGGGCGATGTGATAGACGGCAGTCGTTGTCGTTCGGGGGTTGTAGGGCTTGTCATGATCCGTCTGCCGGCGGGTCGGGAAGTTACAAAGTTGCGTGGTAGTCGAAGTGACTGGAACGTCACGCCGCAGCGGGTAAGAGCCCCGTAGGCGAAACTGCGCAGCCTTCCTCGACGAGTACCTGAGTACGGCCGGGCACGGGAAACCCGGTCGGAACCCGCGGGGACCACCCCGCAAGGCTAAGTACTCCTTGGCGACCGATAGTGAACTAGTACCGTGAGGGAAAGGTGAAAAGTACCCCGAACAGGGGGATGAAAGAGATCCTGAAACCATACACTTACAACGAGTGGAAGACGTACTTGTACGTTAACCGCGTGCCTATTGAAGAATGATCTAACGAGTGAACTATGTATGGCAAGGTTAAAAGCGCTAGTGCTTGTAGCCGTTTAGTGAAAGCGAGGGTTAATAGCCCGTTTAGTCGTACGTATTCGACCCGAAACCCAGTGAGCTATTCATGAGCAGGTTGAGACTTAGATAATATCTAAGTGGAGGACCGGACCGGTAGAAGCTGCAAATTCTTCGGATGACTTGTGAATAGAGGAGAAATTCCAATCGAACTGGGTGATAGCTGGTTCTCGCTGAAATATCTTTAGGGATAGCCTTGAGTAAGAAGCTTGTAAGAGGTAGAGCACTGGTTGAACTTGGGGGGCGCAAGCCTACCCAGTTCAGATAAACTCCGAATTCTTACGTAGTGTTTCTCAGGAGTCAGACTGTGGGATCTAAGTTTCATAGTCTAGAGGGAAAGAGCCCAGATCGTCGTTTAAGGCCCCAAAATCGTAACTATAGTGAAAAGGAGGTGGAATTACTTGGACAACCAGGAGGTTGGCTTAGAAGCAGCCATCCTTTAAAGATAGCGTAATAGCTCACTGGTCTAGTGATTCTGCGCCGACAATTTATTGGGACTCAAGTTACGTGCCGAAGACACGAATAGTAATTTATTACTATGGTAAGCGAGCGTTCTAGTTGCGCTGAAGCATAAGAGGTAACTCAGTGTGGAGCGACTAGAAGTGAGAATGTTAGAATGAGTAACAATGATGCAAAGTTAAAATCTTTGCCACCGAAAATCCAAGGTTTCCTACGCAACGATTTTCGACGTAGGGTAAGTCGGGCCTTAGGTGTTATTCTAATGGATAGCACTGATGGACAAACGGTTAATATTCCGTTACTAGGTATAAATGCGATGGAGGAACGCAGTCTGGTAGACTATGCGGTTTTTGGCTATTGCCGTTGATGCGATTAGGCGTCTGTAATGCAGCAAATCTGTATTACTTTAGATAGGTAGCTTAGGCTATTGATTCTAGCGTTGAGTCAAGTCAGAATGCAAGCAATTGTAAAAGTAGTTGAACCAAATTGCCAAGAAAAGCTTCTAAGCTTAATTTATATTTATCCGTACCGCAATCCGACACGGGTGGATGAGGAGAGAATCCTAAGGTGAACGGGTGAACAGCATGTTAAGGAACTCGGCAAAAAATCAGGCGTAACTTCGGAATAAGCCTTGCCCTTAATTGGGCTACAACAAAAGACTCTCTACTGACTGTTTAACAAAAACTTAGCTCTCTGCTAAAGCCAAAAGCTGATGTATAGAGAGTGATGCCTGGCCAGTGTCGGAAGGTTAACAGAAGCGGCGCAAGCTTCTTCTCTAAGCCCCGATGAACGCCGGCAGTAACTATAACTGTCCTATGGTAGCGAAATTCCTTGGCACATAAGTAGTGTCCCGCACGAATGGCATAACAAGTGGAGAACTGTCTTAACAGCTGACCCGGTGAAATTACATGAGGGGTGAAGATGCCCTTTACCCGCACCAAGACGAAAAGACCCTATGAAGCTTTACTACAGGGTGTTGTTGTAATATTGTTTTGTTTGCTCAGTATAGCTGGGAGACTTTGATAATAGGTTTTTGGACCTGTTTGAGTCATCCGTGAGATACCAGCCTGACACTATGATATTACTCACTTGAATTTAACTAATTCAAGGACAGCGGCTCTCGGGTAGTTTAACTGGGGCGGTTGCCTCCTAAATGGTAACGGAGGCGTCCAAAGGTTGGCTTATCTCGGATGGAAATCGAGATTTAAAGTATAAAAGCATAAGCCAGCTTGACTGCAAGACCATCGAGTCGCGCAGACACGAAAGTGGGGTTTAGTGAACCGACCTGTTTCGAGTGGGAGACAGGAAGACCAACGGATAAAAGTTACTCTAGGGATAACAGGCTGATCTTACCTAAGCGTCCACAGCGACGGTAGGGTTTGGCACCTCGATGTCGGCTCATCGCATCCTGGGGGTGTAGAAGCTCCCAAGGGTTTGTCTGTTCGCCAATTAAAGCGGTACGCGAGCTGGGTTCAAAACGTCGTGAGACAGTTTGGTCTTTATCTGGTGTGGGCGTGTGAAATTTGAGTGGGCGGATCTCTAGTACGAGAGGACCGAGATCCATTAGCCTCTGGTGTATCGGCTGTACTGCCAAGTGCATTGTCGAGTAGCTACGCTAAGTCATGATAACCGCTGAAAGCATATAAGCGGGAAGCTGTCCACAAGATTAGATTTCAATGTCGTAAGACTTAAGGCTCCTGGAAGACTACCAGGTAATTTAAATATTATATTAATATGAAATAGCTTGCTATTGATTTGAGATATAGTGTTAGAATAGGTCATAGGTGTAAGGCGGGTAACCGTCTCAGCCAAGTGATACTAATCAGCCGAATTTTGATTTTATTGTTTTTCATCAAAACAGTACTTACTTCAAAACTCTATTAATTTAAATGATTAATTATTGTAATTATTTCCTCGTTGTCGATTAACGTCCATTTTTTGGATAGTCGCAAAAACTTTATTTTGATAAAGTTCATAAAGCTTGTAATTTCTTTTTAAGATATTATGACTTTTTAAGACTTTATTGATTTATTTTACTGGTGTTTCAAGAGCAATGGACCCACCTCTTCCCATTCCGAACAGAGTCGTTAAACGTTGCATCGCCGATGATACTAGTCTGCAGAGATTGGGGAAAGTAGGCTAATGCCAGTATTCATAATTTCAGCCCTAAAGGCTGGTTTTTTGTTACCCAATTTAGATATTAATAATATTAAATTACAACTTAAAGTTTGAAATCGTTGTATTGGCTTTAATTATTTGGTTTATATACCTGACTCTTAAAGCATAACCAGATAATTTATTTATCCCTGTAATTTTAAAACGTATCCACTTAGCACAGTGTAGTTGTTTCTATTGAATCTTTATTACTAAGTTTTTCCAAGGATTAACAGTAAGTCTAAGTTCATTTATTTTAAGTTATAGACTCAAGGAAATGTATTAGCTCAGCTGATTTATAACGCTCCTTAAAATTTTATTTTTGGTTTGTATATATTGCACTTGTCGTAATGTTGACAGAAGGCCTAGACTGCAATACCCATTTGACGTTTCTATTACACTATTTACACGGAATTTCGATCATTATCATTTTGTAGTCTGAGAATTTACTAGCGTTAGTTATTGAAAATTATTCAAACAGCCAAGAACATCGCTGCAAACCCACTTTGATCAAAAACTTAGATGGGTTAAATTCTTAATGTAGGGAAAACCTCTCCCATAATTTTTCTATCTCAAGATAGCCTTATTTTCTATAAGTGTAATTATAAATTAGTTTCATTACTGATATTACTAAATAGTATTTGGGTTATAGACTCAAACCTATTTATTTAAGTAAGTGATCTTATAGTTAAGTGTTATTAGTAGATATACACTTCTTAGACAAACATTTATACTTAAAAAATATAAGGATTTGAAACAGGTAGTTTAGTCATTTTATATTATTTTAGAGTTAAAAAAATCACCCCAAACTATTTTTAATAGAATTATAGGAGTGATTGATTTGATTGCAGCGATTTGAGTAGTCTACCCAAAAGTAAAAGCATTTGCTTCCACGCCTGCGGGTATTTCAAGCTCAATATATCCCTCACTATTGTAATCTTGGTTTTCAACCACTTTATACAAGCGATAGTCCTTAACTTTAATAGTTGAGTTGTTCACATCAGTACCAAGTTTAGAGTTGCTGTCAGTGGTTATTTTTACTTCTGTGACAGCGTCGCTACCCATGACTAGAAATACATTTTTAGCTCTATATTTTAGCCGTAATTTATTACCTGATTTTTGAGAGATAATATTTTCATTATTGATTTGCCAAGTGCCACCTAAGCTCCACTTATCAATCGGTATTTCAGTTTTTAGATCATAGACTTTACTGACATTATAAGCAGTCTCTCTAGCGTCTACAAATCTATCACCCCTAGACCAGCCCAAGTATGTTTCAGGAGTAAGAGTGAAAGTTCCGCTTTGAGCCTCTATTGCCACCTTAGTCTGATCTACAGTTGTTCCAGTTTCTGCAATTAATTTTTGGATATTTGCTTCTGTTTCAGCGTACTCACCTTCGCCAAAGTGGGTGTAGCGGATATTTCCATCTTTATCTATCAAGTATTTCGCAGGCCAAAATTGATTTTTGAAAGCTCCCCAAGTTTTGAAATCGTTGTCTAAAGCTACAGGATATTTAATTTTGGCATCTGTGACGGCATTTTGCACGTTTTCAACCTTTTTTTCAAAAGCAAATTCTGGAGCGTGTACACCGATAATTTCGAAATTGCTATCTTTATATTTATCGTACCAAGCATTTAGATAAGGCTGCGTTCTGATGCAGTTGATACAACTATATGTCCAAAAATCGATTAATACCACTTTACCTTTGAGTGAAGCAAGAGTTTTTGGTTGACTGTTGATCCATGATTGTAGACCTACAAGCTCTGGCGCTGGGGTACCCTTTGACTCGATCGAAACTGAATTATCTTCGACTACTTTAGTTTTTTGCAAAATATTTTTTTCAATATTAGTAATATCAAAACCTGATCTATCTGCCACAAATACCTGTAAAACTTTGTCTAGGCCTGATATGATCATAATTCCTACTATTAAAAATATAATACCTAATCCTCGCTTGAACCATCCATTTGGGTCAGCCGCAAATTTGGCCTTTTTTACTAGTTTAGAGCCAAGCACCGCAATCGATAACATAATTGCACTTAATCCTAGGATATAGCTTATCATATTTACAATACCCCACCAAAAATTGGCTGGTAAAACTACTGCTAGCAGTAAAGCGTAAGTGAAGCTGCAACTACTAAAAACGGGACCAAGGGCTGCACCAAGTAAAACTGGTTGCCAGACACTTTGGTTTTCACTGGCTTTATCAAGAAGCAAGTCAGAATTACGACTTAGTTTTAATTTAGAAGAGATTTTGTCCCAAATTTTTGGAAAGACCGAGATCAGGCCAAAAAAAACCAATATTACACCTGAAACTGTAGTCCAGGTTTGGGGTGGAATGTCTATTAATAAAGTAGTTGCTTTTAAAACTAGGGTAAAAATAAATATAGATAAGGCTAGTGATCCAATGACGATATAGGGGTACCACTTGTTTTTGCTTTGAGCGCCGCCGCCTAAAATAATGGGTAGTAGCGGCAAAACACAAGGAGCTAAAATGGTCAAAATACCAGCTAGAAAAGATAAAAGTAAAAGTGTCATATATTTGTAGTTTAAGGCTTTAGAACTCATCCTAAATAAAACAAAGAACCCAAATCGGTGCTACACCAGGGTTCTTTGTTGTTATTAAGACAACTAATTAAATTAATTGTTTATTTCTTTGGCATCATGACTGTGTCGATGACATGAGCTACACCATTGCTTTGGATTACGTCTGCAGTTTTAACAGTTGCAGTGTTTCCTGAAGCGTCCTTAATCATGACAGAATTACCTGATTTCATGACAGTTAGAGTCTCACCTTCAACAGTTTTCAACATTTGACCATCTTTAAGATCCTGAGTTAGGTATCGACCTGAAACTACGTGATAAGTCAAAATTTTAGCAAGAGTTGATTTATTTTCTGGCTTGATCAAAGTTTCTACAGTTCCAGCTGGTAATTTTGCAAAAGCA
>JAYUNN010000011.1:0-76814 GCA_043761585.1 bacterium
ACGTATTCCCTCACTTCTCTTAGCTGGTAACTTTCAAGGAACTATTGTGGAAACTGTGATTTAGGGGTTGGGTTTTGGTCGGGGTCGGGGATTTAGAAACACATTTATAGTTTTTCCTCAGATTCTGGCCCAGGATTACTCGGGTGGCCGACTGGATACACCACTCGATTAGTCGAGTACGCCAATTCAATCCCCTCTTTTTTAAACTTATCTAAAATTGATTCACTGTACTTTTCTAGTCTTTCTCTGAAAAAACCAATTTTGGTCGCAAACCAAATCGTGTATTGCGGACCATCGGCAGCGATATTCATATAAACTCTGGGCTTATATTGTTTGATATTGTAGACTCCGGCAAAAAATTTTTGTTCATGGTCGATAGCGTGCTGAAATTGCTCGCTACAGATACTTTCTAAAATCGCCTTGGCTTTGACGTGATCAGATTCAAAGGTAATTACAACGTTAAAAATGTGCCAAATTATATTATTTTCTTTGGTAAAATTTGTGAGCGACTCTTTTAGAACTACATTATTTGGAAAACTTAAGATTTTTCCAGTAAGTTTTTCGCTGTCGATGTCATTGCCGCCGATTTTTTCTTTAAAGACTGTTCGAAATAGCCCAATCGAAGTCACGATTCCAGTCACGATTCCTTTGCCTGTAGTGATGCTGATAGTGTCGCCGACGCGGTAAATCCTAGAAACACCAATCAAAATCCAAGCAAAAAAACTAGACACAAAATCTTGCAAAGCCACCACCAGAGCAGCTGAAAAGAAACCAAAGGCGGTGATTAAAAGTGTGAGATTGCCAATAAACGCGATCAAGATTGTGAGTAAAGTCGCCGCTAAGGCTAAAATTGTAGAAACAAAACTTATAATCCCGAGTACCGAACTATTTTTTACAAATCTTTTGCTTACCATTCTGGTGATTTGCCACAATAACCAATAACTCAAAACCAATCCAAAATACCATGAAAACTGACTTCCAAAAAGAAGTAGCTGCTGCTGCAAAGTGTTGACTTCCTGTTTTACTTCTTTAGTTTTCTCGATTAAATTGGCTTGTGCCTCGCTCAAAGTAACCAAATTTGCCTCGAGCTTAGCCTGTTTTTGAGCTAAATCATTTTTAGTTTGCAATAAATCTTTTTCAGCCTGGCTTAGATCTTGCTTAGTTTTATCTATGGTTTGATTTTGATCTGAAGCGGTTTGGTTGAATTCAATCAAATTTTTATTTAGTTTTAAAATCTGGTTTTGTAGCCCTATTTCTTGATTTTTTAGGTTTAAAATATCAGTATTTAGGCTTTCGTTTTCAGTTTTGAGATTAGTTATCAGGGTTCGGATTTCAGCCTCACTATTTTGCTTGCTTTTGACGACTTGAGCTTGATTTTCAAAAGGCAAAACATTAGTCAAGGCTTGAGTCTGAGCCTGAACTGAAATCAGGCTAAAATTTAGCAAACAGCTCAAAAATAATATTAAAATTGGGAAACCTGTAAAGATTGCTAAAAAAGTTTTAAAAAAGCGATTACTATTTATTGATTTTGGCATACTGGGAAATTTGTGATCAATTTTGTCAAATACCTTGATAATTATTTCAAAAATCTGTTTTGTCAAAAAAACCCGTCAGTGTCAGGACTCCATCGGGCTACAAATTTCAATCAAAAATCCATTTGGATCTCGGATATAAGCTACTATTTGACCCCAAGGTTTGGTAGCCACGGGACCATAATGTGTAGCTCCAGCGCTGAGTGCTCTTTCTACAAGTGCAGGTACGTTGTCGGTCGTAAAACCAATTTCCATCCCAAATGGTTTTTGAGTCAAATCGAGTGGTAAAAAGCCATCTTTGAGATTTTGATTAGCTAGCTCGAGCGACGCAAAACACAGTTTAATTTTACCAGTTTTTAGTTCGCCATAATCATTTTCGGGACTGATAAAGACGCATTCCAGCCCAAAAACCTGCTCGTAAAATTCAACAGTTTTAGTCACATCGCTGACATAAATAATGGTATAGGCTAATTTTATCATAGGAAATAGTTTAGGTTTGTTTAAATTGTTAATTAAGTTCAAGTATTTATCAGCTAAGCCGTTTTAAGGAGTTGATTATTTCAGATTTAAGACTATATATTTGATCTAAATTTGAAATTGGATATTTTTGCATCTTTCTTTACTAGTCGGAATTAGCGCTATAAATGAATTGAGTTTGTTATTAAAATCCATAATTTTTCCAAAATAAATTAGTTGAGAGTTTGATCTACATTGTAGCAAATTATAGCTATGTGTCAAGATTTTAAGCTAAATCTTAAGGAGATCAATTTTTAACCACAAAATTTGTTTTTAATTTAAATTTGATCGTTTTTAATCTATCTTTGCTTGCTACATTTTATTACGCTTTTAAATACGCATATCATCTCATGTTACTACAAACAGCTCGGACACTATCTAAGTTACATGATTTACCTAAACTTTTAGCTCATACCGTTGCCAAATTTTGCAAAATCAATCACGCCACTGTGTCTAACCGTAGCCAAGGCTGCACTATACTCAAGTAGAACCCTCAAACTATACTCAAATCTTTGCTGGATAAAATCTTCAACCTCAGACTTTTCTTTAGCCCCAATATCTAAAACCAAATCATTAACTTGACGCACAATCACCTGTTCAGGAATATAGCAAATGTGATTGTTTTTATAGTTGGTAGAGCGGAGTTCATTTACAGGAAATGCACCGCCTCGACCCGATGAAACACCGACTATCAGGCCGGGTTTATGCCCAAATTCAGCATTCCCAAACATACAAAAAAAGTTTTTTAAAGCTGGCGGAATTGAGCCTTTCCATTCGGGTGAAATCACCACCAAAGCATCACTTTGCAGTAGTTTTAAAGCTGTTTGCGCGACATTTAAATTTTTACTTTGGTCAGTATTATCAAAAAGTGGTAGCGGTGTCAGATACAGATCAATGCTTTCTACTTGAATTTTGTCTGAGATTTTTTTTAAATTTTGAGCTATAAATCTGCCCACTCTGGCTGATTCAGAGTTTTCACGATTGGAGCCAATAATTATTGAAATAGTCATGTTGATTTTGTTTAGATATTCTAAAATTTTGGAATTGAGTTTGGTTTGAAATGGCAAAGCTTATATTTAAAACCTTTAACGGTGAAACTAAACACTATACCCGCCTCTTTTCTTGTTTCTTATCTCTAAAAAACCATCATTTGAAATGGATAAATTTCAGAGCTGCTTACTTACCTATAAATCCCCCGCTTTGACCCAGCTAACTAGCGATCTAAGACTCTGCCCTGTAGCACCATCGCACTCGAGATTATTTTTTTGGATATTCATGGCCGAACCAGCTATATCTAAGTGGATCCAAGAATATTCTTTAGGTTTCTCGATTTTTAATTCTGGATTTCGAAATAGGTTTTGATTGACAAAATGACTCAAAAAAAGACCCGCAGTGATATGTCCAGCTTGTCGACCAAGGCTGGAAGTATTGATTAGATCGCTGATTTTACCTTCGACTGCAGATCGCAAATCCTCTGGTAGTATTACTTGAACGGCGTGTTCGTTTTGGCTGATAAAATGGGCGTATAGATCATCTGAAAAGTTTTTGTCATTTGACATCATGGCGGTGTAGCGCTGACTGATGGACATAATACAAGCTCCAGTGAGAGTCGCCGCGTCAATGATATAATCCGGATCAAGAGTTGTAGCCAGTGCCAGACAATCGGCTAAAAGTAGTCGTCCTTCGGCATCGGTATTAAAAATTTCGATAGTTTGACCGCTATAAGACGTGATTATATCATCGGATTTGTAGCTATTTCCTGCCACCATATTTTCGGCAAAAGCACTGATCCAAGTAATTTGGGTGTGTTTTAGTCCGATTTCACAGAGTGCTTTAATCACTCCAAACATAGTTGCAGCACCAGCCATATCAGATTTCATGGTTTTCATATGGCCCTCTGTTTTAATATCCAGACCACCTGAATCATAGGTTATACCTTTGCCCACCAGACAGATTTTACGATTGATTGTTCCGCTTGGTTTCAAAGTAGCTTGTACTAGTGTAGGCTGATAGCGGCTAGCGCGACCGACGCTCATAACGCTGTTAAAATTATTTTCAGTTAGTTTCTGTGCATCCCAGATTTCGAGGTTTAGATTCGGTTTATTACCGAGATTTTCTTGGATGACTTTCAGGATTGACTGGGGATTAACGTCCTCGGGCGTACTTTCAACTAGGTTTCGGACCAAATTTAGATTGCTATTTAAAATATTTATTTCAGCCAATTTTTCATCACCCAAAAGTTTCTGATATTCTGGGTTTAAAGTGATTTCGAGTTTTCGAGTTTTAGCTTTTTTGGTATCTAAATATGTGTCAAAATTCCAGCTTGCCTGATGCATACCTAGTAGAAAATCCTGCAAAGATCTTGCATCCAATTTTAATTCAGAATCCACAAAATCCAGCTCAAAATGACTAGTTTTACTGAGCTGATTGACTAAGACGGCACCAAGATTGAAAAAATCAATTTTATGAAACGGATCAAAAGTTTTGGAATTCACCTCAAAAGTAGCGCCTACAAAAACCTGATAGCTTTCGGCCAAAAATGCAATTTGCTTGTATTTTGCATTAAATTTTAAACTTTCAAATAATTCTTTTCTATCAAAAATCTCGAGATTATTGGTGGTGACGAGTTGGATTTTGACAGGCTTAGCTTTTATAGTGGGGGAAATCATAGATAAAACTTTAAAAATTTAATAACCTTGAATTTAAATGCAAATTTAGCACTAAACAACTTTTGTATTATTACACGCGATACAATTTTTGTAAAATATTTTTGCTATAACTTTAGTTTGACAAAATCATACCATAAAAGCCAGGCTTAAATGTTTTAAATAGTACAACTTTCAGCACTTACAAACTATGTCCACCGCTATCATCACAGGCGTCACAAACGGTATCGGCCAAGCGGCCAGCTATCTACTTCCAGATTTAGGTTATAAAACCATCTATTTAGTTGGTCGAAATCTTCGCAAACTTGAAAATCTCAGAAATGACTTAAATCAAAAGTTTCAAGGCTTAGATCTACGGCTCAAAGCTGCCGATTTAGCTGATTTTAAAGCCACTCAAACTTTGGCCCAAGAGTTATTTATCGAAACTAAAGACAGCGGTATTGATCTTTTTTTAAACAACGCTGGCTACGGCGACGATCAGCAAAAGCAAAATCCGCAAGGTTTCGAGCTGCATCTAGCCACCAACTACTTATCGCAAGTTATTTTAACTGAAAAACTATTCCCAAATCTAAACCAAGATAGCTTTACCATTTTTACTAGTTCCGAAGCTTATTTAGGTGCCAAGATTGACTTTGAAAATATGAATCTTGAGAAAAACTTTAACATGATCAAAGCTTACGGTAACTCTAAAGCCTATCAAATGATGTACGCCAAGCTGCTGCGAACCAGAGTATCAACTAAAAACCCTAAAAATCTACACTTTGAAGCAGTTCATCCTGGGTTTGTCAAAACTGGATTTGGCGCAAGTTCTCAAAATATTTTGGTTAGAGGGGTTTTAAAGCTGATTCAGCCGCTAGCTCTTTCATCCGAGAAATCTGCTAAAAACAATCTGCTCGCCCCAATCTATCCTCAAAACCAAGACAAGCTCAACCAGGCCGACATTTGGTCAAAAGGCAAACCAAAAATCACTAAAAAAGGTTTTATGGAGCTGGATGAGATCAAAAAACTCTGGAAATACACTGAAAAAAGTCTTGAAAAATATTTAAACTAAAAAATTTATAAAATCCAAAAATGTCCAATCTAAAATCTATAGCAAAAATCATTGATACACCTCCATCACATTGGGTCGGCGATGGTTTTCATGTCCACAATTTTATCCCACAAAGCATAGCTCAGGCTAGAATTTCGCCTTTTTTGATGCTTGATTACGGAGCCAAATACGTTTTTGAACCGACCGACACACCTAAAGGAGTGGGAGTACACCCGCACCGTGGCTTTGAGACAGTCACCATTGCCTATAGTGGTCGCATCGCTCATCACGACAGTGCAGGAAATAGTGGCATCATCGGCCCAGGCGAGGTGCAGTGGATGACAGCTGGATCAGGAGTGCTACACAAAGAATATCACGAAAAAGAGTTTAGTCAATCTGGGGGCGAGTTTTCGATGGTGCAAATCTGGGTAAATCTACCCAAAATCCACAAAATGACTACTCCAAAATATCAGGGAATCACTAAAAATGAGATAGTTCGAGTCGAGCTGGAAAATCAAGCTGGCTTTATAGAGTTAATTGCTGGTTCTTACGGTGATAAGACCGGACCAGCTAGCACTTTTTCGCCATTAAATATGTGGAATATTCATCTAAATAGTGGCTCTAAAACTACTATAAATCTGCCACAAAACCACAATACTATGCTACTGGTAATCGAAGGTGAACTCAGTTTGAGTAACCAAAAAGCCAAGCAAGGTCAAATAGTGCTTTTTGAAAATGATGGTCAAGATATTACTCTTGAGACTGGCAAAAATTCAGTTTATTTATTACTTAGTGGTGAGCCGATCAATGAGCCGATTTTTCACTACGGTCCATTTGCCATGAATACTCGCGCTGAGATTGTTCAAGCCTTTGAGGATTTAGAGGCAGGTAAATTTGGTCATTTAGCTGATTAAAAAAGCCGCGTTAATTTTAAAATAGTTTGTGGTTTTTTTCTATAAAATTAAGCTAAAAAGCTCCAAAAAACTACCACACTGTAAAACACACTACAGCTGATAACCAAAATCTTAGTTAGTACACTGGCTTGAGTATCTTTAGGTAATTTAGAATTTAAATACAATAAAATTGGTGGATAAAAAGCCATGATAGCTGCTGAAAATGAGGCCGACGTTTTAAGCAAAATTAGCGGTTGATTTAAGCCTGGAAATATGGCTGTAGTAAGTAGGATAAGTATCCCGATTAGCCCAGCCAACTGTGATAAAGTTTCGTTGGTATATTTTATATTGTGTGGTAAGCATCGCTTTAAAAGCCTGCCCATGGCGTCTAAAATGGTCATCTGAGCCATCATAAAAAGTAAAAACACAGCGAAACCAAAAGCTAAACCTAGTCCAGCTAGATCGCGGTTTAAAATATCGATTTCGGTAGTCAAAAGCCTAAAACCACTGACTCCAGTGCCTGTCAAAATCAAAAAAGCCAAGATAGCTAGAAGTATAATCCCCACCAAATTTCCAATATAAAAAAGTAAAAAGTGTTCTTTGGACATTAGACTCCACCATTTTTTCCAAGCAAGCTTGGTTTGTAAGTCATTCCAGTCTATTTTTTCAGGGCTAATGTGATCAGCAGCCGCGTAGCCACGATTTAAAACCCAGTCACTTTGTACCAAATTTAAGACACCTGCTACCCCGCCAAAAGCTAAGGCTGACACAAAAGCCAAGCGATCTATCTGGGCTGGCACCTGGCCTATACTTTGAAGACCTTGAAACAAATTACCCCAAACCTCTGGTCGCCACTTGAAAATCACAGTCCCGAGCACTATCAAAAAGACTGAGCTTAGTCCAATTTTTGCCACATTTTCTAATATTTTGTAGCTACGGCGACTAAACCAAATCAAAATTAGGGCGAGCATGACCGCGATCCCAAACCAAGCTCCTAACTGAGGTACTCCAAATAAATATGCTAAAATATTGCCTGCAGTCGAGCCCCAAGCTGGCCAAACCAAACTAACCAATATCCCCGCTGGAAATAGGACCGCTAAAAATCGATTAATTTCGATCATGCCCTGCAAAGTATTTTTTCCAGTAACGGCACTATAGCGTTCAATTTCGAGATTGACCACCATCTGTAGTAGCAAAATAATCGGAATCGGCCAAATAATCTTTAAGCCGAACTGCGCCACCAAATCAGGCCAAAGTAACATTTCACCGCCATTTAAGCTTAGTGCTACAAAAACAATCGACGGGCCGAGCATTTGCCACAAATTTTTAATCGGGGCTTTGAGTTTATTTTGTGACATATATTTTGAGTTTAGGTCATAAAACCAGTTTCGGCAATCACCAATTTAAAACACAATCTATCTATATTAATCACTTTTCGATACCCGATTATATTTGAAATTCAAGTGACCTCAAAGATATTAGAATATAGCTCTGACACGAAAGTGTTCACTTCTAAACCAAAACTACCTATGAGCTCGGAGTTTTTTTATGGCGGGCTTAAGTTTATTAATTAAAAAGTTAAGCCAAGTATATTTCCAAGTTTTATAGATCACATCAAAAGTGTGCGGCTTATATTCTACAATTTTACCACCAAAACCTTTTTTAAACTTGCTATAGCCGTCCCAAGCGGGTAAAGCCCCATCTAAAAGACTCGATCCGCCCATATCATAAATCAATTCAAGCTGCTGCCCGATTTCGGTGTCGACCATTTTACCACATTTTTGTAACGTGCGAATGATAGCTGCAGTGTGGATCAGCTCCGCCCCTTTAAGATTGGAGTGAGCCAGGTCCGAACCGCCGTACAAATACATTCCCATTCCAGCAGTAAAACTACCCATCCAAGCGTTCGTGACCTGACCTGTGGCAGTTTTAACCAATACCAAATCAGCCCAATCATTTTTTAAAACATTTTGATAGTATTCGCGAGTGTAGGGCACAAATTCTTGACGATCAGCAGTTTTTTGCATTATCTCCCAAAACTGATCAAAAGCAGCCGGACTTTTATCCCAAATTATTTCCAAATTTTTCTTTCTTGAAAGTCTGGCATTGTATCGGGTTTTAGCCTCAAAACAAGTAATAACCGGCTCAAAATAGGTCTCAAACCAAGCCCCAAAAAAATCTTCTTTAGCATCACCCTCGATCGTATTAGATAAAGTATTTGGAACTTGAATTTTGATAGTACGACTGTAAGGTGGTTGTAAAAACTTAGTTTTTAAATTTATTTTTTTATTTTGAAATTGCTCCAATAAATCGCTCCCAAGTCGATACTGCAACCGTGCAATCTCGCGATCGCTGTCCCCAGTTGTCAGATCTAAAATCTGCGAACCATCCCAAGTTGGTTCAATTTTTAGAAAACAAGCTTTAGTTGATTTAGCTAACTCATCGAGACTATTTTGAAAGGCTTCAATTAGCTCAGTTTGCAGTTTTTCTGGAGCTCGATGCAGCTCAAAACTACAAATTGGCCCGCGTGGAATGGTCAGGAAAACCTCATTTAAATGCCAAGGATACTGATAAACCAAGGCTTGAATCCAAAAATTTTTGGTCGGATCACTAGCTTGCACCATAAAAACTTGATGTCCAGCTGTATTACCTTTTTCGATTTGCCAAAAATCTGCTGCCCAAGACCAGGTTTGCATTGGATAAATTGGTGTGATTCGATTTTCAAAGTAACTACTTGGAGCTTTAGCTCCAGCTTCAACAACAGTAAAAGACATAATAAATCGCCGATTTTGACAGTATAATTATTAAGGCTTACGATCAATTTGGTCAATGTCCTGATGTATCTAAAAGTAAATTATTTAACTAATAAAATTTTATTTTTATAAACTCAAAACAAGCCGACATAGCTCAGTGGTAGAGCAGTGGTATCGTAAACCAAAGGTCGCAGGTTCAATCCCTGTTGTCGGCTCCATCGAGAATAAACTTTTTCCCAGCAAAAACATATAGTTTTAAACCTTTATGATGCTAGTAAGTTTCTTGGGAATACGGCCGCTAGCTATCAAACCAAAATCTAAAATAACAATTGTGGCTCGAACTAAATCCAAAAAATATCAAGCAATTGAAACCTTAGTCAACGTTTTAGAACCCTCAAAATCATTTTACCAAAATGTAAAAAATATCTGGCTAAGCGACGTTTTTAAAAATTCCAATCCAATTATTTTGGAGCTAGGTTGCGGCTCTGGTGAATACACTTTAGGCATGGCCAAAAAATATCCTGAAAATAATTATATTGGAGTCGATATAAAAGGCGATAGACTTTACAAAGGTGCTAATTTAGCTATTTTGCAAGAATTGCCAAATGTAGCTTTTTTGCGAACTCAGATCGAAAACTTGGCTCAATTTTTTCTACCAAATTCGGTGCATTCTATTTGGATTACTTTTCCCGATCCACAGCTCGAAAATCCTAGAAAACAGCTCACAAGCTCCAGATTTTTAGAAATTTATCAAAATATTTTAGCTCCAAACGGCTTAATCCAACTTAAAACTGACAGTCAGGAATTTTTTGAGGCAACCACTAGTTCTTTAAAAAAATTCAACATTCCGGCTGGGGTTTCAACCGCTGATCTGTATAATTCAGAGTTTCTGGCTCAGCAAAATGGTATCCAAACTCACTATGAAGCCAAGTATTTAAAGCAAAATAAATCAATTTGTTTTATGACTTGGAATTTTAAATAAAATTTTACAAATCAGCCACTAGGTTTTCAGGTTTTATCCCCAAGGTTTTAGCAATTCGCATCATTAGGACAAAGGAAATATTTTTTTGACCACGCTCTATTCCACTTAGATATGCAGTTCGGATTTGAATCAATCTAGCGAATTGGCGATCAGATAAACCATTACTGACTCTGAGTTGACGTATTTTTACTCCAAGATTTATGAAAAAAATCACATCGCTATGGTCTTGTATGTTTTGCATAAGAGAACTAAAAAAAAATTAAAAAGTGTGATAGGTGGCCTATTCTACTGCTTTTGTGAGTAAATATTTGACATACTTTTGCTACTGAGGTTAGCTGGAATATTGTTGTCATTTTTGACAATTCTCTTAAATTGCTGTTTTAATTTAATCAAATTAGTGCTCGATAGCTTCTTCCCAAGAGAGTAAGTTAGCTTGAATTCTAGCAATATTCTTGCTAAATTTTCAGTTTGACTTTGCTTATTTTGATCGTCGTATATAATTTTAGACATAGGAAATATAACCTTGGAAAAAATCTCAAAGGCAGGTAGATGCTTAAAAAGCTAATTTAAAAAATTGTCGTAAAAATTTAAGCAGTAAAGGTGTACAATATTTTTGTAATCTTGTCAAGATATAATTTTTCTTTCATGCAAGAAGTTCTCTTAAAAAACTTGAAAATAGCTAAATCTATAGGTGTATCTCACCCTACTATTGGTAGATGGATTGTTGAAGCCAGCGAAAAAAAGAACAATTTACAAATACAAGAGACTAAAGGCCGATACTATATCTTGGATAATGAACATAACTGGTCCGAATTAAATAAGTTAAAAAATTTAGGATCGAAATTTAGAAACAAAATCGGCTACGAGCGAGTGGAGGTATCGGAAGAACTTTACAAATATTTTGAACGCGATAATTTAATCGAATTAATAACAAAATTGGAGGATGATCGTATTATTCCGCTAAAATATACATATTTAGGTAAAGGTGCTGATTACTGGAACGAATCAGTAAATTCAATGATTGGTGAACGAAATTATTATTTAAACGATAATCAGCAATTAATAGCTAAGTCTTTAGAAAATTTACTAGCACAAGCAAAAGGTAGTGAAACGGTGAATATTGTAGATGTGGGAGTTGGAAATGGATACACTGTCAAGCCTATAATTGATTTTTTGCTATTAAATGGTTTCAATGTTACTTACAAAGGTATAGACATAAGCCAAAAAATGCTTGATCTTAATAATCTAAATCTAAAAAAATGGTATCCAGAACTTAAATTATCTCATGAAATTGGTGACATTGACTACATGGTCATTAGGTCGATTCTTTTTAACAATAAAATAACTAACCCAAGTTCTTGTAACTTAATTCTTTTTATAGGTTGGACACTAGGAAATGTTTATGATAGAAATCGGGTTTTGACTAATTTTAGCGACAGTATGAGTGGTGGCGACTTTTTAGTATTGGACAATGGTTTAGACCTGAAAAGCTTAAGAACTCGTTTCAATTTTTTGAGCCAAGACCCTATCAATCAAAGATTATCGTGGATTCCAAAACTACTTGGTCTCAGAGATGATATGTACGAAAAAATCCATCGGTACGACTCTGTTAGTAAAAGAAAAATACAATCGCTGAAGTTAAATAAGGAAATTGATATAGTTTTTAACTTACCTCAAGGCAAAAAAGTATTGCATTTCAACGAATCGGATGAGATTATAATCTGGAATCTATATAGACAAAAACTTAGAGAGTTAATCGATGACTTATATCGAGTCGATTTAGAGCCCAGCTACTTATCTAGAAACCAAGACCACAGTCAAGTTTTAGTACTTTGTGAAAAAACTTCCAAGCCCTAGATACAAATCCCGATCCATTTTGACAAAATCTAGTTTTAAAGCTATCTTTGTAGAATATGGTCATAGGAATCTTAGCTAATACGTACCCACCCGATCTCAATGGTGTGAGTGTCACCACCGCCAATCTCGTCGAAGCACTTCGAGCCAAAGGGGTCAAAGTCGTGGTAGCGATCCCAAAAGTCAAAAATGTAGATTATCCAGATTATGTTTTACCTTTAAAGTGCATACCTTTGCCCAAACGGATGCGCGCCGACATCCAAATTCCATTCAATTTCAAAGACGAAGTCATTCAGTTTTTTAGAGAAAATGGCGTCAACCTAATCCATTCTCACGACACCTTTTTTGGTGGACTTGAGGCTAGTCAAATCGCTAAAGAGCTAAATATTCCGTGCGTGCACACTTATCACACATTTATCGAGGCCTATCGCTCGGTCGATATCCCAGGCTACAAGCCTTTTATACGGGAGTTTTCCAGACAAATTTGCAACAAATACGATCACGTCGTAGCGCTCTCAAGTAAAATTTTTCTGTATTTAAAAGAGCTCAAAATCACCAGCCCAATCTCACAATTTTTAAATGTTAGTAGTTTAGAGCATTTACAACCGCAAGAATTCGACGCTAGTTTTGGAATGCGTTACGGTATTGAAAAAGATGATTTTGTGGTAATTACTTTTGGGCGAGTTTCTAAAGAAAAAGGCTTAGATAAGGCATTAGAAGCCATCACTCCGCTTTTAAAAACTCATCGAAATACCAAATATATCATTTGTGGCCAAGGTTCCTACGCCAAAACTCTATCTAAAAAAGCTCTTAAGCTAGGTATTGCTGACCAAGTCATTTTTACAGGTAAATATAATCCAGAAAATTTAGCTCAGCTGTGTAGCCTAGCCAAGTTCTTCCTGTTTACTTCTACCACTGAAAATTTACCAACTACACTGCTTGAGGCCATGTACTGCGGTCTTCCGGTAGTGGCGGTGGACGATGACAGTGTGGATTATATCTTAAAGCCGCGTCAAAACGGACTCAAAACCTCGATTGAAAAAATCAGTTATTTGTGTGGCGAACTATACTCAAACCCAGAACTTTTAAAAAATTTGAGCCAAGAAGCTGTTTTGTCAGCCAAAGAAGTGGCTAGCCGTGACATCGCCCAAGAATATGTGGAGCTTTATCGGGGAATTATAGAAAAATATTGAACACCGCTACATTTTCACCGAATTTTAACTATAGCAATATGATTTTTTTTAAAAAAATAAAACCGAGTTCTAAAACAATTATACTTGCTTTTTTGATCTTGTTGTTAACTATCGGTGGTTTATCTAGCTATTCTTTTTGGCAATCTCAGAAAAACGCACAATCCAATTTGGACACAGTAAGCACTCAAATTAATCAGGAAAATTTAGCTTTAAGGTCAGAGCTTGAAAGTAAGACTCAGAGAATTCAAGAACTGGAGCAAAAAACTGAAAACGGATCACAAAGCGAACCAGCAACCAAAGAACTAGATACCGACGAGGCTTTAAAATTGATTGAATCTCAGTCATTTGAAAAAATTGCAGGCTGGAATCCTGATTTTGTAAAAAATACCACTGGCAAAAAACTAGCAATAATCGCTGATATTCCTGACAGTGTTTTAGTTAAAATCGGTGTACCGACTCAAGGTTTCGTATTTTCCAATAATATAGTTTACTGGGTAAATGAAAACAAGAATTCTGATCTGTATCCTAGTCTGTCTATGTATAACGGCTCTGAGGTGAATCAAATCCCCATTAAAGAAACTAACATGGTCTCAGCTAGTCCAATATTTAAAAATAAGTACATGTATATCTTTGATTGCAGTGGTTTTGACATGGGTTGTCGTGTCGGACGGGGTGTGATCATAGATTTGCAAAACAGCACCTTTTCACGCGCCACAAATTTGACTTTTGATTTCTTTCAAAAACTGCTACCAGAGGAAATGCGGGGTGACTCATTTTTAAATGACGAGTTTCAAATTTTATACAACAAAAAGATTTATGGTCGCTACAAAAATTCTGTGGTCAAATCTAATGGCGAGAAGTTTGAAATATTATTCAGGTCACTTTCCGTTGGTCAATATGCTAGCAAATTAGTATTGAATACCAGAAATAACCTAGTCTATATTGCTGTCTTCGATGCACGAACGTATTATGAAAATGATTCTGGCCCATCTCCCTGTTTAATTAAAAATCAGTTTGCCGAACAAGATATAAATACTGGTGGTATGCTACAATTTACGACCACTTATAGCAGTATCAATGATACGGAAAATTGCCAATATCTGAGCGAGTCAGGAGACGCACCCGCAGATATTTTTAAAAATAAAGCTAAATATGAGCAAGAATATGAGCAAATTGAGTCAAAATTTAAAATAAAAATCTAAGCAAAAATACACCACTTACGTCACTGACTTAAAAAAGTCACACCTAAATTTCTTTTAGACCAAAGCCTTTATAAGGTTATCAAGCTACTTTTTTAACCGCAGCCCAAACCAAACCAATAACTACAAACCTTATATTTATAGGCGATAGAGCTAACTCTAAAAATAAACCTACGATTCCGTAAAAGAGTCGGGTATTTCTGAGTTCAAAAAGTTAACCTTATAAATTATAAAACAAGATACTTTTAGCAAAAAATTTAAGTGTTTTATTCTCCACTCCGTTAGGGCATTTGGACTCCTTCACCCCACAAAACCTCGCTACGCTTAAACAGTTGTGGGGCTCATACGTTCCAAACGATGGTGTTTTTGGGGGAATAGGATGGGAAAGAGATAGGGGTGGTTTTGATATTTAGAGGTATTAATAAAATATCAATTTATATCAGCTATGATATAATGTAAGCATATTCACCAAAACCTAGCTGTAAATTTAAATATTTTAAAGCTAATTTGGAGGTGATAAATATTCTGTTTTGTGTTTAGGTGTAATAATCCCTAAGCTCCCCTACTTTTTGATGCTACAATCAAATTACCTGGATAGGAAATCTTAAAACGGGAATAGTAAAACGTTTCACTTTAATCCCGCTTGCCCACGATATTTTCCCAGAGATTTTGCAGACCTGATTTAGCTTCTTTCATAATTCTGATTATTTCAGCTTCTTTATCGTTTTCAGCTTTAAAGATATCTACGATTTTCTCGTAAGCCAGCACGTACTGCTTAGCCATAGTTTGATAATTAAAAAGCAATCTCGATCGCTGGGCAATATAATTTCGATCCATAGAAAAACAATCTTGGATTCGAGTGTAACCTTCGTCAAAATCCTCGACCAAAACTCCTGTGCGATCTTCCTCAATCAGCTCTGGCATCGAACCACGTGAAATGGCCAAGCTCGGTGTCCCACAATAGGCCGCTTCCAAAATAGTCAACCCAAAAGGTTCTCTAAAACCAACTGGATGAAGATTGCATTTAGCTTTACTCAAAAGCTCAATTTTTTGATCCAAATCTAGCTCACCCAAATATTCAATTAGTGGATTATCAAAATGTGGTTTACACTCCTTTTCAAAGTATTCTTTTCCGACAAAATCAATTTTTCCAGCTAATTTTAACTTCATATTTAGCTTTAAAGCTAGTTCGATAGCCTTATGAGGATTTTTTTCACGATCAAAACGACCTAAAAAACAAAGGTATTCCTCAGGTTCTTCAACTATCGGAAAAACTGATGGGTCCATACCGTTATAGACTGTACCGATATAATTTAAATCAGGTAGAACTTCTTGTTGATTTTTGGAAATTGTAGCGTAGTAAAGATCTTTTCTAGCTTCAAAATACTCCATTTGGGGCAAAGTAATTGGCCCGTGCATAGTAGTTAGATTTGGAAAATCCTTGAGCGATGACAAATCAATGCCGTGTGAGTGAATCACATCGAAACGGCTCAAATTTTCTTTGACTAAATTTATGCAATTTTCAATCGCGTCATTGCGTAAAGTTTCTAATTCTCGATCTTTGAGATTGTCTTCTTGGTGGGAATAGGCTTTTTCACAAATTGGAATTAGCTCACATTCAACCTTTGAATCACCCGAAGCGAAAAGTGTGACTTCGTGCCCCAGCTCCATCAAACCTTTGATTAAAAAATATATAACTCGCTCAGTGCCACCGTATTTGGTAGGCGGAATCGGTAAGAATGGTGAAGCTAAAATGGCGATTTTCATAAGTATTGAATTATTGTTTTTAAAAACGAATTTGCTTTTATCACTTTTCTAAAAAACTTTGAATTAAACAAAGTCTGTTTCAATCCATATCACAAAAACACGTATTCGTCAAATCTCAAACCGTAGTGAATTTTAAAGTGACTTACTGCCAAACCCCTGAATTAAAGCCTTGGTTAAGAAAAAATCCACCAAATTTATGGCGCTTAATTGATTGTGATTGAAATATTTTCATAACCAGCAACTTGTATCAAAATAGCTTCGATGAATTCTGTTTTATCAGGGATTTGGTCGAATATTTTTTAGGACTTTTACCCAAAAAAGTATTTGAAATTTTGCCACTAATAGTGTTTCGATTTTGTCGCAGCAAAGTAAAATTATATCATCTGTGATGTAAACCCAAACAATAAAATTGAAAATATTTTTTCTAATACCTTGAGAACGGCTAGTTTGAAACGAATCAACTTGAGCAAACTAAATTATTCTACCACAATAGACTTAGCATCTTTTTTATGAGCGGTTTCTAGTCGTTTGTTTAGAGCACGGTCTAAGGCTAGATCTACTTCGACAGCAAAACCTTCCTTGATATATTTATCCATTTCGGTAGTGTAGCACTTAGTTAAAGTGGCTTCGGTAGCTGGAATCAAAACCAATTTGGGCTTCAAGCCAAATTCTGCGGGCATCAAACCATGAGTTTCCAAAAAGTCAGTAAAAGGTACCTGTCCGGCCCCAAAACCAACCGCTGCCATTTCTTTGCCATATAAATCGAGTAGATTGTCGTAGCGACCGCCGCCAAAAAGTGAGCGAGGATTGACTGGATCAGTGTCGTATGCCTCAAATACAATTCCAGTATAGTAGGCTAAACCTCGCACTATAGTCGGACTAAACTCAATGGAAAATTTATTTTGGGTTACATTCTTAATCTCGTTGAAAACTCTAGCAAACTCAGGGAACTCGTCGTCGATAATATCTTCAAGCAGCTCGGTTTCTCGATCCATGCCTTCGATCAAGCACGCGATTTGATTTTTACCTTTTTCACCAATTAATTCTTCCAAAGCTTTCAAGCTCTTGCTTTCATCGATTTTACGCCAGTTATCTAAAAGTTTATAAACCTCAGGTTTTTGCTCGTCGGTAACGTTAATTTCACGCAAAAAGGAATCCAAAACTCCGCGATGATTGTAATAAATAGTAAAGTCTTTTTTGCTCGCTCCGAAATCTAAAAACATTTCACCGCACATTTTTAGCATTTCCATATCTGACCAACCGTCTGTGGCACCAATCATATCCACATTTAACTGCCAAAATTCTCGACGTCTACCACGCTGAGGTTGCTCGTATCTAAAGCAATTTGGAATTGAAAACCAGCGAAGCGGAAATTTTAAACCACCTTGGTTGTCGGCCACCATTCTAGCTAGAGATGGCGTTTGCTCAGGGCGAAGCGCAATTAAACGATTACTTTTGTCTTCAAAAGAATACAACTGCTTTGAACCAAGCTCATCGCCACTTTTGATTTTATAAACCTCGGCTGACTCAATCACACTAGTTTCGTACTCTTCGTAGCCACGACTAGAGAAAAAACTGCGCCATTTTTCAAAAATGTAGTTTCGCTTGGCTAGTTCTAGAGGCAAAAAATCTGTGGTGCCTTTATAAGGTTGTGTGGAAAGTGTAGTGGACGCAGACATAATGTTGATATTTATTAGTATTATTAGTGATTGAGTACCTCACAGTTAGTGGCAAAACCAACAAGCTTGGTAAACGGGACGGACTGTTGCGCTCGGAAATACCTTATAGCTTGCTGCAAGGAAGCTTATTTTAAAATAAAATAATTTTTGGTGGAAATTTATATAAAAAATGACTATCTTAAATTTTAAAAAGTCGTAAAAATTATATTAAAAATTACTTATATTCCTTTTAAACTAGCATAGATAGGTAAAAGCTGTCAAGTTTAAAATTACAATTTTCAAAAAAATTCTCAAAAGCTGAATTACTTTTTTAAAGCTAAATTTTGTAAAAGTTTTAGAGGACTAAAATCATTTGTAAGTAGTACTTGACGAAAGTCCTAAAAATTAGCCAGTATTCTTATTATTGAAAGATTATTATAAGTTTTAAGAAAAGCCAGTTTTGTTATGTTTACAGATTTTCGTCCTTTAAATAAGTCCTTTGCTGACCAAGTTATTACCGTAGGTGGTTTTGTACACACTATTCGCGACCACGGCGGTTTGATTTTTATCGACTTACGCAGCCAAACTGAACTGCTGCAATGCGTCGTCAACCCAGAACTAAACACCGAAGCTTTCAAAATAGCGGAATCTGTCCACTCAGAATATGTGCTAAAGATCACAGGAAAAGTCCTACTAAGAGAACCGGATGCGATCAATCCCAAACTCCCAACTGGTGAAATTGAAATTGAAATTCAGGATTTGGAGATAGTTTCTACAGCTAAACCCATGCCTTTTGATATCCACGCTGAAAATGGCAATCTAGCTGGTGAGGAAACCCGCCTAAAATACCGCTACCTAGATCTTCGCCGTGAAAAGCTCAAAAAGCTCATGACTCAAAAGCATAAATTGTTTCTAGCAGTGAGAAACTGGTTTGATAGCCAAGATTTTATTGAGGTAACCACTCCGATTTTAGCTAACTCTAGCCCCGAAGGTGCGCGAGATTTTTTGGTACCATCACGTATTCATCCAGGTAAATTTTATGCCTTGCCTCAGGCTCCGCAGCAGTTTAAGCAACTTTTAATGGTAGGCGGTTTTAATAAATATTTCCAGATTGCACCTTGTTTTAGAGACGAAGATCCGCGTGCTGATCGCCATCCAGGAGATTTTTACCAGATTGATGCTGAGATCGCTTGGGCCGACCAAGAAAGTATTTTTGAGCTCTGTGAAAAACTAGCCCGAGAGTGCTTAGTCAAATTTAGCGAGAAAAAATTAGCCCAAGAGCAATTTGTTAGACTTCGCTACGACGACGCTATGGATATGTACGGCTCAGACAAGCCGGATTTACGATACGAGCTACCATGGCAAGATGCTAAAGTCGTATTTAAAAATAGTAGTTTCAAAGTCTTTGCTGATTTGTGTCTTGAGCCTCAAACTCGCGTCCAAGCTTTAGTGATTAAAGGTGCAGTCGATAAATTTAGTCGCTCGGATCTGGATCGTGTTCAAGACATCGGTCGCCAGTACGGCTTGCCAGGAATAGCCTATATTCAGTATTTTGAGAGCGGTGCCAAAAGTCCAATTTTCAAATTCTTTGGAGAAACTGAGGAAATTATCGAAGCAAAAAAAGCTGAATTACAACAACATTTTGGTCTTGAAACTGGTGATTTAGTTTTATTTATCGCCAACCCTGATAAAAATATCGTCCATAAAGCTCAAAATCAAATGCGCCAACATATTGCTAAGCATCTTGATATTATTGATAAAAACTTACTAAAGTTTGTGTGGATTACAGATTTTCCATTTTATGAAAAAGACGACAAGACTCAAAAGATCGACTTTGGCCACAATCCTTTTGGTGTCTGGAAGCCAGATACTGGTAAAAGTGCCTTAGAAACTCTGCGCACTGCAATTGAGGCTGAAACTTTGTTGGATCTGCGAGCTGTTCAGTATGATTTGACTCTAAATGGCTATGAAGTCCTAAGTGGTGGGGTGCGAAATAGCAATCCAGAAGCCTTACTAGCAGCATTTAAAGTAGTCGGCTACACAGAAGAAGAGGTGCGCAGTAAATTTAAACATATGATGGAAGCTTATGAGTTTGGAGCACCGCCACACGCAGGTTTTGCTTGGGGATTAGAGCGAATTTTTATGATTTTAGCCGAGGAAGACAATATCCGCGAAATTATCGCCTTTCCAAAAAATGGCTCAGGTATGGACGTAATGACTAACAGCCCAAGTACTGTGAGTCCAAAATTGCTTAAAGAGCTGAGTATAAAGATTGTCGAGTAAAGTTTTGGGTAATATATATTATTACCGCTCAAAATTTCAACTAATCTGTGACCTTATATAGGCTGTCGATGCCAGAGAACTATCTCTTTAAGTTATTTCATGACTGCGATTTTCTGAAATAGTGTGTGTCCGTGGTAAAGACTTGCTGTTACAAAAAAATAACGTGTTTTTTAGAGTAAGTTTTAGGGGCAAAAGTGGTTTCGTAGCCACTAATAATTATAGAAAAATATGCTATCTTCAAATAACCTTGATCAAAATATCGAGCATTACTGGCAAGCCAACTTCCCCGAATCCCCACTTCAGACACTGGTCGAGTTTCCAGGTGGGCAATCGTCCAATCTCTGTTTTTTAATTAACTCCAGATATGTTTTAAAAATCTATTTTGATACTATTAATTTTGAGAAAACTCTGAAATCTTTAATTCTTTTAGAAAAAACGGGCTTTACACCTAAAATTCTAAAAGCTAGCTTAAAAGGTGATTTAAAGAATCCTTTACGGGCTAATTGTATTTTGATGGAGTACATTTCTGGGCCAAATCTAGCAAAAAATCTGGCTAAATCTAGCGATCAGCAAAAATATATTGTAGGTCAAGAAATCGCTCTGGTGATATATAAAATTCATAATTCAAAAATTTTACGCAATCAAACCTTCAACACTGCCAGTTTACTAGATTTAGCTAAGAAAAGGTTTAGAGCAATATCTGATGATAATCACTTACCGAGCGAGATCGCCAAATTTGCTAGTATTTTTTTAAGTCAATATCAAGTAAAAGATCTAGTTTTAGACTTGGTCTTAGTGCATGGCGATATCCACTTAGGAAACTTTATCCAGCATTTAAATCAGATTTATGCTATTGATTTTGATCTCAGCGATTTTGGACCACGGTTTTTTGAAGCTAGGATTTTATTGCATCAAGTTTTTATGCCAGCAAATTTAGTGAGTCAAGACCTTGAAAATAGCTACCCAACTGGATCGATGCTGCCATTTTTAAAAGGAATTTTGAGTGTCTATGCCGAGATTTTACCGAAAGAATTTTTACCCGAAATCAAGCTAATTACGTTGACAGAAATATTACGATGCCTAGATTTTAGTGACCAGATAAATGATCAAGAAACCCGAGTTTTGCGGGCCCAATATATGTTTGATCAAATTTTTGTGCAAAATATTTTAGAGATAATTTTAGCTTAATTTGAATTTTAAAAAATTAAAACTTGATGTTTTTTGCAGGCTTGTGCTAGTTTTTTGGTATGCTGCTATTTTGCAGCTTTAAAACTTTTTTACTATGCCAGATTCCGACTCTCACCTAGACTTTAAAAAGCTCAGTCAAGAAGTAATCTTTAATAGTTATCGAAAAATCATTGAGAAAAGGTTTGCCATGCCAAATCAACAAGAAGGTGTTTTTGAAATCATGCATACCAATTACAGAACCGCAATTGTAGCGGCTTTTGATGCAAATGGTAATTTGGTTTTGGTGCGCCAATATCGACCTGGCCCAGAAAAAATCCTAATTGAGCTACCATCTGGAATGATCGAAGAAGGTGAAAATGATCTCGAAGGTGCTCGGCGAGAACTGCTGGAAGAAACAGGATATATCACAGATGATATAATAGAAATCGGTAATTTTTATGGTGGAGCTTATAGTGATGGCGTATTTATAGTCTTTTTAGCTAGAAACTGTGTCAAAATAAGCAATCAAGAGCTGGATCAAACTGAATTTATCGATGTACTGACTTGGAGTCAAGCTGAATTTGAAAAATACTATGGCTCAAATAGATCTAATGGTCAAAATTTATTAGGATATTTTTTAGCTAAACCATTTTTTGAAGCGGTCATAAAATCATAGAGCCTTGCACTACTTGGTCAAAAAGATCTGATTTGGTAAGTTATGATAGTGAAAAATGCTGTTTTATCTAAAACTTCAGTACCAAAATTAAATATTAAATCATCCTTTTCCTCATCATTTTCCTTAAAAAATACATCTTTTGTAACGAAATCTCTGCCCAACTGTTTGAGCTCGGAATAAATGTTTAAACTAAAGCTTTTTTACCAAATGGATATTGTGATGAGAGAAGGCATCAAAAATGCCAACGTGGAGTGAAAAAACAAAACGATCAAATTTTGATAAAGGTTTTATGGAAGTATTTTGGTTAAAAAATTAGACACCTGTGGTAGTTAAACAAAACCACCCTCAATTAAGAAGGTGGTTGTAATAATTTTTAGCAAACAAGTGAGTGTAAATCTAGAAAATTCGGTCTGATTTCACCTCTTTTTTGTACTTAAAATTGTGAGATTGATCTTTTTTATGAATCTTTAACTTGGTTTAAAATCTTAGTTATTGGTAGAAGTACTATTTTGAGCGTTTTTTTGATTATGCAAACGATGCATCATGCCCATTTTTGGTTTTATCAAATCATTAATCCCTAGATCGGTAAGGGTTTTTTCCTCGGCATCGCGAGCTGTTTTGACAGCTTTGTGAGCTTCGGACAAACGGTTAAACTTGTCTTGGGTGTCCACTTTAGCCAAAATTTGAGCTCCATTTGGAGTCAAAGCTACAGCGGTTTTCCAAGCTTCATAGTTTCCAGAATCAAGTGCTGCTTGTTCGGCTTTGCGATTGGCATTTTGAGCTGGATCGCCCATTTTACCATCACGTCCAGCCATAGCTTTGAGACCTAATTCATCGAAAATAGCTTTAGCTTTGTCAAATTCATTAGTTTTCATGAAGCTATGAGCTTCCACTAACTTATCAAATTTAGCTTGAGTATCTATTTTTGTGAGTTGATCAGCACCATTGGCAGTAGCCGTGACTGCTGTCTTCCAAGCGGCATAATCTCTATTTTCTAAAGCGGTTTTAGCCGCAGTATTTTGATGATTTTTTCGACCATAATCCTGCTCAGTATTTGAGCTTAGATTGGTGGCTGGACTAGCTGTTTGAGCGTTTACCACCATAAATCCTGCTGCAGACGAGATCAAAACACCGCCGACTGCTAATGTAGTTAGAAATTTATTTGAGTTATTCATAATAATGCTATGTTTAAAATTGAAAAATAAGTTTCCTCAAAGTCAAAACTATGAGGTATTCGAAGCGTAAGAGTGAAGCAGTAACGCACACTAAACTTGTTTTGGGTAAAGGTACAAAGTAATACTTTGAATTGTTGTTCTTTACCATAAACTTTCTTCAAATAGAAGCTTTCGAAAATTTTAGGATCCTGTTTTCTTGCTTCGTATATACTACACACTCACCAAAATAAAATGACACTATGGCTGTATGGGCTGTCTAAATCGCCTAGATTGCTCTGGGCCAGCTAGTTTTATATCTAAAATTTGGTTTGAATTACTTTGATCAAAGCGAATTATAACGTCTTGATTAATTTTAAAATTATCTGAATTTACACTTTCGTCCAAAATAAACTCAAATTGCTCAAATTGATTTCGAACTACGATTTTTGATTGGGTTTCAGAAATTGGGGTTTTGCTCACAATTGAACCCATAAATTTATCAGGTTTCCGAATTTTTTGATACATCTGATTGAAACGTTTGGGGCGATACGGTAAATTTTCCAATTGACTTTGAGTCTTAAAAAACTCGTCTTCAAAAGCAGAATTTTCTCGAACTGTCCAAACTACACCACCACAAATCAAAGCTAAAATAAACCAAACTGAACCAAAAACTAAACCCCGATTTTTAACCAGCGGCAAATCTGTCTGCCGATACAATAAGTAAAGCACTAAGCTCACAAAAAGCACGAAAAGTAACAGCTCAGGCAAACTGTTATTTAAAATTGTAAACAAGTTTTGATCGCTTTGGGCTAGTAGAGTATTGGCTTCGATCAAATCCCACACAAAATAGCTCAAAACTAAACTAGATAAACAAAATAAAATAAATACTGCAATGATTTTAATAACATTAATCAAAAAAAATCGCCACCATGAATATGGTTTTTGCTGATGAATTTGAGTTAAAATTTTATTTTTTAAAGCGTCTGGCATATTTGGTATAATTTATTCTTTAATTTCCAGTTTTGGCAGTAGTTTTCTGGCACGTTCGCGAGCACGTTTCAGTTTAACCGCGATTGTATTTTCACTCAATTTTAAAATATCACTGATTTCACGTAGACTTTTTTCTTCCAAGTGAAATAAAATTAGTAAACTGCGATCAATTTCTTTTAATTTTGATAAAACTTGTTCCAATTCTTGCACGCTCAGTATCTGATTAGCTTTAGCTGGGGCTGGAATATGCCAAAAATCTTGTAAATCAATGCTAAAAAACTTGGAATTATTGCGGATTTGATTGATGGCACAGTTGTGGGCAATGCGATAGAGCCAAGTTGAAAACTTAAATTCTTGCTTATAGCTAGCTAAATTTTTATAAGCTTTCAAAAAAGCCTCACTGGTAGCATCATCAGCATCACTCTGATCATAATTTAACAATCTCAAACAATACCGCAAAATTGGGGCTTGCCAGCGATTGACAAGTTCCTCAAAAGCACCAGATTCACTGTCTTTCAAAGTTAGCTGCACTAATTCTGCGTCAGTCTTAGTTTCAAAATCAGATACTAAAACAGGCATTATTTAAATACTACTAAGATTTTATCAAAAAATGACATAAAATTACCCTTGATTTTAAAGGTGCTAATTTTATCAAAATATTTAGCAAAATGTTATCACAAGATATAATTTAAGCAAGTCTTATTTATACGATAAGTCAATTTTAGTAATTTTCTGATAGCTTATTCGTTTGATTTTATTTTTAAAGTGTGAAGTATATGTTTTTTGGCTGACCGTGTTTTGACCCAGTCTAACCAGTCACGATTGGGTTTTTGTTTTTTATTGGTCAAGATTTCTACCAAATCACCGTTAATTAAAATATGGTTGAGCTTAGTCATTTGACCGTTAACTTTAGCCATTTGAGCCAAGTCACCGACATCTTTATGGATCTTATAGGCAAAGTCTAGGGGCGTAGAATCTTTGGGTAAATCGATCACATCGCCTTTAGGTGTCAAAATAAAAATTCTATCAGCAAATAAATCTAGTTTCACAGTTTTTAAATACTCTTCTTGGCTAATTTCCTCGCTGCCGAGCTTGACTAACTCGTTGATCCACTTTAGTTGCTCGCTAGAAATATGTGCATTTTTTAGCTCTACCGCTGTATTTTGGGAGTTTTTACCAGCTTGGGAGTAGGCCCAGTGAGCTGCGATACCATATTCGGCAAATTCGTGCATTTCCTTGGTGCGAATCTGCACTTCAAATACAATGCCAGAGCGATCGATAACCGTAGTGTGGATACTTTGATAGCCGTTTGGTTTAGGATTGGCGATATAGTCTTTGACTCGGTTTGAAATCGGTGTAAAATGTTTGTGGATCAAACCTAAAGCGACATAGCAATCAGCTACTGAGGGCATCACCAGTCGCAGTGCTACCAAATCGTAAATAGTGTCAATTTCTTTTTTTTCTTCCAATTTTAAAAATAAAGAATAGTATTTTTTAGCTCGCCCCACTAGTTCAAGATATTGCAAATTCTCAGCAGCTAAAATTTCGGCTATGCGAGTTTTGATATCTTCTAATTTGTCAAGCCGCTCGCCCACGGTTTCTTTAGACTCGTCCAGTAGTTTTTGGTATTCCAGGGGAAACACATAAGGAAAAGCAGCATCCTCAATCTCGCCTTTAAAATAACTAATCCCCAGCCGGTTGGCAATGGGTGCGTAAATCTCCAGACTCTCAAGCGCAATTCGACGGGCTTTTTCAGGACTAAGATGCTCTAAAGTGTGTAAATTGTGCAGCCTATCTGCTAACTTTATAAAAATTACTCGAATATCTTTACTCATGGCCATAAACATTTTACGTAAATTTTCCACGTAGAGCTCATCGCCACTATAACGAATTTTCGATAGTTTGGTGATGCCGCTGACCAAAAATGAAATATTTGCACCGAAAATCTTTTCGATTTGATCTAGTCCAACCTCAGTATCTTCTGGAACATCATGCAAAAGTGCTGCTGCAATCATGTCGCCGCCCATTCGCATCTTAACTAATTCCTGAGCTGTGGCCACAGGATGAATAATATAATACTCACCGCTTTTGCGTTTTTGATCGCCGTGGGCTTCGACCATTTGCCAAAAAGCTAGCTCCACCACTTCTCTTGACTCTGAGGATAAATATTTGATTTGAGGTTCGAAATTGACCCAAAGAAGCTCGGCTTGATTTTTTAAAGTCATAGATATTTTTGATACTTTCTTAAAAGACTTAATATAAAATTATAATATAAATTCCAACTACCGTCAAAAAAAATTTAATTTTGAATGTATTTTAGAATCAAGAACCAAACATATTTTTTAGGCTTGACTATTGTCACGTTTGAGATTATTACTTAATTTGACTTATAAGGTAAGTTCTCTCAAAGTCAAATTACGAGAGGCTTATATCAGATTGCCGAGCTATGCTCACAAAATCGACTATTAGAATAGGTTTTGAGGTAAAAATTTGAAATATTTACCCTGCCGACCAATAAAATAACTTTTATTTTAAAAACTGCAAACTTTATGGCTGTAACTGGAAATAGAAAGACTTTTTTAAGTCCCGAAGAATCAAATTTAAATCCAAGCAAAAATGATGCGCATGTTGAGGAATTAGGCTCGGTAACCAAACTCGAGAGCTACGATAAACCCGATCAAAATCTAAGTATTGAGCCACAATTTACTAATAATTTTGTACTAATAGAGGATCAGGATCCAAAAAGTAGTGAATTTACTGCTAAAAGTATCGAGCCTGAGATAGAGCCTGCAGATGCTGCATCAGAAAGTGAGTTCATTGAGGTCAAACCTAAAAGTAGTTTCATGAAAAGAATATCAAAAATCTCAACTCAATCTAAAGGTGAAAATTTAGACGAGCAAACCAAAACCACAGCTTTTAAAAGTAAAATTGGTCAAAAAGACTATGCTGGCGGTCGTTTAAACTTTAAAAAATTAAAACAAAATATTTTTGGTGGTGGCCTCAAAGGTGTATGGAAAAGCCTTTTTACAGTTTTTGGGCTATTTATGGTCTTGATAGTGATTTTCGGAGCTGTCGGTGTGGGTTATATTTTATACCTCTATCAAAATATAGTCTTTGATTCAAACGTAGAACAAAGTAAAACTTCGATCGTTTTAGCAGCTGACGGCAAAACTGAACTCTTTAAAATTTATGGAACCGATGGTAGGCGCCAAGAAGCTAGTTGGACAGAAGTCCCCGACCAAGTCAAATTTGCTTTCTTAGCTTTAGAGGATGAGAATTACTACTACAACGATAGTGGTATTAGCTGGTACAATCTCGGTGGATCAATCCTAAACTGTGCCACTACTTTGGGTAAAAACTGTCGTGGTGGTAGTGGCATATCGCAGCAAGTGGTCCGAAAATTAACTAACGATGATACTAGGCAAAGTGGTGAAGTAGTCCAGCGAAAATTACGCGAAATTGTGCGGGCGTATAAACTAAATCAAGATTTATCCAAAGAAGATATTTTACTCAAATATTTAAATGTTGTACCTCTGGGTCGCAACACTATTGGTATTAAAGAGGCTGTTCAATCGTATTTTGGGAAAGATCTCAAAGACATGACCGTGCCTGAGTCTTGTTATTTGGCTGCCTTTCCGCCTAGCCCATCAAACTATGCCAAATCAATCAATAATTCTGAAAAAGATGAAAAGGGAAATTACACCGATGCTTGGCGAGGTATCATGGAAAACCGAAAAAATATTTGTATCGAAAAATTAGCTCAGATCTCGATCCAAGGACCTGGTACCCAGCCACTTATCCCAAATAGTGAAGTCAAAACCTTACAAGATCAAGAAGTTAAATTTCAAGCTGATAAAAATATTTACAAATATCCACATTTTGTGGAGTACGTCCGCACTGAATTACTAGGTATTTTTAGTGACGACTTTATGAAAAAAGAAAGTCTTAGCCGAGCTGATGCTGACATAAAAGCTGAAAATCTGTTGATTACAGGAGGTTTTAAAGTGGTCACAACCATCGATCCAGCCCTGCAAGATAAAGTCGAGAACATCATCAGAACCCAAGCTAAGAAAAATATAATCGATGTCGGTGCCAACAACGCTGCCGCAGTGGTGGTCGACAATGAAAATGGTGAGCTATTAAGTATGGTAGGATCTTTAGCTTATAGTAAAGAAGATCTAAATGGTATAGAAGGTATCAAAAACCCAGACGAATTTTACAAAGAACTAGATGGTAAAGTCAATGTGGCAACTTCATTCCAGCAGCCTGGTTCAAGCTTCAAGCCGTATGCCTACGCCACAGCTTTTGCCAAAGGTCTATTTAACCCTACCACAGTTTTGATGGACGTTAAAACGGCTTTTGATGATAATGGCAGGCCCTACACTCCAGTCAACTACACAGGTGGCTTCTCTGGGCCAGTGACGATTCGGTCAGCCATCGCCAACTCACTCAATATCCCAGCGATCAAATCTGTCTTTCTAGCCGCTGGTGACAATCAAAATCAGTCCATCACTAGAGTCAAAAATACTGGTGTAGCAAACGTGGTCAACACAGCTCGAGATATGGGTGTCAAGTTTGATGAACGTATCAAGGAGCCGGAAAAAAGTTGTGGTGTTCAGGTGGCTTTGGGCGGCTGTGAAATATCAATGGTTTCTCACGCCACTGGGATAAGTACCTTTGCTAGAATGGGTGACAAAATACCAGTTTCGCCCTTTAAACAAATTTGTACGGCTCAAGGTGAAGATATTTATAATGGTAAAATGTGTGACGGCTCGGAAAGATCTGGTATCCGAAAAATAAAAGACGAGTATTACAAAAAAGAAGATAAGGTTATGGATCCTAAAATTGCCTATGAGGTGATTGATATGATGACTGACGTTGAGGCGCGAATCCCGGTTTTTGGTAGCACTCGCTGTATTTTGACGCTAAATAACTGTAATCGCGATAAAGAATTTAAAGATTGGGCGGTAGCAGCTAAAACTGGAACTTCCAATGAAAATCGTGACACATGGACAGTTGGGTTTACACCTACTCGAACAGCTCTTGTCTGGGTCGGTCGCACGGACAACAAACCCACCAATGATTCTAGTATGAGATCAGCGGCTCCGATTTGGCAAAATGTCATCAAAGCAGCTGTAAGTGGCCAAGAAAGAAAGGATTTTGTCAGACCAAAAGATATGGTAGAAATCAAGGTAAATCCAAGCACAGGTTTACCAGTTGGTGAAGGCGAACCAGGCACAAGTCAATGGGTTAGCGAAGAACAAAAAAAGAAATTAGAGGATAGTTTCAAAGCAATTCAAGATAAATCCGCTAAAGGTGAATTAGATCTTTTAAAAGAAGATATTTTTAGCCTTCGAAGTACAGTTTTCTCAAGAACCGTAGAAATCAACAAAATCGATCAAAAACTGGTTAATGACACCAATAGAGCAAATATCGCACCTGAAAATATCGAACGCAAGAGTTTTGCGTGTCCTGTTTCAGAGTTCCCATGGGCAAAATTGAAAGATGTAACTAATTGGCAAGACCCCGTCAGTAGTTATTCTAGAGGCGCCAATCAAGATCCAAACAAACCTTCCGGTTGTGGACCAACCGAGCTAAGCAACACCTTTAGAACCGACACCACAACTGATGATAAAAAACCAATTATTTCATTTGAAGGCTTTACCACTGGTGCTTTTTACAATACTTATCCTGTGCGAATAGTCCTAAATGCTAGCACAAATGTCCCAGGAAACGTGATTACAGACACTCAAATCTTCGTAAATGGTAAAGAAAAAAGCGCTGGAAAATCAAATACTTCAAGTTATACTATTGGTGGTGGACCAGTCGAACCGACTGTTCTAAATATTTACTTTAAAGCCAACGATAATCAGGGAAACAGTGTCACTAGCCCAGTTTATACCATCACACTCTTACCTACCGGCACTGAGTTACCAAACAACAACGGCACTCCAAACCCTCAACCAGCCACTCCAGCCGCCCCCGTAACTACTACTGTACCAGCACTAGCTCCAGCGGTCGCAGAAAACCAGATTAGATTGGATGGATTTGGTAATGGTGATACACTCAGCGGCAATAAAGATCTGCTGGTAAGCAGCCCAACTCAAATTGTAGATCCTAAAGTAGTTTTTACTAGCACAGCCTCAAAAAATAGCTCGCAATTTACACCCAAAGAGCTGGCTATTAACGGTTTTAGATATCGAGCAAGTTTTGATTTTTCTAGTTTCTCACCAGGTGAGTACACCGTCAAATTTTCAGGCAAAGACAGCTCTGGAAAATCTATAAGTAGCGATGAAATCAGAGTCAAAGTCGTGAAATAAGTCCGCTGAAATTGGATTTACGAAGTGCTACTTACCCGTGTGACAATTTTCTATATATTCTAGCTATTGCATTTCACGATATTTGTACAGTTTCATCCTTGAATTGGCTCGACAAACTATTGATAAACACAAACAGTAATTGCTTTTATTTTAACACAAAACTCGACCAAAACTAAAATAATCTTATGCGTATCAATCAATACCTAGCTTTTCATCTCGGACTGAGTCGTCGCGGCGCCGAAGAACCTGTCCTAAAAAGTCAAGTTAAAATTAATGGCCAAATCATTAAAGAGTTGTTTACTCAAGTAGAAGAAGCTGATCAAGTTGAGGTTTTCCGTTTTGGAAAATGGGAGCCTATTAGCAAAACTCGAAATCAGACAATTTTGGTGTACAAAACACCTTTTATCGTAACAACTCACAAAGATCCCGAGGGTCGGCGTACGGTTTATGATTTATTACCAAAAAAATACGGTCATCTAAAATCGGCTGGACGGCTTGATTTTATGTCGGAAGGCTTGCTGGTTTTGTCTACTGACGGCCAACTAATCCAAGAACTAACTCACCCGAGCCGAAATCATGACAAAAGTTATTTAGTTGGGCTTAGTAAAATACTACGAGAAAATGCTATTTTAGAAATGCAAAGTGGCCAGCTCCAGCTTGAAGAAAATGTATTAGCACCGATGAAAGTAGAAAACCTAACTGCAACCGAGATGCAAGAATGGTCTTTTTTAAAAATTTCACCAAATTTAATCTGGTATAAATTTACACTTACCGAAGGTCGCAACAATCAAATCCGCAAAGTTTGCCAAATGTTTGGCTGCGGTGTCACTAGGCTAATACGAATTAAACAAGGAGATTTTAAACTTACCAAAGAGCTTTTAGAGCACAAATGGCTTGAGGTAAACTAATTTTTTTCACTCTCCATAGGCTGCATTGCACACTAAGAACATCATTTACAGATTTTCTTGACATTTTACAAATATTGCCATTTGCTATAGAACACTGATTAACAAAATTTATGCCTCGTTCATTACCTTTACACAAAATTCGAAATTTTGGAATTATTGCACACATTGATGCTGGAAAAACTACTTTTACCGAGCGAGTACTCTTATATACTGGTCGCACCTATAAAATTGGGGAAGTCCACGAAGGTGAAGCTACGATGGACTGGATGGAACAAGAGCGAGAGCGTGGTATCACTATCACTGCTGCTGCCACTACCTGTTTCTGGAACGCACCAAGCTGGGTCTATGAAGGAGATAAGGAGTTAAAGACTCGTTTCAATATTATCGACACACCTGGTCACGTTGACTTTACAGTTGAGGTTGAGCGCAGTCTTAGAGTTCTAGATGGTGCAATTTGTGTTTTTGATGGTGTAGCTGGAGTAGAACCTCAAAGTGAAACTGTTTGGCGCCAAGCTGATAAATATCAAGTTCCTAGAATGTGCTTTATCAATAAGCTCGATCGAACTGGAGCAGATTTTTACAAAGACGTGGAAAGTATCAAAAATCGCTTAACTGATAATGGTCTAGTGATGCAGCTGCCTATTGGTACTGAAGAAAATTTTAATGGTATTATCGATTTGCTTACCATGAAAGCATGGAACTATTACGACGATATCGGTAAAGATCTAAGAGAAGAAGATATTCCAGCTGAAATGCTAGAAAAAGCTACTAAATATCGTGAGATGCTGGTAGAAAAAGCTGTAGAATGCGACGACGCGTTAACTGAAAAATATCTCGGTGGTGAAAATATCACTGTCAATGAGCTCAAACTAGCTATACGCAAGGGTACACTCGAAAACAAGCTAAACCCAATTTTCTGTGGTTCAGCATTAAAAAACAAAGGTATTCAAATGGTTTTGGATGCCGTTACAGAATACTTACCATCCCCTGTCGACGTCCCAGCTATGAAAGCAGTCGATCCAGATGATGAGTCTATTCCAATTATCATAAAAGCAGCTGACGACCAACCACTTGCAGCCCTAGCTTTTAAAATTGCTACTGATCCATTTGGTGTCTTAACTTTCTTTAGAGTATATTCTGGTGTAGTCAAAAAAGGAATGTCACTCTACAATCCTCGTACTCGTAAAGAGGAGCGAGCTGGTAGAATCGTGCTACTTCACGCCAACAATCGTGAAGATGTGGAGGAAGTGTACGCTGGAGAAATTGCAGCTTTTGTAGGTTTGAAAGATGTGCGAACTGGTGACACCATCGGTGATAAATCAAAGCCACTTTTATTAGAAACTATCATTTTCCCAGAGCCAGTTATCTCAATGTCAATTGAGCCTAAAACCAAGCAGGATCAAGAAAAATTAGGTTTTGCACTATCAAAACTAGCTCAAGAAGATCCGACTCTTCGAGTCTCAAGCAACGAAGAAACTGGTCAAACATTGATTGCTGGAATGGGTGAACTTCACTTGGAAATCATAGTAGACCGAATGCGCCGTGAATTTAAGGTAGAAGCTAACACTGGTGCGCCACAAGTAGCCTACAAGGAGGCTATCCGCAAGGCCGTCACTGTCCAAGGTAAATATGTCCGCCAATCAGGTGGTCGAGGTCAATATGGTGATTGTTGGCTTAAGATTGAGCCACTAGAGAGAGGTACAGGTTACCAGTGGAAAAATGATGTAGTCGGCGGTGCCATTCCAAAAGAATACATTCCTGCTATTGAAAAAGGTGTTAAAGAAGTTATTGAGTCAGGAGCTTTGGCTGGATATCCTATTTTAGATGTAAAAGTTTCAGTTTACGACGGCTCTTACCATGATGTCGACTCCAACGAAATGGCATTTAAATTAGCTGGTATAATGGCTATGAAAGAAGGTGTTAACAAGGCGGATCCTGTACTGCTAGAGCCTATCATGTCAGTCGAAGTAATAGTCCCAGAAGAATACATGGGTGACGTTATCGGAGATTTAAATAGTCGCCGCGGTCAAGTGCTAAATGTAGAAGACCGACCTAAAGCTAAAGTGATTCACTCAACAGTTCCACTTGAAAACATGTTTGGTTATATTTCCACATTACGTGGTTCGACTCGTGGCCAAGGTACAGCTACCATGACTTTTGACTCTTACCAAGAAGTCCCTAGAAATATTCAAGAAAAAATTGTGGCTGCTAGAGCTAAGTAGTCAGAATTTAAGCTAAATTCAAAACCCACTCATAAAAAAGTGGGTTTTATTGTGTATGGGCTTAAATATCTCGTGCTTTAACTATGCCTTATTTGAAATTGTTGAGATACGAAATAAGCTTCCCGCAGAAAGCTACGAGGTATCCCTAGTGGAAAAAGGTCACTTCGTTCGCCAAGCTTGTTATGAAAAGAGTGCGAAGCGAGCTTCGGGGTATTTACCCTCTTCAATAATAAGAAGGGCTCTAGCATAGAAAACTAATCTATGTTAGACTATGAAAGTGATTAAATACAGTAAACTAAGTAATTATGAGTTAAAAAAGATCATGTGGCACTTTTGTGTTGATGTTGATGCTACTAAAACAGCTCTGTTACTTGGATTCAATCGCAATACCATTACTAGGTATTTTAAACTATTTAGAGAAGCAATATATTTAAATCAAACCTTAAAGATGGATAAACTTATCGGTGATGTAGAATTAGATGAAAGTTACTTTGGAGGTAAAAGAATCAGAGGTTATCATGGTAAATTAAAACGAGGTAGAGGAACTTTAAAACAACCAGTATTTGGAATATTTAAAAGAAAAAATATATTTGGTAAAAGTGAAGTATACACTGAAATTATACCTGATGCTAAAAAAGTAACGCTCCTTAAGATTATTCAGGGTAAGGTAGATCCAAGTAATATTGTTTATACTGATGGTTGGAGAAGTTATGATGGATTAGTATCTGTGGGCTATGACAAACACTACAGAGTCAACCATGGATTAAATGAATTTGCACTAAAAGGCGAAGATGGAGATGTTGTAACTGTAAATGAAATAGAATCTTTCTGGTCTTTTACCAAAAGAAGATTAGCTAAATTTAATGGGGTTAAAAAGAACTTTGAACTGCATCTTAAAGAATGTGAATGGAGATGGGATAAATCAGAAAAAGAATTATTTGACGATCTCCTAAAGATATTTAAAAATTATCTTAACTTTTTCAATATGCTAGGCTAGAGCCTTTAAATATTTTAAATAATACTTTCAATAACACGTCATTTGGGGTGAGTTTTAACGCAGGTATAAGTTATACGAACACAATATCAAACAATACTTTCACAGGTGGTGCAAACGGTGTTAGATTTAATAATGGATCAAATAACATCGTTTCAAACAATACTTTTACAGGCACTTCATTTGCTGCCAATATATAAACCAAGGTTTAAACAATCAAATCATCAATAATGTCTTTGATAGCATAAGTTTTGCTATAAATAATAACAATCAAAATAACGCTAGCAATCTCAACACCTATTCTCAAAATACGTTTACCAATTTATTTTGGGATATTCTAAATGTTAATGGTGCAAATCAAAATATAAACCCACCGGTTATTGAATCTGTGCAAAATATTGGTTCAAATTTGATAATTACTGGGTATGCAAAACCCGGTTCAAAAATTGAAATTTATCGCACTGTAGCAAATGGCTCAAATGCTAATTCAAACTTCATTACCACATTAACAGAAGGAGCGGCCAATGATAGTAACAGCACATTAGGTCCGATAGACACAAATGGTTTTGCTACAGGAAGGTTTACATTTACGATTCCCGCTCCTACAACTTATACTGTTGGTAATTCTATCCGTGTAACTGCAACTGACACTTTAAACAATACCTCCCAGTTTTCAAACAGTTTAGTATATAATCAGGCTTCTACCCCAGTATCACCGCAAATTAGTTTAACTTCATCTAAAATCCATCACTAGTAAATGAATCTATCAACCTTACTGCTACTTTAAGTGATACACTTTTAACTGGAAATGTTGAATTTTTCAATGGAAATGCAAGTCTTGGAGCAGCTCCATTAAATAATGGTCAAGCTGTTTTAACTACTTCGTCATTACCACAAGGAAGTAATAATATTAGAGCAGTTTATACTCTTGCAAACTCTACCGAGATCGAAGCGCTTTTAGTGCAAACCGTGTCCGTAGTACCTGTAATCGTCACTCCAACTCCAAGTCAGCCTAGCAGTGGAGGTACTACTATTATCATATCATCAACCTCAACCCAATCCCCAAAAACAGAAACTAAAGCTAATCCAGTAGTCACCTCTCAAACCTTAGTTGTGCAAACTCCAAAAACTGAGATAGAAAACATAAAAGAAGTTATTACAACTCAATCCACAAGTTCTTCAGAAAACCTAGATATTACGGGATCTGCGTCTCTCGTTAGAACAGGTGGAGGCAGCCTAAATTTTGATAAGTCATCAATACTCGTAGCTATAGCCCTTTTATTTATGATTTTAATTGTTAAATCAAACCAATATAGCGAAGAGTCGAGCAATTAATATCCTCGAATATCTTTTTCAAAAGCTAAAGATTCACCCCAAGCTGGGGTGTTTTTGGTAAAATTTTAAGTATGATCATGATCTAAAAATTATGATCCAAAATCAAACCTAAAATATTACTTTTTGACCCAAATAGCGAAACTCCCAAAAACAAGAAACTTTAATCAAAAACACAAACTTCTTAATTTTCCACTCCGCCCTGGCATTTGGACTCCTTCACCCCACAAAACCTCGCTATAGATACTGAAAGCTATCGCTTTTTATTACGCTCAAACAGTTGTGGGGCTCATCCGTTCCAAACGAGGTATTTATTTGGGGAAAGAGGAAAAGAATGAGTTTAATATTTTATTTCGGTATTGGGGTTTTTAAAATTAAAATAATTGCGAAAGTTTTGAAAACTATTGATATTTTGCCCGCTGTACAATAATGTACAAGATAAAGCTGATTTAGCAGCTATAAATTTGACCAAATCTATAAAGCCATGATATTATTTGGTTTTGCCATATGATGACACAAAATATGAATTGGTTTACTCGATTTTTAAGCCCCAAAAAACTAAAACCTAAACGAATTTTAAGCATCGATGGCGGCGGTGTCAGAGGAATTATACCTGCCACTATTTTAGTCGAAATTGAGAGATTGACTCAAAAACCAATTTCGAAACTTTTTGATCTAATGGCTGGCACATCAACAGGGGCGATTTTAAGCCTCGGTATAGCTGTAGATGATGGTTTTGGATCACCTAAATATAGCGCAAACGATTTGTTAGAATTTTATTTTAAGCGAAGCTCTGAAGTCTTTCCTGATAAAAAACAGTGGTCTCCACTGAAAAATATGAGCTCACTGACCGAAACAAAGTACGACGGAATGGGCTTAAAAGAAGTTTTAACCAATTATTTTGATGACTCAAAACTTAGCGAGGCTTTAGTACCAAGTTTGGTTACGAGTTACGACCTACAGCGCCGCCAAGCTTTTATATTTGACAGTCGTGAAGCTATTGTAAATTCGGATTCAGATTTTTCTATGCTTGACATTTTGCTGGCCACTACAGCTGCTCCGACCTATTTTCCACCTCACAAAATCACTGTTCCAAATGAAGATGTGTCCCACACTTTAGTCGATGGTGGAGTTTGGGCAAATAATCCAGCGTTATTAGCTTTAGTAGAATCTAGATTTAATCAAGATCTGACTCAAAATACTGTTTTACTTTCACTCGGGACTGGGAATACCCACAAAAAATCCATTGACTACGAAAAGGCTAAGAGTTGGGGGCAGTTGGGCTGGGTTGAGCCGCTGCTTGATATTACTTTTCAAAATTTGAGTGACAACATCCACACTCATTTGACTGAGCTTTTACCAACTAAAAAAGATCAAAAACAGTACTATCGATTTCAGACAGAACTGGATAAAATACACTCTAGAATAGATGATTGCAGCCCAGAATATCTAGAAATACTGCATAAATATGGGCTTGAAATAATTAAAAATAACACATCTCAGATTGAGCTAATTTGCTCCCAGCTTTTGAGTTAGGGTTTGGTATTGTACCAACTAAATTACGCTTAAGAATGAAATATGAACCAAGTTTTTAAATGTAAACTCGTGTTTGAGTTTTTAAAATAAGGCTTTGAGGTAGTTAGTTTTGTTAGGAGGTCTGTCGAACCAACTCAGTTTTATATTCATTTTCGTCAAAACTGCGAATCAGGTTATTCCCATATTCAAGCATCGGTCTCTTGATAGAATTTGGAGTTTTTATCATAAATTCTATAGCTGACTCTTGATCAACAACTTTAGATCGATCTTGCTCTGAGGCTTTTCGCCACATCATACCAGTTCGATTCAAGACTTGCTCCCAGCCTAGTTTTTGACACCAGTTTTCAAGATGGTTTTGAGTTATACCTAGTTTCTTATAGTCGTGAAAAATGTAGTCAATTTGATGAAGCTCAAGCCAACTTCTGGCTTTTTTAACCGTGCTACAGTTGCTTATTCCATATAATGTGGTCATCTAATCTTTGTGAAAGCTCGTTTTAAAGTTGTCAATATTTTTTTAGTATTTTTTTTAATTATTTTTAGTTTAAGGTCATAAATATAGGCTCTATTGACAAAATATGCGAAATTCTTTTTGATCTTCTATCGCCTCAACACACTGAGCTCTAGAGGCACTTGAATTTTTCACTCAAGTTTAGACTTGGTATTTTTTTTGAATTTAATTTTTTTGTATGAGTTATTTAGTAGCTGCACCTGGCCAACCAGAAGATAATCAAAATCCTTTCCAGCGCCAAACTTTGGAGCATCCCACAACTGCCGGACAAATGACTCAGACAGCTCGTTCTGAAATAAAACCGTTTAAAATACCAGAATTTCATGCAATATTTACGAAACGTGACTTGATAGCTAAATTGATAAAACTTTCTAACGGAATTCAAGCCGTGTTTAAAGATGCAGAAATTCCAACTGAGACAACCATCTCCAGCACCACTAAGACACTCAGTGGGAAGTCTGTACGTTCTAGGCTTTCTAGATCAGGTTCTAAAGATATATATGATATGTTGGTGCAAAGTGTCTATGACGATCACTTAGCCAAGACACCTGAATCGATAGCAAATAAAAACCAGCGTGATGCTCAAAAAACAGGCAAAATTACTTTTAAAGATTGTACCAGATTTACTGTAAAATTATTAAGCCCAATTTCAGACTTACATCAAATCGAAGATCTGTTATTTGGTATACGCAATAGTCTTTGTGATCCAGAGACTAGCAATTGGCGAATGGTAGATGTAAAATATAAAATCAAAGCCAACGGTTACAGTGATATTAGCGTGTATTTTTACACTATGTTTGATGGCAAACCTATTGTAACTGAAGTCCAGATAAATACTGAAGCGTGTATGGAAGTCAAGCGAAACGAGACAACTTTGTACGATAAAATCAAAGATTTGTGTATCAATATTCCATTTGAAAATGAGGTTTTGTTGGGCGGAGATGGAGAAATTTTAAATTTCGAAGAACGGTCTAAAATAGATACAGATTTAGTATACACCTTTTTTAGATCTTTAGCGGATGAAGGGCTTGGAAACCAAACTTTAGAGCAATGTATCACAAGCTTTTTAAATAATTTGCGCTATGCTTCATTTGAATTAGTAGGGAAATATGAAGGAATTTACTTAAAACCCAATCAAATTCCAAATTTTAGCGTGCAAACACCTTCACAATCTCTAGTGAGTCATTTTATGGAAATGTCAAAAGTTTTTACTGAGTCTTATCAAAGATACATCAAAACCAACCCAGTTTTGCAAGATCCTAGCCAGATAAAATATTTAACCGAACACACAGAGAATTTATTACAATTACCCAATTTTATAGATTTAAATCAGGTGCCAAGTAATATTGAACTAGATGATTTACATCCAGATATTGTTGGTAATGCTATTTCTAGCTTGGAAAAATCTTATAAGTTAGATCCACAAACCTTACAACATCTCGAAAATTCTTACAATCTAGAAGCCGATCTAACTTGCCAAAAAGTAGAATAAAATCTTGGGTGGAGTCACATAAATAAGCTTGCTCAAAGTCAAAACTAGCAGCTATTTAAAAATGTAATAACTACTACACAAAACTTATTGTGTGGCAACGATACAAAGCAATATGGTGATATTTATATTTCTCGACGATAAAATATTCTAAAAAGTTCGGTTTTATGCCTAAAATATTATTATTTTCCAAACTAATAATTTTACTTGGATTTTTCGGTTTAGTTTTGGCTGGATTGAATTTGGGAATTTTACCAGGCTTAGCATTTGATACAGCAGCACCTACAAAAGACGACAGAAACCCCAACTTAGTGAGTAGCTACAAAGCATCAAACCCGCTTCTACGGTAAATAAGCTTCCTCGCAGCAAGCTACGAGGTATTCCTAACGGAAAAGCTCACTTCGTTTGCCAAGCTTGTTATGAAAAGGGTGCGAAGCAAGCTTCGGGGTATTTACCGTCTTCCATAATAAAGCTGATGCAATCACTATCACAACTACAAAAAATGACGCAGAGTCAAGTTTAAAAATCAAGTATAAAATACTACAAATTTTTGCTAAGCCTAATCACGGTGTATTTCTAGCACTTCCAAAAAACCAAGACGGAGTCTGGACCGAATATAAAATTCAAGATGCTAGTCGAAGTGACCTAATTTTGGATCAAAACTTCACAAATCCTTTTTAAAATTTAGTGTCTTCTACCTTGGCATCTGGGGTTCTTCTTGGCACAGCCCCGATTTGTAAGAAAAACTACCACTTTTATTATTTCAAAACTCAAACAGTCGCGCTGCTCATATATGCGTCAAGTGTGATATTTTTTGAGTGATAAAGAGAGCAAAAGAATAGCTCAATACTTCGGTTTTGTTACTCGGGTTTTAAATCTCTTTTTAGCTTTTTAGCTCCCACTCCTTGGTCAATTTGGCTATTTCGCTTTTAAGCTCTTCATAACGACTCATTTTTTGACTGATTTTTTCTGATTTTTGGGTGAAAAAATCATAAGCAGCCATTTCCTTTTCGAGTTTTTTCAGCTCTTTTTCCAAATTTTCGATTTCCTTTTCGAGTTTTTTCAGCTCTTTCTCTTTTTGTCGCAGGTCTCGAAATGAAACTTTTAGTTCTTTTTTATCAATTTTAGGGTTTTGTTGTATCAAATCTGTAATACTAAGTTGATTAATTGGCGTGTCAGGAATCACAATGCTTGGATTAAGCGGCTTTTTACGAGCAAGATAATCCTCAAAATTACCAGAATTTAGCACAAAACTTCCATCTCCCTCTAACGACAAAATATTGTTGCAAACTTGATTTAAAAAATAACGATCGTGGGATACGATGATGGCAACACCCTTAAACTGAAGCAAAGACTCTTCTAATAAACGAATGGTTTCAAGATCAAGGTCGTTGGTTGGCTCATCTAAAATCAAACAATTTCCACCTTGGATTAAGACTTTGGCCAGTAAAACTCTAGCTCGCTCGCCGCCAGAAAAATGCTTTATTTTGGTCATGATTTGCTGATTTGAAAACTGTAATCGTCGTAAGTAGCCGCGAGTGGAAATCATGCCTTCACCAAATTTGGTACTTTCTTGGCCTTGACCGATTTCTTCAAAAAGAGTATTTTCGAGGTTTAAAGTAGCTTTTTCCTGATCTTGATAATTGAAAATTGTGTTTTGACCAATGACTATTTTTCCAGTTTGAGTGATATTTGGCTCAAAAAATTCTGGATCATTTTGACCTAAAATGGCTTTGATTAAGGTGGTTTTACCAGAACCGTTGACACCGATTAAGCCGAGCCGAAAACCAGGCTGGAAAGAAAAATCTAGTTTTTTAATCACATTTTTAGCCGCTACTGAAAGTGACAAATTTTCAAAATTGATGATTTTATTGCTCAGTGGTCTAATTTTTGGTAAAAGTAACTCTAAATCTTGTTCTTGAAGTGTACTTTTACTATTTTTCAAGTCTTCATAGCGCTGCATTCGACCTTTGTCTTTGACACCACGACCCTGAACTCCAGCTCGGACCCACTCGATTTCTCGCTTTAAAAAAGCAAGTTTTCGATTTTCTTCGGTGGCGGCAATTTCCAGACGTTTGGCTTTGTCTAAAATATATTTTTGATAGTTGCCAGTATGTTGGTAAATCTTGCCATCAAAGATCTCGATCATACGAGTAGCTAGCCGATCTAAAAAATAACGATCGTGGGATACGATAATTACAGCACCTTTATAGGTTTTGAGTGTATTTTCCAGGGCTTCGATGGAGGTAATGTCGAGGTGATTGGTAGGCTCGTCGAGGATTATGACATCGGGCTGAGCTACTATTTTGGCGGCAATGGCGACTTTGCGCTTTTCACCCCCAGAAAGAGATCCTATTTTAGCTTCAAGTTTTGGTCCGAATAGTCTTTGGACAGTTTCAGTGATATTTTGGATCACAAACTCGTGTTTGACCGTATCAAAATGCCTCCAAGGGTCTGTGTACTCGAGTAAATCAGCAATGTACTGCAGCTCCTCCGAACCAAAACCAGCGTGAAAATCATACCAATTTTTGGCCACAGTCTCAAATACTGTTAAATCTGGATCAAGATCAACCTCTTGGGGAATATAGCTAATTTTAGCACCAGATTTCATTTCTAGTTTACCGCCATCAGCCTGATAAAATCCAGCTAACAGCTTTAAGAAACTAGATTTTCCGGATCCATTTCGACCGACTACACCGACTATTTCTGTAGATTTTATTTCAAAAGTGACAGCATCTAAAATAGTTTTTTGACCAAAGTGAAGACTGAGTTCGACGGCTTTTAGCACGACGGTTTGGGAGTATTCTAACGACATAATCTATGTTTAAGTTAGCATTTATGCACTCAAACTGTCAAAATTTTATAAAGCTACACTGTTAAGCCATAAATTAGTTTTGCATTTTGTAAAGAAAGCTCTGAAAATAATCCAGACATTTAAATATTAGCATAAACGGCATGTATAAAATTTATTTAAATCTTGATAGCAAAACTTATAAAATGAAATATTTTTATTAAATCTTAAATTTTGTATTTTCCACTCTGTTAGAGTATTTGGATTCTTTTATTTCAAAAAACCTCATTTTGTGAGGGAAAAATTACATTTTCTTTTTTATTTTAATGTTCCATAACTACGCTGTCCATGAGCCCCAATTAGTTATTTTTTAGGAAAGACAGGATTTTATATTTAGTTTCACACTAGGCTTATTTAAACAAATTTATCCTATTTTGGGAATATTTTCTTGAATTTAAACCTAAAATCAAACATAATGAATTGATTTAAAATTACACACGGTTTTAAATTTAAAATAGAAAAATAGACAACAAATATTAAATAGTTTAAAACTTGGATCAAGTGTGATTTACTGCATAATACCCATGCACAATATTTAGAGCATTGTACATCATTTATTCGTAATCAGTAATGATTAGATTAGTTTGTTGACTTTTAAAAATCTTTTTCTTTTGAAAATATGACTATTAAAAATAATTTAAAGTATTTAGCGATCACCGGAGTGGTTTTAGTGGTTATTATTTCAGGTTCGCTGCTATACACTCTAAAAAATAGGCTAAAATCTTCAAGTCCACCCTCTAAATTAGGTGATGACATTGTAAATCCAGTTGATACTACGGTCCCAGTTTTAGCTTTAAATAGCTTTAAATCGTGCCAGGACATTTTAGGTAATTTGCAAGACTATCAAAAGCAGCAAAACTTACAACAAAAGCAAAATTATAGATATTCTCAACCTGTTTCGGCTCCTACCGCACAAGATACTAAATCTAGTGTATCTGCACCAAATGCTTCTTCTACACCGTCTAGTAGCACAGTTTATTCTGGCACCAACAATCAAGTTCAAAATGTAGATGAAGGTGATATAATCAAAACGGATGGTAAAAATATTTATACTGTAAATGGTCGAAATATAAACATCACTCAAGTCGATCCCCAAACTGGCAGTATTTCTAAATTAGCAAAAATTTCACTTTCGAAATCATTTCAAAGTGTGACACAGCTAAACCTATATAAAAATTATTTGTTGATTACGGGTTCTGGCTCCTCAAGCTATGGTGGTTTAGCCGTGATCGGAGTCTATGATGTTTCCGAGTCTTCAAACCCAAAATTAGTTCGTGAGCTTGCCATGGATGGTAATATTAGCACCACTAGAATGGTCGGCAGCGTGGTTTATGTTGTAAATAATTTCAATAACTACCAATTTTCAAATATTTTAAGTGATTCAAATCAAGGTACTTTAGAATCTAGCACTCTTTTACCAGCTACAAGCCCAAATATTATAGAAAATGCTACTAAAATTGAGCAAATCCAGCAAAATTTACCCAAAATTCAAGATTCTTTATCTAGCGATAAACCAACAAATATCACTTCTTGTGAAAATATAAAATATATAAAACCGATCCAAAGCATTGATTTTACCGCAGTTTTAGCTTTAGATTTAGAAAATCCCAAAGGTGAACTTGGTAAAGAGTTGGTCTTAGGCAGTGGTCAGAATGTATACGCCTCAGAAAAAAATCTATATTTAGCTCAAACTAATTATAATTCTCAGCAAATCCAGAAAACTAGCATTTTTAAATTTAATTTAGATGGCATCAAAGTAAAATTCCAGACCCAAGCTGAAATTCTTGGAACTATTTTAAACCAATTTAGCATGGATGAATTTGAAAATAATCTACGAGTCTCTGCTCACCATAACCAATTTTATCAGGCTCAGAGTGTTTTTTCAGGTTTTTTCGGTGATCAATTCAATATTTTTCCATTTACCAATCCTAGATCTTCTACTCCAGAGTCAAATAGTATCACTGTGTTTGATGCCGATCTAAAACAAATAGGCTTGGTACAAAATATAGCTCCTGGCGAGCAGATTTATGCTACTAGATTTATGGGAAAAAAGGGCTATTTGGTGACTTTTAAGTCGGTTGATCCATTTTTTGTATTAGATTTGAGCGACCCTAAAGACCCAAAAATCACTGGCCAACTAAAAATTCCTGGGTTTTCAAATTATTTACACCCAATTTCAGAAAATTTGATTATAGGTATAGGTAAAAATGCCACTGAAGGAGTTGATAGTTTTGGGGATGAGACAGGTTTTGCTTGGTACCAAGGTTTAAAATTAGGCTTATTTGATGTCAGTGATACAAATAATCCAAAAGAATTAGCTAAGGTCGAAATCGGAGATCGTGGCACTGATTCAGTCGTTTTAAGTGATCATAAAGCATTACTTTGGGATTCGCGAAATAATTTACTCACTATTCCAGTTAATTTAATGCTTATTCCGCAAGAGCAAAAAGCGGAGCGAGATAAAAATATTGCAGCTGGTGGAGCAGTTTACCCACTTTACGGTCAATTTAAATATCAAGGCAGTTACGTCTACGAAGTTACTCCGAGTGATGGCTTCAAACTTAAAGGCAGAATTTCACATATTGAAACTAAAGCCAAAATTGAAACAACAAATCAGACCTTAGATCGTAAATACGATGAATTTGGACAATTGCTACCTTCAGACGAAACTAACTCAGCCCCTACAAGTAATCCAAATACTCGGCCTAGTTGTGGTGCAGTGGGTCAAAATTGCGTTATGCCCAGAATTGCTATAGGTGAGCCTTATCCAGGTCAAAATGATTACCAATACTATATTAACAGACAGTTATATATCAATAATTTCTTAATTACGTCTTCTGCTAAGCAGCTACAGAGCAACAGAACATCCGATTTGTCACTGATAAACAATGTCGGATTTTAAAAAGTTTGATTTAGTTATTGAAGTGACCGTTATGATCTAATGGTGTAAAGTAAGAAACTTATATTCTATTATGGTCCATGAGTAACTAGTTTTATGAATATTCTTGACTTTCAAGCCTCGATAACCAAATCGCGAAACTAAATACTAAGCCCATTCTTTTTCCCATCATTCCTTACCTCAAAACACCTGATTTAGAAGGTATGGCGGCTGAATTGTTTGAGCTTTAAAATAATAGAGAAAGTGTATCATTTTCCATTTCTTAGCTGAAATAATCTCATTGGACCAAAATAGAGTCTGGCACCTAACCTGCAGCAGTTTATATGGTTCAGTAGCTTTTTATTTCACCATTTGCAATCCCTTAATGAGGCTCAATAAAAACCCCCATAGTGGGGGTAATGCGTAAGAAGATATAGGAACTTATAAGAAAATTAACGTTTGACCCACTGTGGAGCTTTACGAGCTTTCTTTAAACCTGGTCTCTTTGAAAGAACTTTTCTAGGATCGGAAGTCAACCAACCGTGAACTTTTAGTTCAGACTTAATTTCTGGAGTATTTTCGACTACTGCCTTAGCTACAGCTAATCGGCAACCCTCAGATTGACCTGTTAGACCACCACCTTTAACAAAAAACTCAACTCTAAAAGTGTCTAGATTCATGAGTTTGATAGCGTCTAAAATTTTATTTGCAAAATAAGCTGGGAAATATGAATTTATTTCTTTACCGTTTACAAAAACTGAATGAGCTTCTCCAGGGTGAATTTTACATTTAGCAACGGCAGCTTTTCGACGTCCAAATTTACAAATATAAGCCATAATTAAATTGAATTTAGTAGTATTTTTTTTAAGTGGTTTTATAGAATTTGTCTATAGCAATTAGCTGGATGATTTAGCTTTTTGTAGAGGAAATAAACTATGATTGAAACATGAGTTATAGTAACTTAAAATTTTGTGAGTTGTCAAGGATTTTCTTTGGTGGTAAAATAAAATATATGTCACTTGAAAAATATAGCGGCCTGAATAATGTAGATATTGCAAAATTGCAGACAAAATACGGCTTAAATTCAATCGAAATCAAAAACAATCAAAATTTAATTTGGAAGATTTTAGCATATTTTAAAAATCCAATTATCCTAATTTTATTATGTGCTAGTTTTTTATCTGGTGTTTTAGGTCAGGTCCAAGACGCTTTGATTATTGTAATAATGGTTTTGGTAAGTATTTTACTAGATTTTGTCCAAGAATATCGGGCAAGTAGTGCCTCAGCAAAACTATCACAAAAATTAGCCAAAGTAACCACTGTCATTCGCGATGGCTTAAAACAAACTATCGATATTAAAAATTTGGTTCCAAACGACATCATTTTTTTAAATATTGGTAGCATTGTACCAGCTGACGCCGAGGTTCTGGAGCTCGATTCTTTCCAAACCAATGAATCGGTTTTAAGCGGTGAAAGTTTTGCGATTGAAAAGCAGGTTGGTAGTTCAGTTTGGGCTGGAACAAATGTGGTAGCAGGTTGGGCATATCTGAGAGTAACCAAAATTGGCCTAAATAGTAGTTTTGGTAAAATCGCTAAAAGCTTGAAAGAGCCTGAAATTAAAAATGCGTTTGCTGTAGGAGTTAGTAGTTTTGGAAATCTAATCTTAAAAGTTGCGATCATAATTGTTTCGATTGTGACTTTGATTATTCTGAGTAAGGCTTTTTTAAGTGGTGAGCAGTTTACCGAAGCTGAGCTTTTAAAAGTATTTTTGTTTGCAATCACTATCGGTGTGGGGCTCACTCCTGAGTTATTACCAGTAATCACGAGTCTAAATCTAGCGCGTGGCTCACTGGCTATGAATAAACAAGGCGTTTTAGTGAAAAAATTATATGCCATTCCTGATTTTGGTTCTATGGATGTGCTGTGCACCGACAAAACTGGCACTTTGACCGAAGATAAAATCTCACTAATTAAGCATATAGATGTTGCTGGTCAAGAATCTGAGAAAGTCTATACTTTAGGCTACTACAACAGCCACTTTCAAAGTGGTTTAAAAAATCCCCTAGATCTGGCAATTTTAAGTCATGAAAAAGCTGATTTATACAGTATAACCAAACTTGACGAAATCCCTTATGATTTTGAGCGAAAACGATTGTCAGTAATTTTGCAAGATTCTGGTAAAGAGCCATTTATCTGCACTAAGGGGCAAGTCGAAGAAATTTTAAAAATCTGTGATAAATATGAGATAAACGGTGGCCAAATCGATACGCTAAATGATCAAGTTTTAGCAAATGTTACTGAAATATATCACGATCTAAGTCGGCAAGGTTATCGAGTTTTGGGAGTAGCTTATCGTAGTATTGAAGGAGCTGAAACTCAAAATATCGAACTTGAACAAGAAATGATCTTAGCTGGACTGCTAGCGTTTTTAGATCCACCTAAACTTACTGCCAAAAAAGCGTTAGATTTGATGGAAAAATATGGTTTAAAAATCAAGATACTTACTGGAGACAATGAGCTAGTAACTACCAAAGTGTGTCAAGAAATCGATTTACCAGATTTAGAAGCCATGACTGGTACTCAAATTGATCTCCAAAGTGATGCTGAGCTCAGTCAAAGCGTGGAGCGAATTGGTATTTTTGCTCGAGTAAATCCAGCTCAAAAGCAAAGAATCATCAAAATCTTACAGCAAAATGGTCACGTAGTAGGATATATGGGTGACGGCATCAACGATGCTCCATCTTTGAAAGCGGCCGACGTGGGAATCTCAGTCGACAATGCTGTGGATATAGCTAAAGAATCAGCCGATATGATACTTTTGGATAAAAATCTTGAAAATTTAGTTTTAGGAGTAATCGAGGGTAGAAAAACCTTTGGAAATACTCAAAAATATATGTTTATGGCACTTTCATCCAATTTTGGAAATATGCTATCCATGATCGGAGCGGTGTTATTTTTGCCATTTTTACCGATGTTGCCGACTCAAATTTTATTCAATAACCTTTTATATGACATTTCACAAGTTGGTATTCCGATGGATTGGGTCGATGAGGAAGATTTAGCTACGCCTAAAAAGTGGGATTTAGATTTTATAAAGAAGTTTATGTTGGTTTTTGGGCCTTTGAGTACGGCTTTTGATTTAGCTACTTTTTACATTATGTATCAGATTTTGCACCTTGATCAGGCATCTTTTCAAACAGTTTGGTTTATGGAGTCGCTAGCCACACAGATTTTAGTTATTTTTGTAATTCGTACACGCAAAATTCCAATTTTGGAGTCTGTGCCTGGAAAATATTTATTGATTAGCGCTTTATCAATGTTGCTAGTTGGTTTTTTGGTGCCATTTTCACCCTTAAACAGCTATTTTAATTTTGTAAATTTATCATTTCAGGTGATTTTGACCATTGTGGGATTGGTAGCTACTTATTTGATTTTAGCTCAATGTCTCAAGGTTTGGTTTTACAGACGATTTCAAACCAGCTCAAACTAATTAAAATTCCCAATATTCAAACTAAAGATTAGGACGGCTTTTACCCACATTTTTTACAAAAAACATCTCGCCTGGTACGGATTAAGGCCACAACTATATTGAGCAAAGTGAAAAATGTAGTCTTCAAAATATGCATAGCAAGGTTTTACGGTCAATAAGACCACTGTACTAGGGCGGGGCGGAAAGTACAAATAATCAATTTTTTTTGTATCAATATCTTGTTTTGGGAGCTTTCCATTGAGGCCTCAAAGCTTTAAAGTGTGTAAAATACAGCATTTTCGGGCAATGAGCAATTTTATTTCTGACATTTGAGACAAAAAACTGTGGTCCGACTGTTGATTATGGTTTTTTCTAAAGCGTTACCGCAGTCAAAACAAGGCTTTCCAGCTCGATTATAGACTTTATGATTGCGAGCATAGTTACCACGACTACCGTCTGCCAGTAAATAATTAGCAATTGACGAGCCACCCAGCTCTACCGCTAGTGGTATAATCCGATTGATGGCGTGATACAAAGCTTTAATTTCAGAGTCTTTGAGGCTATTGCACAGCCTATCTGGTCTAACACCAGCCTCAAAACAAACCTCATCGGCGTAAATATTTCCTAGTCCGATCACCACTTTTTGACTTAAAAATATGGATTTAAGCTTAGCTTTTGGGATTTTTATAGATTTTTGAAAATTATTTAAAGTAAAATTTGGATCAAAAGGATCTATGCCTAAATCTTTAAAATGTTCTTCAGCCTCTAAAACCTCTATACTTTGAAAATACAAGGCGTAGCCAAACATCCTAGTATCGTTAAAATAAAGTGTACCCTGTTCAAGTTTAAAGATAATGTGTGAATGTTTGCTCGGAAGCTCAGTTTTAGAAACATCGATTGGGTGTCCACCAAAAACTGGCCTTTGGCTAGCAATATTGCTTTGATAAACCAATTGACCAGTCATTTTTAAATGGATGATCATGATTTTACCAGAATCAAATTTAAAAATTAAATTTTTGGCGACTCGATCGATCGTGATTATTTTTTCACCAGTTAGCTCTCGGATAAACTCCGTGGTTTTAGCTTCGGATGCTACTCTGACGGTGCCTTTAGCAGATACCAGTTTAGGCTTATGTACAGTAATTGCAGTGATAGTTTGACCGACTACAAACGGAATTAAACTTTGGCGCAGGCTTTCTACTTCGGGTAATTCAGGCATAAAAATATCTAAACAAATTTTCTACTTCAAATCAAGTAAAACTGCTTAAAACAGCGAAAAACCCAACTTGACTAGAACTAAATTCTAAAGTTGAATCACTTCAAGTTTTTTAAATAAGTCTCAATCTTTTAAATATATCAGAAATTTTTTATGATCATAATATACATCTTAGCCGCAATAATCTTTTTAATTTTAATATCAGGTATAAAAATCGTCCAACAGCAAAACTTACTAGTGATTGAGTTTTTAGGTAAATTTAATCGAATTGTTAAACCGGGTTTTAATGTAATTATCCCAATTTTTGAACGCGTTGCTTTTATTTTAAATTTGCGAACTCAAAATCTAGACTTTTCAATTGTGGCCATTACTAGTGATAAAGTTACAGTTACACTAGACACAGCCTTGATTTATCAGGTCATCGAAAATCAAGCTTATCAAGTGGCTTATACTCTCCAAAATCCAGTGGCAGTCATCAAAACCACTGTAGAAAACTCTATTCGTGCCTACGTAGCCCAGCAAACCCATGAGGAAATCTTGCAAAAACGCGATGAAATCACCGATTACCTAATCAACCATTTGCGGGACCAACTGTTATCTTGGGGTTATCAGATTATCGGCTTTCAAGTCAAAGATGTGGTCTTACCAACTACTATTACCACGGCAATGAGCCAGGTAGTAGCTAGTAAACGTCTTCAAGAAGCGGCTCAAAATGAAGCCAACGCCGAGTATATCAAAGTAGTTAAGGCCGCCGAAGCTCAAAAACAAACTCGAATTTTACAAGGTGAAGGTCTAGCAGGTGAAAGAAAAGCTATTATTAATGGTTTGTCTGAATCTATTCACGAGCTGTCCACCACCACTGGCACAAGTAGTGAGTCAGTTTTAAATGTAGTTATGCTCAATCAATATATAGATATGCTTCGAACGATAGGTAAAGACGAAAGCGGTAATTCTAAAGTAGTTTTCCTAAATTCAAACCCTGGTGGAATGTCTAGTGCGATGCAGGAAATGAGTGAAATGATAAACTCAAAGTAGCTCTGCGAAGCCAAAGATAAATCACTAAATTAAACTTTTAAACTAAAGTTAAATTTTCTAGTATAATTTTGCTTCAAAAAAAGTTGACTATTTTAATTATCATGTATAATAATAAAATTATATCCAATTTTTTATAACATATGATCGAGATATCCCAACAAGATTTGAATTCTAGCTTAAACCTAGATCCTAATACTGATAACTTTCCTAAAGTAATCATGTTTTATGGGCCACCTGGAAGTGGTAAAGGTACTCAATGCAACTTATTAAAAGAAAAGTTTGGCTTTAGATTTTTAGATTTTGGTCATGAATTTCGTCATTTCTCAAACGCTCACATCAATAACAAAAATGATCCTGAGTACTGGCGTGCTAAAAGAGTTCAAGAATATATGATGGAAGGCTTGCCAATTCAAACGGAGGATTTGGAATATATAATTGGTCAAACTATTATTGATGGCATTTTAGGTGAAACAAAAAATTTTGTGATGGATAAATGTGGGGTTAAAATCGGTGAAGCTCAGTGGTTATCAACACTGTTAGTAAAGCACCAAATTCCAAGCATATTATTTCACCTGCCGCTTGATTTAGAGGCATCAATCAATCGAATTTCAAACCGTTTTCATGTCCCAGGCGATAAAAAACCATATAATTCTTATGACGAGGCTCTAAAACACTGCACAGAAGGTGTGTTGCCATTAAAGCGTAAAGATGAAGACCGCCAGAGTACCATGGCTCGGTACGACAGCTTATATCGAATTCATCATTTAGAGATCTTAGAGATTTATAATCAAACTAAATTTACAAAAGTAGTTGATATTGATGCTAGTATGAGCCCGATTGAAGTTCATGAAATCATACTCAGTGAGCTTAAAAACTTTGCAAAAAACCAAAACTAGAATCATCACTTGACAAAAACCATGAATATGCACTATTTTTTCAAAAGTCTAGTGCGTAGAGTAATAATCACGATACCACTTAATTAAACAACTGAAAAGATATGCCTCATTATGTTACAGAGGAAGGCTTAAAGGCTTTACAAGCAGAATTAAACGAAATTACTTTGGTACAATTACCATCGGTAGTCAGTTCTATTGAATCTGCCTTAAAAGATGGCGATATCAAAGAAAATTCACCTTTGACAGCTTCTCGTGAGAAACAAAGTGAATTGCTTACTAGATTATCACAGATTGAGACTGTTTTGACTGGTTATCAGATCATAATGGAAACCAAAGACAATAGCATTGTTAGAATTGGTAGCACAGTCACAGTCAATTTTACAAGTAACAATCTAACTGCAACATATCGAATTGTGGGTGGGAGCGAGGCAAATCCAACTGGCGGGCTAATAAGTGATGAATCTCCGCTTGGAGCCAGCTTATTAGGTAAAAAATTGAATACCAACTTAGAATACAAAACTCCATCTGGTCTTGTGTCTGCAACAATTCTAAAAATTGAATAAATACTTATTATAAAAGATTTTAATATGACTTATATCGTGAAATCAGGAAGTTTACAATACATGGTAAATACGGGAGATTTAGTTCCTGTGCAAAAACTAGATTCAACTATTGGTGATACTGTCGAGCTGATAGTGTTAGCCAGCTTTGAAAATGGTAAAATTGACTTAAAACCAAAATCAATTCAGGCTAAAATCGTTGATCAATTTCGAGATGATAAAATCCGAGTAGTAAAATACCGTGCTAAATCAAAATATCACAAGCAACAAGGTCATCGCCAATCAATGACACTTCTGGAAATCCTATAGTCTAAATTATATTATATGCGCCACTTAAAGTCTACTAAAAAATTTAAACGAAACCGAGCCGAGAGAAAGCACCTTTGGATTGATCTGTGTAAAGCACTTATTGAGCAAAACCAAATCGTAACTTTCAACGCTAGGGCTAAATGGTTTAGACCTAAAATTGAAAGAATGATCACTTATTGCAAGCGAAACAAAGACAACGAAGTCGCTGCATTAAGACTACTTAGAAGACATTTCCCAGAAGATCTTTCAAAAAAACTTTTCCGAGAAATTGCACCAAAATATTATGATATTAGCGGTGGATACACTTCAATTTTTAAATTAAGTCAAGTTTACAATCAAGAAGCTAAATCTCTAGTTAGATTTACCGAAGTAGAATAATTTCTGCTCAAACTTAAATATATCTGTCTCCATGCCTGTAGCTCTAAAAAATAAGAAAGTAAATCACAACAAAACCACACGTGCGACCGTAGTTGGTTATAATCGTAGTTGGATTGTATTTGATGCTAGTTCCAAACCAGTTGGTAGATTAGCGACTGAAATTGCCAAACATTTAGCTGGAAAATATCTTGCTTCTTGGAGTAATGATGTTGATTTAGGTGACTGTGTAGTTGTCATAAATAGTGATAAGCTAGTTTTCACTGGTCGCAAAATGGATCAAAAAGCATATTATAGACACAGTCTTTACCTAGGTGGTCAGACTAAAACCTTGGCTAAACAGCAAATGGAAAAAGATAGTACCTTTATCATTAGACAGGCAGTTAGTCGTATGCTTCCAAAGAATAAGCACAGAGATCCACGAATCGCAAGATTGCACATTTTTAAAGGCCATACCCACAGATTTGAGAATAAATTTACAACTCCAACTGTAGAAGCTTAATCACAAACTCGCACTTTTATATTTCAATATGCCAACAATTAATCAGTTAGTTCGAAAACCTCGTAAAATTCAGACTTCTAAATCTACTACGGGAGCTTTGGGTAAACTTTGGAACAGTAACCACAAAGAATACACCCTTTTTGCTTCACCATTTAAACGTGGGGTTTGCACTAGAGTCTACACCACTACACCTAGAAAACCAAACTCAGCTATTCGTAAGGTAGCAAAAGTTAGACTTTCAAATGGTCTAGAAATTATTGCCTACATTCCGGGTATGGGTCACAACTTGCAGGAGCACTCTGTGGTTTTAGTCCGAGGTGGAAAGGTAAAAGATTTAGCCGGTGTTAGATACACAATCGTACGTGGAAAGCTAGACTGTGCTGGTGTTGGTAAATCACAAAAGTTTGGAGTTGAGCGCCGCCGCAGCCGATCTAAATACGGAGTAAAGAGACCAAAAAGCAAATAAACGTAAATTTTAATTTGCAAATATAATTTATACTATAAAATATGCCAAGAAGACCCAGAGTACTTAAACGACCATCTATTATCCCTGATCAAAACTTTAATAGTTTGATAGTGTCCAAGCTAATTAACCGTGTCATGTGGAATGGTAAAAAAACTGTCGCGACTAGAATTGTAATTACTGCACTTGAAAAAGCAGCTGAAGAGCTACAATTACCAGCACTTGAGATTTTAGATATTGTTTTAAAAAATGCTTGTCCAACAATCGAAGTTCGAGGTGTCCGTGTAGGTGGAGCCAACTATCAAGTACCTGTAGAAGTACAGGAGCCGCGCAAGACTAGATTGGGGATGTCATGGGTGGTAGACGCTGCTAGAAATGTAAAAGGTGTTCCAATGGCAGAAAAGCTCTACAGAGTCCTTCTAGACACCTACAATGGCCAAGGACCAGCAGTAGATAAAAAGAATAGTGTACACAGAACAGCAGCTGGTAACAAAGCTCTGGCCCACCTTGCGTCTCGTATCTCAGGCGGCAAGAAAAAGAAAACCAATAAGTTTGCTTAAACCAAGAAATCAAATCAACATTTTACTCCAGCTTAGGCTGGAGCTTTTATTTATTGACTTGTTAATATCTGTATAAATAATATATTTCGGGACTTAATCTAAGAAGAAGACTTGTAGTTTTAAGCAAACCGAGTCTATTTTGGTAAATTAGTCAAAGGTATCTGTCTCATCTAAGTAGTGATTTTCTAGATGATATAATCAATTAAGCGTTTTGCTTCGCTTGGCAAATTACCATAGCGTAAGAATAGTTTTTATCAATTTGCAGATTAATAATCTCTAAGTCAGACTCATCTAAAATAGATAGAAAATCCTGAACATTAAACAAAAAATGCTTCCAAACGTTAATTTCTTCACCAGATTTAAATAATATTTTCTTTTCTTCACCAAATATTTCAAAACAAATCTCATAATCTTTATCAAGCTGAATATATTTAACTTTACTGTTTATTCGTTCGTCATACCTTGCGCTCATATCACACAAGTCTATATCGATCCCCATCATTTTTAACATCCATGAATGAATATTATCTAGCATCTCAGTTCGTATATAGTTCAGCTTTGATCTATTGTTTTTTGTATCTAAAGTAAAACCGACAACCAATAAATCACTAAATGTTAAACCTTTTCTGAAGTTTTTTAATACTTGAGTGGTATCATCGTGGTTACACAAGCCATCCAGATATAATACCATATTCTTTATATCATCCTTTGAGGATTTATTTTCCAAGAAAATTTTGCTAAATCTAGCCGCTTCTATATCTAAGGCATATTTTTTAATATTAATATTGGGATACCATTCCTCGATATTATTACTCGCAATGTTGTTTAATTCGTTACTGAAATCAATAGGAATATACTTGTTTAAAGTTTTTAGATCAAGTAATTCGCTTAAAATCTCTTTTACAGGATATCCATTTCCTGGACCGATATCAATTATATTTACTTTTGAACCGGGTTTTGATATCGTCAAACTCTCCTTAACTATATTTGTAATTCTTTTTGAAACTTCTCTCCTAACAGGTGATGAATTGCTGTGATAAAAATCATCCCAATACTTAGATCCAATATTTCTATAGCAGAATTTTAAATTTATTTGCTTTTTAAACTCTAAATCATTGATTATTTCTGAAATTTCATCCTCAGAGAAAATATCGTAAAATTCTTTTTTGACTTTTGTTTTTTTAAGCTTGACATTGCTACGGTGTTTTTTGCCATCTAGTGCTAAAGCCAGCATTACAGCCTGATTATGTTCGTTTCCTAAAATTCGGTATTTATCATTAACTAGTTCAATTTGTAAGTTATTCTTACCTTCCTCTGCAGCATTGATCCAATTTGATACTGTACCTTCTGAAACTCCAAATTCACGTGCGATTTCAACTTGTTTTTTATAGAAATTGGTCATGTAATGTTAAATTTTTTAGTTTAAGATATTTGCCAATTAAGGCTTATATTACTCTTTTTGAGTAACTTTAAGGAATATTGCCTTGACAACTTAAAGAATATACTTTAACTTAGATCCAACTTAGGTTTTACAACAAATTTCAAATCCTAAGTCAAATCAAAAAATTTTAAATATCTCGATATATGATTTTACTTTTATCTCGACCAATTCAGAAAAAAACTGTATCTAAGAAAAAAGCTAGCACAAATCAAAATAGAAATAAGGCCAACAATCAATTTTTTAGATTGAGTAGTATTTTAAATGAGTTTGAACTCACTTACAACCTTGGACCTGAGCTGACTCAAAATCAGCTATTAAAGCTAAAGACTGAGTTTTTGAAAATTGTCAATTAAATAGCTACTGTGAGCTAGTACACTAAAATTCTTCAAAATTGTCAATAAATTACTGACTTAATTTTTTTTAAAATATGATTTCTATGCTCGATAAACAATTTCTGACAGCTTTTGGTAGAGTAATAGCTCACCAAAGAACACTTAAAAATTTGACTCAAACAGAATTAGGATTGGGTGCTGGGGTAAAAGTTTCTTATATTAGTTCAATTGAACGAGGTCGAAGCAATCTTAGTTTAATTGCGATTTTAAAACTATCTAAAGCTTTGGATTTGCAACCGTTTGATTTAGTGAGTTTGCTTGATGTAGTGGTGAGATAGCTATGATTTAGTTTCAGACTACTACACCATCTTTTAATCGTACTGTTTTTTGGCATTTTGTAGCCAGCTCTTCATCGTGAGTCACCAAGATAAAAGTGATACCGCGCTCTTTATTTAGAGCAAATATATCACCCATGACTTGCTCAGTCGTAAGACTGTCCAAAGCTCCCGTAGGCTCGTCACCAATAATTACTTCAGGATTGTTGGCTAGGCTTCTAGCAATGGCTACACGTTGCTGTTGACCACCAGAGAGTAGCTTTGGATATTTGTGGGCTTGCTCCGGGATACCGACACGTTCTAAAAGCTCCATTCCAATCTTTTCACGATTGTTCCATCTAGCCTGATCTCTAGAATAATAAATAGGAGCAGTGATATTTTCAAGTACAGTTAGCTTGGGGAGTAAATTGAACTGTTGAAAAATAAACCCGAATGTACGTGCTCTGATCGTGGCCAGATCATCGCCAGAATAAAAATTAACACTTTTGCCGTTTAGTAAGTATTGACCACCGGTGTGACGATCTAAAAGCCCAAGAATGTTGAGCATAGTGGATTTTCCAGAACCAGATTTACCAAGAATTGCCACGGTCTCACCTGTATCAATACTTAGATTCACACCTTTTATAACCATTTGCTGCTGATCGGCGACAGTGTAGTACTTTTCTAGCTTTTGAAATTCGATTAAGTGTGACATTTATAGAAAATTTAGGAGAAATGTAAAATTTTTAAGTTATTGATTTTGTTTAAATTGTGTTTCTAGTTTGGCTTTATCTTCTGGGGTTCGGGGATAAACGGGGAATACTAATTCACCAGCCTCTAAACCACTTAAGATTTCGATATTGGCTCCAGCATCTAAACCAGTTTTGACATCACGAGACTCAAATTTAGCGTAAGTTTTAGTCAAACCTACTTTACTAGCTCCACTGGCTAAATAAACTCGGTTTTCATCTACTGCATTTCGAGGTACATACAAAACATCATCTAGCTTTTGAAGTATAATTTCCAAATCCGCACTTTGGCCTGAGACAAAATTAACGTTTTGAGTACGTGGCAAATCTACAAAAACTTCATATTCTGGAGTGTCAGTTTGGTTTATACTCGGAACTGGAGTAAGCGAAGCGAAGCTAATTTTAGCACCTTTAACAGTTTTAAAAGTCTCGTTAATTAGATTTACAGGTAAGTTTTTCTCCAATTTGGATCGGGAATCAGCTGAAACTTTAAATTTTACACGATAATCAGGTGAAAAGACTTTAAATTCGACTTGTCCAGCTTGTATTTCTAGATCTTGATCGACTAAAATATCACCAATTACACCACTTTTTTTAGCTTTTAGGGTTTTGGTATCCTCTTGATCTTTGATATCAGTTTGAATATCAGCTAATTTTTGCGCTAGATTAGCATTTTGAGTCGAGTTACTAGCTTTTTGCTGATTTAAGCTGTTGATAGTTTGGTTTAGGCTGGCACTTTGCGTATTTCGACTGGCTTCAAGTTCGGCTTTGGTGCGCTCGAGAGTGGTTTGCTGATCTTTTAAAGTATCTACTTCTTTAGTGTCATCGATTATTTTTATATCATTTTTACGGCTTTCGATTTCTTTTTTGAGTTCAGCTTTCTGATTTTCAATCACAGCATTGTAGTTTTGATCACTATAGGGCGGAGTTCTGGTGATCGCGCCGTTATATTCTGGAGTAGCTTGGAGAGCCTTGATTTTATTTTCTAGTTCTTTTATATCAAATTCTAATCTAGTTTTAGCCCCACTATCGACTGGCTTAATTTGAGTTAGTTGGGTTTCGAGATCATTTTTAGTTGTGTTGGCTAAATTGTAGTTATTATTGGCTTGATCACAACTAGTTTTGTTATAAAATGGAGTGCTGGAATTGCAGACATCGGAGTTTTTTATAGTGTTTGAATTATCGATCGCGGCTTGTTGCTGTTGGATTTGAGTTTTGAGCTTTTGAGTGTTGCTAGCGACGTCGAAACTTTGTAGCTGATCACGCTTGCTGGTTAACTCATCACCAAGAGTTTTAAGTGAATCATAAATATATTTTGTCGATTCGAGCGTGTTAAATTGAGCTTGGAGAGTGTCACGCTCTTTGATTAGCCGATCGCGTTTGTTGCTATTTTCAAGGTTTTTGTTAGTGATTTTTTGATCTAGATTATTTAGTTCGTTTTCCCGATTTTCGACCTGCAAATTGAGCTGATTTAAGGTAGCTCCAGCGATTTTTTGAGCATCTGAACTAGATCCAGCCAGGTTTCTGGACTCTTGGTTAGTGGTGTTGATTTGACTCAAGATGTCGGTTTCCCGCAACTTAGTATTGTTGATGAAATCAATTTTAGCCAAAACTTGATCTTTTTCTACAAAATCACCCTTTTTAACTAAAAGTTCGGTAATTTTAGCATTTTGATATATTTTTACATCGTAACTATAGATAGGCTCGACGTTGCCGCTGGTTTTTATACTCTTGACAAGCTGACCTCGCTGCACTTCTACAGCTTCAGGAAAGACCTGATCACGCTGATTTGAGCGTAAAAACATCAAGATTACTGGTAGTAAAATCAGTAAAACCAAAAGTCCTGGAATAATCCAGCCACTGAAAAAACGCAAGAATTTCCAAAGCGGAGTCAACCATTTAGCTAGTTTATTTCGTGAGTTTCGAAGAGTTGTGATTATTGTGGGCACAAGTTAAAGATTTTAGTTTTACAAAATATCAAAATTAAAAGGCATGGGTTTTAAACTTTGGATTAGATTTACCCTAGAATAGTATTTTGATATTCTATGTGTATTTTTGAGGCTAATTTGTTTTTGGTGCTAGTCATATCTAAGTGCCTCTACGATCAACAATCGACTGGCCTGAATGGCTGGATATATCCCAAAACCTACGCCTAAAATAGCAGATAAGATGGTTGAGTAGTAGAGTGACATCCACGAGTAATTATTGGCTAGTTTTACTCCAGGGCTGACCAAAGCCACAATATCAACCCCTACAAATACAAAATATTGAGCCAGCCCAGCCCCGATAACTCCCGAACAGGTGGTCAAGAGTACTGATTCGGTCAAAAAAATCGAAACAATATCCCAGTTTTTGGCACCTAGAGCCCGTCGAATACCAATCTCTCGCACTCGCTGAGTCACAGACATTAGCATCACGTTTAGCACTCCAATCCCACCTACAAGCAGTGAAATAAAGGCCACCAACCCCAAAAATAGCTGAAAAGCAGCCAAAGTGGCTCCGACTACCTCCAAAGCCGATTTAGCTGTTCTAAAATTTAAAGGTTGAGCTTTTGTACCAGTGTTTTGGCTAATTCTATAGCCGTTAACAGCGTCTTTGAGCCGACCAGCGACATAATCTACTTGAGACTCCTTTTCTACCAAGAAACTAATTCCAATTAATGGTTTATTGGGTTTGTTGCTAATTTCCCAACCTGCCGTCAACGGTATCACAACTTCTTCGCCATTGCTAAAAAGAGTTTCCGTAGAATCATACTCACCAATAACCGTAAAAGAACTGTTTCCCAAGCTAATTGTATCATTTAAAAGTGAGCTTTTTCCTTTGATATTTCTAGCAAAAGTCCGTGAAACTACCGCGACTCGATCACCGCTATCAGCCTCGGATTTAGAAAAAAAACGCCCCTGTAAACCTTTTAAAGTGGTTAATTTGGGATAATTTGAATCAGTTGAGATGACAGTTTGGTTGGTATTTTTATCTTCTTGATTTTTTAAAATCACGTTAAAGCGATAGTCTGGAAAAGCTTCAGATATAGGAAAAACACCCATTTGGCTACGGATATAATTGTAGTCATCGTTTGTCATTTCGACAGTCTCGGTCCTAGAACTTCCAAAAGGGTCGACGCGCACGGCACGTGTATCACCAACTGCACTCAAAAGCTGATTTGAAAGGTATCCCTGAGCTATTTCGCCACTGGCAAAAATCAAAGTCACAGCTAAAACCCCAATCATAATCCCCAAAGCTGTCAAAATGCTGCGAGATTTGTTGGAAGCTAGTTCACGCCACGCCAAAGTAAAGATTTGTAACACAAAATAGTCTAAGTTTGTTTTAACTTTTGATTTGACTACAATATATTACGCTTTGACTAAAATTGTCAATTAAATCCAAGGCAACTGCTCATATTTAAATCGGTCGTGTTTTTGCCGACCGTTAAAGTAATCCTTGAGTTTTAATAATCAAACTTCTTAAAACAAGATACTTTTATCAAAATGTGATCGTTTTTTATTTCTTACTTCATCTTAGCATTTGAACTTAAATCCTTATTCTTCCTAAGACCTAATTTTATATGGAAAAAAGTATAGAAAAAAGTGAAGCTTTTTATATTTTTCAAAGTTCAAACAGCTTGCTCTTGATCAACTCGCACCAAATGTGGTGTTTTTGAGAAAAGATAGGAGGGGTGGGTTTTATACTTAGTTTTGTTGTCTATTTTACAGATGATTAAAAGGTAAAACGTTATTTCGATTTATGCACAGCTAAGTCTACGTTTTGACATAGCCTTTACTCAAATATTCTAGCAACATACGTTCGGTATTAAAATGGCTACCGTTTAACGCCATGGCTTGTTTTTGGATCTCAATCCAGTGAGCAGAGTCTAAAAAATAAGTAGGTAAAACTACCCCTTCGAGCTTGATATATAAGTCGTTTGAGTCACGACTGTTTATAAAATCGGCTCCATCATGACTGGCCATGTTGTATAAATTATTTTGAGTGTCACTATTTTCGCCTATAGCCCAGCCAGTTTGGCCTTCGATCCAGCCTTCGGACCACCATCCATCCAAAATCGACAAATTTGGTACACCGTTTATGGCCGCTTTCATGCCGCTAGTACCGGATGCCTCCAGTGGCTTGATAGGGTTATTTAGCCAGATATCAGAGCCCGACACCATTTTTAATGAGATTTCCATGTCATAGTTTGGGATATAAACTATTTTTAAAAGACCGAGATCCTGCTTGGAAAGATTGTAAATACGGGCAATTGAACCTTCTAAATCCTGAGTTTTAGGATAGGCTTTACCACTAAAAACTAATTGTAAGCCATTAAATTTTTCAGCAATTTTTTGTAAACGTGCAAGATCATTGAAAATTAAATCTAATCGTTTGTAGGGATCTACTCGGCGACCAAAACCGACAGTAAAGATATTTTCTTCAAAAACTGTTCCAGTGCGTTCTTGAATTAGTTTTAAAAGTGAAACTTTATTGGTTTGATGTGTTTTATAGATCTCGCTATCTGGTATATCTAAAGCATTTCTAAACAGGCTGGAATCGGCTCGCCAACCAGGTATATACTGATCTAAAAGTGCTTGTGTGGCTGGAGATGTCCAGCTTTGGGCGTGCACACCATTGGTGATAAAATCAATTTGATAACCTGGAAAAAGTTGGTTTGAAACCTCAGCGTGTTTTTTAGAGACTGCATTTTTGTAAATACTGTTTTCCAAGCAAAATTTGGTTAAACTAAAATCTCCATTTTCAATTTCGTTAATTTGAATTAAACTATAGTATTTTGGATCTAAATTTGCCTGCAAAACTGAGCTTTGATAGTGTTTGTGACCGTGTAAAACAGGTGTGTGAGTAGTAAACACAATCTTGCCCTGAACTACACTTTGATCTTGCGGTTTTAAAATTTCTCTGAGAGCTAAAATTGCGAAAGCGGCGTGGCTTTCATTTAGATGGTATTTTTCAATGGTCGAAAATTTATCTATGGCTTGCAACATTTTAACACCGCCAATACCGAGTAAAATTTCTTGTTTGAGTCTAAGAGTTGAGTCGGCGATATAGAGCTGGCTAGTAATTTGACGATTTTCTAGAGTGTTTTTGTCGTAGTCAGTATCTAAAAAGTAAACTGGCACGACACTTTTTTGTCCACAAATATCGTAGCGAAAAACTCGAACCCAGACTATTTGCTGGCTGATTTCTAAACTAAATTCTAGATTTTCTGAATGTAAAAATTTTGAAATGTCCCAAGTATCACTACTTTCTAACTGTTGCCCAGTTCCCGACTCCAGACTTTGAGCAAAATAGCCTTGAGAATAGTTGAGTGTGATGCCCAACATATTTAGCCCTAGATCCGCGCCGCTTTTGAGTGTGTCACCAGCTAAAATCCCGAGTCCGCCAGCAAAGTTTTTAATCTGGTTTTCTAAACCAATTTCCATAGATAAATAAGCAATTGAGGTAGGCATAAAATTAATTTTAATGAATTTGTTATTTTTTTTTAGCAAAAGTTCGTTATTGTTGGGTGTGATATTTGAATTGGTATAAGCTGTGTTTTTAAATATCAATGCCAAAACTTCGTAGAACAAGATATTTCTGCAGGAAACTAAGTCCCTTTATTATTAGTTTAATTATCATGGTTTTAATCTGAATCAAACATGAGTTTATGTCTTATATACAAGCCTTTAGGCTAATTCCAATTTTGGTTTCGATTCCGATTTTGGCAGCTCAAAGTTATCCAATCGGATTACAAAGTCTTTAAGTACATTCATAAAATAGATAAAAGCTTCGTACGGGCTTTGATATGGGCTAAAGTAGGTGTGAATATCACCATCTTGGAAAAATTTGGTGCACATGTAGTAAAAGTGATCTGAAGTTTGGAGCTTGCGCCAGTCATTGATTAGGGTCTTGTTGGTAGTGGCTAAAACTTGGTTTTCCAATGCGTATAGCTTGTCCATGGCATCTATTTGCATTGCATTTGATCGCCAAGCTGATAGATCTCGCTCAGCATCGGCCCATGATATATAATCAGGTATATCTAGCTCAGCCACAGTTTCAAAACTAGCTACAACCTCGGATGGCGTCATAAAACTATTTCCACTACGAGCTAAAATAGCGGCTGGTAAATGCTCCAAAAACTGGAATATGCCTGTGTGATCCCACTGATGTTCACCAAAAGTTTCGTAGTCCATAAACAGGTTAATGACCTCGGCGTTGCCGTTAAATTGATCGACCCAACTGGCAAATTTATCAGCCGTAAGCGGAAATCCAGACCAGTTTTGATCCGAAAATCTAAATCCTATATCATCCGAGAGTCGGTAATTTTTAAGTAGCAATTTTATATTCTGAGTGTTTTGTGGTTGGTATAAAAAATTTGGACTGCGTTCACCTAAAATATGGTCCGCACCTTCGGTAATTATTCCTCGAAAACCCATTGATTCAATTGTCTTAGCCAAATCGTTGTTGTAAATAAGCTCGGTGTTTCGAAATACCTGCGGCTTGACTCCAAATAGTTCCTGTACCAATTTGGCGTGGGCTTTGACTTGAGCTTCAAACTCGTGTTTGGAGTATAAATACGCCAAAGAATGATAGTAGGTTTCACTTAAGATTTCGACTTGGCCAGTCTCAACTAAAGCCTGAAAAGAGACTAAAACCTCAGGCTGATAAGCCACAATCTGCTCTAAAAATACACCTGAAAGAGAAAAACTAATTTTAAAATCCGGATTTCCTTGAAGTTGTTTTAAAAGTAAAGCATTGGTTGGTAAATAACATTTTCTGGAAACTTTATCCAAAATTTTGATGTTGTGAGTGGCTTCGCCGCCATTTTGGAAGTATTCATGATCGTTGCCAATATCAAAAATGGAATACTTTTTAATACGAAATGGCTGATGGACTTGGAAGTAGAAGCATACTGCAGGCATATTTAGGTTTTTATAAGTACTTTTTGTTTAAAAAATTGACTCGATTTGCTTGTGCTAGATCTAAAATATGATTATATAAATTTTGAATTTTGACTCCAGCTTTGTCCCAGGTGATAGTTTGAGCTTCGTGATAACCAAAATTGGTTAAAGTTTGTTTCAAGCTGTTATTATCTAAGACTGAAACGATTAGATTGGCGGTCTCATCAACATCCCAAAAATCAACTTTTAAAGCATTTTGGATTATCTCGCCCACACCAGAAGTTTTAGAAATAATAATGGGTGTGCGGTTTAAAATTGACTCTAAACCAACCAATCCAAATGGTTCTGAGACCGAGGGCATCACAAATAAATCGCACATTTGATATAAAGCTTCTAATTCTTGACCACGCACAAAACCTGGAAAAATGACCTTGTCAGAAATCCCAAGCAAAGCTGAAAGATGGATCAAATAGTTACTCATATCTCCGCTCCCAGCTATGACAAAAATAGTTTTAGGTTGAAATTGAGACACTTTTTGGGCCGCTTTAAGTAGGTATTCGACACCTTTTTGATGAGTCAGTCGACCTACAAATAGCACTAAATTGTATCCATTTTGCTTGAAATGCTCCAGGCTCTGTTTTAGTTTAAGCTGATTTGTTTCACTTTGATTTGATATATCTAAAAGCGGGGTTGGGCCGTTATGAATAGCTACAATTTTGTCGCCGCTAATGCCGTAATACTTCATAACCACATCTTTGGTGTGTTCGGAGACAGTGATGACTTGGTCTGCTGCTTCCATACCAGCTTTTTCGATCTCAAAAATACGACTGTTACCATGATTACCACTGCGGTCGATTTCGGTGGAGTGGATGTGAACTACAAGTGGTTTTTGGGTAATTCGCTGGGCTCGCATAGCTGCTGGAAAAGTCAGCCAGTCGTGAGCATGTATGATATCAAAGATCTGCCTGTCTAAAACTTGGTTTACCACTAGGGCGTAGCGCTGGACTTCGGCTTCGAGATTTGGAGCGTAAAGAATCTGCTGCCCGGCGCGCGCATTGCCAGTAAAATTTGAATAGTTGTCCAAATATGACTGCGGCTCAGCGTAAGGCCAAAGCGCGCTATTTATGGCAACAACATTGATGCTTAGATTTTGTAAATCTTCGATCGGTTCGTCAGGTAGGACAGTAGTCAAGCTATCTGGAGCGTATAAAAAATTGGTGTTTGAGACACCGTAGTCTAGCTTTCGAGGTAGTACAAAAGTCAGGTTTATACCCAATTTTGCTAGTGCTTGAGTCATACCCAAGCAGGCTGGCCCGAGTCCACCAGTATTGTGAGGCGGAAATTCCCAACCAAACATTAGCACCTTTGTCGCACAAATTTTTGCGTTAATCTTAGCCATATTTATGTAGTTTTATTGTTTATTTAGCTTTATATTTTTGCTCTATTTATATTTGCATCTCATTATAAACTATGTTTTAGTTCTGGTCAAAGAATACACTAAAACTAAGCTACAGCTCAAATAAAAGCCCATTTAAGACATTTAGAAGTTAGGTCTAGAAATTGTTTAGCGCAGCGGTATGAGTGATTTTTTAGACTAGTTTAAGGGTGTCTTAGCACAAAACCCCATATCGAAACTCTTCAAATAAAATACTTTTACATTATTTTGACCTCTTAAAAATGTCATTTTTGTTTAAAATACTACAATTCCAGTTTAAAAATATGACTTTGAAAAGGAGTAAGCTTGATATACAAGCCATTTTGAGCCATATCATTGCGGTCTCTAGGGTATTCTACGTCAGTGAGCAAATCTTTTAACAACAAATTATTTTTTTGAGTATTAAAATCGAGTTTGCAAAAAGCCTGAGCCACCTGGTCACTATAGTTTATAAATATGAGGTAAATTTCATTTTCTTGTTGCCACTGCCAGGCGATTATATTTTTAAAGCTAAAATTATTTTCATTTTCGGGTAAAACTTGATTTAATTGCCAATTACCGTGTTTTATAGCTGGACTTTCGACTATTTCCAGTAGTTTTTCATAAAATTTATCGATCTCTGTGTCGTGATTTTCGGTTTTGGTACGCTTTAATTGCATTGGTAAATGGATTCTAGATCCCCACCATTGACCATCTTGATAAAAACGTAGGCCAGGCAAAGTCGAAATTGCCACAGCCGCCGCCAAAACTCGAGGTTTATCAAATACTTGAATGGAGCGATCTTCATCGTGATTTTCGATAAAACGAGCCATTTTTTGCTGATAGTTTAGCTCAGCGTGGAGATATTGCTGGATTGACTCAGTTTGATTTGCAGCTAGATAGTCGTAGAGCTTTTTATCGTAAGTGTAGTCAAAGCCTGCCAACTGCATTTGATATTCAAGATTCCAATAAACCTCAGCTATCAAGACAAAATCTGGATTTTTTATTTTCAAATCATGAATAGTTTCTTGCCAAAAATCACTCTCGGGCCTAGCTATATTTTGCCTTTCAAGTAAAGTTTTCCAAGTTGAACCAAAGACATCGGTAAGCATTAGCATTGTCATGTCGCAGCGGACACCGTCGCAAATTTCTGTGAGTTTTAAAAGCGTGTCGGCCATAAATCGCCGTGCCACAGGCTCGAAATAATTGACTTGGACAGTATCAACCCAAGCCTCAAAGTGAGGGTCTTTGCCGTGAGCAAAAACTAAATTATCTTTTTGGAAGAAAGAACCAGGATCTTGATGTAAATCCTGAATACTTCCCTGTAAAAAAAGCTGTGGTTCAATTTCCAGCAACTTGGAGTCGCGACTAAAGTGATTGCCGATAAAATCCAAAATTAATTTTATATTCAATTGGTTCAAAACTCGCTTTAAATCAAGTAAGTCTGCCAAAGTGCCTAAAGTAGGATTGATGATATAATCGTCGATAGCAAAAGGCGATGGCACCACATCATTAGGATCAAAATCAGGTAAAATTGTGCTGTAATAATTTAGATTATCAGCTGTTGCGCCATATTTAGCGGTAGTTTGACACGGTTTCCAGACGCCCATTAGCCACACAAAATCGATACCATCGCTTGCTAGGTTTTGCCAATATTCAAGTGGAACATCAGCCAAAGTGGCGGCTTTATAAATGGTATCAAACTGATGAATCCAAACACGAGTGTTGATTTGATAAAGACTGGGATTAAAAGACATGTTCACTCAGTCTAGCCTTAGTTTTAGATGTAGTCAAAATCAATTAAAATTTGTAAATTCAATATCCTGCAAAATAATCTTGCTTGCGATAAACTACGAGGTATTCCTAAGTACAGTATTTTGCTTTACTTATCAAACTTGCCAGTCTCCCAGTAGGGCTCCAGAGTGCTAAAGCTTAATGATTTTGATCATTTGAATAAAATTAGCTTTTAGCATAGACTTTTAAATATGTATTTTTAAACAAGTTGGTAAAGATCTAAGGATCCACAAAACAAAATTTAAATATTTCGATATCTCAAGCAGATCTTGGAAAAGCTCTTAAAACTTAATCAAATTAATGTCTCAAAAAATTTTAGTCTTTAAAAATGCCAAAATTAAACTTTGTTTTAAAATCTTAGCACGCTTCTTAACTCTCACACTAATCTTAGCTTTATTATTGGTTGACTATCTTTTTATACCGATAAATGAGATAAATCCAACTCAAACGGATTTGAGTACCTTGAGCTACTTTGAGGCTGCAGAAAAATTTGGTATTTTGCAGAGCCGCGACGACGCAAACATCAGATTAGAATGTCGCAGTACTTTGCTGACACATTGCCAAAAAACCCTTAAAAGTATAGTTTTGTTTCACGGGTTTACGAATTGTCCCAAGCAGTTCAATCAATTTAGCCAGTTACTTTTTGATCAAGGCTACAATGTCTTAATCCCAATACCACCCTTTCATGGTTTAAATGACCTAAATACTCGAGACCAAAATAAGCTTAAAGCGGCTCAAATTTTAGACCTAACTCAAGCTAGTGTGGCCATTGCCAGTGGTTTGGGTCAGCAAGTTGAGACTTTTGGACTAAGTGGCGGCGGTGTGATGTCACTTTGGGCTGGACTAAATCTACCACAAGTATCTAAAGCAATAGTAGTTTCGCCAATTATGAAACCCTACGCCACCAAAGATTTCCCTTTAAATCCAGTTATTAAAATCTTGCAAAATATTCCCGACCAGTATATTTACTGGGATGGCGAGCTTAAAGATAAGGCGGAGTTTTCACTATACGCCTATAAAGGTTTCTCCACTAAAGCCATTGCTCAGTTTTTGGAAATCGGGAACACTGTTTTAAAACAAATCCAAACCAAAAAAACCACAAATGCAAAGTTTATTTTGATTACCAGTGATACAGATCAAGCGGTCGATAATAGCATGGCAAGCTCAGTTTTGAAACTCTTAAAAACCAGGGAAATATAACTCAAACACATGTTTTTAATAAGATTGAAAATATTCCACACGATTCTATCGATCCTAGAAATTTATTTGGAAATACGCAACTAGTTTATCCAAAAGTTTTGGAATGGATTCAAGAATAGTTGGATTATGAAATCGTGCGATTAGCTTACACTTAAAATTAAAGTTTTTAAAATTCATCGCCCAAATAGATTATTTCCTATTAATCCATTTCATATGAGGTAATTTTTGGCAAAATGTATGAAAAGAGTAATTTGTTAGTTCCAATGATTCTTTCGAGTCAAAATTCTATAAAAAAAGGTTTCTACAAATTTTTTACAATTTTAAGGAAATAAAAACTCCACCGCAATTTGGTGGAGTAATTTTTTTTAGGAAAAGCTCGTCTAGTTATTTGGATTAGCTGGAGTTTCATCCACCAGTTTAGCTTGAACTACCCAGCGATCTGAGGCTGTGCCCAGTGGCCAACAAGTCTCAAGTGTCACGATACGCTCGTTAGGGTGTTTAGCGTTTCGTTTGTCAAAATTCGCGCCATTATTTAGTTTATCGTACTGAGCTTGCAATGAATTAAGCTGTTTTTGATATGAATTTTTAGTACGTGCATTTTTTGCGCTATCTACTTTATTTTGCATGCTATTTACTTGATCACTTAGTTTGGCTAATTTAGCCGCTCTAGAGTAGTAAAATCTGAAACTGTCGACGATCTCAAAAGTTTGTTTTTTACCGTTATTGGAATTAATTTCAAATTTTGAGCCGATTCTTAAAGTATTGATTTTTTCTAATACTTTGCAGTATTCGGTGGTGCGACCGTTGACTGTTTCCGTTTTGGTGTAACAGCTGCTATGACCGACTAAAATACTATTACCCAGCTGGCCTGGATCAGGAGTTCCAGAAATATGTAAGATTCCATATCTCAACAAAAACCGCATTGGGCAAGATCTGACATCTTTAAGACAGTTCCAGTCCGCACTCTGAATATCAGAAGTGTTGGAGTAAATTAGCGGAGCTGAGACACCTAGATCTGGGATTGAGATTTTAGTGGTAGATCCATCAGAGCTTTTGTCACGACTAGCTATATCAAAAGGTGGTAATGCAACTGGAGCAGCTTTTCTTTTTGCTGCTGAAAATATTACTGATGGAAGATTTTTGACGCTGCTAACTTGATAGGCAAGTCCTTGACTAGGAAAGCTGAAAAAAGCTAGTGAGACAAATAACGAAAGAATAGTTAAAAATTGGTAAAAAATATTTCGAGGATTAATTTTAGGCATAAATTGGTTGATAACTATGGTCAAATTGTATTACTACTAAGTTATAGACTTTTTTGTGTTTTGTAAATAGATCTTGGATTATAAATCCAAACTATCAAAAAATATCAAGCTTTTGAAGCTCTATTTTCCAAATTTTTCAGGATTTAGATAATTTTGGATCTGATCTAGCTGTACTCGGATTTGCTCCATGGTATCACGATGCCTTAAGGTGACGGTGTTATAATCTTTGGAGCCTTGGTCTAAGGTTTCGTAATCAATTGTAATGCACCACGGTGTGCCGTTTTCGTCTTGTCGGCGGTAGCGCTTGCCGATTGAGCCAGCATCATCAAAATCTGCCATAATTCCAGCTTTTCTGAGATTTTTAAATAGCTCACTGGCTTTTTCACCCATGCCATCTTTTTTCATCAGTGGCAAAACCGCTATTTTATAAGGAGCAATGTCAAATGGGAATCTAAGTACGGTCCGAATATCTTCTGGTTTACCTTCTGCAGTTTCCAATTTTTCTTCATCATAAAACTCAAACAAAGTAGCTAAAAATAGACGGTTCACACCAAGTGACATTTCAACAATGTATGGTAAATATTTTTCGTTAGTTTCTGGATCTAAATAAGTTAAATCAGTGCCACTAAAAGTTTGATGTTGGCGAGTGTCATAGTCGGTGCGATTATGAACACCTTCTAGTTCTTTAAAGCCCATTTCGCCAAAACTGTAGTAAATATCCCACGCGTCAGTTGCATAAAAGACAAGTTCAGCTTTATTGTGTTGATGCCATTTGATGTTTTCAGGGTTAAACCCTAAATGTTTAGTATAAAAATCATATCTGTACTGTTTCCAAAACTCAAACCACTCATTTTCAGTGTGAGGTTTTACGAAAAACTGTAAATCAATCTGTTCAAATTCTCGAGTTCTGAACATATATTGCTTGACTGTGATCTCATTTCTAAAAGCTTTACCCATTTGTGCTATACCAAAAGGTAGTTTTTTTCGACTTGTTTCTTGAACTTGCTTCCAATCTACATAAATATTTTGGCAAGCTTCGCCTTTTAAATATACCAAACTAGCATCATTCTCAACTGGGCCAAGATGAGTTTTAACAAGTAAATTGAACTTTTTTGGTGTAGAAAGCGGATTCCCATCTGGGCTTTTTAAATTGTAGTATTTTATTACTTCATCAGCCTGTTCAGCGTTGAAACCCCCTGCATTGTCAATAATCGTTTTATTGTTTAAAAGTTCTGGTTTAGCCAAGTATTCTAGTTTATCCTGATCAATAACTATTAACAGATTCTGAAGTAATAGGTTTTTGATTGTATTATGAACATCAGCTTCAATAGTTTCAATATTTAAATTAAAAGTGTTAGCATTCTTTTTAAAATGCTCAATAATTGACAAAGGCCAAATCTTATTTTGATTAGTTTTAGCTTGATAGATTATAAATCCTTTATAAAATTCAACATTCTGATCGGAACAATCTACTACTCCTGCATCTTCGATCAAATGATCAGCTCGGTAACGCTTTTTAGTGACTAAATCATCAACCATCAAATCTGAAAAACCACCAATGTGCCCTGAGGCTTCCCAAACTTTTGGATGCAAAAAAATAGCTCCTTCTATTTCTAAAACGTCAGTTCGACTTGTAATCATCCAGTATTTCCAAGCATCAATTAAATTTTTTTTAAGCAAAGTTCCAAGTTGTCCATAATCATAAGTAGCAGCAAAACCACCATAAATTTCACTTGATTGGAACACAAACCCCTTTCTACGGGCAAATTTTACGATTGTATCGAGAGATAGGTTGACAACTGGCATAAGGTGTGAGACTATTAACTGTTTGTTGAAAATATTACCAAAATTTTATTTTTGGAAAAAATTATAATTATTTGGATCAAACCTAATCTTTAGGAAACTGTCAAAAAACAAGTTTAAATATGGAAAAAACTTTAAGTCCACAGGAAATAAAACCAGTTTTAATAAATATCAGCCTTATTTTGAACATACTTTTAAATGCTAAAAAATTCTCACATTCATTGGTTTACTCAAAAAACCAGTTAGAGTCAGTAAATTTTGAAAAACTAAGCTCCACCACTAAGTCTAGAATAAAACTTTTGGAATCGCTGCTAATGAGGCATTTTTATCTTGAGCAAGGTGCAGCCAGAACTCAAATTCCTGTAGGAATAAATCGCGAACCTTTTGACATTGATAAGCCAGCTTATATCGCCAATCGAACTGTGCTATTACAGAATATCAAACAAACAACTCTGGCCAGATTAATTGAATTTTGGAAAAATCTAGATCCTAGTTTTAATGAATTAATAAATTCACAAATTCAAGAAAATATTACAAAACTCATACTAAAAAATGATCAAAAAGCTCAGTCAGACATAAAATTGCCAGAAGCAAAAATCTTAACAATTGATATATCTAGTCTAAAAGCAATTGATAACGCTGGACAAGGTGATTTTACTCTATATCAAATTGCTGGTGCCATGATCAAAGGTTGCCAAAGAGTTGTGGATGAATTTTCAGATTTACCAGAGCTGCCGATAGTTTCAGTTTATAGAGTCGGTGGGGATGAGTTTACGATTTTGATCAAAGCTGTAAATCAAGACCAGATGAATCAGGTTTTAGTAAAAGTAGAACTGGAAATTATCGACAGAGTGAAGCAAATTGAAACAATTTATGGCTATTTTGATTCAAATAATACTTTAACCTCAAAAAACGGCTTAGTTAATATAAAAAATGGTACAGCATTTGACGAGTCGCGACCTAAAGTGCGTGAAACTGGGAGTTCTCGAGAGATGGAAGAAAGTCAGATTCGAGGTCTGATCTATGATCTTTTGCTGTGTGAGATCGGCCTGATCCCAGAACGTAGCAATATCGACTACGCTATGAGTGAAATCCAAGCGCTTCCAGGTGCCAGCCTAATGGAAAAATTTGAGTCTTATTTTGTAACCCATTGGATTCAAATAATAGCTCAAGAAACAGCTGCGTTAGATTTTGAAGCCAAGAATCAGGACTTAAATTATCAAAAACCCAATGTTGAATTAGTGCGTTTCTGCGAAGAGCTTGCTAACAAATTTCCTGGAATTAAAATATTGCTAGATTTAGCGAAAAAAACAGACAAAAGTGTAGCAAAAGACACAGGCGAAGCTCTAAACAATTTTTATCTTCGATATCTGGCTCAGTATTTGGTAAATTATATGCACGACCCAGTATTGGGTGATATGGCCTACAATAAGCACGCTTTTGATGAACTTGTGAAAGCTAGACAACTTAGTGGTTTGATAGTTTTTAAAGAAGTCATCAAAGGTATCAACGATAATCTTGGCTTAGCCAACGGCGATGCAGTGATTCGAGCTTGCTTTCAGGCCATAAAAATACGCATCCCACCCGAAATAGAACAATTTGTAATTTTTGGACGCAGTCAAGCTGATATTATGATCGGGTTTAATAGCCAGGCCTTGGATGAACTTTCATCAGGAGACCGAGTTACAGCGATGCAGGAAATAAACCTTTTTATCAGCCAAATAAGTGAAATGTCTCAATTTGAATGTGACTTAAACACAAAAACTGGTCTAAAAAACTTTATCTTAAATATTGGTGTTGGTGCTGCCAAACTTAATCTTGAGACTGGATTCTTGGAGCCAAAAGAGTACGGCCAATGTTTTAGTCAGGCAGAATTTAGTTGTGATTAAAATTTTATCCAAAAATTAATTAAAAATCAGGATATTTCAATTGTATTAGGAAAATTAATCTCCAGTGATGATAGCGATTTATTACTAAAATCTGACGCAAATCTATGGAATCTTTATATTTATTTAAATGATCCTAAACGCGGCGTAATTAACTGTAGTCGTCTGCTAAAAAACTTTCAAAAATTGATTAAGTTAGGAAGATTTGTAGATGTTGACTTAGATAAGATTGAGTTAGTATTTCAAACTATGAAGCAATTAAAACAAAAAAATGAAATAATAGCTCGAATAAATTTACTTAGGTCTGAAATCACTGAATTAAAATCACCAATATTTAATCTTGGAAATAAAATCCAAGCTGCTCTGCGTCGATCTGAGATAAGTCAACTAGAAATACAGTTATGTTACTTCTAGCTATCAGAAACCTAGATTAATGTTTGATTTATTATAGACGGCGTAGGTACGGTAAAGTTTTTGTGGCACTCTCTTGCTAAAAAGTACGGTCACCCAAGTGAGTTTTTGTAGGCTGGAATCTTTGCTAGCTTGGTGCCAGAATGGTTGTGTCTGATATATCTTGAGTTTTAGACATAAAAAACGACCCCGTTTGGGGTCGAAGTAATTTTGCCTTTTGGCTCCCAGGGTCAGATTCGAACTGACGACCAATTGATTAACAGTCAACTGCTCTACCGCTGAGCTACCTAGGAATATTTTTACTATAACTCAAGATTTTTTACATTCTTGCGCAACTTGTTAAGTATGGATAAAAATTTTATAGCTGTCAAGATTTATCCCTTGAAAGGTGAAAATTTTCTTTATAAACTAGCTTAAAAAGCTTTATTGATAAAGTATTCCAGCGTAATTCTGACTTTTGGTAAAACTAAAATCTGACCAAATAATACAAAACTCGACCTCAAAATTTTTAGCGATTGCTTGAATTTCTTCTGGCTCAGCTACAAAAATGGCTGTGCTTGCTACATCGCTCAAAAGTCCATTTTTACCGCTTGTGAAAACTGCTAATTTTTGATTTTGGATAAAGTTTTTAGAGTAATTTTGCCCTAAATTTATCAAATGATGTTGAATTTGACCTGTATTTTTATCTAGCCACGAGCGTCGATTTGCAGCAGAACTAGCCAGACCACAGTTTTTTATTTGGATTTTACCGATAGCTTGAGTCAATTTAGCAGGATTTTCCAATACAAATTCAAGTGGAGTATCATGGTCCGAAGTGCAGTAAATATCACCACCACCATTGATGCTAAAATATTTCAGGCCATTTTCAAGTAGATAAGTTGCGATTTTATCGATTAGCCAGCCTTTGCCTAATCCGCCTAGATCAAGCCTGATTTCGGATCGAATTTTGATTAGCATTGGATCTAAAACTAAAAAAGATTCCAGAGATGCATCTACATCAACTATTTTTGATTTGGAAGCAAAACTATAACTCGAGTCATAGCCCAAATCCTCTAAAATTCCACCCACGGCTAAGTTAAAGTTATTTAAACTTTGAGCTTTAGAGTATTCACCAAAATTAAGCATTTCAAAAAACTCACTTGGAAAATTTTGTATACTCTTATCTCTGTTTAACTTGGAAACAAAGCTCGAATCTATAAATCTAGAGTAATTTTTCTCAAATTCAAAACTTAAATTTTGCACTTCTTCAAAAATTTGATTTAATGGTTTTTTGTGAGTTTGGTCATAGATTTTTAACCACCAAGTCGTCGCTAAAGTTGTAAAAGTAAAAGAGTGTGCCACAAAATCATTAATTTCATTAGAGGTTTAAGGTCTCATAGTTTTGCTGCGCATCCAACCAGCCATTTGAGACAGATATCTAATTGTTTGAGTGTCTGGAAAATTTTATTTTTCTGCAGGCGATAAGCTTATTTTTGAGCTAGTAGCTTGATGGCGTCCATGGCCTGTACAAAGCCTGCACCAGTTAGTGATGAGCCGTTGACGACACCTGGGTCCAGGTCTTGATCTAGAGATTTGCCCACCGCTACTCCACTGATTCCATCTTTAAAAAAGCCTTGATACCGAATTGATTTACTGTCGGCAGCTTTTGGCGTGATAGTAATAGCCGAGATTTTACCATCTTTGATAGCTGCAGTGACACCAAGTGTTTCGGTGCCTTCTGGTGAGATATACTGGCCGTTGGCGGTGTAAGAGCCGTCTTTATATTTAGAGGTTGAAGCGGCTGTATTAGGGTTGGGGTTGCTACCTTGAGGCTGCGAAAGCGGGCTCGAGTCACTGGCCATTAGACTGGGAGTTTGGTTTTCAGGCACATCTGAAGTGGCAGGAACAGTCGAGTTTGGAAGTGTGAATTTGTTGGCTGTATTTATGCTTGGACTAGGGTTTGGTTTGGTAAAAAACCAGATACCTGCTCCACCGAGCAAGATCATCACAGTCACGGCGATAATAATCGGTAAATTTTTTGATAAATTTTTAGTAGTATTTTGATTGGATTGATCGGACATAACTCTACAAACTTTATAAATTTTTTGATAAAATTAGCTATATTAAAGACAATTCAAAATTTTTAGTCAACATAAAACCTAGATAGCTAGTTTAAACTAAAATTTGACATAAGCAGATTTTTGTGGTTAAAATTTAGATTAATCAAATTTACTACAAATTTTTATTTTTTTTACGAAAGTAATATTTGTTATAAATTTGTGTTCTTTAGCGGAGAATTGATCGTGAAAAATTGGATTAGTTTTATCGAGGAGCTCGAGGGTCTAGCTGTTTTTTTAATAATTTTGGGATTCATCGTAAGCTTCCTATTAGGGATATCAGCAGCAGCGGGCTTACTCCAGTTCCGAGTATGGATGGGATTATTTGCGATTAGTGCATACATATTTTTTTTCGCACTCACCGACTAAAATTATTTGATTAAGCGGTTATAAATATGGCTCTAGCCTAGCATATTGAAAAAGTTAAGATAATTTTTAAATATCTTTAGGAGATCGTCAAATAATTCTTTTTCTGATTTATCCCATCTCCAT
>JAYUNN010000012.1:0-10713 GCA_043761585.1 bacterium
ACGTATTCCCTCACTTCTCTTAGCTGGTAACTTTCAAGGAACTATTGTGGAAACTGTGATTTAGGGGTTGGGTTTTGGTCGGGGTCGGGGATTTAGAAAAATAAAAAATCTCCCAAAATGGAAGCGTGATTTATTATCAAATACAATATGTACTCAAAAGCTTTGATTAAAGCAAAGAATTGAGCAAAGTTATTTTAGTTTAGGCTAGTCTGTAAGCGGGATTCTGTCTAGCATTCTTTCGAATGGAGACGGTAATTTCTCTATTGCTGCCTACCATATTTGGCATTGCACCGGATGGGGTTTGCCCCGTGGACTGTTGCCAGCCTTCACGCGTGAGCTCTTACCTCACGATTTGACCCTTACCACTTGCGTGGCGGTATGTTTCTGTTGCACTTTTCAGTGGATTCCTCCACTCCCTAGGCTTACGCCCGGCGGTCTACTAGGCCGCCACCCACTTCACAGCTTTTTTACGGCTGGGGTGTCCCGACTTTCCTCCCCTGTGTCTGATTTTTAAAGTCAAACACTCAGGTTACCGTCCAACTAGCCTAAAGTAAAAAATTAGTGAAATTTGTGTTTGAGTCAAGCTAAATGTAAAATTTTAGAATCACTAAAAAGATTTATTTAGTCACCATTTTTCTCAGCCAAAACGCTTTAAAGTTCAGATTCCTTAGCTCTGTATCTAGAAAGAATTGTAATCTCTAGCTAAAAATTTGCTTTAAATTTGTAATTCTACTTATGAAACTCGAGATCTAGATTACAAATAATCCAAGCCGCATTAGTACCGATTCTGACGAAATGTAACCTTTTAGATTTCAAATCTAATTTATCGAAATTAAGCAATCTTAAACTTCAACTAGCAAATTCCGGAAACCATAAACTTAATTATCCTATATTTCCACTTGATAGGGTATTTAGACTGCTGAGCTACACAAAACCTCGGTTTATATTTATTTCGTATTGAAATAGTCGAATGATTAACTGAAACTAAAATATTACTCACTATTTTGGGTTTGGCCGTTGTGGATTTGAGTCAGCTGTGAAAGGGAAGCCTATCTTTAGGTTTACTGAATCAAATTCTAATATATTTCAAATATTTGTAAAAACAAATCCTTTACTCGTCACTAAGCTACTCGCCACTAAGCTCCTCAATTTCGGCTGTAAGCTCAAGCCAAGTGATTTCTTTATCGGCTAGAAGAGCCTGATTTTGCTCCAAATCCGCACCTTGTTCGACTAAACTATTTAACGAATTTATCTTTCGCTCGACGCTCACTAGCTCTTTTTTGGCCTCATATAGTCGTTTTTTTCTAGCTTTGAGATCAGATACGCTTCTGCCAGAAGTGCCATCGCTTGCGTTTTTCGTTTCAGTGACACCTTGAGTTTGCTCGAGTTCTTGCTCTAGCTGCCAGACATACTGCTCGTAGCTGCCTAAAACACGTTTAACTGTACCAGCTTTGACCTCGACGATTTGGTTGGCGATTAGATTTACAAAAGTACGATTGTGGCTAACCACGATAACTGTGCCATTGAAACTGCCTAGGGCCGCACCCATCGCCTCGCAAGTTTCAAAATCTAAATGATTGGTCGGCTCATCTAGGAGGTATACATCAGCTTTTGACAAAAACATTCCCGCTAAACACAGCCTGGCTTTCTCACCACCTGACATGACTTTGACTGTTTTTTCGTAATCGGTTCGTTTGAATAAGAAATTGCCTAAAACTCTAAAAATCTCGTCCTCGTGAGCTGATCCATAGGCCGCACTTTTGGCGTAGCTATAGATAGTTTGGTCTGGATGCATACCACTACTGACATGCTGGTGATAGTAGGCTAGCTTCAAGCCATTTTTCCAGTAGGACTGGCCTTCAAGCGCCTCTAGTTCGCCCGCGATTGTTTTTAAAAGTGTGCTTTTACCTTGACCATTGTCACCTAAAATTACCACTTTAGAACCGCGTTCGATCTCAAAATTTATGCCTGAGGCTACTTTTTTACCAGGGTAACCAATAGTCAAATTTTTGATTTCAATGGCAAAACCTTGCTTGGCTTCAATGCTTGGAATATGCATTTTGACGCTCGAAAAAGGGTTCGCAATTGAGATTTTTTTATCATCAAGTTTGGTGATTTGCTTCATTTTTGACTGTGCTGATTTGGCCATGCTAGCTTTGGCACCAAAACGCGACACAAAAGTTTGGAGTTGTTTCTGTTTGCGTTCAATATTGAGATTGACACTAGCAGCTAGAGCTTTTTGCTCGGCTTTGTACTCCAAATACTCTTCCAGTGGTTCGGGATGTAGAAAAAGTTGACCGTGATCAACATCTAACGTGATATTACAGGTTTTTTTTATAAACTCTCGGTCGTGAGTGATGACTAAAAAAGCACCGTTAAAACCCTTTAAAAAATTTTCTAACAGTATTAACGTGGTTAAATCTAAATAGTTAGTTGGTTCGTCTAAAAGTAATAAATTTGGCTCAAAAAGTAGTGTAGCTGTTAGTTTGACGCGCATCTGATAACCACCTGACAAATCGGTGATTTTCATAGCCAGACGATCGGCTTTTAGCTCAAATTGACTAGCGACTTTAGCACAGTCCCAAGATGGCTTACCAGTATATCTTTCTAAAAATTCTAGCACAGTTTCATCAGGCAAAAAAGGATCATTTTGCTCGATATAGCCTAGCCTTAACTGTGGCATTTTGACTATCTCACCACTATCTTGCTCAACTTGCCCTAGGATCATTTTGAAAAAAGTGGTTTTCCCAGCACCGTTACGACCGATAACGCCGATTTTTTGCTTCTCTAAAATACTGACAGAGGCTTTGTCTAAAATGGTTTTGGGCCCATAGGCCATGGACAGATCTCGAACTTCGAGTAGAGTTTTTTCGGGCATGATAGTTTGAGCCTGCGTTAGAATTGGGGTTTTGTCAACTGTCTTTTTTGTATAAATTTTTAGTGTAAAACTTTTCAGAGATTGATATCAAATGCTTTAGTAAAAGTCGATAAATGCAATTCTAATTTTTCAGGAACAAATTAATTTTCGCCAATTTTTTTATTTTTTCTCATTCTCGCCAAAATTTCGGTTAAAATCCAAGCAGCATAACTAAATATTAAACCCATCTCCTGCCTCCTATTACCCAAAAAACCACCTCTTTGGAACGGATGAACCTAAAAGTAGTGCGACTTTCAATATATGGCGAAATTTGAGAGTCTTGCAAGCCCAAATCATCAAGCAGAATCTAATTTTTTAAACTATGAAGCGTATTCTCAAACTTAAAGCACCAATAAAATCTGAAGTTTGACTAAAATGCAATCTAAGAGCTACAATTAATTTAAATTAATCACAAAATTCCAGCAAAGCTAAAAATCTTTTTTTCTAAAATATGTCAGATCAAAAAAATAAAATTGCCATCATTGGCTCAGGTCCAGCTGGCTGTACGGCTGCTATTTATGCGGCTCGTGGTGGGGCAGTCGTGGATATGTATCTAGGCTCTCAGCCTGGTGGTCAGCTCACCACCACCACTGTTATAGAAAATTTTCCAGGTTTTATAGACGGTATTGACGGCAGTGAACTGATGCAAAATATGCAAAAACAAGCAGTTCGTTTTGGGACTCAGATTATTTTAGGTGATGTCATCGATATCGAAATAGATAAATCTGGTCAAAAACCTATTTTTACAGTCGAAACTATCGCGGGTAAAACTACCTATGATGCCGTGATTATCAGCAGTGGAGCCAGGGCTAAGTATTTAGGCCTACCAAATGAGGACAAGTTAATCGGTAACGGCGTGCATACTTGTGCCACTTGTGACGGTTTTTTCTATCGTAAAAAAGTAATTGCGGTAGTTGGCGGCGGCGATACAGCCATGGAAGAAGCCAATCACTTAACACATTTTGCGGACAAACTTTATTTGATTCATCGCCGAGATGAGTTTAGAGCTAGCGATATTATGAAAAAACGCATCTTAGATAATCCAAAAGTCGAAGTAATCTATAGCTCTGTCGTGGATGAGATTGTAGGCGATGAAGTTTTGGATAAATTGATTTTAAAAAATATTATTACAGGCCAAAAATCAGATCTCAAAATTGATGGTTTGTTTATAGCTATTGGTCATATTCCAAATACAGATTTTGTTAAAGGTAAGCTAGATATGAATGAAGTCGGATATTTACGACCAAAAATTGGCCAAATGACTAGCGTTGATGGTATTTTTACTTGTGGTGACGTAGATGATACCCACTACCGGCAGGCTATTACAGCTGCGGGTGAGGGCTGCAAGGCTGCTATGGATACTTTAAATTGGCTAGATGGGGTTTAGATCTGACTTTGGGTTTTGTTTTAAACCCAGCATTTTATCTTGACAAATGCGATAATGACTGTTTTCATTTCAATGTACTTGATTAAAATGGCGCTATCGTCTATCGGTTAGGACGCTGGATTCTCATTCCAGTAAGCGGGGTTCGACTCCCCGTAGCGCTACCAATTCAGACTTTTACTTCCCATTACTGGGGAGTTTTTTCATGTGGATATTTTAAAATGCCCAAAAAACAATCCCGCTCAAGGCGGGAATTATCTTATTTAATGGTTTATTAACAGTATCGTAGTTTTAATATTTTAGAGTCTTAAACTCGCAACTATCAAATTCCTAAAACTAATTCTTTATCAAAACTTTATTGTTTTGTGTTACAATCAGACTCGCGATTTCTAAGTCTATTCAATATCCAACAAATCTAAAATATTGCTTGGTAGTTTAGCTAATAAATCTGCTAAAGTCATATCTAAAGCTTTTGAAATTTTTAACATCACAAGTAGCGAAGGATTTTGCTCACCACGCTCTAAAATGCCGATGTAGTTACGATGGAGACCAGCTTTGATGGCTAGATTTTCTTGAGAAAGTCCGACTTCTTCTCTAACGGTTCTAAGTAAGCTTCCAAAACTAGTTAAAATTGGGTTTTTTTGAGTCATAAAATAAATTAAATTCGTAAAATAAAGGCGTTAAACGTCAAACTATGCCACCGACTTGACAAAATACTGACAATACATAATAAACTTGAACATGATTATATGATATATAATTCAATGCAAAAGTTACCACAATATAACACCTATATATATACGGTATTGATTCCAGTTTGTCAAACTATAAGTAGTTTAAAGTATCTAAATACAATTTTAGATTAGCTGAAAAAATTTGGACATAACTCAAGGCTTTTTCTTGAAACTTTTTTAATCAAATCGTTCACTATGCTGCGTAAAAAAACAATTTTAAAAAGATTTGGGGCTACAGTCAGGCTTTATCGCCGCAAATTAGGACTCACTCAACAAGAATTTGGTGCAAGAGTAGGAATTCATCGTACCTATGTTGGAGCTATTGAGCGAGGTGAAAGAAACCTTACCATTATGAAATTGTGTGAAATTTCCGATGCCTTAGGTCGAGATTTAGCAGTGATATGGCAAGAAATACTAGATTAAAAGATTTTATAAATTGGTTTAATTTAAAATTTTAAATGGCTTCTCCTCAGAAACTCATAAATTTGGCATTGGTTTTATTTTATTTAATAATCACGCTAGCTAAACGCTAACAAGTTGCATTAGCCAAGTTGCTAGTAAATACCACAAGATTATTCATAATAATTGTTGTGAACACGGGCAACTATTTTACTAAGAGTAGCTCGTAGTTAGACTGCGAACAAACTTATTTGACAGGGCCTCTTAAACTTTGCCATCTTTAAATTTGTAAAATACTATGTCTAAATTTATAATTATCACTGGTGGTGTCGTATCAGGTCTGGGAAAGGGGATTACACTAGCTTCAATTGGTCTGCTCTTAAAATCAGCTGGTTTGAGTGTGGATGCAGTTAAGTTTGACCCTTACCTAAATATCGACCCTGGCACTATGTCGCCCTTTGAGCATGGTGAAGTTTATGTCCTAGAAGACGGTAGTGAAACCGATTTAGATTTAGGTCATTATGAAAGATTTTTAGATGTAAATTTGACCACAAACTCTTCAGTAACGGCTGGCAAAATATATGATAAGATTTTAGCTAAAGAGCGTGATGGAGATTATTTGGGAAAAAATGTCCAGTTAATCCCTCATGTCACCAATTATATCAAAGAGTGTTTTGTTCAAGGATTAGGTTCAGATGTTAGATTAATTGAGGTGGGTGGCTCTACGGGTGATATGGAAGCGGAGATTTTTTTAGAGAGTTATAGACAGTTTCGTCGCGAACATCGTCAAAACGTTTTGCATATTCACTTAGGTTATGTGCCATATTTGGATTGTAGTGGTGAATTCAAATCAAAACCACTGCAAAATTCAGTGCGAGAACTACTTAGAGTTGGTTTACAGCCAGACATCATTGTGGCTAGGTATACCCCGGAGGGTGAGCAACACGTTCCTGTTGAGATTTTAAATAAAATTGCATTATTCGGGAATTTACCTTCAAGTGCCGTCATCGCCTTACCAGATTTTAGTAGCATCTATGAAGTGCCAAAATATCTAAGTGGCACACCAATGGTTCAAAACTTACAGACTTTTTTGGGTCAAGAGATCAAACCTAAACTCAGCGATTTTTTTGAAAAAACTGGTAAAGTGCAGAATCCTACTCAAAAAATAATTATCGTTATCGTAGGTAAATATGCCGCAAAGCTGGGCGATGCAGATTATAGCTTACAGCAATCGATTAAAATTGCCGCCTTTAGTAGCGGTGTGGAAGTTGAAACTTTGCTTCTGGATGCTGAGAAATTCGAAAATAGTACTATTAAAGATTTAGAGTGGGATAAGCTGAAATCTTGTGATGCGATCATAGTTCCGGGCGGCTTTGGCAAACGTGGCATGGAAGGAAAAATCAAAGTTGCTCAATACGCTCGCGAAAACAAAATACCATATTTAGGAATTTGCCTAGGTTTGCAAATGGCGGCCATTGAATTTGCTAGAAATGTCTTAAATATGGATGCTTACACCTCAGAAATGTTTGATAGTAGGGCGGATATGACGGGTAAAGAAATCGTGATTGACTATATTCCGGAGCAGCTTGGGATTCATAAAAAAGGCGGCACTATGCGCCTCGGTGGTTATTCCTGTGATCTTGTTCCTGGTACATTGGCGGTCAAACTATATGGTAAAACTTCAACCATGGAGCGGCATCGCCACCGATTAGAAGTACAAGCGACTTATATACAGGCTTTTGAGCAACATGGTTTTAAGGTAAGTGGAAAGCATGAGCTTAAAGTAGCCAATAAAGAATCAGAAAATTTCTTGGTCGAAATTATGGAGCTGGATCAAAACATTCACCCATTTTATATGGGAATTCAAAGTCACCCAGAGTTTTTAAGCAGGCCAAATTATCCACACCCATTATTTAAAGGCTTGATTGAGGCTTGTAAAAAATAAGTTTTCTGATCCTAAAAGAAGTAAAGTACTTTTATAAAATAATTTAGCTTTCCGAGTAAACCTGTTAGTTTGATGGCAAAAATGCGTGGCATAAACTGTAGAAACCTCAATATCTTTAGCTACAAAACTACCAAAACAAAATACTTTTTCAAAGCTTGGTTGTTTTTATTTTTTAGACCAGAGAAGGAAAAGGGGAGTCGGTGTGATATTTAGTTTGGCCACCGAGGTTTTGATGATACTGTTAAAATATTGAACCCAGATAGTCGTTTGATCTAAATTTTAATTAAACCTAAGAATTAGTGACAATTGTTTTTGATTTAAAGTATGACCAAGTCAGCCACACAAAACAAAAGAAATTCCAGGCCAACCCCGATGCAAAAAAAACTGCAGCCAAAAGAATTAAATTTGCTTGGTTTGGATTTAAAGTGCTCAAAGTAGCCATATCTGAACTGGTTTTATCACCGCTCAAGAGTTTTGCAAAAATATCTGCTGGTAGTAAAGATAGGATTAAAATTGGGATGGCGGCCACGCTGTTGTATAGTGAGTGAGCTAAAACTCCCCATCTAAATCCCATATGCACCCGCAAATAAGTAATCACAAATCCAATAATTATTTGCGGTAAAACCAACAATGGAGCTAGCCACCAAAGCCAGCCTAAGTCACTATAATTTTGGATATGAATCGCTCCAAATGATAAAGCTGAAACATAGCAAAACACCGCAAAATATTTTTTAAAGTAGATTTCCGATTTGGTTAGAATTTTAGGCCGTATTTTAAAAATTAAACCTAAGCCAAGAGCTAGTCCCAAGCTATTTAGAATGGCTGAAACCAAATAATCAAAATCTGGACTGAGGCCGTAATTTAAAAATACTAGATCACTTGGTAAAGTTTGCTGGATATAGAAAGTAATCCCAAAAAATGCCACAATCCAGCGCCAGAAACTCGGTTTTAAAAATAAACGAAAAGCTATTTCCTCTGTAATTGGTGCCTGCACGGCCACTAAGACAAAAAATAACCAACTCGGTAAATTTACGATCGCAGTTTGTACAGAATTTTGTCCTTGAAATCCGAAAGCTGATAAAGCAGCACTACCGATGAAACCGGTCAATATCGACAAGAATTGAGCTCCGCTTATTAGTACTAGCCAAAAAAGCCAGGATTTTTTAACAGAATTATCAAGTGCTAAACTTGGTTTTTTTAAAAATTTGATGAAATCTTGGATTGAGATAATTGGCGACATTGCTTCGAGTATTTTTTAAGTTAAATGAGCTTTTAGTCTAAAGTTATTTGTAGTAAGATATTTACAGATGACAAGCATATACAAAGCCTGAAGGGGAATAAATGCCTTTTAGTGGAGATCAAATAGAATAATAAAGCAACTTAGTTGCAATTATAAATCAAACCGATTTCGATTGACAAAACTGGCTTTATACATGATCTTTAATATATTAAAACATATTTATGGCTGACAATGAAGTAATACTTAGATTTAACGGTGTCTCGTTTGAATTTACAGAAAATAAGCAAATTTTGGACAATACTGATTTTATAATCAGACAAGGCGCTAAAATAACTTTAATGGGTCAAAATGGTGCCGGTAAAAGTACAATTTTTGAGCTAATTACGAAACAAATACAGCCCAAAAGTGGTCAAATTAACATGAGTAGTGGTTTGACTATTGGTCACGCTAAACAGGTGATCGAAAAAACTGAAATGGATTTAACGGTCCGAGAGTATTTTGCACAAGCCTTCGACGAAATTCAATACAATCTCGATGTAAAAATTGCTGAAGTAATGGATGCTGTCAACTTTCAAAATTATGATCTTGATAAGCTGGTTCGCTTTCACTCTGGCGGTCAACAAGCTAGACTTTTACTAGCTTACGCCCTGATTGCCGATCCTGATTTACTGCTTTTAGATGAGCCAACCAATAATTTAGACCAAGATGGAATTGATCATTTAACTGGCTATTTGATGGTTTATGACAAAACTTTACTAGTTATTTCTCATGACGCTGAGTTTTTAAATAGTTTCACTGATGGAGTCATCTATTTGGATGTTTTTACTAAAAAAATAGAAATGTACAACGGTAACTATCTCGATGTAGTTGAGCAGATTTCAAAACAGATTGTGCGAGATAACATGAAAAATACGCGGCTGCAGTCGCAAATTCGTGAGCAGAAGGAAAAAATTAACTTTTTTGCCAACAAAGGTGGAAAAATGCGTAAATTAGCTGCTAAACTTCGCGAGGAAGTCGAGGAAGCAGAAGGTCAAAAAGTAGATGTCAGGCGTGAAGATCGCACCATTCGAGGATTTGATATCAATGTTCAAGAAGAAATTGGTGGCGTTTTAATGAACTTAGAAAATATTACAGTAATTAAAAGCGGTGTCCCAGAAACCAAAAAAATCTCACTGGAACTGCGAAAAGGTATTCACATCCAGCTCACTGGTCCAAATGGTATCGGCAAGACCACTTTGCTAGAGGCAATTGCAAATGGCACAGCTCCAGGCATAAAATTTGCACCCGATCTAGTAATTGGTTATTATCGTCAAGATTTTTCCACACTTGATTTTAGTAAGAGCGTTCGAGAGTCGCTGCTTGAGACCACACCTGAGGGTGATGAACAGTATATGCGCATGATTGCAGCTGGCTTTTTGATCACTTCTGATATCATCAATCTTAAAATTGGTGACTTAAGTGAAGGTCAAAAAGGTTTAGTAGCTTTTGCCCACTTGGCTTTGCAAGAACCAGCAATTTTGATTTTTGACGAACCTACCAACCATATCAATTTTAGACATTTACCAATTATCGCTAAAGCTCTTGATGAGTTTGAAGGTGCTCTGATTTTAGTTAGTCACGTACCAGAATTTGTGAGCCAGATCCGCATAGATCGCGTAATTAACTTGGATAAACTTTAGATAAATTTCCTCGCCTCTTAAAATCGAGTTACTTCTACCACCATACTTCACTTAGCTTGGATATAGGTCAATAGTTCAATGTACGGAGTATTTAATGTACCACCACCAAACTCTAAAAACGAGATATCTTCATCAAAACTTAAACTTTTTTATTCTCCAGGCCGACTCGGTATTTGGACTCCTTCACTCCACAAAACCCTATTATAATATTAAAAAATTAGGTTATTTACTACGCTCAAACAGTTGCAGGATTTTTCTGTCCCAACAAGGTATTTTTTAGGGAGCAGAGATGGACGAGGAAAAAAAGATGGGTTTAATATTTAGGCTCAAGCATAGGAGAAAACTTACTTTCCCATTTGAAAAAACTCAGTGTAAGATTTGAATATTTGTTGTAGTTCGTCAAAGAGTTCAATTT
>JAYUNN010000013.1:0-22418 GCA_043761585.1 bacterium
GTCGAAGTATCTTGTATTTATCATCTGAAGTAAACATAGTGACTTAATCTTAGCATAAAACTAAGGATTAGTGTCATATGTGTTTAATACTGGACAAAGTATCTTTACACCAAACTTGATTACTTCAAAACCTTTTTTCTAAGCTATAATCTAAACTATTGTGTTTCAAAAAACATTCAAAATTTTCACCGTGTTTTATCTGAGTATCATTTAGGGTAAATGTCGTTACTAAACGGTTTATTCACCTCAAAAACTTATTACAAAACCTTTTTAGACGCCTAATTTAATAGAAAGTGTAAAACAAATATATGAGATCAAACCCGAACTCTGGACTTGCGACTTGTGTGATTGCGGATAAAGATTTAAGTTTTCAAAATGACCAGATTTTTAAAATTTGCCGAGCGACAACACTTTGAACAAAAACCCTTTTTACTAACAACTTTATCATATTTAGTTACAATTGGATTTTCGCGTTTGATAGTTAAAGCCATTGAGCTAAATATGAATATTCCACTTTTAGGCTACGACTTTATTGGTGATTTTCACATTCACCACTTTGCATATGGTATTTTACTGCTGTGTTGCACTACTTTTTATACTTTATTTTTCCACAAAACCAGACCAGCTTGGTTTTTATTTATTCTATATGGTGTGTCGCTGGCTTTGATTTTTGACGAATTTAGTATTTGGATCAAACTCGACCCGTCTTATCACCAATTATCTTCGACTATAGCCATAGTTTTTATAGCACTTATTTTGGGCAGCTTTTCATTTATAGAGTCACGTCAACCCAGCAACGACAAATTGGTTTCAAAACCCAAATAGTGAAGCATATTTCAGGCTTTAACCAAAAAAGTTTTTTTGAACAATATGTCAGCCAGCCAGATCGGAAAGTTTGATTCGATCACTTTCATCCCAAATTAAACTTAGGTCATTGAAGCTAAAGCAAAGCCATTTAATGAGCAGAAGTAGTTCAAATTTTGGAAATTTTGGTTTTTATCAAAAATATGCACGAGATGTGGAGCATTGCTCCGATAAGCATAAATAATATAGATTTTTATATCGATTTACTTGTTAAAGTGGTTTAACCCCTGTCAAATCAGCTTAATCAAGATTTAATTCGGTGTGCCCATAAATTAGACAACAAAAAAACACCTATAAAAGGTGAATTGTATATTTAGGATGGAGCCGATTGTCAGATTTGAACTGACGACCTACGGTTTACAAAACCGGTGCTCTACCACTGAGCTAAATCGGCAGTAGGAAATTTAAAGCTTATATTTTTTACGTAAAAATCGTTTTCTACAACTTCTAAAGCATATACACTTTTTTCAAAGTCGTCAAGAATTATTATATGTTAAGTAGATTTTTTTGATTTTTATTCAGTTTTTAGGCCATCTTGTAAGGATTCTTTAGGTAAAATTAATTTACTCTTTTTGGCTAGAAAACCACTAGCAGCTATAAAGGCGATAAAAACAAAAGTATTTATAATGGTCTCAGTAATACTGCCAGTACTAACACTACTAATTACTAAGAAAAATAATGCTACCCATGGAATGCTAACCACAAAAGTAGCCAACAAAAAGGGGATAATCCGAATACCGCTTAGAGCACAGCTAGCTGTCACAAAATCAAACGGCAGGCTAGCTAATCGTAACACCGCCACTAAATAAAATTGTTTCTGAGCACTTTGATCCACGTTCAGTCGGCTTTTTTGTATCACCTTGGTAAAATTAGCTTTTATAGATTCACCAGATAGGTATTTTATTCCATAGTACAATGTCGCAGCGGAAATTTGCTCTGCTATTAAAACCCAGAAAAATCCCTGAATCGGTCCAAAAATTGCGAATGCTACTAGATTCATTACAAAAGTTGGAATCAGTAAAATAGGTCTAATCGAAAAAATAACAATGTAGATCAGAGGCAAAAACCAAGCCCAAGAGCTTGATTTGACGGTTAGAAGAGTACTTTTTAAGCTTTCTATCATACCTTGAAAGTTGAAATTACTAACAATCATCAAATAACTGCTGGCGAGTAAAAGTGCCATCCAGAGTAAAATTACAGCAATTTTTAAATATTTTATAAACACAAACCAGAAAAATTTATTAGTATGACTATGAGTTCTATATTCCACAGTTTTGCTGCCAGATCATCAAAGTAGGAGTTAAACAAATTAATTTAATAAGGAAAAATAAGCCTTATAACCGCGAAAGAGCAAGATACTTCAGAATGGAATAATTTATTTTATTCACCGATGCTACTAAGTTTTGTGACAGAGTCGCGGTGTGTTAAATCTTACAACTGATATTATAATTCCTCTTACAAAGAAATTAATAAGAGTTAACATCTCTAAGATTGGCAAATATACAAGTGTTCGTCAAGCTATTTTATTTACTGTATCTGGGCTGTAAATCCGATATTTTTGACCAATATATGTAATTGTGTTGTATTGCAATGTTACAAAATTGAAGAAAAAATTTCAGTTCCGGCACAAAATAGCCCACCTCTGTTAGAAACAGCGATTATGCTTTGACGAGTTTTGCTTTTTGTTTTAAAATCAAAATATATAGATTTTATTTTATGAGTGCAAACATTTGGTATTTACTTACAGCCATCATCACTAGAATCAGACGCGAGCCATCTACTATTGATAAATCAGTGTGGCAATTGATAATTGCGGGCCTAATTGGAATGGTTTTGTTTATAATCGCCTTTATTTACTTGGCATTTTGGATTTGGGGAAAGCTTGCGCGGTAAGCCAAATTTATTCACATAAAAATCGATTTCCAAAATTTTCAATTTCGTTTAAAATCGGTTCTATGCCTTTACCTAGTGGCGTCAGAGTGTATTTTACACTAGGTGGTGATCCTGGACTGACATGTCGCACCAGCACACCTTTTAATACTAAAAATTTTAATCGAGCCGATAAAGTTCGATTGTTAATATCAGGGATTTCGTTACGAAGTTCATTAAATCTCTTAGTTCCTGGTAATAAACTTTTGATAATCAAGAGTGTCCAACTATCACTGATGAGCTCAATGGGTTTGACTATCGAACAATGTGGGACTGGGTTTACGAAGTGCATTTTCAGTATCATTAAAAGTTTAGTATGGCCTAATTCTACTACTAAACAACCGTTTTAGCCACTGAAGCGAGTTGTTCCATGAAAATTCCGCACTTTGCGCTGCCGTTTATTATTAATCATAAATATTACAATGTGGGAAGATATCTCGGATGTATGGTGAAAGTGATTTATCTATTAACTATTTTAAGTAACTTGACAAGAGTAAGTATATTTTGTATACCTAGAATTGCTGTTTTAGCAAATCAAATATCGATTTAAAACCTTATAAAACTTATACATTATGACACCAAATTTAGAAAATATGAAAATTCCAGCTGTAACTTTTAAAGTCAGAGCTAAAGATGCCAGCGGTGAATTTAACTGGATGGATTTAACTACTTCAGAAATTTTTGACGGTAAAAAAGTGGTATTTTTTGCACTTCCAGGAGCTTTCACACCGACCTGCTCAAGCACACATCTACCAGGCTTTGAAGCCATGTATGATGAATTTAAAGCAAATGGCGTCGACGAAGTTTATTGCGTTTCAGTCAATGATACTTTCGTAATGAATTCTTGGGCAAAAGATCAAAATCTGATCAACGTTAAAGTGCTTCCAGATGGTTCTGGTGAGTTTAGCTCAGGATTAGGCATGCTAGTTAAAAAAGATAACCTTGGCTTTGGAGCTCGGTCTTGGCGCTACAGTGCTTTGGTTGAAAATGGCGTTATTACAAAGGCTTTCATCGAAGATGGTTTTGGTGACAACGCTAATAGCGATCCATTTGAAGTCAGTGACGCTAGCACAATGTTAGAATATATCGAAAGTCAAAAAAATTAAAATTAAAATTAAATTTACAAATTAAGGCGGCCTTGTGTCGCTTTTCTTTTCAGCTCTTTTAAAACACCTACAGATAAAATATGTCCTATTTAGAATTTAAAAATATTATTGAATTTGAGGCTTTTACCACATCGCACTCGGGATTATTACTAATTGATTTTTACGCCACTTGGTGTGGACCTTGTAAAATTATGGCACCAATTTTTGGTAAGGTCTCAGAGGAAATCAGTCTAAAAAATATCACATTTGCTAAAATTGATCGTGATGAAAACCAAGAATTAATACAAAAATATGGTTTTGAAATCCCAACCATACCCAGATTCATCTTAGTTCAAATTGAGCAGGGCGAAGTTAAAATTTTAAGTGATTTGGGTGGAACTCAAAGTAAAACTCAAATGGTGGAAAAATTACTTGGTTTTATTGAACCAAATCAAACAACTGAAGTTTTGGATCAAGAAAATGAAACTACGGTTAGAAAAAATCGCGTAGCTATTATCGGTTCTGGTCCTGCAGGCTGGACAGCTGCCATTTATGCATCCAGAGCCAATTTAGACGTGACTTTATATCAAGGCCCGATGCCAGGTGGACAGCTAACCACCACCACCGAGATTGAAAATTTTCCTGGAGCTTGGAATATTGAGACAAAAAAAGGTTTATTTGGTTCTGATTTGATGAGTACTATGCAAGATCAAGCCAAGCATTTTGGCACCGCTACCGAATTTGAAAGCATTGAGAGCGTTCAGTATGAAAATCATAATGATCTGACTACTTTTACACTCACAGACTCTCTACAACGAGAAAAACAGTTTGATGCTGTGATAATCGCCTCAGGTGCTACCGCTAGATATTTGGGAATTGTCGGTGAAGAAAAATATGTCGGTAAGGGTTATCATTCGTGTGCGACTTGTGATGGAGCTTTTTATAAAAATAAAATAGTAGCTATTGTTGGTGGTGGTGATAGTGCCATGGAAGAGGCTGGATTCTTAGCTAAATTTGCCTCAAAAGTCTACCTTTTACATCGCAGTGAAACTTTTAGAGCTAGTAAAGTCATGCTTGAGCGAGTCCAAAAAAATCCAAAAATCCAAATCGTAACCAATGTTGCAGTCGATAAATTTGTTGGTGAAGGTCATCTTGAGTATTTGATTTTAAAAAACACTAATTCGCAAAATATAAACCCGATTTTACAAGATTCAGACTTTGAGAAGATTGACGATGAATTTAACAAGCTGGTAGTTCAAGGCTTATTTGTAGCTATTGGCCACGACCCGAATACTAAATTTGTAGCAAATTTACTGGACGTTGATGCGGCTGGATATCTGATACCGCAGTCTAGGCTACCACTGACTGAACGAAATAGTAAATATCAAATGGCCACTAAAATCCCAGGTTTGTTTGTGGCTGGAGATGTCGAAGATCACGAGTATCGCCAGGCTATCACAGCTGCGGCTGGAGGCTGTAGAGCCGCTATGGAAACCGAGAAATGGTTAGCTGAGTCAATAGACTAACGCTTTAGTGAGAAAATATATTATATCAAACCCTGTGAAGGGTTTTTTTGGTGATTTTGTAGGGCTTGGTCGACCTGATTAGTAGATTAATCGAGGATAAGTGAGAAATTTAATTCACTTAATTTGAAGAAAAAAATTACATTTTATCTTGACATAGTGCATTTAATGATAGTATACCTATTTGGGTTTGAATTCAGTATTTGAATTTAGGTTTAATGTAAAATTAGGATTGTATGAGTAATTTAACGTTTAGTTCTAGAAAATTTAAAAAACCACTAGTTGAAACTGAAAATCAAGCTCCAGGTTTAGTTGAGATTTCTGTGCTGATTAAAGAAAGTTTTATGATTTTACTTTATGAGCAGCTTAACTCAAAGATATTCTCCCCTCAATTAATAGATGGTTTTGTAGCAAAGCTTTTACAAGATACGCAGTTGTCAACCCATAATTTAATGTGCCAACTAAATATCGCGGCTAAAAGAGCTAGACTAGAAGAGGGTTCGAATTTTAAACTAATAGATGCTGCGTTAAAAGAAATATTTAATTCAATCACAAATCAAAATAATCAAATTGTAGAAATGAGCTCAGAATCAATGCAAGTTTTATTGAGGATTGCTTTGATGTTAGCATTAGTATCACCCGGATCAAGTACAGACATCGCACTGCATAAGTTACTTTTTAGTGTTGGGTCTATTTATCAAATCAGCGGGGTTTTGACTCCCTCGGGTGCAAACCAATTTTTAAAATCTTTAGAAGGAGTACCTGGGTATTTTTTTGCGGTAGATGGGGCTGGGTCTGTGCCTGACCCTGGATTTGGATTCCAAAAAATACTTTCTGGTAAAAGACTTTTTAATTTCGATCATCATAACTTAAATGATATAGAAGCACCATCTACTATTGAAATGATGTGGAGCAGACTAACATTTTATTTACGCCTCCAAATCCTAAAGAAAAACATCGACATTATTGATCAGATCAATACGCTTTACGATGACAAAAACCAATGGATCAACCCACTTCTTTGCAAAATTTTATCAAAAAACTCAGAAAAACTTGATTTTAAAAGCTTGATTGATGAGACTCAAGCCCTGATTGATTTTTATCAAAAAACTGCAGACTGGGACTCACACAACAATGATTATGATATAATTAAAAAGATGATTGAAAACCCAGATTCAATTCATTTTGTATTAAGTCAGCCTGATCCAGACTCTCTTGGCCCAATTTCGTTGCACCAAATTGTAGTTTTTTGGAAAAAACTGTTTCAAAATAATGATTTTCATGATATATCAGATCTTAATAGTCAAATTGAATTTATCAAAATTTTTTATACTAAATACATTACAGACTGTACAAATGTTGAGCTCAAAGATTTGATTAAAACAGGTTTTTCAAAGAGTGATCTTAATTTAGAAATAGAGCTTCTAGAATTAAATTCGGAAAGCACTAATCGCAAAAGTATTATTGAAGGTCAGTTACGTATTCTTTTAGATTTTAAGGATCCATATTTAATAAAATATTTAGCTGAAATTTTTAGCAATGCTAATTATGATTTACCAGAGGAAGTTTCTTACAATTCAATTAATTCAAACAGTTCTTATTTGACGCAGCCAGAGGTTCGAGCTAGTTTCAATCGTATACACAGTTCCCAAGAGCTATTTCGAAAAGCTCAAGCAGCAAAATCTGAAGCCGAGTACAAACTAAAATCATTTTTAAAGAGTGATTTATTTGCAAATACTTTAAATCAATTTGTAGAAATCTATAAACTTGCTAAAATCACATCAGAAAGACTAGATACGGTAGGTAACGATAGCTTAATGGAGCTGATACTCGAAGAAGTGCTTTCTAGGATGATACGAATAATACACGTCATTTCAATGATTGATGCCAGAGGCGGCATAATGCCTCAAATTGATACTGGTGGAGTTAATTTTGAGCACCAAAAACCGATTGGCATTGAGAGCTCACCTTTTGGTAGTCTACTGGCCTTATTATCTCCTGAAGCTCAGGCTACTGGAATTGCAGATGGTTCGAGCGAACAAACACGAATAGAGAACTTAATACTTTTCGCTGTTGCAAATCATGTTCATACCGTTGCAAAATATTTAATGGATCTCTATCGCCAGGATAAGACTATGCAATCTCAAGCTTTGATAAATCTATGTGTGCTTGAGATGTTTTCTTTACTTTTAGCTTTTGAAAATAACCCAAATAAATTTGCAGCCACTGTAGCTGATTATTTACCATTAAAACCAATTGAACCCTCAGAATCTGAATATTATAAAATATTCCATGGTCATGCCAGTTTTAAAGTAGCTTGCTATAGTCAATCAGAGGCACCACCAGACGGCATGGACAGAACTAAGATAAAGATCGGTCACAATCCTGGATTATTTGTGATCTGCATCGGCCCGAATTCAAATTCAAAAGTTGGGATATACAATTTCAGTGTCTTTTTAGCAGAAAACAGTCATTCAGGCTTAATGAAAGCTTTTTTAAATTTTGTTTCAATATTTTCAACAGCCAATTATAGTTCAGTAGATTTGGGTAAAATTTTATCCACGTTTGATCCCGAGCCTAGCGATCCGATGAATTTAAATAAAGAAGCAGCAAAAAACGGACTATTTTTACACGCTGGATCGTATGGCCCTACTACAGGCTTTAGGAATATAGGTGTACCTTTTGGTCAGAAAGAAATGGAAAATTTAGTAGAAATATTTGTAATATACTATAGTCTTGAAACTAGTATAAAAACTCTTACACCCAGTACCCGTGAATACTTAGACATTGAAAATAAACTACGTGAGGCTATTCGTAGTTTGGTAAAATGGTATAATGCAACTGTATCAAAGCTACAGAAATTAGAGTGTTTCGAGGTATAAAACCTTAATCCACCAATTTTCTAATCTGGGTTTCAAAAACTTCACTTGAAAATCTTCTGGAGCTATTTTTGATTGCTTCGGTATCCCATTTTGACATACTTTCAAATTTTAAAATAGCTGCTTTGAGTGATTCTACGCTTTGATCTGGAAAAAAAAGTCCATTTTGACTATCGACTAGATATTCCAAAGCTCCACCAGCCTGATAGGCTATCACAGGAGTTCCAGAGGCGAAAACCTCAAGTGGAGTGATACCCGAGTCTTCTTTGCCTGGAAATAGAAAGGCCTGAGTATTTTGCAGTAGTTCAAAAAATTGTTCATCGGTGGTGCGACCTAAAAACTGCACTAATCCATTTTTTTCGGGGTAGATTTTGATATATTCGTTGACTTGGCTCTGGAGCTGATCCATCTCTTTTTGGAGCGACGCTCCGCCACCAATTTTTAGTGGGCGACCTAGTTCTAGGCAAGCAGAAATAGCTAGATCTAGGCGCTTGTGAAAGCTAATTCTACCATGACACAAATAAAATAATTTTGAAGTTTGAGTAGGGTTATTGCGAGCAATTTTTAAAAAATTTTGAATTTCAATTGGTGGATATATCAGTATAGAATCAACTTTATAGACTTGTTTGATAAGTTGACAAATAAATTTTGAATTTCCAACCCAAATGCAACCTTGCTTTCCCAGATACTTTACCGCTCGTAAATCCATCCATTTTAGCCAAAAAGTAAAGAGGGGGATCAGTGATTTAAATAGCCAGTTTAGACTTTTGTGGTCTGTTTCGGTGATCAAACCATGTAAAAATCGAACGGGTGAATGACAGTAATGAATAATTTTAGCGCAATTTTGATAGCGGACGTTTTTAGCACAGTAGGTCGAGGAAATCAAAACTACATCGTAGTCTCGAACTGTCACAAAGCTCATAACTATAGGATAGAGCCAAAAAAAATGTTTGAAAAAACGTAAAAAAAACTTGTGCTGAAAAAAATATTGAAGCCAGGTGGTATGAATTTGGTCATTTGCACTAGCTTTTTGATAAGTTTCGGAGCTTTGAAAGTTTTGCGGGACGAAAATAGTAGTGTAAATATGTGCTTCTGGGTACATTTCTAGCCATTTTTCGACTACTTTTTCTGCACCACCGTATTGATTTAAGTAATCGTGAACTATGGCAATTTTCATATTTTAAATGTGTTATCTAAGTAAAGTTTATAGCATTAAATTATTGACAGCAAAACGAATTTTTGTCTATATTTTAGCGATCGGGGATTAGCGCATTGGTAGCGCGCACCCTTGGGGTGGGTGAGGTAGTGGGTTCGATTCCCATATCTCCGACCAAATATACAAATCGCATCGAAATTTAGTTGAAATTGTTTAAAAACAAGTATATATTATAACTATAGTAAATTAAACACAGCAACTTTTTTGCAACTTATAATAAATTTAAAAGTTTTTATTTAAGCACCGATAGCCAAACTTTATAAACCATGAGTTTTTTCGAGAAGGAGTTTTTTTTACTTAGTTTCGCTAATTGGGTGTTAAGGATCATCTTAAAGATGGTTTTTTTAGTGTTTAATTAGCTAGCTTGGGGCATTTTAGCGGGTTTAAGGAATTTTTATTTTTAGCTATAATCCCATATTTAATGGTACATTTTTTTGTGCAACCATTTTGTGAAAATAATATCGACAACAATCACATTTGACTTCAGCAATATGTTGTAACGTGATTTCGATACAACTCCGACATTAAACAAAAATTACCTACACCTTTAATATTTTTAAAAGTGTTGTACATACGCTGTTTTCTAGGGTATTTTTTTATTTTTAAAATGATTTGATTGGACAACATCGTGGTAAAGTGTTAAGAATAATCAAGTATCTTTCTCTTCAAATTATAAATTAATTTTAAATTAAATCTTAAATTCTTGTCGGAGAGGTACCGTTTTTTCTATATTTTCTTTCTTATTTGTTATGGTTCAAAAAAATAAATTGTTCGTAGGTAATCTTAGCTACGACTTCGATGAAGCTAATTTACGCGACATTTTAACTCAAATTTTTGCAGAATACGGTACCGTTGAAAAGGTAGAAGTACCTATTGATCGTATGACTAATCGTACCAAAGGTATCGCTTTTGTGACTATGACTAGCGACGATGAAGCTTCAAACGCTCAAGAAGCTTTGGATGGTTACGAATTAGCTATCGACGCTAAAGACAAGTATCCAAGACCAATGAAAGTTGATATTGCTCGTCCAATGAAACCACGTGAAAACAACTTTGGTGGAGGTTCTTCATCAGGTGGTTACAAAGGTGGTAACGGCGGAGGTCGAGGTGGATATTCAAATGGCGGAGGTCGTGATCGAAACTCAGGTTACGGTCGTGACAACAGCTTTGATGAATACTCTAGCTAATTAACTCATTTAGAACCAAGTTCTAAAAAATCGACTCGCTTTACGGCGGGTCTTTTTTAAAGCAAAAGTAGTAAAACCATAAAATCTGCCAAACAAACAGCAGCATATCTGGATAATTCATTCTCAGTTCTGTTTTACCAAAGTTTACTTAAAAAAAGCTTTTAACCTGCGCTTTATTAGTCGGGAAAGCACTCTGGCTTTGCTACATCTTACCCTAAATAATAAGTAGCTTGATGCATGTTCTCGAAGCAGTTTCTACTTACATTTTACTGGTGAAATTTTACTCCTGTGTAAATGCTGTGATTATTACAATCTTTATCTGCTTTGGTATATTCGTCAGCCCCTGATTTACAAAGTCTGCAATATATGAGCCGTGGCTCTTTCATGATTTTTAGAAACAGCTTAAACACCCAACAAATTTCATTTTGCGAGTATGATATGCCGTCGCTCGCTTCAAGGATCGTGTCACCATGATGTTTAGTTTTATTTATTCCTAGTTATTAAAATGGGCTAAATTTGTAACAAAAATTTCAGCTTTCTTATATTTTAAATTTGGTAAACATAGTTCCGCTAGACATCTTTGAGCATCATTGATAGTTGCCAAATTTAGAAGTTTGATCCATTTAAGCCTTTTTAAAAATAACGTTTTCGACTTCAATTTTATTATTACGAACTTCTAGCTTGATTTGTGTGCCGTTTGTTATATCATAATCTGGTGCAATAATCGGAATACCCAGCTTTAAAGCGGCATTTTTCAAACTTTTTGTGCCATTTCCAGTAGAACAGGACTCTAATATAACAGTCACTCGATTTTGCTTTAAATAGTTCAACAGCGGTTTAAACCGAATTTCTTCGACTGTCTCAATCGTAAAGTCGCCGCCAATTTGATCACTTAATCTAAATGTAGTGCTATTACCGTGGGCACCGATATGCAAAACTGCTGGTGCTCTAAAACCTCGGTAATGTCGATGTTTTAAAAATTTGAGAATCTCGATATGGTTACTGGCCTCAAAAATTAGCAAATTGCCATTTTGGCCAAGCTGATCTAAGCTATTTTGTAAATCTAAACACAAAAAACTGAGATCACCACTGTCATCGCTAGCTGCAACCACGGACAGCATAAACGGTTTTTCTTTATCAGAGTAACTCTGCATCTGTTTTTCCAGCAAAGTCATTGGGTACCTACCCAAGCAGTAAATATTTAACTTTTCGGCTAAATCTTCAATTAAAGTATGGTTTTTGGCTTTAATTTCTAAATATCTATTCAGTTCTGAGCCAACTCTTGAGGGTTTGGATTGTACCGATATCAAGGTTCTACTCTCAAGCCAGTGGTAAAAATACGTTTCGGTAGTTTCTGGGCGTGCAGACATTATTGAGCCAATCAAAGCGATCAGCTTGTGCCTACAATCAAAACCTTGAAGCTCTAAATCAAAAATTGTGTAAACTAATTGATTGATAAAATCTATTGCCAAGTTTTGATTTTCCTTAAAAATCTTGATAAGATTGATTTTTAGCTTATCTAGGCAGTCTACGGAGCCAAATAATACTACCGCATTATTGATTTCAAATTGGGGGTAGTTTATGGCTAAAAATTCTGGATTTTGATCTAAAATAGCCGTCACACTATCTTTCTCAGCCTCATTTTGAAGTATAACGATTGATGTAACCAATCTTTTAATCACTATTGTGGCATTTTCGATAGAAGAAATTTTAACAATTTTATTAACTATAATTTGTTCTTGATTTACTTTTGAAGTAAGCAATAATCCATAAATCTCTTTTTTATATTCTGAAAGCAGATCATTAAATACTTGTGGGTTTTGAAATTTTTGGGAATATTTTTTTTCGGCTTGATTGCAAGAGGTGTTTGGTAAGTATATATCATAAGTATGTCGAAAGCGGGATACATGCCATTCAAAATGGTTGTAGCACAAGTTAAAAGCTGCGTTTAAACCGATTTTATGACTGTTTTTACCATCTTCACATTTTAGAGTTGCTAGTTTATTTATTAAAATCGGAATTTGGTTTTTTATGTTTTGTAGCTGTGAACACTGGTTTTGTAAAAAATTTAATGATGCAACATTTAATGTTGGAAATAAACTTTCTAAAAGTTCATTATAATAATTTTCCAAAAGAAGATCTGTTTGTTGTTTGATTTCATCTGGAGTTTTTTGATTGTGTGGTTTTAATACCAGGTTTCTAGTCTCTATTTTTGACCAAATATTTTGTAATATGGGAAAGTTTTTACTTTTTACTTCATTGGGATTAATTTTTCTGTATTTTAATTTGTAAATTTTATAGGCTAGTCTGTCCCGCACCCTTTTTTGTGCTGGCTGTTTTTTCCAATCTGGAGTCATTATATCTATGTATACCAAAATTATATCACAATTATCAGGAAATTACAACATATCTCAAGATAAATAGCTCTTAACTTGGCTTTAAAAACTAAAAATAACTTCAAAAAACTGTAAACAAACTAAACACATCCAACAATGTTTTTATCTTATTTTGGATGAAACTCAAAGTATTTAATCTACTTCAAAGTAAACATTGATATTTGGAACTCCGAATTAGAATTCTATAACTCTGGGCATTTTATTTTTTTCTGATTTGTCCAATCCTTGCAATTTAAACTCGCTCAAAACTTCACATTTGGAGAAACGCTTTAGTATGTATTTAATTGTATTTCTTGAGAAAGTCGGTCTAACATGACCCTACTTTGTTTTAGTTTTCGATGTTGGCAAATTATCGCCACGAGAGCTTTGACTTTTCTAGTTTAACTGTAATTCTGTCTGGTAGTTGTGGTCATTCCTTTTTTGTAAGTTGTTCTTTCGAGCTTATCTTACTTGTATCCTCAAAATTAACATCACCGATAACCGATCTAAAAAATTCATATTTTTCATTTGAAATTTCTTGTAATTTTTCACTACACAATAAAAAAGCTGTCATACTTTCACAAAAATCCTCTCCAGGGTGAAATAGAGCGTAATCACTCAAACAAGTTTGTGGCTTAGTGCATTCTTCGTACTTGTAGTTATTTTTAGTTAGTTCAATTCGCTCTTCTAGTTCTATCCAATTGAAATCTTGTCGCCATTGACTGCTAAATTTTGGTTCTAGAAAATGTGAATATTCGTGTATCAATACGGCTGTAAAATGCTCTACGTATTCAGGAAATTGGCTTTTTTCCTTGGCTCTATACTTGCCTTGGCTAAAACATTCTGGATAAAAATGAATCGCATCCCAACCTCTTTTAATTTCACCATTCATCGGATTCTCAGAATTAAAATTTCGAACTTGCAAGCTATCAAAAAGTAAATATTTTGGTGTTTTTAAATTATATTTTACTAAAAGTTTTGTAAAAAAGTCATTAACATCTTTAATAAGTGGCAAGTTTTTCGGGACTGATTTCGCCAGTAAAATCATAAATTTCATTACTTTGAGATAGCTTAAAAACGTTAGGAATTTCTCTATTTTGCCATATTTCATTAAGCCATCAATATTTCTTCGGTAAAAGTACTTTCATTTCTGGAATTATAGTTCTCAAATCTCTTGTTGGTTCTTCGATTGTAATAATATCAAAGCCTGGTTTTTCAGTCGTGTTGTAAGGCAAAAAACTCAATTTTTTAATTAGATCTGAGATTTTTATAACTTGTTGTAAAGGTTTTTCAGACTCTAAATTAGAATCTTGATGAATTTTCAATCTATCCCATCCTTTTTTAGCTATAGTTTGTTTAGCTTTTTGGCCTTCTATATTATTTTTGGGAACTAATTTTTCCCATGAAGTCTTAGCCATAAATTTTATTTTATTTGTTTCTAATATTTGTGAAGTCTAACCCAAAAAATTCTTTGAGTCAAAACAACTTTATTTAACTTACTTTATTGGGATTAAGGCCTTTTACCTTTTTTGATAGCCACATTTTTTCATAGATTGTAGCCAACGACACCAGAGTTTTAATTAAGGACTTTAGGTTATTTGAGATCAATTCTATAACTGCAACAATTATTATTATAGATCAAAATTATGCTATTTAGGCCATTTAATAATTATATCTAAAATAGATTAAAATTTACGTAAGAGTTAAATTCGTATTTTATTTCATACTTTAGTTTTAGCTATTTTTGTTTACCCTTTGGTGTGACCCAGTAGCCTAGATACTTACCAAACATGGCTCTAAACTGTGCATCGAGAGCAGGGTAGGGCATCATGATAATATAGACTATGGGCATATAAATAGCTTGAATTGCAGCTATAAACTGTTGCTGTTTATATGTCTTAAGCTGTTTTTTCTTGGCCGTAAGCTGTTCTTGATTTGAAGTAGCTGAAAACTCGATGATTTTTGGACCCAAATATATGTATATAATATATCCAAAAAATCCCAGTAGTGAGAAACTAAAAACTGTGAAAAATAGTGAAATATTTTGTAGGGAAAGTGAAATTGGCTCGGTGCCGTATTCTTTACCACCCAGCATTTTCGGGAAAAAGACACCAAATGTAAATACCAAGCCACTGGTAGCCCAAAAGACTGAATTGGTAAAATTTAGATAAAGCATCTTTAGACGCTGCCTAGTGTCAATTTTCTCACCTTGAGGATCCACAAAAAAGCGATAACAAATATATGGAAATTCTTCCATAGCACCCCAAGCCCAGCGCTGAAGCTGTTTGTATTGATTTGCAAAAGTAGTCAAAAAATCTGGGCCTTCGACTGCGTCCACAAAAATTGGTGCATAAATCGGAATAGTTTTGAAATTACCATTTCTTGCAAAAAAACACTGGTAAAACAGAAAACATTCTTCGGAAATTACTTCACGATACCAAAATCCAGCCGCTCGTAAAGTATGCATCGGCGCTGCGTAGCACATGAAAAAATGCAATTCTTCGGGCAAAATCGACTGAGCCATAACCCAAAAAGTGCTTTGAATACCTACAATTCTAGGTACAAAACTAGTTTGATAAAAATTATTTACAAATACCGGTATGGGCTCAAATCCAATGTTATCTTTTTCGGGATGAAGTAGATAGTTGTAACTTAGTACTTCGAGGTAGTTGCGACCTATGCGGTGATCAGCGTCGAGCTTAGTCAGGAGCACAGAGTCAGGCTCTATACCTAAATGTTTAATTAGTAGTGAGGCCTGGCGCGCGCCCCAATTTGCATTCGGACCGGATCCTTTGATTTCACCCACCAATCCGTCTGGATGCTCTGTGAAAAAAAGATTCAATTTATCAGTTGAAAGATTGATTTCAGTTCCATAATTGTACTCTAGAGTGTCATGATCAGATTCATACACTAGTTTTAAATCATCTTCTTGAAAGATTTCGGCTTGAAAAGCATCACCTGAAAGTTTTGCGATATTTTGACGAATTTGTAAATTGTGAGCGCTACCTATGCGAGCTTCTTGCGACAAAAATACGATAGTTTTGCTCAAATTAAACGCATTTTGATAAATTGCCTGCAAAGAATTGTACAAAATTTCTGGATCTTCGTTGTAAGTAATTATGACAATGACATTGTAAATCTGACTAGCTTTTGACCATTTAGTGTCACGCACAGTCTGTAGATTTGTAATATCATTATCGATGCGAGCCAGCCAGTCATCCGAAGATTTCCCCAATTTTTTAGCTTCTTGAAGTATTTCTATAGCCTGTTCTGGGTCTGATTCTATAGACTGCAGTAGATCACGCCAAGCCAACTTTTCCGAGCGAATAGTAGTCTTAAAGCTGTACAAAATATAAATGCTGGAGATCGACACTTTGATAAACCACAAAAAACCGTATAAAATCAAAAATAAAGATACAAAAGCCGGCACAAAAGCCGACAAGACTACAATTAAGATCAAGAAACTAAATGAAAAAGTCCCAATTGTGGCTTCAAAAACTCTATAATACCACTTTTTGCGACCTTCCAAAACACTAAAATACTGACTTTTATCTTTTGGCATACCATCATAAAATGCTATTAAACTTATGAAATGTCAAGATCAGATCAACAGACTCAGAGTTTTTAAAATGTAACTTTAATGCCACAGTTGACAGTTTTGCACAAATATTGCTCAAATTAATGAATTCAACATTTAGAAAAAATTATGACTTTTAAACAGTTTAAGGACAGACTCTCGAAGCGATTTTGGTGGATTTTAGTTTTGTTAGTGATTTTTAATGCTGCGGGTTTTAGCTGGATACAAGCTCAAAAATACACCAGCCTTTATAGTTTTAGACTTAGTTTAGATCAAAGCTTTTACGAGATTCAGACTTTGAGTCAATACACGCCCAATAACTTGGTACTAAGTGAAAATAGTTTAGCCAGTAGCTACACACTAAATTCTGGCTTTATGACCAAGTATTTTCAAGAATTTTTGGTGTCGGGTCAAAGCATCAATAAGCTTAAAAATTTGGGTGTTTTGCCTCAAATGACCGTCAGCGAGAAACCCACTTTTGTGATCTCACTTCTTGGAAATTCAATTTTGGAAATTAAAAATGAGTTTAACAGTCAAGACGACGCTCAGCAGTTCAACCAAGCCTTAAGTACTGTCATCTCTGATGAGGTTAAAGCTTGGAATATTGATAAGCCCAAAATGTTACAAATCAGCTCAGATTCAGGTCAATCAACCGTATCAAGCACTTCAAAGCCCCTGCAAACTAAAATTTTACCTAGTCTAGCAGCAATAATTTTTGGACTAGCCCTGATATTAGTAGTTCCAACTATAAATCTAAAAAATTCAAAGATTTAAGCTAAAATGTCAGATTTTGTAAATTTTGAAATGGATATTACTGATTTATTTATACTATCAAAGCTGCGAAATACGACTTTTGACGAGATTGTAATTTCGATTGGGCAAGACAAAGTCTCTTTAAAAGAATACAAAAATCTAGTTGAAATCAAATCTAAAGTTGAAAATGGTTATCCGATAGCCTACATTTTGGGGCAAATTGAATTTGATAGTCGCAAATTTAATTTAACTCCAGCTGTGCTAGTTCCTAGACCCGAGACCGAAGAGTGGCTGATAGCAGCCAGCCAAAGCATCAAAACTCAATTAGCCTCTCAAACCCGCTTAAATATCATAGAACTAGCCACCGGTAGCGGTGTCATTGGGCTCACACTTTGGCTCCGACTTAGCCAACACATCGATACGCTAATTTTAAGTGATATCAGTGCTGATGCTCTGACAGTAGCTACTGAGAATTATCAGAATTTTGCTAAAACATTTTCCAGCTCCTCAAAACCAAAATTTATTTTAAGTGATCTTTTTGCAAATTTTGAAAATAGCGATTTGGCCGTCTTTAAAAACAAATCTCAAAACCAAAAAACCACTACTTTAAATATCTTTATGGCTAATTTGCCATACTTGCCACTTTCCGATCGCGAGAATTTGCCACCACTATCTCATGAGCCCGAAATTGCTTTGTTTAGCGGCGAAACTGGCTTAGATTTGTTTCAAAAATGCTTGAGTCAAATTGCGAGCCTTGAACTTTGTTTCGATAGTTTGTACTTCGAGCTAGATCCTAGAAATATTTTTACGGCGTCACAAATGCTGGCTCAAATTCCTTATTTTAAAAATTTTGGAATAAGTTTGATTAAAGATTTTTTTGGTCAAAATCGAGTTTTGAAACTTGACATATTGCACTAAAACAAGCATAACAGACACATAAATTTATTTCATGTTTGATAGATCAAATACGCCTTATCTTGAGGCTTTCAACCAGCAATTTGAAACAGCTTGGCCTAATATTAGTGGTGGTAGCTCCAAATTTTCGGATTTCTTAGAACCCGCAAAATCACAATATTTCAACAATTCTAATTTACTAGCTTTTTCACTTTCAAAATATTTGGAAATTCCAGATTCAATTGCATTTTGGTTAGAAATTTTAGCTCAAAACTGCTCTATTTTTGAGCATTTATATTTGCTCGATGCTGCCAACTTGAGTGTTTTAAAAGCCGAGTACTCACATTTACCTAGCATAGTTAAAACGCAGTTTCATTTGAGTCGATCTTATTCTTTGCAACAAATCCAGTGGCTACAAACTTGGGTTTGGCAAACTCATCTTAAAATCTTGACACAGTTTCCACAGCTCAAACACGATCTTAATCAGAGTTTTTGGCAAAAATATTTGCTGAGTCGAGTTAGTTTTGTGACTTCATTTTTTGAAGATAAGATCATAATGGGGGATTTACTGCAGAGTTTGGGTTATGGTATTGGTTTATTTGAGATTAAAATCCCTGTTTTAGTTGGTTTTAGACTAGCTTTAGATCAGTATCCAAAATATATTTTCAGCGAAAATAGCTGGCATTTGATTGAAAATTTTTTGCATCAGATCTCGATTGTCTACAGCATAGTCCACCAAAAAGACCAAGTTTTAGCTGAATTTTTATACTATCACAAACTCAGTGATTCTGAGAAAAATGCTTGGTGGCTAAAATCTGAAATTGATCGCAAATATCTTAGTAGTAATGATCCTGAAACTATCAAAGCTATTAAAAATATCATTAGTCAATATGATCAAAATTTGAATAACGATCTTGCAAATCTAAATTTACCGCAAGAATTCATCGACTTTTTAGTCGAACTGTGTGTTTGGGTTTTTAAACCAGTAGCTGATTTGAAATGATTGCGATTTAAGGATTGACATCTAAATTTTAAGTGCTTATGATATAGTCATTGTTTGACTGGTGTACAAGATGGCACATGAGACGCACGCAGTTATCTAGAAGATATTAAAAAAGTTTAAGATTATGGCTAAATATTCCAATATTAAATCTACTCTCAAGAAAATTTCAATTCCATTTTTAAATCTGATGACTATCTTGGTAATCGGCAGCACTACTTTTAGTTCTGTATCTCACGACCTAAAAGCTCAAGCTCAGAGTGAAGAAGATAAAGTCAAAAGTACTTACAGTAGTAAAAAAGATAAAATAAATGAAAATCTAAAAAACACAAAAGCGATTTTAGATGATTTGAAAAGCTCGTACGGTGAGACAACTTCTCAAAAGAGAACTTATCAAGATGAAAAAAAGTCCAATGAAAACGAGATTGATAAAAATAATAAAAATTTGACTGACTACAAATATGCAGTAGCTCAGCTCGACGATCAAATCGAAACTAAGCAGGCAGAAATTGAAACTCGTAAAAGCAAAATTGGAATCATTTTAAAACAAATTTGGCAAGAAAAAGAAGGTTCGACTATTGAAATTTTACTAAACAGCGAATCTTTTAGCCAGATAATTACTGGTTTAAATCAGCTCAGCAATCTTGAAGATAGTTTGCTCGTCAACGTCAAAAGTTTGGATCAAGCTAAAACCTTACTTGAAGCCGATAGAGTCCAGAAAGTGGCTACTCAAAAAGATCTTGAAGACGCTCAAACACTTTTAAATGCAAATAAACAAAAATTAGAAGCCTTAATTCAGGAATATTCCAATAACGAAGCCAAATACGCTAGTGATATCTTAAAAAAAGAGCAGGAGGCCAAAGAGTCGCAAAATCAATTAGCAGGGCTTCAAAAAGAGCAGGAGGCAAAATTAGCTGAAATTCGCAAGCGTCGAGAAGAAGAATTGGCTAAGCAAGCTGAGATCGAAAGACTAGCCAAACAAACTGCCCTCGCAAACACAGCTGCACCAGTTACACCCACTAGTGCGACCAACCCTAACGCAAAAAATGTAGTTGCTCAAAATACTGGCACAAAACAATACGGCTCTTGCAACTCTTCAACTATGCCAGGAAGTTTTCCAATTAAATTTGGTACTTTAGAGACACCTACAAGTGGTGCAGTTACCCAAAGGTATGGCAGTACTACTTTGTCAAATAGTATATATGACTGTCATACGGGCATTGATTTTGCCAATTCCTGCGGCACTCCGTTGGTGGCGGCTGATGATGGTATCGTTTATGCCTCAGATTACGCCGCGGGTGGTTATGGAAACTTTATAGTATTAGAGCTTAATTACGGCTCAAAAGGTACATTATACGCACTTTATGGTCATATGAAGGCTAAAAGTAGCCTTGCAATCGGAACTAGAGTTTCAAAAGGTGATTTGGTAGGATATATGGGCAATACTGGTTTTTCTACAGGTTGCCATTTGCACTTTACACTAATTGACGGTGAGTCGATGATTTATAGCAGAAGTCGAACTGGTTCCAGTCCAGTAGGCTTGTATTACAATCCTTTAGAGTATCTTTCTGCTTAATATAAAAAATTGGTAAACAGGTTTGCCTAAAAATCAAATGTGATATATCATAAGAGGGTGCCTAAATAACAGAGCATAAAAAACACACAAAATAAGTTTCCTTACAGTAGGCTATCAGGTATTCCTAACGGAAAAGCTCACTGCGCTTACTACGCTTGGTATTATAAAGGTGCGAAGCAAGCTTCGAGGTATTTACCCTCCGCTATAATAAATTTTCTTGAAGAAAAGTAGTGAGCTATCATAAGTTTAATACATCAAATAGTTTACCAATCTAAATAGTCCTAGAGTTAGTCCCGCTGTAAGAATTTCGGAGTAAAATTAGGATGAGCCAAAATTTGCAACCAAAAAGTATATTTTTACTCGCCTAATTGGTGTGAAAAAAGTAAAAAGTTTAGCTCTGTCATAAAACATAAAACACAAAATTTTAATAAATATTTTAAACACGTCACTTCAAATTTAATTATTATGAATTTATTTGATCATATCAAGGGTTCTTATGGCTCATTTATTGACTCGCTTTAAATTCATAGTGATTACATTTTTGATTATTTTACTACGTTTTCACTATTTAGCAGCAATTATTTTTACAATAACACAATTCCTGCTCAGGCCCAATCTGCGGACCCAACTTTTAGATGGGATAAAGTCCAGCTAAATGGCATGGGTTTTGTGACAGGGCTGTTATTTCATCCTGACAATTGCAATTTACTATATGCTAGAACCGATGTGGGCGGAGTATATAAGTGGAATATGGTCGCAAATCAGTAGGATAATATCTCACTAAATAACGGTGATAATCTTCCAAATCTTAATGTGGTTAGCATTGCCATAGATAGACAAAACCAAAATGTTATTTACATGGCAACTGGTAGTTACTTAGGAGGCGATACTACTCTAGCAAATGGTCAAATTTGGAAATCTTCAGATCAGGGACAATCTTGGAATGCCTTAAATCCGACTCTTGCAAATGGAAAAAAAATTAGAATGGACGGAAATAGCTCTGAATACAGAGGCGGAGGGGAAAGACTAGCAGTCGACCCCAATAATTCTAATATAATTTATTATGGATCTAATCAAGATGGTTTGATTCGAAGCAGTAACGGTGGCACTAGCTGGGAAGTAGTCACTTTACCTACAAATGGTAATGATGGCACGGGTATAGCTATTGTGACTTTCGATGCAGCTCAGATAGCAAACTCTAAAAGTAGTAATATATTTTTAGCAATTCCAGCTAAAGGTATTTATAAATCTACAGATGGTGGTCAAAACTGGGCCTTGATTGCTGGTGGTGGAACCCAGTATCCATATAGAGCTCAAGTGGTAAATTCGGCATATTATCAAAGTTATACCGATCGATCTTGGAGTGTTCCTGGAGGTGGTCTTTGGAAATTAAGTGGTCAAACCTGGACAAATATTTCTCCTAGTACTGGTGAGCCTGTGACTGGTTTTGCAGTCAGCACGACAAATCCGAGCATTATTTTTGCTGAAAAGATTTTTGGTGATGCTCAAAACACCTATCTTTACAAATCAAGCAATGGTGGTTCAAGTTGGCAGACTTTG
>JAYUNN010000014.1:0-11466 GCA_043761585.1 bacterium
CCATTTTTAAGCTAGAATTTGGTAACCCAAGTAAATTTGAAAATGAGGCAGAATTAATATCTGCGATATACAGATGGATTAGATATTACAATAATCAAAAGAATATCCAATGATGTGGTTTTAATCGAGGTTGATACCGCTAAAATGCTTGATTTAAATATGGTAATATATCGAGCTTCTGATCAAATATATCTTGCTAAAACAGTTCCAGCTAATTGCCTCAAGTTTGAGTAAAATTAGCCATATTTCCACCGCTTTATAAAAAAAGGGAATTATTTAATGATGCTCGTGTTTTGGTAATTAATTTAAAGCTAAATTATAACACTACATTTAGGTATTTTATATCTAACAATTTGTGCTTATTACAAAATCACTCCAACGAATATTTGCCTTAAGTTTAAGTCTGATGTACAAAATCAGCTCAAAATATCCAAAAACTTGGGATTGTAAAAAATATTTTCTTTTTTGTATTTTCTTTTTTGCAAAAGACCCGACACTGTAAGGTTGTTTAAATACTTCGAGCAAGTGTTGCGATGTTTGCCAGTATTTTTTTCCATATCTGAAATAGTATAAAGTGGCTTGGTAAAAAGATAGTCTAACATGTCAAAAGAATAGGTTTCCATCTTATTTGATTTCAAAAAATTTTTAACATAATTAAAATGTTCCCAAACTGCCATAATGGTTTTTTTGCTCTCTTGAGCTTGGTCTATCACACAATCTAAAAAATACAAAACTAAATCGGTATAATTTTGTGATCCTGTAGTTGCGTTTAAAACCTCGTAATATCTAGCTTTGTTTTCTAAAATATAGCCACTTAGAAAAATAACTGGATATTTTATCACTTTCGCTAAAACTAAAAACAGGACTATTAAAATCCTACCTGTTCTGCCGTTACCATCATAAAAAGGATGAATAGACTCAAACTGGTGATGAAGTACGGCTAACTGAATCAAAGGATCTAAATCTTGCCAGCCATTAGTTTCTGACTGCAAATTATAGGCTTTTTCAAAATTACTAAGTAGCTCCAAAATAGTTTCATAACCTTCTGGTGGGGTGTAAATAGTTTCTGTCTTACCCTTTACAATTGCGCCGATCATTGTACCAGGTATTTTTCTTAATCCTATTTTGCTCGGTTCTAAAAATGCTTGAATTTCAATAATATTATTTAAACTCAGGCCACCTTTTTCAACGATTTGTTTGTAGCCAAAAATAAGTGCGTCTTTATAAAACATAGCTTCTTTTTGGGCAGGAGTCTGCTCTTCTGGAAACAATTCACTTTCAAAAACCTGGCTTACTGTGGTAAATATGTTTTCAATTTCACTACTTTTTACAGCTTCTCGTATCGTTAGTGGTGCAACAAGTAGCATGGGATTGCTTAAAAAACTTAGACCAGCCTCAAAGCCAGCCATAGCTTTATTTGCTTTATTTAGCTTTTTTAAAACAACAACCGTGTCAAAATCAAAATTTGGTGGCAATTCTGGTAGATCGTTATAGGGTAGATTTTTGCTATACATACACAGTAAAAGTATAATTATTGTTTATGTTTGTCAAATGTGCACTTAGCTTGTGCATGAACTCAAGTGCAATTTAGATCATCTGCGAGTCGCAGCCAGAGATAAATACTTTTTAAAAATCCCCGATACTGAAAATAAATATTAAACTATTTACACTAATATACCGAGCGAGTTTTTGAATAGTTCAGGAGTCCAAATGCCCTTAGGATATTTCATAGTCGTAAAACTATATACATGAGTCCAACTTACGCAAAAAAAATTATTTTACAAAGAATCATCTAATGTGTTATAGTATTGAGCACTATGGAAAACATGTTTAACAAAAAAACACGAAGGAAATCTGGAAAGAAATCTGGAAACTGGTAAATTTGTAGTTCATGCTAACTTGCCTGAACATCCTACATTTGAGGATTATTCATTATCGCATCTGAATCGCATTTGATCGAATCAAAACCAGAGAATAAAAAAAGATAGAACATATCAGAGACATTAAAAAAAAGCCAAGCAAGTATTTGCAGACTTTTGCGAAAGATTCCATCCAGGTTTCCCAGCAACTGAGCTTCCAACGATATATTTTATAGAAGAAGGTGGCAGACTTCAACAAAAGGTTTACCTTGATCGCAGAGTTTTAAATATTTCTATAAACGCATTTGATAATTTCATTTCATATTTAGAAAATGATAAAATTATGGTAAGTAGAAAACAAAAAGAGGATGCTACTATATTTTCTTCTAAATGCATTGTTCACGAATATATTCATATGCTACTTTCTTTAAATGTAGCGAAATATAAAATACATTATGACAATGGGTTATGTAAGAGTTCCGTACAAAGTGGTTTAACCATATCTAAATCCATCGCAAGTTTTGATAGTACAGAAGTTAAAAAAGATTCAGGGTTTAGAGATCTAGATGAAGCCATAACAGAATTTTTGGCTATATACGCTGTTATAAAACACTCATATTTACTACTAAATCAAACAAATTTAAATCATTTTTTACAAGCCAGCTCGTATTCTGAGGAAGTCAAGAAATTATATGCTTTATTTCTCAAAATAAATAGCGAGAAGTCATTTGTGAGAATCCTTTTAAATTGCAAAATCGAAGGTAGGATACAACCCTTAAAACAATTTATAAAAGAAACCAAAGGTCAGGACATAAGTATTGTACAGTTTAGAAACTTAGATTTCAATTAATCAACATCGATGCCTCACATCGTCGGTATCAATCCAAGGATGTATCGCCAATTTGGAAAAGTGATAATAAGGTGTAGTATGACCAAAATCCACTCCATAAAGGAGCATGATCTAGTTATTTTTTAGATTTAATCACCTCAGCAATCGCTTCAAAGCTAATATTAGGTGATTTAAAAGCTGCGGATCACCACTTCATTCTGGACTAGGTTGAATCTCAAAAATCGGTTTGGAAATACAATTTTATGAAATTATCAAAAGTAAATTCAAGTCCTTTTTCCATCACAAAACTTGTAATGCGTTGCCTAAGATATGTTACCAGGTCGGTAGGATTTAAGATTGTATTATTTAGGGCGGCTATATCTCAGAACCCACATAATATCTTTGGATTGACTTGTATTATCTCATAGTTGATATTAATCTAATAACTGATTGCTATTGTAGCCACTTATGGTAGTTTTAGGGTACAATCTACATTTTTATCGTTAAAGGCATCGTGAATATCGCTAACTTTTGATATTCTCTTGCCTGACAATACTCAAAACTTCTTAAAGGTGCGATAATTCTAATGTGTGATCTTTAATGAGCTTTCTGGCAGCCAGTATAGGCGTATTTTCTTTATTTTACAACAGAAGAGATCGTATTTCTAAACCTACCTAGCTATTTTATCACTACTTTTTCCATGATTCGATTTAGTTCTAGGATTTTTTCGCTTAGATTGCTATCTTTTTTGAGCTCGTACCAGTAGACCCAGAGTCCGTTATCGCTCACTTTGGTGTAGACTTGATAGCTAAAGTCGTCTTTGTCATAGCTTTGAGTTTGCCACGAGCCGACTTGTTTGGAGTTTAGCTCTAGTTTTAGATTTAAATTGTTTAGATCATCTAAACTCGTTATCCCAAATGGGCATAATTGCCTTTTAAAGGTTTCGATTTCACTGGCTCCAGTTTTTTTACACAGCTCAGTAGGGGATTCTGTATAGCCTAGATCTTGCAGGGACTTGAAGATATTTTGATTAAAAAGGATGGCACTTTTATCCAGATACCAACTATCACCGCTCATTAGCTCTTCTTGCGTAATTTTCAAATTTTTTACGTTTTGGCTAGCCACCATAGCACCGATTTTACAGCTCAAATCACGTGTCAAGGGCAAAGAAGGTAAAGGTTCTCGATACCAAAATTCAGACTGCGTCACCGTGGTCCAAAAACAACTGATAACTTGGTCCGAGCTTTGAGTGGGGAAATTTGTACTAGATATGTCCACTAAAGGCAGTTTATTTCGGCGGTAAAAATAGTCTTGCAGCTGCGAATCAGGCAGCGCGATCACCGTACCAGTGGTATATTGACTAGCCTTGCTTAGGTCCGTGATTTCACGAAAATCACTCAGTTTAAGAGCGTCATCTTTGATGTAAAAAATACTTGCCTGACGTTTGATTGCATCTAGATTTACCAGTTTATACCCAAGATCGGATTTAGTGGAATTGGGCGATTCTTGATCTGGAGACTTTTTAAAGAAATATATATCACCAGTTTCAAACCAATTTCTGAGTTTATTTGAAATCAAATCTGGATAAATCTGTCCGTGCGGTAAGCTCCAAAGTGAGCATTTTTCTGTGTATTTTCCAGCTTGATTTTTTATGGTGGCACTTAAAATACAGTTTCCATTTAACAAATAATCCACATTTTTACCGTAAAAAATAGAAGTTGTCTGCTCGTTTTTGAATAAATTGTTGATTTGTCGAATTTCAATATTATCTATAATTTCAGAAATTTCAAAGCTAGATAGCTTACATTTATCATCTAAAGTAGTTTGCTTAATTTTCAAAAACTTTTTAATATCTTTTAAATTACTGCTTGTTGCATTTGGAACAGTGGTGCTGAGGCTCTCTAAATCTAAGCTGACTTGATTGACTGGGCCATTTTGACAAGGGATATAAAAAGCCTCGACGCCTCGCTCTACTATTTGATTTTTGATTTTAGCTGGTAATCTCATCAAGAGCTTATTATTTTCACTGTATTTGATTTGGAGTTCGATAGTTTGATTATTTATTAGGTCAAACTTGTCTGGCTGATCAGGTACAGAGTCTAAATCGGGTGCTTTGACCTCGGTAGCCCCAAAGACCTCACCCGCAGTTTTATGGATCGGGTTTAGCTCGGGATAATACGCTAGACCAGCCACCAAAAAAGCTATGCTAAAAATGGTGACTAAAATAAATGTAAAATATTTGCTGTGATTGGTCATATGATCAAATTAACCGTATTTTTACCGTTGTTTTATCGAGATTTAATATCTTATCAAAAATTTTTTAAGATCGGTAATATCTTTAAGGTCAGAAATACCTGTATTATAGTCAAAACCTAGTTTTTTGGCAGCGCTGATTCTAGTTTTAAAATTAGTTGCAGTTCGCACCTTGCCGCTGAGAGTGAGCCGACCACAAAATACGGACCGAAGCTTGGTTTTTTCAGTTTTAGTTTTGGAAGAATGCTTGAGATCATTTTTAAGGTCGCTAAACTGTGGCTCAAATAGCTCATCTACAGGCTGATTTCGAAGACTAGAAAGAATAGCTAAAATTATGGCTAAATCTAAACTATCATCACTAAGACCTCGAGGCAGCCCTAATATCTGAATATAAATATCGTGAGATTTCAGATCAAGCTGGAGATATTTCTCTAAAATCGCGACTAAAATATTGAGCTTGGTTTTGTTGGTACCGTTGGCTTCGCGGCTACCAAATGGATTGCCGGAATTGTGAACTAGGGCCTGAATTTCCACTAGCAGTGGTAGCTCTCGATCCAAAGCCAGCGAATAGGCGATGCCGATACCGACTTCGATATTTTCTAGTAGCAGCAGTGATGGATTTTTGACTATAGTTAGCCCATTTTCAGCCATTTCCAAAAAAAGCAATTTGTCAGTCGAGCCGAAACGGTGTTTGGTAAAACTCAAAGTGCGGTATTTTGAGCTATTTTGAGGTTGATCGATTAGCAGCACCGTGTCGACCATATGTTCTAGGGTTTTTGGGCCAGCGATATCACCCGTTTTGGTGACGTGACCGATTAAAATCACTGCGATTCCAGCCGTTTTAGTCAGGTTTAAGAATTGATTGACGATATAAGTCACTTGGGAAACTGAGCCTGGACTGCCTGTAGCACTGTTGGAAAAAATAGTTTGGATCGAATCGATAATTAAAACTAAGTTTCTGGACTCATTTTTAGCCTGTTTACCGTGGATTTTTTGAGCTACCACCTCGATGATATTTTCCAGATTATTGGCATTTAAAACCTGGATCTGAGCCGGGATGTCGAGCCGCTGAGCTCTCGCAGCTAGCTGATATAAAGACTCTTCAGCACTGATATACAAGGCATCTAGGTCAGGAGTACCTTTGATTAGGTCGCGAATTATCTGCAATGCAAAAGTAGATTTACCAAGCCCAGGCTCACCGGCAAGTAAAGTTAAACTGTCGCTTAGCACACCTTTGTTCCAAAAATCAGTCAAAAATGGGTTTGAGAACTGTAACAAACCTTGGCCACTGGGATTGAGTGGATCAAATGAAGCTGCCAATTTGGCGTAAATATCTTCTAAAGAGGTGGGGGAGTAGCTGGGAGTTTCACCCATAGATGTACTTAGATTATTGGTAAAAGCTCCATTTTTAACCGCTACTATTTTGGCTTCTTGTTTTTCCTCAAAAGTGTTCCATTGACTGCAGCTCGGACATTTTCCAAGCCATTTTAGGCTTTGGTAAGAGCAGTTTGAGCACACAAAAGTAGATTTCATATGATCAAAGCTAGGCGCAAAAAAATCGCTTTGTCAAGGATGCTACTAGGTTGGTGCAGGGTTTACAAAAAGAATAACTCCACCAATCGTCATTTCTGTTTTAATTTTTCAAATTTAATGACCTTCGTTGGCACTAATTTATTAAAGTTGATTTTGAAAATAGGTTATTTCCTTAGTATTGGGATTTACAGTATCTATGGTTCCACCTACGAGCAACTGTTGCACCATTTTTCCAAATTGTTCTTTAGTTTTGTCATCAAGCTGATCTAAATCATGGGTGCCACCGTCTTTGATTATCTCAAGATTAATCTCGCTTTTCCAAGTTTTTAAAACTGCGGCGATTTCTGTAAATAAATAATCTCTAACAGAGCCTGCAGGCATATTTACAGCCTCTTTGGCGTAGTTTTGAGCGAAAATTTGTTGATTAGTTCTGTTATCAACAGATCTATTGTGTGATAAAATTTCTCCTTTAGAGTTTTCTAACGCAGAAGTCGAGATATTCTCCAAGTCCATCAACACGCGAGTAAGGTTTTGACCTTTATTAAATCTCTCGAGGCTGCCCCGATCTATCCCAGTGTCATCAGGTAGGTTTACACTGTCATTATTGCTTTTGAGTGCCAATAATTTGAGTGAACTAGGTAGGCTATCAAAAATGTCGTAGGCCGCTTGATTGGCTTGATATTGCTCCAGACTTATTGCTTGGTCTTCAGACAATTTGGCGTTGATTTTATCAACATTACCTTGGACGTGATTTTTCAAAGTAGGATTTTGTTTCAGATCTTGATTATATTTTTTGGCTGTATCTCCAATTGTATTTTTTATTTGAAATAGCGATGTGTAACCAGTCCTTTCAAAATCATTGCTATTTTCAACTGGTAGCGGAATTTCGGGGGATGACTCTCTCGCATCCACATCTTGCTCCACACCATTTGCTATTTCCTGAGCCTCGGGATAAATTTGAGTATTATCATCAGCTACATCATCAAAACCTGAATTAAGCAAAGAATCAAATTCTAAAGTTTCGACATTAATTTCTAGTTCCGCTTCCACTGGGGGCTGTATTTCAGTACTCTCCACCCGATCTGGCCCACTGGTAGCGGTTTGAATTTCAAAATTTCCGATTTTTAAGGCTCTTCGAATGCCTTCAGGTCTTGGTTCTGGATTGAAAATTACGTGATCTTGATTGGGTTGAAGTAAATCAGATTTGTATTCAGCATCAGTTTGACAATATAAATAACCAGAAACTTCATCAGTTCCATTAAGATCGGTGATTCGGACATATTTTCTATTGCTAGTTTCCTGAATGGTCAAGTTTAAATTTTGGGTGATTCCTTCATCTGATCGCACTTCTACTTTTATGACAGTGCCTGCGGGGTAATCGTTAATATTGATCGATTGGGGCTGATTTTCACGATTTTCCAGATTGCTTTGAACTTGAGGCGAGTTAGGTGTTGCAGTAGCAGGTTCCGGTCGAGCTGAGCCTTGAGCCTCATCTTTTCGCCCTAGCTTATTTGAAAGCTTTTTTAAAGCATGATTTGCTAAAGCTGTCGTGCCTGCGGCTGCACCACTCATACTTGCAGCCGAGATAAATGCCCCACCCGAACTCATAGTAGCTAGTCCTAGAGCTCCATATGTGCCTAGCCCAGTTCCACCAAGTGCTGCTCCAGCGGCGGCAGTTCCGACAGTCGCCGCCGCTAGTACGGGTGCAAGATACACCAAAGCAGTAGCTCCGCCCGCAATTTTTACAGCCAATTTGAGACCGTCTATGACCTGTTGAGATTTGGTTCGCTGGTCACCTTCGCCGCGTAAATGTGCCCAAGCTTTTTGAGCGATTTGTTTAAACCAACCTTCTTTAACTACTTTTCCAGCTTCAGCACGAGTCTCTGCTCTAACATTTTCTAGGTTTGGGGCTGAGTCGACAGCGTTTTCTGTAAATTCAATCTCAAGCTGATTGTACCTAGAATCCATTTGAGAGGCGTTTGAATTTGTCTCAGTTTGATCTAGCTCGGTTGTAGGACCCTCGATTTGGCTCAATTCCAATTCCAACAAAAGCTGGCTAGCTGCATCTTGAGTGCGCAATCCCAAAGCATCAATGGTATCATTTGCTTCAGCTCCAAGCTCACCTAAACTGTCAGTTTGAGGTTTAGCTTGTTCCATTTTAGCTTGTTGAATAAGTATTTGGACATTTGGTTGAGCACCAGCTGTAGGCGTTTGCGCACCACGTATTAGCTGTGGATCTGTAGGCGTTTGAGCACCAGATTTTTCTACAAAATATAATCTTGGTAATTTTTTAAATTTTGCTAGGAAAGTCATATTTTTTGTTTAAATTTTTATTTTATGCGAGCACACTTTCAAAGTAGGCGTCGCTGGCTTCATTAAATTTTGGACCAAGATCCGCAAACCTTTTAAAAATGTCTTGTCCTGCAAATTGCTGACTGACTTTTAATCTCAAAGAATCTTTTTTGTGGTATCTGGTTTCGATATATTTTTCTACAAATTCTATAAAAAGTTTAACACAGCCCTCTATAGCTTGGACTTGTTTATCTTCGGGAATTTCTAATAGCGAGTAACCAAGTGTAGCCCTAACCAGAGTTTCGATGAAAAACGACATTTCCTTTTGGGTGTCGGCGTATAAAGGTTTTGAAACAGGCATAAATAATGTAGTTTATATTTGGATTTTAGGTATTATTGTTATTGTAACACATAATTAAAATTTAGGCAAAATGCTAGTTTATATTTACACCCACAATACTTAACCACTTTTGTGTCACTAAAATCTATTTGCAATTCTGCAAAATTTATGCTATAATCGGTTTACAATAAAAATATTTACTATGTCTGATCAAAACAAAACTGTCGAATTAGAGCCTATTTCCAAGGAAATGAGAGAAATCGCCGCGCAATTAATCATTGCTAAAGGTGTGGATTACAATGTATTACCTGAGGAAATTAGAATTCAAAAAGAGCGGGAAATACTTGAGATTTATTTCGGATTTATAGAACAGGTCTTAGATGCTTCCAAAAATTTAAAACTGGCACAGGAATGGCAAGACTACAAATCCAGCGGATATTCCTCCGAAATCTACAATAGTTCCAAACATCTCGAACAAGCTTTCCAAGAAATCTCCAAAAAATTTTTAGAATTATAATTTTATTACATATAATATATACAATCACATTATGTTTACAAACAACTCAATGCCAAAAAGTGAATCTCCAGCTGATAAAATAGTCAATTTTACTGCGGAAACTCTAAAATTTATAAAAGCAAAATTGGGGACTTTTAAGCAAGGTGCACCAGAATCTACTAGATCAGAGCAGCATCGAGCTAAAATGTCTCTCAAAGAAAAAACCGACTCAATTTGGGTGGGATTAAGAAATATTACCGCTAAAGTTATGCCTAGTAGCTGGCGACAAGCTGGTGCGGCTACACTTTTGGGTGTAATTTTGGTGCTCCAAGGAGCGGATGAAGCCAAAGCCCAAAAATTTGTAGACTTGACAACTGGAGACAAAGTTGAATTATTAGCGGCCTTATCAGCTGCACAGGAAAGAACTGTCCAAACATTACTTCTAACTTCAGAGACACCTGGCGTGCAAGCTGGAATGAAAGCCATCGGTGAACAACTACCAAGCGATGTAGCTACACTGAAAACATACGTAGAGGCTAGGTTTTCCGAAAACAACCCAGATGCTAGAAAGCAAAGTGAAGCTAATCAAAAATTGATACAGTATGAAATAGATACTATATCAGGCATGGCGAGTAGCCAGGGAATTAGCATTGAAAAGGCGACTGTGGAGTATCTAGAAGGTGTCGTGGCTGAGCTAAAAGACGCGGGAAGACCAGTAAGTCCAAAAGGAGAAGCAGCTATCCAAGCCAGCCTCAATACATTTAATCCAGCAAATATAGTAGCACCAACCTCGATTGCTCCAACTCCCCAACCAACACCCACAGTATTGCCAAGTACCCAACCTCCTAAATCAACTATTGTAAATCCCACAGGGGCTCCACAGATCAAAACATCACCTTCGGTAACCCAACCTAAAGACTCTGTTAAACCAGGATCAATAAAAAATCCTGAAGTAAACCCTCCATTGACTGAAGAGCAAAAGAATATAAACAAGAATAAACAACTTCTTTCTTGGAATGGATCGCTAGAATCAGGCTCTTTACCAACAGGGTCGGTTTCCGACACTCACACATACATAGGACCAAAAATGGACGGCTCAGGTGAGATGACGGTGGCTGCCTTAGATGAAAAAAGTCAAGTTGTTCGAAATCAGCTAGGAGATCTTTTAAAAAGTGAGCAAATTGACTCCTCTACCTCCGAAAAAGCCAGAAATGCAATTGTTAAAACTTTTAAATTGAAGAAACCTACTTCAGATTTGAGTATGTATATTGATGCACTGTTTGGTGCACTTGCTCAACCCACTCCAATTGATCCAGTTAAAATGGCTAAATTTAAGAAAACTTTGGACGATTATCAAGATAAAATTGCAGCAGAAATATTATCGATTCAAAGAACACAAGGTGTTGGTAAAAACTCTGAAAATAGTGGGAATGCTGTTCTTGGCAGCGGTTTGTTACTTAGTGGAGGCGCTGCTTTAGCACTTTCACTTCTTAAAAGAAAGCGAGAGGAAGAAAAAAAAGAACTAGAAGGCCTTGAAAGTGTTGATTCATTTATAGCTAACGATTACCAACCTGATCAAAAAGTAGCTGTCAAAATGACTGATGGTAGAGTTTTATATGGTAAGGTGGTTGTCGATGGTGCTGGTACTAAATTTGTTTCAGTACGTATTATTGGACTTAGAAGAGAGTCGTACAAATCGCTTGAAAAGGGTAAAAAAATTGGAGATCAGGATAAAACGGATATAATTAACCTAATTTATGTGTATCCTAAGCCTCAAAAAGTCGTGGAGAAGCAGAAGCCAATCGAACCATCAGCCAGTCAAGCTAAAACACCTGAACATGTAGAAAATTTAGATAGTATTAAT
>JAYUNN010000015.1:0-91561 GCA_043761585.1 bacterium
GTTTGGCAATCAGATTTTGAAATCAAAGCAGATCCAAAGAAAAGCATTTTGATAGTAAATGGAATCAAAACCAAAGACTTTTGGGATGGCACTATTGCCTTTGATAAAAACCCACTTAGAATCAAGGTCCGAAGTATAGCTGGTGATGAAGTAGTTAAAAGTCTGTAATTTATTTATTTTATGCTTAGAAAAATTTATATTAAAGTAAACAGTTTTATTGAAAAACACATTTTAATAATGTTTTTAGTGACCTTAGTGATTGCTAGATATGAAAATTTTATCTGGTTTTTAAAGCAAGTAAAACACTTCTTGGTATTTGGACTTGGATTTGATAAATATCCCGTTATGGACTTTTCAAATATTGGCGTTTTTAGCTCACTACTTCTAGCCTTTGTGACAATCTGGCTCGCTTTAAATGCAAACAAAACCGCTAATGAATCGAAAAAGATTAGTGAAAAAGCTTTGGAAATAGAGAGACCTAATCTTAAAGTTGACTATATTTCGCCAAAACAATCAGAACCTGATCTGTATCGCTTAAATTTAAAAAATAGTGGAACAGTTGATGCAGTTAATATTCAAATATTTCAATCACTTGAAAACAGCAAACTGAGCCTCATTTATAGACTGGATTATTTAACACCTAATACACAAGATTATTTTATTGATTTCAGTCCAAATAATGATTTTATTGTGTTTGTTTTACAGTACGAAAATCAGATTACTGGAAAAACTTATAAATCTGTATTTGAAATAAAAAAGACTCTAACGGGTGTTTATCAATTAGGTAATTTTAAAAAGCAAATTATTAGCTATTCTGATTATCTAAATCTTTAAAATGAATAATATCATCAGGTAATAATGTAACATTTAACTCAGATAAGATTGACTCTTCACTAGAACAATCTGGAAGTAAAATAAATTTGTATGTTTTATCATAAAGGACAGCTTTAACATCTTTGTAAATTTTCGCTAGCAAATCCCCACTTGATTTATCACCATCAAGCAAGTGTTTGCTCACATTAACTTTTTTGAAGTCTTGAAGATATGAAATTAAATATTGATTTAAATCAGTATTATCACCAAATGCAAAATAATATAATTTGTTTTCTTCATCCATATAAAAATTTGTTTGTATTTTTGTAACACTCCAGTATATCACACAGTTTAATTTCACATAAATCCATGTCTACAATCTCAGATCTACTATCGGACCACAGCCAATCTAAAGCAGTAAAAGCCTATATTTTAGCCAGAGTATCAAGCAAAGACCAAGAAGACAACAATTCAAACCCAGCTCAAGAAAGGGCTTTGACAGAGTATTGTAAACACAAAAACTTGGAAATTATCGAAGTAGTCAGACTGGTAGAGTCTTCAACCAAAGATCGCACTATTTTTAATAAACTTATCGAAAAAATCAAAAAACAAGGTGAAAAAGTAGCTTTGGTGGTTGAAACTGTGGACAGACTTCAAAGATCATTTAAGGAGTCAATTATTTTAGACGAGCTTAGAAAAAATGACAAACTTGATATTCATTTCAGACGCGAAGGCTTGATTTTAAATAATAGCTCAAATAGTGCTGATTTGCTTCGATGGGATATGGGCGTGATGTTTGCTCGTTCCTATGTTTTACAGCTCTCGGATAATGTAAAACGAGGCAATAAAGAAAAGTTTATCCGTGGTGAATGGGCTAGTAAAGCACCTTTTGGATATGTAAATGGTCCGAACGCTCAAAATCGACCTTGGATTTATGTTGATGAAACAAAAAGAGAATTTATAGTCTGGCTATTTGAAGCTTATGCCTCAAACAATTGGTCAATGCGAATGATAGCAGAAGAAGCTATTAAAAGAGGTTTCATGGTGGCTAGTAGCAAAAACAGACACAAAACCAGCACAGTTGAACAAATCCTGAAACAACCTTTTTACTGTGGTAAAATGATAAGAAGTGGTAGAGAGGCTTTTCATGTTTATGAAACAATCATTACTCAAAAGTTATTTTACAAAGTTCAAGATGTTTTAGCTGAAAAGTCCAGAAAAAAGCAAAAAAACAACTCAATTCCTTATATATTCAATCATGTATTTAGATGTCAAAAATGTAACGGTGCTATAGTTGGAATTAATCCAAAAGCTGGCTTTATTTATTACCGTTGCAGTAATGCCAAATGTGAAAATTACAAGAGCAATAAAAGTGAAGTTGAACTATTAGCTTATATAGAAAAGCTATTTAGCAAGTTCCCTCTTACAGACGAGCTTGTAGACATGATTGTAGCAAAGCTAAAGGATAGCGTAGAATCTAAAAACAAGTTCCAAATTGACACTTTAAACGCTTTAAACAGTGAAAAGAAAATAATCTTAAATCGCATTGATAAAATGTACCTAGATAAACTTGATGCCAGTATTACTCAAGAAATGTACGACAAATTATCAAAGCAAATGCAACTTCAAATTAGAGATATTGATGTTGAGCTTAGTAAACACACTTCAGGCAACGAAAACTTCTATATAACGGCTGAAAGGGTGCTTAGAGTATGTTGTAAAGCTCCGAAACTATTTAAAAATGCCTCCGTATCGGAAAGGCAAAATATTCTAAAACTGATCTCATATAACTCAGCAGCTGATGGCTCAAACTATGCTTTAAACCTACGCGAACCGTTCGCTCAAATCTTTAATTTTTCTTCATGTCCAGTTTGGCACGGGCGGAAGGAATCGAACCATCGCTAGAGGTTTTGGAGACCCCTGTTCTACCATTAAACTACGCCCGCATTTTATACAAATTAATTTGCCTAAATCAGGATAAATCTTCAATTAAATTGAAATAAATTACAGATATATCTTGAGGCAAAAACCTGTTCATAGCTATTATTAAACGATTTAAAGCATTCTTGTCAAGAAAGATTATTTGACCTAAAATTAGTCTGCAATCGTGGCAGTAGAAATAACTCGAAATTAAAAGTATAATACAAATGCCTAAAATTTTAACTAAAACTAAAAATACAAACAAAAATGATTCTAAAGTTACAAGCAAGTCTAGGGCTTCTCGTAAAAGAGTGGCCAAAAATAATCCGCTTTCTTTTGTTCCAGCATTAGTGCTACTCATTTCAGCAATTTTACTTGGAAATTTTAGTAGCCCTATAGCTGATTCGACTAAAACTGCCTTTGGTAAAGAAATTGGTAATATGGATATTTTAAAAGTAGCCAGTCCAAAAAGTTTGATTTTAGATTTAGATTTTGGTGGCAAAAGCTATAGCTCCAAAAATCCTCAAAAAATTTATAATTTAGTTGATAGAGCAGAGGTTGGAACTTTAGGTATGGACGATCAAAGTCAGGAATCTGATCCCTATTTTGATCCAAATGGTTACTTTTCCTTTGATGGCAAAGCCCAGATGATGAATCTTGATGCCAAAAATGCTCCTAAAAGCGACTTTAGTTATGAAATGTGGGTACGGGCTAAAGGTAATTTTGAGCTAGCTTACGCCGTCTCGACCCAAGCTGGCGACTACCAAAAAAGCACGGCTGGAATAAAAATCAAAGATAGCTACTGGTGGACAATGGGTATAAACGATGGCGGGATGGTGTATATCCCCTTTCCAGATAAGACTGTGGATGAGTCCTGGCACTACGTAGTAGCTACTAGAAAAGATCAAGTCCTGACTATTTATCTCGATGGCGTCCCAGCTGAAGTCACACGCAGCATAAACAAATACAGCCTTAATAATGACATCATAACTATCGGAGCGGTCCGTCAAGGTGATAAATACAGCGAATTTTTCAAAGGCGATATCGCGCAGGTACGAATTTACGCCCGGGCCTTGACAAATGATGAAGTGCTTGATAATCTCAAACAAACTAAGCCAAATTTCATTAAATAGACTTCGCTAAAAGCTAAAAAAATCAAGATTCCAAACAATTGCCCCAGTGGCATAGCAACAAAACAATAGTTTACGGTAACAATTTAGATTCAGACTTAGAAAAGTAAAAAATATACTTCAACTCGTTTAAAAATTCCCCTTTTGGGGTTTTTCTAATTTTAGGCCCAAGATGACTATATATCTCAGAAAAATATTTTATCGACTACAAAAATTTATAATTCCAGCCAATATTTTGATATTTGTAATTTTGAGCTGGGTGATTATTAGTGTGAATACCAATGCTTCAATTAGCTCGATCCAAACCCAAACAAAAATCCAAACTTCTAACATCAGCTATCAGATCATATCTCAAAATAGTACCAAATTTGGAAAACGATCATATGCGATTTACAATGGCAGGATTTATGAAATAAAATTGCTTAAAACCGCTCAAAATACTCCAAAAATAGGACTTGATTATTCTGCCGAGGCTGAAATCTCAAACTACACCCGAGCTGATCTTTTAGATAGTGAAAATGAGGCTCTAAACCCAGCCACAAAGGAAGAACAACGTCATAATTACGCTTTAAGTACTGGGGTTTGGGGTGAAATAAAAGTTATTACCATCAAAAAAGTCTCGAAATGTAATTTTAGTTGCGCCCTAATTCAAAATATTGATTTTATTCGAACTAATGCTAGTTTAACCATTCTCCGCTCCAGTTGCAATCTATTTGGGCATGATTGGCAATACTTATCGCCCATTTCAAATTGTGGTGATATTGCAGCTTTATTGCAGGGCTTGCTTTTGGGTGGAAGCGGTGGATTTAGCCCTGAAATGCAGCAAAATTTCCGAAATACTGGAATCACTCACATTGTGGCTATTTCTGGCTTTAACATCACTTTAATTATAGTAACCTTGCAGTATGTTTTAGAGCGATTAAAACTTTCGTTTAAGTTGCAATTTGCACTGATTATGCTAATTTTAGCTATATTTATAGCACTTGTAGGACCTAGTCCATCTGTACTTCGAGCTGGATTTATGTCTGCAATCATGCTACTAGCTCGCGTTTTTGGGCGGACCTGTAGTGCAGTGCGAGCTCTACTACTGGCCTCAATAATTATGCTGCTTTACAATCCTTATTTCTTATTTTCTGTATCTTTTCAGCTATCTTTTTTAGCCACTTTTGGACTTTTATCTTTTTTTGAGACCTTACCTGAGCTAGATTTTCAGTGGTTTAGGTCACTTTTAGAAACTGGCTGGGCTACTATTGTAGCAAATTTATACACTTTACCCGTACTTATAAATACTTTTGGGTATTTTTCACCGCTGAGTGTACTTCCAAATGTGATTATTCTACCATTTATACCTCTGATTATGCTATTAGATTTATTGGTATTTGTTCCATTTATCGGCTCCTATTTGGGTGTGATTCCAGGATTATTTTGTGCTTGGATTTTAGGTTTAGTGGAGTGGTTTAGTAGCTGGTTACCACTGCTATACTTGGAAAAGCTGTCCTGGCTTGAAGTTGGGATTTGGTATATATTTTTATTTAGCCTAGGAATTTTTATCAGGTGGCGAAGGGGGTTGAAATTAGAATCTCTTGCGCTACTACTGGACTCTAAAACACTTAAAAAATAGCCTAAAAAACTAGATTTTAATTTCCCGGTACCAGTTTTACAAAGGATTTAACTTCTGGTACGTTGAAGCTCCAGCCACGATTTTGCAACGAAGCGTTCACCTGATCTTTGGTATAAGAAACCTCACATCGCCCTGGTTTAATCGGAACAGCTTTGTCACCTACCGTCACAGTATCTTTCACTCTATTAGTATAAATTAGGTTTGGATCTGAGTCCCATCTTGCTTTACCATCACGCTGGGCTTGATCTACGCGAGTCTTAGCTTCTTGCCAGGCTCTATCTAAAGCAGATGAGTCATTAGGATTTCCCTGGAAAGAACCGTAATTTATACCTAAAGCCGCAATAATAGACTGCTTGTCGGAACCTGAAAGATCATTATTTGTCAGGTAGCACTGATCTGGGATATCTTTACTCATGAGATTGTTGACCACTCGCCAATCATTTGAGACACCGTCTCTATAGGCAGAAGGCCCGCCATATTTGGGATCGGCCGGATAGTATGCCAAACGTTTCGCAGCGGTATCCACAGAGTTATCATCGCTCCATGGACTGCTCTGACATTGATGATAAGTGGCGTTGATATTGCCTGTAGCTGCGCCCGAGGTGATCAGTGACTTAGCTGGAGTAGTTGGGACCGTGCCAGTAGTACCATCTGTTTTTCGATAGGTAATACCTGCCATTCCTGGAGTGTTGGAGTCGTTCACTGACGCACCCATGACTCCGTCAGGCACATTTGAGCCATTAGTGTAGGTTTTAATATTATTTGAGCCTACTACTGGTAGTGCATCTGGATTAAAAGTGGCGTTTATATCGGCTCTGTATTGGTTTGTAAAGTCTACCGATTTCACTTTCACAGCATCTTTGACACAGTCAATACTAAGATCAGAGTATTTCTGGATATTCTCTACATTGGCAGAGATGCTAGCATCATTGATGGTTAAACTTCCATCGTCTAGAACTGCCAAATTACCTGCTCCACCAGCACCTGCAATTGCTGAAGTGTTATTGATGGCTGCCGATAAAATACCAGCTTGTGAAGCCCCACCTGCTCCGGCTTGACCAAAGACGTTGCCGATACTGCTCATAAAACCACCAAATTCACTCATGAAACTTTGACCCACGCTCATAATTTCATTGATAAAGCCCATTATTTGCTGGAAAATTTGCTGAATAGTTTGGATTACTTCAAAAGCCGATTGTAAAGCTGATACGACTTGAGCGATTCCGCCAGAGGTCTCACCTGATGCGGTAGTTTGATTGGCTTGATTTATGCTAGTTTCAGTGGTTTTAGCCGAATCTTGGACATTGCTACACTGCTCTGGTGTAAAAGCTTTTTGCTGGAAATCACTTACTTTTGCAAAACTGTAATTGGCTGACGCTGGAGCCACGCCGATGCTAACATCAGAGCCCGCTGAAAAGACAGAGGCACCAATTGGAGCTGCAGTAAAGCCTTTAATCACTGCATTTGGATTAGTTGAGATAGCAAGATTTTTGTCCGCGGCACCTATATACGGACCACAACCTGGTGAAAATTTTTGAGCATCCTCGGCCTGTTTTTTCTTATTTTGATCGATTGTTCGAGCGTCAGCTATTTTTTTAGTTAGATTTGCTTGTTCTGTTAGACCTGCGTATCTAGTTGTACCAGGATCCTGTCCAAATAGAAAGTTTAATGGTCCTACTACCGGAGTGCTCTGAATTGTAACCGAACTCTCAGCGGTAGCGCTAGTGGTAGTGCTTCCATCAGAGTTTAAGGTTTGAGATGAGGCAATTGTATTTGAGCTGCCCAAAACTGTCGACACAGCTGAAGTACCATTTGGTCCTTTTATTTTATCGTAGGCAATGGCGTTGCCTAAGGCAACTTTAGAGTTTATAGCCAAATTACAGAGTGCGTTTCTATCCACATTTGGATTTTCACCATTTTCCTGCATTAATGATACCGCGATACAGGCGTTGTAAATATTACTAACTTTAGCGATATTTTCTTGACCTAAAGCGATTTGAGCTTGGCTACTTTGAATGTCTTTACCATAATCCGTCCAAATTTGATTAAATTCATTTTGGAAACTATTAAAAGGATTGTTAATTTTTGAAAGATCTTGAACTGCTGATAAAATGCCGTAAAGTGAGATATCTCTACCAGAAAACTTCTGAAGTAATGAAATTATAAAGTTTAGCACTTTTTTAATCATCTGAATCACTTTCATTACCGCTTTTAGAGTGGCCTTGATCATGTTTAAGATACCACCAATAGTTTGTGAAGTGGCTTGGCGAGCGGCCTCAATTGCTGCTTGTTGTCCTCGAAGAACATTTCCGTCAATTGTCGAAAAACATGAGCCGACACAATCACCGATAGCTTTAGCCTTGATCGTAAAAAGTGGATTACGATTTTTAGAAATCAAACCAAGTGAATAGTCAATCGGTAAAGTATCTACTTTGATACTGTGAATGGCTAAAACTCCTAAAAGCATGATAGCCGTAAGCGAGATAAAAGCTATAAATTTATTAAACCAAGTCATATATTGTGTGTTAGGTTGAGATTAGTATTTGTTTGGGTTATTTGTTTGGACTGAGCTGGTTAATGACATTATTGATTTGGCGATGAGCCCAGACTGAACGCAAAATTATATCTTTTTGCTTTTGATCATAGTCTTTTCGAACCAAGCCTTTGGTAATAACTTGAATGCGTAAATCTATCAATTTATCGATTTGAGTGAAAAAATACACCATCGCTCGATGGATTTGCTCTTCAGGTTTTGGCACGCCCATAGCCTCAAGTGTTATGATTCTAGACTTGTTATCACTTTTTAGTTTTGCGAGCTCATTTACATCTTGAACCTTATAAATATTGCTTAAATTGGTAAAATAATTGCTTTTAGCAATATCTTTAAGCAAGCCCAATCGCTCATTTAAATAGCTCAAACTAGCGTCTCGAGTCGGATCTTCGATTACATTTAGCTTGATTTGGGCTGACTCAGCGCTAAAATCTTCTTTTCGAGCCGCCTCATACAAAACTGGAATGTTAATACCCTCGTTTTCCAAAGTGTCTAAATCGTCATTGAGGCTATCAAGTATAGCAATATCAGTATTTAAAAAATAGTAAGAAATTTCACTAACACCCTCCAGCGGCAAACCACTTAGCGGGTTATTGCCAGCCTGGACGTATTCACCATCTTTACCGCCAGCACCTAAAGTATCAGGATTTTTTGGATTTGAACCGTAAATATACTCTTCTTTATTGGTTAGCCCATCACGATCTGGATCAGCGTCAGGTCCCGATGTGTTTTGATCATTTAGCTCAGCGTCAGTAAAATTTTGTTTTTGCCATGTTTTAGGGTAAATCGGCAAATCCTTCACCGTCTTTTTCTTGATCAGCGTCTCCACTGGGTTAAATTCTAAAAGTTTGCGATCAGTATCGGTCAAAACCAGTCCAGTTGGGCTAATAACGGAAGTATCTCTGGGTCCAAAGAAAGCTTTTTTTAAACCAGGATTTGTCCAAATATACCCAAAACCGAGGCCACCAATCAAAAGTGAAGTCAAAACTAGAGCTACCACTACTTTTTTCCAAGTTTTATCAAGAATATTATCACGCAAAATTCCTATTTTCTGAGTCAGGCTAGTTTTCATATGCAAAAATAATAAAGATCTATACTCGTATTATACTACATATTTTTCATTCGTGCAAATATTTATCTAGAGCCTGTTTTGAGCCAAATACCTGATCCAAAAGTTTAATTTTACAAAAACCCAAATACTAGACTAGTAGCTGTAATTTCACTCAAAGCTCAGCATCAAACAAATATCAAAAATCCTAAATACAACCTTACCCAATTCCTTTCCCTTTCCCAAAAAAACAGCTTGTTTGGAACGGATGAACGGAACAACTGTTTGAACTTTGAAAAACAAAAAAGTGATAGCTTTCCTTACAAAGCGAGTTTTGTGAAGTGAAGGAGTCCAAATGCCCTAACGGAGTGGAGAATACAAAACAATCAAGTTTTTGATAAAAGTATCGTGTTTTTGGGAGTTTCGATATTAGGGTTTTTTGAGTAAAAACCTACAAAGCTTAACTCCAAATCGGAGTTTTTTAAATTTTTTTCAAACTTACTTAAATAAAATCTTGTGAAGTTAAATAAAGCTCTTTTTCGGTACCAGGATTCCAGCCTAAAAATGCCAAATAGTTTATAATCGCTTCGGGTAAAAATCCTTGATCAAGGTAGTTTTGCATATTGACATTACCATCTCGCTTACTCATTTTTTTATTGCCAGTTTCACCGAGTATAAAAGGTATATGAATATATTTTGGAGCCACACCGAAATAATCTAAGAACATAGTTTGATGCTTCGGAAAGCTAGGAAACCACTCTTGAGATCGGACCACAAGTGAAGTTTCCATCTCGTGATCGTCCACTAAATGAGCCAAGTGATATGTCGGAAAACCATCCGATTTCAAAATCCCAAAATCCTCTTCTAGGCTCAAGTCAAATTTGGTGACACCTAATAATTCATCAGCGCACATCACGATCTCATTTCTCTGGAGTTTGTACATCAAAACTGGCTTTCGGGAGTCAGCTAAAGCTGTTTCTACGCTAGCCTGTAGCTCAGCTTCAGTAAATTTTTCAGAGTTTACTTTAAAATAATTAATTGGTTTTTTGATAGTTTGTTTGATTTGCTGCAGTTCTTCTTTTTCTGCTGGAGTCAAATATGACCAGTAAGCTAATTTTTGATCGATCATTTTTTGCGCGTGACTGTGATAGTTAGTTAGTCTTTCAGACTGGATATATGGCCCAAACTCGCCACTTTGATACACGCCATAAAAATCATCTTTCGGACCAATTGGCTCGATCGTGACACCTTCATCAGCTTTGAGACCAATACTTTGTAAGGCTTTTAATAAGACTCTGACTGAGTCAGGCTGCAGTCTATTTCGATCAGTATCTTCGAGTCTCAAGAAAAAAGCTCCATCATTTATTTGAGCCAAGAGTTTGGTGTAAAGTACGGTCCGAGCGGTGCCGAGATGTAAATAGCCAGTTGGACTAGGGGCTGAACGAGTGCGAAACATAAAATAAAGTTATATTTATAGTAAATGTAATTGGCTAATATTTGGCAAGTTGGTCAAAAACTAAGTCCGGATATGGATTTTATGACACGAAACTGTAAATTTAGCCATTTACAAAATAGTACTATTTTCGCTTTAGTCACTCCAAGTGACCCAATTTCTAAAATACAATACTTTTATCAAAAATTTCAGTTTTCTTGTTACGCTCTGTTTGGGTATTTGGACTCCTTTAGCTCACAAAATCTCCCCATATACATTTATAGCTATTAAACAATTGCTCTATTGATCCGTTTCAAACAGCGATAATTTTTTGGGAAATGTTTAGAACAGAGTAGGCTTAATATTTAATTTCCAGTGGTAGTTTAGCGGCTATTTTTTGTTGACTGGCCAATTTATTTTCTTCTGATTTTTGAAATATGCAAAACCAATAACGGCTAAACAAGCTGCAAAAATAAGCATTTCAACTGAGAATATAGCACCTGAACCCGTCCTAACTAAAAGTGGTGGAGCTATAAGTTGGTTGTTCGGTTTTGTCACAGTAGCGTTATTTGACACCATAGCCGATTGTGCTGCTGCAGTATTTGTGGTTGGAGCTGTGGTTGAACTTGTGACAGTGCTACCAGTATTTGTACTACTATTTGAAACTATATTTTGAGTGATAGGATTTGAATTTATAGTTGTGGTAGGATTTGGAGTTGGAGTAGGATTAGTGGTTGTAGTTGGTTGGTTGGTCTGGGTTGGGTTTGTTCCCGAACTCACTGGATCTAAAGTGTAGGGATCCCAGATTTTACCTGGAACAGTGTCCGAGTCACCTTGACCATTATCCAAAACTGTGTGAATCGAATAAACCGTAGATTTGTTGTTGAAAGTCTCAACCCCGATAACAGCTGGGAAATTTAGAATTCTCTGTTTTGTGGCAGAATTGTATTTATTTAAAGCATATTTTAGGGACGGATTTAGATTTGGCCAATACGTCTTGATGGTTATCTTAGCGCAAGAAACCTTAAACTCGACATAACTATTATTATCGCCGCTATTTTTATAGCTTGGATCTAGCTCGTTTAAACTATCAAAAGTAGTGCAATCCGTCTTATTGACGATCTGAACATCAGCAAAAGTAATAGTTTTTATGGCACTAGTTGAGTTTTGAGTTGTTGTTGGGGTAGCTGGATTTTGAGTTGAAGTATTTGTGTTGAGTGGGGTTGTATTCGGTGTAGTGCTGGTTTGACCAGTGGCTTCTGAATTTTGCGGTGTTTGAGGGCTATTGGTTGTGGTGCCAGAGCCAGTTGCGGTGGTTGTGCCGCCTACTGGAGTGGGTGTTGGTGTTGTAGTTGTAGTTGTGGTAGGTGTAGTGGTACCTGTAGAAGGTATTGGGGTTGTGTTTACAGCTGTAGTGCCAGGATTTTGAGTTGGAGTGGTGGTTGTACCTGAGCCAGAAGATGTATTTGTGGTAGGTGTAGTGGTGGTAGACGGTGTAGTACCAGAGCCAGTTGTGGTGGTTGTGCCGCCTACTGGAGTGGTAGTCGTAGTGGGTGTTGGTGTTGTGGTAGGTCCACCTGTTGTAGTCGGGCCAGTGGACGTAGTACCACCTGTAGTAGTTGCACATTTTGTCAGGCTATTGATCACTGGGATAATGGCGGCCCCAAAAGCATTACCCATTTTAGTGGCACCAGTAGCGTTATTGTGAGTACCGTCGACTGTATCTGCGCCTAAAGTACGGTCATAACCTACAAACTCTACTGGAGTGATTGGTGATTCTACGGTATTTAAGTCAGTAATTATTGGCTTGATAACTTGGTCGCTATAGCCATCTTGGGCTGCTGGCGGCATACCGATAATGATTTTAGCTTTTGGATTGTATTGTCGTATTTTATTGATTATCTGAGTCCAATATGCTTTTGACTGCACAAAAGTTAAGTCTCTGTAACCATCATTTGTACCCAGCATAATCTGTACAATATCTGGGTTGGTCGCCATTAAGCTATCCATTGGCTTGCTATTTAGATTTTCTTCCCAACCCCAAGCTGGCGGCGTGTCAATGAAATTGCTTGTGGCGTAACCACCATAACCAGCATGCTCTACTGCCATTCCAGGAGCCTGTGGTGAGTCATCGGAGTGAATTCCAACAAATTTAACCTTGCTTCCCAAGTTCGCACTAGTTATATTAGCCCACTCTTTGGCTCGATAGCTATTATCTGCGTCGGATTCCTGAGTGATTGAGTCACCTAAGGGTAAAACTTTTAAGATTTCTTGGTTGGAGCAGGTATCTGCAATTGGTGGAGTTGGAGTTGAGGTTGGAGCTGGAGTTGTAGAAGCATTACTACAGTTTGGCTCGCCTATAAAACAAGGTGCAAAAGCGGCTCGGCGGTTAGCATCAGCATTCGGACCGCCACCGATATTATTTTCAGTATTATTGGTAATCACATTTAGAGCCTGAAACACAGTCTGCATGTCGGGATCAAAGCTAGGGCTATCAAATAATTCACTTTCAGCTCGCACGTCAATAGCTAAGGCGTGGACATCCCATGCAGTGTCGTCGACTACGTACCCACCATAATTCATCAAGGCTTTTGCCACTTTTTTAGCTGATGGTGAGGTCAAACTGTTGATATCAAAACTTGGATTTAAAGCTAAAAGTGAACCCATTTTTACTTCTGGATTTTGACCGTGATAGCTGACTTCACGGCCTCCATAACTAGCACCTGGAGTCAGAGCGTAGCCATCAGCCGAGATAGCTGGCCACCGATAACCAGCTGTCGTAGGCGAACAATATTTAAAACAGTATAAATTGATCTTTAGGGCGTGTCGAATGTCTTGATCGCTTGGAATTTCACCTTTGCGGATTGATCCACCTAGTCCAGAGAGATGTGACGCTCCATGACAGCCAGTAGTTCCCGCACCTTTGATATCTTCCAGGACGCCACCATTTGCATTTCTCACATCATATTCCCAGCTCGGGTCGCCGCCTTTACTTAGCACCAGCGGTTGGCCACTATACAAAGTTTTGTTGTCAGCTCCCAAAAAAGTAGTACAACCATTTAAGGCCCCATCCCAACTAGCATCTGCTGGAACTCGCACACCATCACTGGATTGACCATTTAAGGGCTTGACTGGGTCATTTGGATTTGTACCGATGATTTCTGGATCGATAGTAAAAGCACCGTTTTTCCAGTCTAAAGCTGGACCCAGACCCGCAGGTTGATACTGAGCACTGTTGTGGATCGGCATATTCCAGATAGAGTCTTTACTAAATGGCCACTGATATGGATCTCGACCTGCTTCTGAGGCAAGGGCACTCAAAGAAGCTTTGGGTGAGATAAACGGGCCGACATTGTAAGTCAAACCTAAAACTAGTCCTACAATTGAAATCGCTACGACAGCGAGCAAATAAAATGGTTTGTTAATTTTAGTAAAGTTCATATGTTGTTGTTTTAGTGATATTTCTGTTTGTTTAATCAGCTTTTCAGTGTGTCAACAAGCTGCAATACTCTTATTATACAGCATTTTTGCAATAGTGTAAAATTGCAGACTCGCTCTGCAAAAGGTAATGTGGATATATGAAAAAATGTTTTTTCAATAAAAATTCAATAAAAAGTAGAGATTTGGGTGTCAAAGACTACAAATTCTTAGAAATTTTTTAGATGCTACAAAAGTTGATTTATTTTAGTAAGAGGTCTAAAGCTTATTAAGGGCGATCTAAGAATATTTTACTTTCAATTATGGTAAATATTATGATTGAGAAAGATCTGATTGCAAAAGCAGCTTCTGCCGTAAATCTGGCTAGTTTTTCTGTTTGCTTAATTTTTAGTCGCTCCAACAATCTAACGTATATTTTACTGAAATTATTTCAGGATCTAATCAACCAACCTTCAAATACTTAAGCTAATTTCGAGTGAGCCGAAGACAGCGTTCTAATTATAAAAATAACTAAAAGAATCAAATTTAAGCCATAAAACCAAATATCAACGGTCCTGGAATCCATGGAGTCAAGCTATAATCAAAGCATTCTGGGGTTCTTGTGAGCATTCTTTGGATAAAATTTTCGACCTAATTTGGATTCTCACCGCAATCCACCTGAGCTAAAAAGTATCACAAAAAGCTGATTTGCAACCAATGTATAACCAAAATACTTATCGACCCAGACAAGCGATCTGTATGTTTTAAACTTTATAGTCGCACTGATTATCAGCAAAAACAAAAAACAGGCCAAAGTAACTGGCAAAGCAAATACATATAAAAGCGTAGTCCAGCCCGAAACAGTAAATACATTCAAGATTTGAGCCAAAAGGGTGATCAAAAACAGATTCACTGTAAATTCTATGATTCCAGTTTCCAAGTAACGATTTTTAAAGTGCATAAATGAGTTTGTGTAAAGGTTATTGCAGATGGTTTTTTTTGGCTTGCAAAGTAAGTGATGTAGATAATACTTTTATATTTGAGTTAATAACAGCTGATTTTTTATTTAAGCTCCCAAAACATTTTTTAATTTTTTTAAAAAGAACCTCCGTTTAATTTTTTCTTATTTTTGAAATATGCAAAACTGATCGTAGCTATACAGACTGCAAAAATCAGCATTTCAACTGAAAATATCTCACCTGAGCCTGTTCTAATTAAACTTGGTGGAATTGCTGGTGTATTGTTTAGCTTAGCCGCAGTATCATTGGTTTGTGTTGGCAGATTAGTTGATTGAAGCGTTGGGTTTGAAATTATGGTTTGCTGGCTACTATCAGTTAGTGTGCTAATTGGTGTGATATTTTGAACTGGGGTATTTTGCTCTAGAGTGTATGGATCCCAGATTTTTAGATTGGTCGTGTCAAAATCACCTTGAGTATTATCTGCAACTTGATGAATCGAGTAAACAGTGAGCTTATTGTTAAAAATTTCCGTGCTGATAGTGGCAGGATAGTTTGTGATTTTTTGCTTTGTGGTAGGGTTGTATTTAGTTAAAGTGTATTTTTGTGACGGGTTAAGGTTTATCCAATAAGTTTTGATCGAAACATTACCACAAGAAGCTTTAAATTCAACGTAATTATTAGAATCACCACTATTTTTAAAACTCGAATCCAGTTCATTTAAGCTATCAAAAGCCATGCAAACTGTTTTATCACTGATCTGAACGTCTGCAAATGATAGGCTATTAATGACTGTGTTTGTGGCGACTGAGTTTGGTGTTGTAATTGGTGTTGTAATATTTGGTGGTGTAGTCGTGACGTTTTGGATGCTAGCCAAGTCGGGAGCTAACCCGGTAGTATTAACGCTGCTTGAAAATGGCGGCATGGAAATGTTGTCGATATCGGTGCTCACTGGCACCGTAGTTGGCGGGATTACCCGCCAATGGTTCACTTGTCGATCAGATTTCCGTGACCGTTGCCATTGGCCATATTTATACCATTTCCTGGCAAAGGAGCCTCATTCCAGGTACCCCACTGACTATTTTGAGCTAGGTTATTTTCATCACCACCAGCCCAAATCCACACAATTCTTCCAATGTCACTAAAACCAGCTTTCGAAAGAATAATAAACATGTTTTGAGTACCTTCCAAGCTAGAGTCATTATTCCTTGAGCCGTATTCACCAACTATAAGCGGTAAATTTTTAGCTTTAACTTGAGCAAAATAGTCCAAAAGCCTAGATTCAGAACCATTCCACATTTCGTAAATATGCATGCTAAATACTATATTGCTATAGGTTTTATTGTTAAAGTTTATTAAGTTTTGACCTCTTGAGATTATAGCACTTTTAGCTGGATTTATATTGGTATTGAGATTCCAGTCACCTCCATCTTGACCCCACGATGTACCCTCGACCAAAATTATATTATTTGCTTGCTGTTCATCGCGAATCATTTTAATTAAGTCTTGATGATAGCTTTGCCAAAAATCCATATCTGCATTTGTCGTGAGCTTCAAATATTACCACAATCCCAGCCTGAGTGTAGGCATTTATGATATTTGTAATGTTGTCGTAATTATCGTAACTAGGATGAGCTTGCTGGTAGCCGCCTTTTAAAAAGACTGGTACGCGAATAGTATTAAAGCCCCAACAATTGCTGATTTTATCTAGCTCGCCAGCTTGTTGGCTGCTAAACATATTGGTACCTTTAACCACAAATTCTTGACCATTTTTGTAAATTTTAGTCCCTTTAACTTCAAAAACTGTACTGTTAGTGGGGCTTGCAGCTTGAGCTGTCATCTGGCTACTTTTTAATAAGCTAATCGAGTTTAGTTTATTTGAAAGCGATGTACTAATAATTGCTAAAAACAGTACTATAGTGATTCCAATTTTGATTATGTTTTTATTTTTCATAAACTTCTATAAATATTTTTTGTGTGAAGAAAAGTAAATACCTCAAAGCTTGATTTGCATCTTTACCCATAAAAAGCTTTGCGAATGGAGCCAGTTTTTGCTTTGAAAATACTTCATGGCTTGGCTCTGAGCAAGCTTAATTTATCCAATTTTGTACGCATCCATTTTTGTGTATGCTATTGGTTTAGTAATTTGTGGCTTAAATTCGACTTAGATATCACTGAAACGCACTAATTTGCATTTGGCAGCAAATTCCGAGCAATATCTTATATTACACTACTTTAGCTAAAGTGACAAATATATAAAAATATATAATTACGATATGATATTTTAACTCAATATTTTTTGAGCAAATTCCGCATTTTCAAGTGTCCAAAGATGTGGATTTCCAATTCCAGGCTTAGTGAGTTTGGTGTTTTTTATGAGACTTTCTCTAGATCCAAATAACCCACCAGGTCTATGCATATGAGCCATAGTGTAAATTAGAAGCATCTGATCAAATCGACTATGATAATTTTCGATAACCAGTTTCTTTGACTTTATCTTGCTTAAAATTTTTGGATTTGTGACCATTTGGCGACTTGGAAAAGCACCTTGCACCAGCACAATTTTGGTAATACTGTCTGGAATATCAAATTGATTAAGATAGTTAAAGATTTGGAATGCACCTAAAGAATGCCCTAAAACAGTTTTCGGCTGTTCGATCTGCATAAACTCATACATCGCTTGCAAAGCTTTTGGATTGGAGCAAAACTTACGTTCACTAAAATAGAGCCTGATAAATTTAAATGGATTTAAAAAAGTATCAAACAAACTATATTTCTCATCAATGTAATGCCAGCGATAGACTTTAGCGATATTTTGATCGATTTGGGATTTAAAAGCTATAAAATCAGCATATTTTTTATCACGACCAAAAAATGCAAACTCAACTCCACCTGCGTTACCATGAACTAACACAATTTCAGACATTTAAGATCGTTTTAATAAAATTTAATTGAGTTGGGTGCCGATGACACATATTTAGATTATTTTTAAACTATTTCTGATTCTGTTCCAGATTTGGGCCATAAATATCGCAACTTTATATTAGGTCAATTTGACCAGCCAGTTCCCTATCTTTATCCGTAACACGATTTCCCTCATCGTATGTTGTGGTAGTAATAGTCACTTTACCCCAAGTAAACCAAATTTCGGGATGATGAGCTAAATTTTCAGCGATTTGACCGACTTTGTTTACAAATATTAGCGCCGATTTAAAATCTGGAAAAGTAAAAGACTTTCCTAGTTTATTATTATCAAGAATCCAAGTGCTTGAGTTTTGGAGCATAAATATGAGTAAAATGTGTTTGAATTATGCCTTAAAAACTCCCGCTCACACGGGAATAATAAGTCTATAACTTGGTTTTTGTAAACTACATTGAGTCTACCTCAGCGTAAATGGCGTTACTTTGGATAAAGTGTCGCCTTGGTGCCACATCGTCGCCCATCAGCTCTTCAAAAATGCGATTAGCTAACTCAGCCTCACCTACAGTCACTTTGTAAAGTACGCGGGTAGCGGGATTCATGGTGGTATCCCATAGCTGCTCAGCTGACATCTCTCCTAGCCCTTTGTAGCGCTGGATTTCAGGCTTCTTTTTCCTAGAGACTGTAGTTGTAGTGGCTTCGGTTTCGGTTTCAGCTGCTGGAGCATCCTCCGACATGGTACTAGGCTGGTTTTCACTGCTTTCACTAGGAGCATCTCGCTGAGTTTCGATTTCTTTTGGATCAAATCCCCAGTCTTTGAGGACTGCATTTTTCTCCTCATCGTCGTACACATAAGTGAGTTTTTTACCCAATTTGATCTGATAAAGTGGCGGCCGTGCTAAATACAAATATCCCGAGTCCACTACTGGCCGTAAATACCGATAAAAGAAAGTGAGAAGTAGAGTCGCGATGTGGGCTCCATCAACATCGGCATCAGTCATGATCACGATTTTATGGTAGCGAAGCTTAGCAATGTCAAATTGGTCGCCAATACCACAACCAAAAGCTATCAACATATTTTTAATACCATCATAGCCTAAAATTTTATCTAATCTAGCTCGTTCTGTATTTAGCACTTTTCCTCTTAGTGGCAGTACAGCCTGAGTTTTACGATCTCGGCCCTGTTTACCACTACCGCCTGCACTATCACCCTCAACGATAAAAATCTCGGATTTAACTGGATCTTTTTCGCTGCAATCAGCTAGTTTTCCAGGCAAAGCCATACCGTCCAAAACTCCTTTTCGAATGACTGTATCTCGGGCGGCTCGGGCGGCTAACCTAGCTTTTAGGGCTAAGAGGCATTTATCAACTATGGCTTGACCTACCTGTGGATTTTCACCTAAAAAGGTTCCCAGAGCTTCACTTAAAGCATTTTCGACTATGGAGCGAATTCCAGAACTACCGAGCTTGCCTTTAGTTTGCCCTTCAAACTGCGGGTCCATCATCTTGACACTGATAATAGCTCTCAAACCTTCTTTCATGTCTTCACCAGTGAGTTTGTCACCCTCTTTGTATAAGTTTTTAGATATACCGTAAGCATTGACTGTTTTAGTCAGTCCGGCTCGAAAACCAGTCAAGTGAGTTCCGCCTTCAGGGTTAATGACGTTGTTAGTAAATGCTAGTATTTCTTCATTGTAACTGTCGCTATAAGCCAATGAAACAGCTACTTCTACATTATCAACAGTAGTTTCGAGTGATATAATTGGAGTTTTGAGGTTTTCATGCTTGGTTATGTCACGCAAATACGACTTAATACCTTCGTCAAAAAGATATTCAATTTCATCGCCGTTTCGTCTATTTTGAAATCTGATTTTAATTCCTTTATTTAAGAAAGCCATCTGTCGAATACGAGTCTTGATAGTTGCTACATCAAAAGTCACACTTTCAAAAATAGTGTCATCAGGCCAGAAACGAGTGGTAGTTCCAGATTTACGGTTTCGATACAGGGTTTCGAGGATTTCCCTGCTTGTCTCTCCTTTGTCGACTTGTTTTTGAATATAATCTGAAATACTCATCGACTCAATGGCTTTAACAGTTTTACCTTTTTCAAAAGCGATATAATATACCTGATTATTTTTGATAACCTCGGCTTCCATACGATTGGACAGGGCGTTTACGACTGAAGCACCTACGCCGTGAAGTCCACTACTGACTTTGTAGCCACCTTCACCAAACTTTCCACCAGCGTGTAAAACGGTCAAAATAGTTTCCAAAGCACTTTTACCTGTTTTAGCGTGAGTATCCACTGGAATACCACGACCATTATCAGAAATTTGAATTGAGCCGTCACTCATCATAACTAGCTCAATCTCATCTGCAAAACCCGCCATAGCTTCGTCGATGGAATTGTCCATGATTTCCCAGACGCAGTGGTGTAAACCAACAGTTGAGGTACTACCGATATACATTCCTGGTCGTTTTCGCACCGCTTCTAGCCCTTCTAGGACGGTGATCTTACTAGAATCATAAGCTTGGTTATCTGGTAAATCATTGATGTTTGACATATTATTAAGGCTTTAAAAAGTGTTTACAAAAGGCTAAAAAATCACTCGAAATTTACTTTATTTTTCAAAAAACTTTCAACAATTTTTTTAAGTAAATAGTTTGTTATGAGCTAGTATTTCGGGTTTTAGATTAGTTGTCAAGGGTAAAAAGTGCTTAATTTTATCTCAACGCTATGTGACCAGCCTAACTATCTTTGCTTTAAAAACCCTGTCGCAAAACTAGATCATAAACCATTTTTGCTCGTATCGGTGGCAAAAACACCTCATTTGGAACGGAATCGCTACCCTTACCGTTAAAGCTTTGAAAAATAAATAAGGTGTAACTTTTTTCTGCATAAAGCGAGTTTTATAAAGTTCAGGCGTCCAAATGCTAGAGCGGCCTGGAAAGTAAATAGTTTGGCTTTTTGATAAAAAATAAGCTTCCTCCCAGCAAACTTCGAGGTATTTACCCTCTTCCACAATAACTTGTTTTAGGGGTTTTGATTATCGGAGCTTGGATGTAAATTTTGGTACCTAAACTTAACAATTTTTTGCTTGCAGCATCTCTTACCATCTCTTTTATACTGATACTCGATTTTCTGGCCCGACGCGTAAATGGCTAAAATCAGAAAGTCTGTTACTTTTCAACTTAAAATTTGCCCAAAATTGCTTTTTGTCTTTTGCTATATATACTATATGTCCAAACTCCCTTTAAACCAAATCATCAGCCAGTACAAAGATCTTTTAGATCAGCTCAGTGGTGTTTCTGATCCAAAAACCATGAAAGAACTAGGTAAAAAATTGAAAATTTTGAGTGTCAAACACGATCTAGCTCAAACTATCTTAAAAACTGAAAATCAAATCAATGAAAATAATGAACTTTTAGCTGACATAGATCCAAACGATCAAGACATGAAGCCGATGTTGGAGTCCGATAATGCTAGACTTAACGAAATATTAACTACCAAAGAAGAGGAGATTTTGAGTTTGTTGGTACCTGAAGATCCACGTGACACCACCGATATCTTACTGGAAATTCGCGGCGGAGCTGGTGGTGACGAAAGTAGTATTTTTGCTGGTGAGATTTTGCGCGCCTATAGTTATTTGGCTGAGCAAATCGGCTGCAAACTAAAAATTGTAGATGTCAGTGCAGGTACTGTGGGCGGCTACAAAGAAGTTATAGCTGAGGTGACAGGCGACAGTCCGTACGCTTGGTTCAAGTTTGAGGCAGGAGTCCACCGAGTGCAGCGAGTTCCGGATACCGAAAAACAAGGTCGCATCCACACTTCGACTATCACTGTAGCCATCATGCCAATCATCGAAAAAGATAATGACTTTAAACTCGAAGCCAAAGACATCGAAATCGTGATCTCAACCTCACAAGGAGCTGGTGGACAAAGCGTCAATACCACCTACTCTGCCGTGCGTATGAAGCATACCCCTACAGGTATAGAAGCTCAATCACAAGACGAACGCAGTCAAATTCAGAACCGCGAACGCTGCCTAACAGTCTTAACTAGTCGTGTGTATGACTTTTTAGAGCAAGAGAGACTAAGCAAAGAGAAAGCCGCTCGACTAAGCCAAGTCGGTAGTGGCGACCGTAGTGAAAAAATTCGTACCTACAATTTCCCCCAAGATCGACTCACTGATCATCGCTACAATCATAGCTGGAATCAGTTACCAGATGTTATGAATGGCAAGATTTACGATATTTTGGTAGATATTCGCCGCATGGAAGGACAGCGGGCAGTCGAAAATCTAAACAATCCTGAAAACGAGTAAAGCCTTAAGATCTATGCTCACCCATTTAGAATATTTACAATTAATAGTCGAAGTAAATCGCCTGCGCAATCAGGTTCACCTTTTCAATAATGAAGAAATTTCTGAGGCGGCTTTAGATGATTTAAAACACAAAATCACCCAATTTGAGGCAGAAAACCCAGACCAAATCAGTCCAAATAGTCCAAATTACACCATCGCTGGGGGCGTCTTAGAAAAATTTGAAAAGTTCACTCACAAACGGCGAATGCTCTCATTAACTGATGTTTTTGATTTTAGCGAACTTCAAGCCTGGGAAAATCGCTGGATCGATTACGCTAAAAAAGAAGGGGTTGAGATCGCAGCAAATGAAAATCTGGAGATTCCACTTATAGGACAGGCTTTGCCTACAAACCCAGCTCTAACACCTACATCAACTGCAAGCTCGACTGAAAATGTTCATAATTTTACTTATATTTGTGAGCCAAAACTAGACGGCTTAGCTATTAGTTTACATTTTGATGGTGGTAAATTAGTCACGGCAGTGACTCGCGGCGACGGTTTTGTGGGCGAGCTGGTGACCGAAAATGTTCGACAAATAAAAAACATCCCAAGATCAATCCCCTATTTGGGTAAAATTGAAGTTCGGGGCGAGGTTTTTATTAGTAAAAAAGATTTTCAAACTCTAAATACTGCCATCGCTGCAGGTCAAAAGACAGGTAAAATGAATCAAACCGGCCCAAATGCCACTTTTGCAAACTCTCGAAATGCCGCTAGCGGCACGATACGTCAGCTAAATTCCAGTATTGTGGCTGAGCGAAATCTAAGCTTTGTGGCTTACAATTTGTTTGTGGTTGAAGAATAGAGCCTTGAAAGCTGTGTGATTTTTTCAAACCCAATTACAAAATGAAATATTACACCTTTCTGCGCTTTTTAATCCTCTCGCAAAAACTACCTCATTGAGGCCAAGTCACAGTAAAACTGTTCCAGTTTTGAAGTTAAAAAAAATTTAGATTTGCTTACCGAGCGAAATTTTGTAAAAAAGAGGAAGTCATGCCCAAACGTGGCCAAAAGAATAAAAACTCAAATTTATTCCTTGCCACAATTCTTGCCACAATAACTTATCTAAATAATTCATACAAGTAATATCGTGACATCGTTTTAGGTGGAGGCCAATCTTTGATAAGACTATCCTTGTTTTAGGGGTTTGGCGCTTAGTAATAACTAGAAATAACCAGAGCATTAAAATATAAATTTATATCAAGTGTGATATATTGCTCCCAAAATTTCCATAGCCTAAAACCTAAAAATTTTTGAACCACTTTCTAGCTCTTTTTAAAACTACTACTTAGCCGCATCGCCGACCCAAACGTATTCCCAAGCTTCTGGTTGCGGACCTACACCATCAAGACCCTCAGGGTAACTCGGTATAAAGCCAAATCGCCTTGCGTTAGCAAAATTGTTTTGACTTAGCCATTTGGCCGCTTTAGAATTTTTAAAATTTTGTGAGGTATTGTCTGGAGAAAGATCTACCAAATCTACGGTGTAACCAGTGTGATGCCTCGAGTAACCTGGTGGAGCAGTAACGGTCATGATTCGATTTAGTAAGTCATCTCCTTCACCTTTGGATAGCTCTTCGGGCGTGTAATTTCCACCAAGCTCTGCAAACTCTAAGGCTTGGTATCGAGGCTGAAAAATACTGTTTTGATCACTTTGAGAACGATAACCTGAATTTAAAGAAATTACAACTTGATCTTTTTTAGCAGCTTCAACCATTTCTAGAAAAGCTTGTTTTGCTTTTGGAAGTAGCTTGATATTGGGTTTTACTTCGACCAGCTGATCCTCTGCAGCCTCGGGCCAGCGCTGAAATCCCCGACTCTGAGCGATCTGATTTATACGCTCATCAGCCGCCGCCAACCCAGTAGCCGAAAGCAAATCACCGCCAGATTTGGTATTTTCAAAAATATGATCTAATAATATCTGGTGAAAATCATTAGGAGTTAAATTTTTAAAATTGGTTTGCGGTTTTGCTGACCCTTGAGCTGGATCGATTTCTTGCTTTGGTTGTGCATTTAAATCAATTTGATTTTTGATATCTTTTTTTGGCGCAATCGTTTGATTTTGGTTTTCTTGGGCTTTAGTAGATGTTGCGACTTGTCCCGATGTCGTGATTTTCTCGTCAGGATCGCCCTGATTTACAAGTGCTTTGGTATTTTGGTCAGGCGACTGGACTGTATCTGCCTTCGAATCCTGAATTGGTACCATGTCTTTGGTTTGGTCTGGAAGACTAGTTTGAGATAGCTCGACCGCACCCAAAACTTGTGTCTTTGAAAACTGATTTGATGAATTTAAAGCCAGTGAATTGCTTTGATCCAATTGAGCTCGCTTTTGCCCTAATGCATATCCCACTAGCCCAAGTAATGAAATCGAAATCAACAATAAGCCCGCTGTTAGTAGAAATAATTTTTGGTTTGTTAGGTTTAGTAGTCTGCTTGAAGTTGACGATTTTGTAAAAATTAGTTCCGGGGTAGGTTTGAGATTTAGATTTAGCTTTCCAGGTTTTCGAGTTTTATTTGACTTCATAAAGTATTTCAAGCAGAGTAAAGCTATTATTTGGTATTTGGCAACAGCCAAACTATAAACTGACATAAGAAGTCTGTCAACTTTCATAACTTATCTCACATATGATATATTTTGTCTCTACACCAATTGGAAATCTGGGTGATATTACCATTCGAGCCAAAGAAATACTGTCTACTAGTACGATTATTATTTGTGAAGATACTCGCCATACCAACAAGCTTTTGGATCTATTAGAACTAAAAAATGGGCAAAAATTAATTTCGATGATGTATCGTGAAAAGTTTAATTTTACTCAAATCGATCGTATTTTAGCCGACACCTCCGATGAGTACCACGATATAATCTCAATCGTAAGTGACGCAGGTACACCAGGAATATCTGATCCAGGCTATGAGATTTTGGAACTAATTTTGAAATACAATTTAAATTACACCGTACTTCCTGGAGCCACAGCCTTTGTACCAGCCTTGGTCGCATCTGGGTTACCAAGTCATGAGTTTTTCTTTATCGGGTTTTTACCAAATAAAAAAGGGCGGCAAATCAAGCTCAAAACTCTAGCTGCAATGGAAAGTCAAACCATTATTTTTTATGAAAGCTCGCACCGGATCGATAAGATTTTGCCAGAATTGAAACTGTACTTTAGGCCCGAAACTATGGTTTTTGTAGCTAATGACATCTCTAAAATGCACGAAAAATTTTGGCGTGGAAAGCTAAATGATTTGACTGTAGCAGATTTGGGTGATAAAGGTGAATTTGTCTTTGTGATCAATCAACCAAAGCCAGCCAAAACCGAAAGTGAGTACGATCAATTTTAATCTAAAACCCAATTCATTTTTTAAATTTTTTTTGTAATTTCTATATTTTATCTAAAAACTATGTCTATTGCCACTATTTTAATCTACATTTATCTATTTTTTGGCCTAATTGCAACCAGTTTTGTACTTTTAGCGTCATACAATATTTTTACCAAAGGCTATAAAGCTAATTCTGCGTTCTTTGGAATTTTGATAGTGATTGGCTTGTTTTTTGTTAGTTTTGTGTCAGCCATAGCTTCCATTCGCTCAGTCGGTATACAGCTAAACAAAACCCAAAACAACATCACTAGCCCAAACACCAAGCCAAATGGCTCGCCCGCCAACCCAAAACCAACTACTGGCGGCAAGTTCTACTAAAAAAGTTTTAAAAATTTAGGGGCTTTATTGCCCATGACTAAATATTAAGTCAAGATCTTTCACTTTGCCTCAAAAAACCTCATTTAGAACAAACGAGCCGTAAGTTTTGAGTACAGTTAAAACGCAACCTTTTAGTATACAGCTAGGTTTCCAGGAGCTCAGGAGTCCAAATGCTAGGATCGAAAATAAAATATAAACAATTTTGGCAGCATTTATGCGCGCTTGTTCAGGGTAATTTGCACATTAAATTAGAGCATATAAAAAATGACTGAATGAAGTCCCAATTTGACCTAGATTATGCATTTTAAAAAAAACTCACCACAAACCTAATATATCCCATTAGCATTTTTAACCTGAAATTTTAAGCCTGAAGTTTCTCGGCTGCTAGTCTTTTGTTTAAAATACTGTACAAAGTCTGAACTACAATCATGATTATCGGCCCGATAATAAAGCCCATCAGACCAAAAATAGTAATTCCCGATAAAATACTAGTTAAAATCAACAAGTCATTACCTTCATTTTTAGAACTGATAATTTTTGGAACCAGCACGTAATTTACCCACAAAACAATCAACTCGCTAATGATCGCAAATAAAACAATCAGCGGTAAATTGCCAGTTTTCATGGCTATCAAAGACAGTGCGATGGCGTAGCTTAGCTCAGATGGCGAGAGAGGCAGCACTCCAATAAAGAAAATAATGACCGTCAAAATAAATAAATTCGGAATGCCAAATAAAAGCATCAGCACAAAACAAACAGCGGCATGCACAAAACCCGAAAGCAGATTAGCGTAAATTACATTTTGGACGCCATCTTTGATATCTTGGCGGATCTGAGTTTCTTCACTACTATCAAAAGGCAGTAAAGCAAAAATACCAGCGATCCAGTTTTTGCCATGTATCAGAGAGTTGAACCAAGCTAAAACAAAAATTACGGTTGCGATCAAATAATTAGCGAGATTTTTGACGCTTGAGCCACCAAAACGCAGCGCAGCGTCCACACTTTCTTTATCCAGGGCCATTAGTTGGTTTTCGGTACGAACATCTCGTCCTAAAATTGAAAGCAAGCTTTTTAAGCCTGAGTTGATGGTTTTAACGGCAGCATTAACTGCTTCAGGGTCGATTCGATACTGTTCCAGTAAACTTAAAAATTGTTGATCGGTGGTCAAACTAGTAAAAAAACCCGAAATTTGACTGATAAAAATTGGAGCTTCATTGACAACTTCAAACACAAAACGATTTAGGATAAATCCCAAAACTACACAAATAGATACAATAGTTAAAATAGCGCCAAGCGGCTTGGGTACTGTGACTGCAAAATTTAACTTTTTGAATCCATAATCGCCAATAATAAAGCGATAAATCGGTGCCGTCAAAACAGCGAAAATCATACCTAGTAAAAGTGGTGTAACATAAGCGGAATTGAAAATCCACAAAGTACCTACAACTATAGCTAAAATTGCGACTTTAATATATATTGGCCAAGGTTGTGCGTTATTTTTAAGAAACATAATTAAATTTTTTTAGCTTCTAAAAGTTCTAATCTACTTTTTAAGTCTTGATTGGTTTTATTGACTTTTTCTAGCTCTTCTTTGATTTCTTGAATGGATTTGGTCGGACCAGCGTTTTTCATCACGATTGGAATGATTTCTTCGGCGATCCTAGAACTACGTGGATCATCACTGTGTTTTTTGATATGTTCCAAAATTGGTAAAACTTTGATACTTTCTATAGCTAAACAAGCATAGCTAACCGCAATTTCCATATAAAAATCGTTTTCTTTCGAGATTTGATCTAAAGTTTGAATGATTTGAGTTACTTCGGCCTTAGACAGATTTTTTGAGATAATTCCCAGTGATCTGACCGCTGTGCGTCTCAATCTATCGCTGGCACTTGGTTGGCAGTACTTTAAAATTTTATCCAGTGCTGCACTTACTTTTAGGCTAGCTAGCCCTGAGATAGCTGCACTTCGTACCACTTCCCCCCAGCCTGGATCGCCCAGCAAAATACCGTCAAACAAGTCTACGAGCTCCATCTGATCCACATCATCAACCAATCTTGATGCTCCTAAAACTCCTAAAACTCGCAGTGCCGCAGCTTGGACAAAGTAACTTTGCACCGAATCAGTGGCAAATGGTTTGATTAAATCAAAAGTATCTCTGGATTTAAAATTAGCCAGAGCTAGAATGGCCGCTTTTTTCACTCGCGGATCACTTTGTTTTAGCTGCATAACCAAGACTTCTTTGACTTGATCTAGCTTGATTTCATTTAGAAAGCCGATAATTTCAACTTTTACACCCCAAAAAGTCTCATTTTGTAAAGCTTCTTTTAAGATATCTAAAACCACCAAACCACCTTTTTTAGAGAGTGCCTCGGCTGCAAAAATCCTAGAAATAGGGTCTTTATCGTATTTTAGCTGGCTGTTTAACTCTGGAATAGGATAGTCCAAACTCACTTTTTTTATGAAATGGTTCTCAGGATCAAATGACACGAAACTAGGTCTATTTTCAAGCGGAAAATAAAAAGTGTGATCTTTTTGGTTTAATCTAAGCTTAAACTCTTGGTGTGTAGTTTTTTCACTGTTTATATATCCAAAACTAACTGGAATATTTAAATCAAAGATATTTTCAAAGTCCTTATCGTCTTTAGCCTGAGTCTGGGACACTGATATTTTAGCCAGTTTGAGCTTACTATCCCAGCTATAACTGACTTTATAGTCAGGATATCCGCCTCTAAAAATATACTGATCAAAGAGCGATTTTAGATTTCTACCAGTGGTAGTTTCGATAGCTCGCATTAGATCTACTGTTTCGACATTGCTATGGGCATGCTTCACTAAAAATGTGTTTACACTTTTCCAAAACATGTCATCGCCCAACTCCTGATGAATCATGTGATACATTCCAGCACCTTTCTCGTATAAATGCCTGTCGTAAAGCTCGCCTGGATTACGGTAAAAATTGGTAACTACAGGTCTTCGATACTCAGTAGCATCCTCTTCAAAATAGCGCCGCATTTCATTTAAGCGATAGTAGGCGGCGGCCTCAAAACCATATTCTTTTTCCCACCAAAGCACCTCCACATATGATACCGCACCTTCTTTGAGCCAGGCGTGACTCCAGTGCTTGGCTACCACCAGATCTCCAAACCAGTGATGAGCTAGCTCGTGGACAGCTACTGTCTCAGCGTATTGAAATTCAAGCTTAGCTTTTTCATCGGTCAAGGCGTCATCGAGCAAAATCGTACATGAAGTGTTTTCCATGCCACCATATCGAAAATCGCTGACCCAGATCTGTGCGTATTTGCCCCATGGATACGGATACCCAAACTTTTCCTCTAAAAACTGCATCATAGCTCGAGTTTTGCCACTACTTGGCATCATCATATGGGCTTTACTGTCTTCGGCGTAGTAGCTCAGAGGTACGCTACCAGGATTTTCATCTTTGATCTCAGTAAACTCGCCAATGGCTAAAGCAATCAAATAACTCGGGTGAATTTTATCAAGTTTCCAGTGATCTATACGAAAGTCACCTTGAATCTGAGAATCAACTAATAAACCATTTGAAACTGTCTTAAAAATATTTTTGACTTTGACTCGAACTTCTGAGGTAGATAGTTGGTCGATACTTTCAAAACATGGAAACCAGTGACTAGATTCCTCACTTTCACCTTGTGACCAGACTTGATATGGCTTGTTAGGTTGGTTTTTGGTTGGTTTTATAAAGTATAAGCCTCGACTAGAATTTGATTTAGAGTAAAAAATTTCAAGCTCAAGTTCTTGACCTGATACGTATACGCCACCTAGGTTTACAAAGATTTTTTTAGAATCGTACTCAAAATTTAGTTCAATATCTTTTGAGACAACTTTTAAAATATTTAAATTAACAGCATCAACTTCAATCGTGCTGATATTTGTAGCAATGACCTCTAAGTTCAATTTGCATGAACCATGATAAAAACTTTGTTCCAAATCAAATTCCAGATCCAGAAAAATATTTTTAACTTGCACTATTTTATCGGGCGAATACTGGTAAAAAGAACCTGGTAAGGCAAACTTTGGTGAAACTGACTGTTTGTTTTCATCTTGACTAAAAAGTAAATTATTTTGACATTTATAACACATAGAGAAAAATTTGCAATTTAATTTGATGTTTTAACTTTCATATCAAAACCACCTAAAATGTAATTGTCAACCAAACTTGAGTGAAAACTAGCTTGATTTCCAATTTTATCTACTACAAAATAGTATAAAATGATATTTTAACCCTCGTAAAAACCTTTGTAAAAGCCCGTATGCCTCAATATTCACTCGCAAATTTTGATCCAAATACTCATTTTTTTGAGGTTTCTGCAGTCTTTGACGCCACTAATCGCACCGCTTTAAATTTGGGCATAGCTAGGTGGCGACCAGCTCGGTATGATTTGCAGTTTTATGTACAGTTTATTCAAAATATTCGGTTTTTCGATGCAGCTGATCTAGATGACTCAAAAGAGCTTTTTTTTACTAAAACTAGCTTAGATACTTGGGAAATTGATGTGACCGATTTGAGTCAAATTCGGGTGGTTTACAGTTGCTACGCCAATCAGTTTGAGGCTGGCGGCACCTTCATAGGCGACCAAATGATGCTACTAAATCCGATCAATTTTTTGATATTTGAGTCAAATGGTTTGGATTTTGAGTGTGGCTTGAGCCTGGATCTAGATGCTCAAATCTGGACTCTAGCTGGCAATAATCACACTTTTACGAATACAGAAATGAGGCAAAGCGAGTCACATATTCAAAATACTCAAAGGGATCAAAAAATCCCTAATTTAAAATTTGCATCTTTTCATGATTTAGCCGACACACCTCTATTTTTAGCTAAAAAAGTTTGCAATGAATTTAAGATAATCGATTTTGAAGTTGCAGATTTGCTTGGTGGAAAAATTGCGACCCAAATCGTACTTTATGGTTTACACAAGCTAAATTTACAAAAACTAGAAGCTGATTTTACTGCTTTCATGACCGAGCAGGTTAAAGTTTTTAAAGGTTTTGCCAGTGACAAATACACATTTCTATGTATTTTACCAGCAAAGTCAGCCTATCACGGCGTAGAACACAGCCAGTCGTCGGTCAATATTTTTGGACCTGGGTTTGAGCTCACCAATCAAGCTAATCCCCTTATTGAGCCTACCAAAAACCAAATTTCACAAAAAAATTACACCGAGTTTTTAGGGCTTTGTTGCCATGAATTTTTTCATCACTGGAATATCAAATCTATCCGCCCAATCGAACTAAATATTTACAATTATAGTCGTGAAAATCTCTTTAAAACTGGTTATGTTGCTGAGGGCTTTACTACATTTTACGGTGATTTGATGCTGCTTCGAGCTGGCTTGATTGGCTTGGATGAGTTTGCAAAAATTATTGGTAAAAATGCGACCGCTCATCTACAAAATTTTGGTAAAAATGCAGCTTCAATGCATGATTCCAGCTTGGATCTTTGGATAGATGGATATAAAAAAGGTATTCCTGATGATAAAGTCAATATCTATGTCGAGGGTTGTTTGCAAGCTGCCATTTTGGACAGTAAGTTGCGAGAAAAAAGCTCAAATCAAATTTGCCTAGACGATTTAATGTATCAAATGTATCTAAAATTTGGTCACCAAAAACTCGGCTATACTGAAAACGACTTGATTCAAATCTGCAACCAGCTCACTGGACATGATTTTAATTCACATTTTCAAACCCATTTTGCTCAAAAAATCGATTTAATTGACTCACTTTCTAAAAGCCTGCTCCATCTAGGCTTAAAACTAACTATTAGACCAAGTTTTGTAACTCACGAGGCATATTTCGGTTTTAAAGTAGGTATTGTTTCAAATAAACTTGAAATTACAAAAATTTTACCTAGTTCCCAAAATTACCACCGACTAAGTCTTGGTGACCAGCTTCTTGGCCTAAATGGTCAGCTTTTGACTGCTCAAAATTATCTCGGCTGGTTTGAGTTTTATTTGGATCAAAGATTAGAACTCAGCTTGATTCGCGCTGAAAAAATAGTCAGTATTGAGCTGGTTACAGACGCAAAAAATGGCTATAAACAGGTCGAAATAACCAAACTTGACAACAGTTTGCCATAAAAATACCATAAAAATCATCTATCAAACAAGATGTCAGCCAGAATCTAACACTATAAAATCACTATCGCAATGGGCATTCAAAAAGTCATGAAGTTGAAGAAAATTGAAAAACTTAAAGTTAAAAATAGACTTAAAAAATCTAAAAAGGCTAAAGCCTCGAAGGGTTAAATCACGTCTAAATTTGAGGGTTTTAAAATATAGCTTTTGTGGCTGGGGTGTATTTAATTAGTAAATGTATTGAATTTCGTTAGATTTGATAGCCTTGCTAAACTTCTATTAGGAAAGGCTCAAGCATAGGAGAAAACTTACTTTCCCATTTGAAAAAACTCAGTGTAAGATTTGAATATTTGTTGTAGTTCGTCAAAGAGTTCAATTTCATTTTTATCCCATCTCCATTCACATTCTTTTAGATGAAGCTCAAAGTTCTTCCTCGTCCCATTAAACTTAGCTAGTCTTCTTTTAGTAAAAGACCAGAAGGATTCAATTCCGTTTACAGTAATAGTTGCTCCTTCTTCTCCCTTTAAAGCAAATTCATTTTTACCATGGTTTACTCTAAAATGTTTGTTGTATCCTACATCTACTAATCCATTGTACCCTCTCCAGCCATCAGTATTAATAACTGATTTAACATCTATCTTATGTCTGATAATGGCTTGTAAGGTTTTCTTTTTACAATCAGGTACTATTTCTGTATAAACTCTTTTCTTACCATCTTCCATCCTTCTTTCAAATATTCCAAATACAGGTTGTTTTAAAGTTCCTCTACCTCGTTTAAGTTTCCCATGATAACCTCTTATTCTCTTAGCTCCAAAATAACTTTCATCTAGTTCTGTATCTCCATAGAATTTATTCATTATTAGGATTTGATTTAGATATACTGCCTCTCTAAATAGTTTAAAATAGTTAGTGGTTGTATTTCTATTGAAACCTAATAATTTAGCTGTTTTAGTAGCATCTATATCTATACAAAAACACTTCATTATCTTTTTTATCTGATAATTGCTTAATTTACTGTATTTAATAATCCCCATAGTCTAACATAGATTATTGTTCTATGCTAGAGCCTAGGAAATTAAGTAAACGAATCCACACCGTAGCAAACTACAAAATATCTGAGCTTATAGTTTATGATCGGTGATGAGTGTGCTGCGAGAGGCTAAAACTGGAGTAAAATATTGATAAGAGTATTTTGTGCCATCTTGTATTAGCAGTTTGACTAAGTCTCCTAGCTATCTTGCCATGGACGAGCTGAAAAAAACTATACTTAAATCAACTCAACATTTGCCTTGAAAAAAAAGTTGGCGGGGTGCCTAAATCATTTTATATATTTTATCCAATAAAACTAAGCCCGATTATATCTATAAAAAAAGCTGCCTTTTGGCAGTTAGATTTAATTTTTGGAGGCAACGACCGGATTCGAACCGGTGTACAAGGTTTTGCAGACCTCTGCCTGACCACTCGGCCACGTCGCCAAAAAAACGTAAGAATGACTTGAATTTTGCAATTTTTGTCAGTTTAATTGACTAAATCAAAAGACATGATCTATATTTAAATCAAATCAATTTTATCAAAAAAAGTCAAATAAGATTCCTGAAGCTATTTAAAAATATGTCCCAAACTGACCAAAACCCTATACTAGAGCCGACCAACTCCAGTACTCACACTGCACAACCTGAAAGTAATCCAGAAAGCAAATCTAGTTTGTTTGTCCCGACTACAATTTTATTTTGTCTGCCGATAATTTTACTTTTAAATCAAATTAGCAGCACATTGAAATTTCCTGATTTTTACTCGTATGTCTTACTTTTAGTGAGTGCTATTTTCTTTGCTCGAAGCTATATGGCCAGTTTTTTGAGTCTAAATCAAGCCTATTTTAACCATAAATGGTTTCTATTTCTGACAAATCTACTGTTTGTAATCGTGTCTTTTTGGTCGGCCTACACCGCCATTTCTGACCTGACTATCAATAGTTACCCAGAAGTTTGGTTTATAAATATGGCGTTTGCTAATCTCATATTTTTGGGTCAAATCTGGATAAATAAAATGTATGACAGCACTTTCATCCAAGCTCAGCTTTTACAAATTGTGTTTCTGATGATTAGCGTTGGGGCTTTGTGGCAAAAACTCTTGATTGATTTATTGGGTCAAAGAATTTTTTCTTCAATTTTAGCCATAATTGTGGTTGTATTTGAAGTATATTTGGTATTTAGCTTTACCAAACTAATTTTTAACTGGGAGCGACGAAAATTATCAAGTTCAAAGGCTTAGATTTTAGACTTAAATTTATCAAATTTTAAATATTCATTGTGATCGAAAATATACGCAGCCTAAATTTAATCAAGGCTTTTAGCTTGTTTTTATTGACAGGTTTGCATCTCGGGCTATTTCTAAATCTATCCTATCAGCTCAAACTGGCTGCATTTTTAGACGCCAAGATGACTTTTGGTATTATTTTGCTGGTTTTGTCGCTGCTGCCTGTATTGATCTCCAAAATAGTTTATAAAAGCTTTAGATCGCAGCTCGAATTTGCCTTGATTTGCTATGTTACCACAGCGGCTGTAACCATTGCATTTTTACAAATCAACAATCGAGCCGATATCACCACAGTAATTCCATTGATTGATCGGCTTGGTCTGAGCTTTACGTGGGGCTCAAATCTAGGTTTGATTATGCTAACTATAGTAGCTGGAGGTATTTTTTATGATTTACTTTTTGGACATTATCTTGAGTCTTTTCGCCTTAGTTTTACCTCAGCTTTTGCACTTCAGCTGATCTTGAGTTTGGGATTTTTTTCTTATATCCATCTCATTAGTATTGGTGATTTCAGTCAAAGATATTATAAAGTAGCCTGGCTAGATCTGCTTCTTGGTCTGCCAATTTGGTTTTTGACCACAGTTTTTGCTTCAGTTTCAGCGCTTATTTCGATTTTTTATTTTGGTAGAGGCAATACTCTACTGCAAGTTAGGCCAAACTGGAGTAAGATTGCTTGGCGTTTGCTAATATTTTTATTTCATTTTGAACTCGTGGCCATGATTATAATTTTACCCCAAAACTACTGGTGGAAAGTTTTATTTTATATTTTGATTTGGGATTTTATGGTGATTCCGCTGGCTCGAGTTTACAAACAAAGCACCGAACTATTTTGGGACAGACTCAAAGTTTCACTGATTTACCATCTAGTTTTATTTACTATTGTGTTTTGGATTTCAAACAGATAACAAACTTGTTCATAGTATAAATCAAATAGTGTACTTGCAAATGGTTTAAACGTTTTTGTAAGTTTAGTGGTTTGGTTGTAAGCGTGCCGGATACCAAATTTGTGTTAATGCCAATAGAGCTGCGACTACTTTAAACTGTTAAAGCGAATATTTCTTTTACCAAACAAGGTTTTGTAAAGAAGAGGTGGTCCAAATGCCAGAGCGAAATGGAAAATAAAGAATTTAAGTTTTAACGGTTTAGTTATTTGTATATCAACTATCCACCCCCCAAATAACAAAATGATTCTATAATTGTTTGATCAGTTTGCTTTCAAATACGATCAATGTAGAGTTTTTAAAAATTTGGAATTAAGGTATAAGTTACAGTTTGAGTGTATCTTCCGGCACTTGTGTCACTAGATATATTGAGCTTGTGCGTGATTAAAGCTGTGTTGGTGGTGTCGATTGAGTTGGGTGTGTTTATTCCAGTGGCTTGGATTATAACTTGAGGCGTAGAATAATTTGAATTTACCGAATTTGTAGTTCCAGCGTTGAAAAGACTGGTTGTGGAAATAGTACCAGTACCAGTAATTGCTCCAGGATTGATGGAAATACCATATTTTTCTGTACCAATGGTGCTTGGTGAGATGTTATTACCACCTGTCCCAGTCGCACCTACTGCAGCATTTGAAATGCTTCGCGAGCCATTTGAGAGGCTACCAGAAGTTTGCATAGAGATGCTATAACTATTTGTGGCATTAGAGCTAACTTTGAGTCTATAGCTGCAGCTAGATAGGTTTGAGGTAGTAGCTTGACCTAAGTCACAGCTATTCGTGCCAGCTGTATCACTTGAGTTTTGAATATTAAATCCTAATTTTTCACCATAAACAAAACCAGCAGTAGCAGTACTAGTGCTGCCGCTTGGATTGGTAACGATAACATTTTTGGGGCCAACTGTCCCCGCGGGAGTAGTGCAAGATATCTGGGCTACGGAAACAAAATTAACATTTAGGCAGTCGGTAGTGCCTATTTTAATGGTTGGGGTGAGGCTATATTTTACCAAATATGAATATATGGACGCAATACCAGTTAAAGCAATAGCTCCAAAACTCAAACTTGCAGATGAGTATTGACCTGTAGCATAAAGATTTGAAAAATTGTCTGTGGCCAATCCATTACCAATATCACTGCCTGCACCAGAACCACTTTTAGCCCATATTTCTGTCCCATTTGGATTATAACCTGCTACAAAAATATCATTATTTCCTAAGCTCGTCAAACTAAAACTACCAAATGAAATGGAGTTACTAAATCGTCCACTAATATAAACATTATTTTGAACATCAATCGCTATTGCATTACCTGAGTCACTATTTGGGCTAACCCCCCGTCGAGCCCAGGTAGGGACTCCTGAGGTGCTGAGTTTGAGTACAAAAGTATCGGAGCCGCCGCCGCCACGAGCCAGTGTAGTGCTACCTACCACCAAAGTATTGCCATAATATCCTGTAATTAAAATATTGCCTCCATTATCTACTGCAATACCATTTCCAGAGTCATTAGAGTTACCTGTTGGTTGGTAAAACCATTGCTCAACTCCAGCACTACTGTATTTTACTACAAATACATCATCATTTCCATGATCTGGTAAGGAGAAACTCCCAAAGGTTGTAGCTTTAGCGCTTTTACCTGTGATAAATACATTACCTGAGACATCTGTGACTACACTATTTGCCTGATCTGCACCTGAACTACCACCAGTTTTGACCCACTGTTCTGTGCCAGCGGAGTTATATTTGACTAAAAAGGCGTCGTTGCCACCAGTTGATACAACTGGAGTTAAGGCTCCAAATGTAGCTATGCCACTAAATGAACCAGCTACATAGACATTACCTGCGCTGTCCGTAGCTACTCCGTGCCCTAAATCTGCTGTGATACCACCAGATCTTCTAGCCCAAAGAAAGTTACCTGCTAAATTGTATTTGGCCAGCCAAGTGTCACTCGATCCAGTCGTAGTCAAAGTAGTCACGCCATCAAAGCTAATTGTACTTCCAAAACTACCTGTGATATATACATTCCCTGAGCTATCCGTAGCCGTATCATACGAGATTTGATTTAAGGACCCAGTAGTCTGTTTAGCCCATATTTCCGACACATTTTCAAAACCAGTACCATTTATTGTGATGTTTGTACCGCCTGCGGTAGGTCCATTATTTGGAATTATCGAACTGATGGCTGGAGCGGCTGATACTGAAATACCCAAGATAAAGGTAAGGTAAAATAAAAGCCAAAAATACAATTTTAAGCCAAAATTGTTCAAAATTATAGTATTTTTTCGGGAAACATTTCTAAGTAAGCAATAAATTATTGGGGCTAACTTAGAAATTGCAAACATAAATCCTTTATTTTAACTTAAAACAATACTGCCAAAAAAATTACTTGATAAAATAGTCTAATACATTAATACAAGCACGTCAAAATATAAGCTAAATGCCCTCTAAAAAATTTTGACAAAAATACTACTAACAGCTCACTCTAGAGACATTACAACTGCAATTTAAACAAATATGGAATTAGAAAATTTATTTTTAGGTTACGCAAAAAAAGGCTATGAACTGAGCTTAGTTAAAGAGCTCAAAAGTGGGAAAGATGCTGATTTATACCTCGTTGAGCACAGCGATCAGGGTAAGGTCCAGAATTTAGTTCTAAAAGTTTACAAATCAATCACTGAAGTTTCGCTCAATAGATTTAACCCATACTTGGAAGGTCGTAAATTTTCCGGGTCAATGGGGCGAGCCACTTTCAAGCGCACCAATCGCGGGATCAAATTTTTGGCTGACCTGCGAATTAAACGCGAGTATAATCTACTAACTAAAATCTATAAATTTACCCAAAATATACCTAAACCTATTCAGCAAGTCGAGCACTCGATTTTGATGGAATATATAGGCGATCAAGACCCAGCACCACGACTAAATGATATTGATTTAGATCCAAATCAGGCACAACTGGCTCTAACCCAAGTCTTTGATTTTTTTGATTTTTTACTTGATTTAGGCTTAGTTCACGGTGATTTTTCAGAGTTTAATATCCTTTTTCACAGTGACAAAATCTATGTCATCGACTTTCCTCAGGCACTGGAAATTTCAGTCAATCCCAACTGGGAGACGCTTGTAAACCGCGACATCGAAAATACTTTGCATTATTTTAAAAGATATTTCGACAAGGAAAGTCTGCAAGAAATTCGACAAAAATATCAAATCAGACTAAAATCAATCAAAGATGCTTTAATTTACGCTAAACATTAGCTAAAACTCCAAACTAAAATTACTTTAATCACACAATATTACTCTTCCCAATGCCAACTTTAACCCTAAACCAAACTACTTTAATTAAATTTGTTGGCCTAGTTGGTTGTGGGATATTTTTATATCTTATTCGTGATATTTTTTGGATTTTGTTTGTGGCTTTTATTCTTACCTCAGCCCTAAATCCCCTAGTTCGATACCTAGAAAAAAGAGGCTTGTCAGGATCGACTATCATTTTTATGTTGCTGGCGGTGATGATAGTTTTGACAGCTGTGTTCGCACTGGTTTTGATACCACCTATAGCTCAAGAAATGCAGCGAATATCTGGCATCCTACCCACAGTTTTGGATCAAAATATTTATGATAAACTGGGTTTGGGTCAGTGGATTAGTTTCGATAAATTTCAAGGCTTGTACCAGCAGTCTGTCAATTCTGCTTTCAGTTGGGTCAGAAGTGTTTCTCTTGGTTTAGTTCAGTTTGGAATTGGCTTACTTGGAGCCTTTATCGCCGCCATCACAATCATCGCGCTAACCTTTTACCTCCTTTTAGATCACGACAAAATCGTTATTTTTTTAGTAAAATTATTTCCAAAACAGTACGGTGACTTTGTTGAGCGTTTGATTTTAAAAACCGAGTCAAGACTGGGAACTTGGATGCATGGTCAGTCTATAGTCATGCTAATAATGGGTAGTTTAACTTATTTAGGTTTGATGCTTTTGGGTGTCAATTCTGCACTAGCAATTGCTTTAATTGCGTGTTTGCTCGAGTTGGTGCCATTTGCTGGTCCGGCCCTGACAGCTATCCCTGCGCTTTTAGTGGCGTCTTCGAGTCAGTCCACTTTCCAAATTTTCGGTGTAGCTGGGCTATTTTTTGTGCTGCAGCAGGTCGAAGGAAATCTAGTGGTGCCAAAAATTATGAATAAAGCCATAGGTTTACATCCTATAATTGTTATTTTGGCTGTCACTATCGGCGCCCATCAAGGCGGACCACTGGGAGCTTTACTAGCTATTCCGCTAGCTACTGTTGCCTTTGTATTTTACCAGGAGTGGATGGATGCTCGCCAAAAAGTGGTGACAACTCCTCAAATACTGGAAAAGTCTGCTGTCCAAAATTTCGAATAAACTCGAATAAATCATCGATATCATCAAGTGCAGCCAAAAATCGCCCAAATTCGTGACCAAAAAACTCAATTTTATAGGTCATCATAAAATAAGAAATCAAAACTGAGGTCGAAATTACCACATCAAGATTGAGCTGATATAAAAACCAAGCGATCAGAAGCAAAGTCAAGAAAAAACAAATCTGAGTTAGGCTCACAATATAACCAGCAATTCGATAACTTACCGCGGTACTAAGCACTGACTTGAGATTAAGTTTGGTAATTTTAGCGTTTTGTTCATTGGTAGCAAAGACTGCACGGATAAACTGAGCCTGATTTAAAGTTTCGATATTTCCAGCTTTAGCGGCGTCCGCATCTGCAATTCGAATTTGCTTCGAAAACTTTGAAACGGAAATAAATAAAACCGAGTTTAGGCAAATCAAAAATCCCAAACAAATAGCCACAACTAATGCCAGCCTAAAATCCAGTCTTGCAAATGCAATCAAAATACCAATAGTTGCCCCAAAAAAATCGATTAAATTAAAACTTGCAATATTTAAGGCCGTGTCGCAGCTATTGCTACCTCGATTGATTTTAGAAATAATCTGCCCGCCAGATTTGGTCGCGTGAAAAACTGGATCAACACTCAAAAAAAATTTGACGCTACTAGTTTCAATAGATCGGCAACTTTGAATTACCAGCAGTGGATGTACCCAAAAAAGAGCCTGATTTAAGAGTTTAACCCCGATCAAAATCAAAATAATCCATCCAAAATTTGTAAAATCTCTACTAGTAAAAGCCTGCGCGATCAAGATAGGCGACAACGCGCCGACTATACTTAGTAGTAAAACGTTGAATAAATGCAAGCCTGTAAACAGTTTTTGCTGCCATAAAACCTGCCACCAACTTTGCTTAAAATCGATCTCAATTAATTTTACCGATTTTTCATAATTTGTTGATTTGGTAAAAAAACTAAAAATATCACCCCTGTTTTCAAGATTTTTCCAAAACATATTATTTTTTAAATTGAACGCTAAAAATGCAATAATCTAACTTAGATACAAATTTTGCATTTTGTAAACAGTTGTATTTATCTGAGTTTTGATGTATAATGAGCTTGTTGGTCATCCACGGGCATTAGATTGCAACAAAATAATCGGCTACTTTTCAAACAAGATTGCTGATTTTACACTAAAACTAGGGCATATTATGCCTTTAATGTTCCTACGACCAAACTCCTAAAGCAAGACACTTATCATAACTTAATTGATTTATGCTTTTTACTTCGTTTGGAAATTTACACTTTTTATTACTCTCAAACAACAGTTTTGCAGCGATTATATTCCAAATCAGATTTTTATTGTGGAAATAATGGGAAAGAAGTTAGGACTAATATTTAGTTTTGCTATTTATGAGGTACTCAATAAAACCAATTCAACCCCTAAATTGGCTCAAGTATCTAATTTTTTAAAATATTTTATGATCAAAAACTTGCAAATTTCAAACTTTAAACGGATCAAAAAACCTGGCATCGAACTGCAAGAACTGGCTTTAGTAAACTACTTAGTGGGCGAAAATGGCTGTGGTAAAAGTTCTATTTTGGAGTCTATCGAATATTTCTATATTCTAAGCCCAAGAAACACCCAAACCCAATTTGGGCAAAATCAAATTTGTGAAACTTTAGAATTGCGATCCGATCAAGAGCTTTTTGAAACTATTGAAAATACCAGTTTAAATTCAGATTTAGATTTAAATTATAATAGTAAAATGTTTCACCCTGGTGGAAAAATTGCACTTTGCACTAACTTTCAAAGCTCAGATATATCAAATAAAACCAATACTTTTACGCCAGTTTTAATACGCTGCGATGGGGTTTTTGATATTCAAAATCAATTTGAAGAGTTTCAAAAATTTATCAGTCCGGAACTCGATGATTCTGTAAAATCAACTCCAGATCACGTTCAATATCGAAATTTTTTGGCTCGAACTTTAAACACAAAAAATAGTATAAATTTATCTGAGCTATGTTTTTTGACTTCTAAGCAAGCTAAAAGTACGCAGGCTGGTTCAAATCACATGGAGCTCAAGGTTTTAAATTTTTTAAACGAGCTTCTCGACTTGAAAGGAGGTAAAAATAGTGAAAATGTTACTGAGGTTTCAGGCAACAATATTGTGGGCCAAATTGCTTTAGGCATCGTTTATTTGCACACCTATTTTAAAACTGACCTTTTTTTACTAGAAGAACCTGAAAATCACCTCCATCCAAAATGGCAAAAGCTACTGCCACAACTTTTTGATTTTTTAGCCTTAAATTTCGGATTTCAGTTTTTAATCACGACCCACAGTCCTTTTATAATCAGCTCCAGTAGTGAATTGACCCAAAATAGCAAAGAGTTTCAGCATCAAAATGAAATTCAATTTAAACCAACTCAGAAAGTTTATTTTTTAAAAGACGGATCGGTGGCCAGTAAAAAAGGTACGATTGAGCTCGACGGCAGCGGCCGACTCAAAGGTAGATTTGGTTATTGGGGCAGCAAATGCGTGTATATTTCTAGTAAAATGCTTGGCACTGGAATTATGGATTTGATCGGTAGCCAGACCGCTATGCTTAGCCCAGACGCGCCACGAGTGATTTTTTGTGAAGGTCAAGGCGATGACGAAGATGCAAAACTTTATAATATTATTTTTAAAGATTTAAAACCACCTGTGCTATTTATTTCGGCTCGAGGCACCAGCCAGCTGTATCGTACTTTTTCAGTGATTCGTGAAATAAAAAAGGGTTTAGCAGCTAATTTTACTATCAGAATGTTGCGTGACAGAGATCATAATTTTAGAAACGTATCCGAAATTCAAAGCTTTGAACACGCCAATTTAGGTGTCCGTGTTTTGCGTCGCCGTGCTATTGAATGCTATTTATTTAGCAGCGAAACTGCGCACCTACTTTTAAAACAGCAAAATAAGCTTCCTCACAGCGAGCTACAAGATATTTCTGAGCAAAATAGTCCACCTAGCTCAGCAAATTTGTCGGTTCCACAATTGATTGAGGAACGTTTAGCCACTGATAATACCAATAAAGACAGTGTCCGAACGCGAGATTTGATGCGAAAAATGGACAAATTACAAGCTCAAATCATGTCAGAAGCTGAATCTGGCTATCTGGGAGATGACTACAAATATAGATTAAAAAATTTGTTTACGGCCATAGTCTTTGGCCATAGTCCAGATCCACATTTAGACACCCTAGAAATTACACAAGATTTTAAAGAACAGATCGCCAGTTTAATCACACCTGAAACCCAGACTTATCAAGAATTATTTGCGGTAATTTTTGAGCCTAGAACCAAACGTAGTTAAACTTTTTAGTTTAGGTTAGAATCCCAACAGCGAAACTAAATATTAAGCCATTTTTTACCCATTACTTTCCCATCCCCTCCCTTTAATAATAATACCTAGTTTGGAATGGAATAGCTGCATAAACTGTTTGAGCTTTGAAATTAGAAAGCTAGGTTTTGCGAAGAAGAAAGAGTCAAAATGCTGGGTTGAACTAAAAAGTAAAAAAGGTTAAACTCCTGATAAAAGTACTTATGATAGTGGTGTGAAAGTTTATTTTAAAAGTTTTGTGATTGCAGTTTAAAAAATTAACTAGCTAATTTAGTGACTATTTCCACCAGTTTTTCAAAAAACAAATTTAAATCCTCTGCTCTGCTATCTCGACCTAAACTAAGTCTGATAGTGGCCTCTTTTTCAGGTAGATGTGAGTGCGCTGAAGATCGGATGGCCGTGATCACCGAACTAATCTCTAAGCTCCCACTACTGCAGCTACTCCCACCTGAAAGACTAAATCCAGCTAAATCCAAAGCTGTGTGCAAAGTTTGGTGATCAATACTTTTGAGACTAAAATTGATATTATTTACCACTCGCTGCGACCCCAAAACTCCGTTTACAATCACTCTTTGGAAAAAAATATGCTCTTTATTTTGATTAGCTTGATCCAGTTTTGAAAAAAACTCCGTTTGCAATTTTGCTAATTTTTCGCGATATTTAGTGCGATTAGCTTGAGCTATTTGCATGGCTTTGGCCATAGCTGCGATGCCGCCTGTGTTTTGAGTTCCAGATCTGCGTCCAGACTCTTGGCCACCACCAGTGATAGCGCGTAGCTCTACTCCAGTGCGTGCAAAAAGTATAGCAGTGCCACGTGGAGCATAAATTTTATGACCACTCAAAGTAAGTAAATCCACCTCAAACAATTTTAAATCAACATTTTCAGACAAAAAAGCCTGACTGGCGTCGACGTGCAGCAGTACTTTGGGCAGATTTTGAGCCAATCTTGCCTGATTTATAAGTTTTATTTTTTCAACAATTTGCTGCAATGACTGTATCGTACCAATTTCATTATTGACCCAGATCACTGATATGATAGCTGTTTGTGGTAAAATGTAGTCTTTTAAATACTCTAAATCCACTAATCCGCCAGAGTCGGTCGGTAAAGTGCTAAAACTAGCTAAGCCTAAAGCCGCTAAACTACTAGCACACTGACTAATAGACGGGTGTTCGATGCTGGAGATCAAAATGTGTGGAAGCCTAATAACATCTGTGCCAAGAATAGCACCGTGACTTAATTTATCATTTGAGTGCAAATTTTCATCGCCGCCGTAATCAGTGGTTAAACCTGCTTGTATATAGCTTTTTGAGCCAATTTCTGGATCACTAAAACCTACCGCCAGAGCTTTGCTACGAGCATTGTACACTGTACCTAAAAGTGCGAGATTATTGGCTTCGGTGGCGGACCCACAAAAAATTAACTCACTACTTTTACATTTTAAAATCTGTGCTATCTCGCGGCGAGCACTTTCGATCACATTTCTGGCCACCTGAGCTTGAGCATGAATACCATTTGGGTTAGCAAAGCAATTTTTAGAGGTATTTTCAAAAACTTCCCAAACCTCAGCATCAATCGGTGCGGCGGCTGCAAAATCGAAATAAATTTGAGACATATATCATTTGTGATATAATTTGTAACGCAACTTTTAAAACTTGTAAAGTCAAAAAATCCCTGAAATAAATCAGGGAAAGTAGATAGGTTTGATAGCAAAACTATAGGTTGAAAGCGGCGTAGCCATCCCAAGCCTTTTTGAGCGGATCAGTCTCTGATAGTCGGCGACCAGACTCGACCTTGCGCCACTGAATAAAGGCAGTTTTATCTTCGTTGACGATAGAGTGATAGGTGCTAGTAGCTACTATTCCTGCATCTGAAGTCATTCCAAATTTTGAACCAAAAGCTAGTTTGTAGAACGCTGGGCAGTCACGTTGTGTTGCTGTAGTTCCAAAAGCGGCTTTAGTTGTATCGTAGGCTTTGAAGAAGTTGTAAAAACCTGTCACATCTGCTGGAGTAAACTGTGAGTCAGATTTTCCTGATACTAGTTTGTAAAGATTGCGAATTTGCGCACCGTTTGCATCAGCTTCGTAGTACTGAGTTACTTTTGGCTTTAGGTTAGCGTAAAATGTGTTGCAGACCTCATTTGTAGGGTAAGCGATGGTGTATCTAAACTGATATATTTCACGATTTTTTGCAGTTACATTGCAGTTTCGAGTTCCTAAGGCTGCTAAAAAGTTAGCTTTGTCTACTGGATCAGTGCTGTCATTCATAGCTTGGACTTCTGGCTTGAAAGCTACTTTTCCATCATTGTAACGCTGGCAGATTCCTGTATCAAAAAATCCTGGAGCGTAATATGTCTCACCAGCTGCACCTGTTTTAGCAGTTACATTGTAGATCTGTGGGATCAAATTAGCATTATTGCTTGGAGCGATAGTTTTGAAAATATCTGGAATACTAGCATTGAGACAGTAGTCTGTACCAGTTGTAATATCACCTTGAGCTGGATAAGTAACACCGTTTACAGTGTTATTGAATACACCCAGTAGTGGCACACCACCAACTACAGCACCATTTGCACAAGTAAAGCTCTCCTGCACTGTACAATAGGTAGTGCCTCCCGCTGGATCAAATTTATCGTATGGATTGGTATTTAGAAGGTTTACTACATTCTCATAGTATTTAGTAAAGTTGAATTTATAGTTACAAACTGTGAGTTTGATAGTTTTGTCTGGGTAGGCTGCCTCTGGGGCTATGGCCAAGGCCTGAGCTGAACCAAGTGTGAGAGAAGCGACGATAGCTAGACCACCGACGAGTGTTTGAAGAGTTTTAGTATTAAAGGTCATATAGTTGTTAAAAGTTTATTTACAAAATTAGTTTAGCATAGTATTTTGATTTGGTCAAAAGGTTGATTTATTGTTACAAGCCTGGAAATATAGTTTCCGCTGGTATTTGACCTGCTGTTGCTGGCCCAATATTTGGGAGGAAATTGAAGCCTCCTGTATTTACAACACTATTAGCTGGTACAAAACCACCTAATCCAGTACTGACTGTTGCTCCTGTACTTATCGGAGCTACATTAGGCAAGACATTTGTCGGATTAAATAAAGCACCGGTTGGGGCACCTACAACTGCTGTAGGAGCTGTGACCGCAGGAATGGTTGTGGGTAGCCCAACATTATTTGGGTTAAACACAACACCTGTTGGACTAGGTACAGTAAATGCTGGAGGTGCTACAGGTGGGGTTGTCATTGGTGGAGTATTACCTCCAAATCCAAATTGATTACCAACTGGGTTTGGGCCTGCGATTGGTGGCGGTGTAGCACCTAGAGTAACTCCATTAATACTTGTATTAGTTGGAAGTCCGTTACTAGGAGTTAGGTTGGTATTTTGCCCTAGTGGTGGTTGATTGGATGGTGCTGCGTAAGTAGGATTTTGGTCAGGTGTTAGTTCTATTTTTTTAGGTGGTTGTGGTTGGTCTGGTGTTTTTGGCTTTTCTGGTTGCTTTGGTTGCTCTGGAGTTCCTGGTTTCGGCAATGTTATACTTAAACCAGTAAACCATCTTCTAAGTTTATTAAATCCAGCTCCAATTTTAAATTTAACTTCGCCTCTACTGTTTGTATTATCTATTTCATAGTTGAGTTTTTGATCAATTACGATTTTTACAGAGGATTTTTGAGCAAGTCCGCCATTACCATGACAATTGACAAATAGTATCTGGGCTACCTCACCTCTCTCATATTTAGCTCGCTCCTGTGGACTTGAGAATATAAATCCGCCACCAAAGGAGCTTTTACCGCCGACATTTTCATCACCAACTACTGTTACACCAGGCTTATTGAACAATCCACCTAAGATTGCAGATTGACCTGGCTTCAAGCCTAAGTCTGCATCGCTCTTAATGACTGTTGAGTCAGCTAATAGAATGTTAAACTTCTCCAAAGAGATTTTTGGTTGCTGATTCATCTTATTTAAACCTTCCCCGATTGCTTTTAGGTCTTTTTCTACAGCTATTTTTGCTTTATCAGTCATTTCGACAGAAAGTGCAGCTACAATTTTGTCAGGAGTGGTGATATTATCGATCGTGGCGTTGCTAGCTTGAATGACTAAATCATTTAGTTCATACGGCGTCATACCAGTTCTTGTACCAATTTTTTCAGCTCCAGGCTTTGGTTTAGCATCGATAATTATACTTTGAGCAATTGCGGCAAATTCTTCTGGTTTTATTTGATGTGTTGATTCTATGACCTGGCCACCAGGTGTAGTGTACGTGTAAATTGTTGTGCCGTTGACAATTTTAGATTTTGCAGTACTGGAAATTTGCTGCGCGATTGCTTGATAGGCTTCGAAAGCAGTTAGGCCGTAGCCATTTGGACCACCGTCAATCATCAATTTTTTTATGGTGGTTCCAGTAGCTTGTTCTCCTAAAGCTGTTGCAGTTATCAAGCCAGTCTGAAGTTGTCTTGTATCCATTACAGATTGCAAATCTACAGCTCCAGAATTTCCTTCACGTACCGTTTGACCAGTTGAGAAAAATCCAAGTGGTGACAAAATATTACCTATTGCAAACACTAATTTGGCCGTCTTAGCTCCATCTAAAGAACCAATTGGGATACCGTAAAGTCTACCTTTTTGTGTAGTTTTTTGTTCGATTATTTTTTGGACTGCGTCTTGGCTCATTCGAGCTTTCTCGACAGTTATATTTCCTGATCGATATGAGAATTCAGCTCGGCCACCTTTATCACTTTGAGTGATCACATCTGGCTTGAGACCCATTATCAGAGCAAGATCACCAGTTAGTGAAGCTGCTGCTTGCTGCTCTGCTGTAAAGGTAATATGATTTTTGCTAATATAGTCCTGAACTGCTTTTAATCTAAGAATTTTCTGCTGTATTTCTGAGAGATTAGGTGGAATATTTGGTCTAACTACCATGCTATTTTCTATGTCCCTGTATAGCTCTAAACGTTGAGAGATTTGTTTTAAGTCCTGACTTTGCAAAGTCTTCAAACCATCAATATTTCCAATTTGTCGGATGATTTGGGCAGCAGTTGCGCTTGTGAGAACACCATTTGAAATTTGTGAGTACAAACCAGGGATTTCTTTATCGAGGCTGTTTAAAGCTCCTGAAACACTGGCAATATACTTAGTTTCAGGTGAGGGGTTTGTGAGTAAAACAATTGGGTCTTTTCTATATTGAATTATCTTAGCAAGTATTTGAGTTGCTGCAGTTGGATTAACTTGAGCAAATTGTATAAATGAGCCAAGACTGTTGAAATCTCTAGAGTCAACTAAAGTATTATTTTGCTTGACACCAGATAAGTTAGCGGTGTATTGAGATGTATTAGCCAGTGTTTTTAAAACATCAATTTCACGACCATCGGGCGCTTTTACTGAAATTTGCGCTTTTGGATCTACATTTCTGGTATTTAAATCGCTAGCACTAAGACCGCTCAAGAATTTAGGGTTGGCAGTTATGTTTCCAGCAAGTACTGCGGTTAGTTTACCTGGTGCGATGGACTCAGAGTTGCCTGTAGCAAAAGTAAGAGATGTTTTGCTGCTGGCCTCAATTGCATTAATAGCCGCTTGACCCGTGAATTCCCCACTTGTGAGTTTAGCTAATAACTCTGGATCGTTGATTGTTACCGTAGCAAACGGCGCGCCATTGTTTGCGATAGAGATTTGGGCAGAGGTCGCTTTGCCACTTTGTTCCAGTGTAAATGCCACAGGAACACCTTTTATAGTGGAAGCTGACATAGTTTCACCAGGTTTAATATCAGTTTTGAGGCTAAACTCTGTAGGATTAAATTTGCTTGAGGTATCAAATGACACTGTAGCATCAGTAGTTAAGACGCCACTAAAAGCTTCTTTACCTTCTACCGAAATTGCAATTTTACCAGTCAGTAGTCCTATGAGGGTTCCAAATGGGCTTATCTTAACAGTATTCTCGGCCTCCGTCTTAAATGTAGTGGCGTGAATTTGAGTTGCTGCATTGGCAAACTGTTCTCGCATTTTTGGATCAGCGCTCATGAGTTCTTGCCATTGTGCTAGAGTGCCGCCACCTACTTTTATATTTGCTCTTGCTGGATCAAGTTTTCCAGTTTTAGCCAAATCTATAACTTCCTTTGGAAGGCCAGAGTTTTCAGCGATCATCTGATCGAGCCTCTTTGTAAAGGCTTCTTGCCCAACAATATCGATTATTCCAGCTATCCCTCCATGTGGTGATGCAATAGCTTGAGCCAAACTAGCTGAACTAGTCACATCAATTCCCCTACCGCCAAAGACTTTTGGAATTGCTGGAATTGCTGGTGTCGTGGCCGTAACATTTCGCATACTCATATCAGCGTTTATAGAGCTTGGCATAGTTGTAGTACCGAGCTTGGACAAAGGCTGCAGTTTACCTTGATTTGCGTTTATAGCAGCTTGCTCTTTTCGCAGTTTTGCATCTAAAGCATCCCACTGGTTGGCTAGACGCGCAATTTGTTGATCTTTCAAGTCAGGTGACAAATCTTTCCTAGCATCTAGGGCCTCTGCCTGGATTTTTAGTGCATTTAACTGGGTTACTCCATCACTAATTATTTTTGTTGACGTTGCTATGTCTGTACTTATTTTAAGTTGTTCAGCAGGAGCAAGTTGGGGGGATTGTGTGTTTTTGAGTAAATTATTTGGGTCAAAAGGTTTGAAGGTTTTTTCTGTAACGCTTGAAATTCTGTTACTTTGATCAGTGGAGAGGGTTGGTAGAGTTGTCTGGGTTGACCTCATCTTAGACTCCAAAGGGGTGATATTTTTGGAAGTGGATAAAATATCGTTTTTGGTGCTGCCAATGCCAATAGTAAAAGGCTTATCGAGATCAATTTTTGTGTTAGGTTTTGGATTAAAATTACCAGAAATTTTGGTGTTACTTGCAAATTCTGAGTCAGCTGGTTTTGCTGTTACTTTAGGCTCAGCGGATGAAGAACTATCTAAAGGTTTTGAACCTGTTTTTAGAGAATCACTGCTAACTTTAGATTGCAAGCTCTCCAGATTTTTCAGATCAAGAGCTGAACCAGATGGCGGCTTGATTGTACCTACAATTTTAGTATCAGTAAGAACACTAAAATCTTGAGTTTCACCTTTAGCTCGGGCTGATTCAACCACTTTTGGAGTTGTTGTAGGATTGACCGCGGTTACTGTAGCAGTTTCCTTAGGTGCCGCAGCCACATGTTCAGGGATTGCTGCCTGTTGAGGTGCACTCTTAACTGCAGGATCAGCTAACGCAACTGGTTCAGGTACACGGGTTACTGCTACTGGCTCAATTGGAATTGGTTCTGCTACCACTTTTGTTAGAGCAGCAACTTGTTGAGGTGCAGTAGGTTTTGATTCTGCGACAGCATCGGATTTAGGTCCGGCTGACCCCACAGCTCCACCTTTTGAAGCATCCTTTGAATACTGTACAAATTGGATTTTAGAAGTATCAATACTACCAGCGCTAGAACTCAAAGCTTTATCAACTGGAATCATTACTAAAACAGGTTGACCATTAGCACCTATGGCACTTCCGAGTACCGTTAACAGCTCACCACCCATGACAAATGTTTTTCCGCTATCACCAGCACCGATTGTTTGATTGCCAATTGTAAATTTGTATGCATTGGCCGATGTCAAGCTATCATCGTGTGTAGATTCTAAACCGGCTATGATTTTTAGACCACTTCTTGGATGATTTAAAATCTTCGCCTTAGGTTCAATTATGCTAGCAGACTGAGCCTTCATTAAACTCAAGATTTGAGATTTAACTTCTGGTTGAGCTAACTGCTCTGCACTTAAACCTTTAATGTTGATACCATTAAAATTTAAACCTGTGTCATCGGTATGCTGTGCGTTGATTTCGACGCTTAGTTTTTGACCATCAACCGAAATTTCACCTCTTGTTTCTTTTTTACCTGTTAACTCAATTCCTTTGGCGTCTAAAGTCGTAATTACAGTATTTTTGAGTGCCATAACTCCATCAGCAGCATCAGAAAGTTGTTTAAACAAATTGGACTGGTTTCTTGCAATTATACTCTCTGAAGAGAATCTATTTTTACCCCAACTTAAAATGTTTGGAATGAGATCATCGGAAGTAAGAGATTTCTGTTCATCATTTCCAAAATGAACCGAATGCGCGGCTTCAACAGATTTAAATCCAACCTCCATTGCAGCCTGTGTAGCTTCAGCACTTAAAATACCTATAGCGTATGCCTTTGAAATTTCACCAGCTTTTTCCCAAGTAAGCTTCATTGAGTTAGCTTGTAATTCAGAGTTCATAACCGCAGTATTTTGCCAGTTAGACTTAGCTTCTTTTATTAGTTTCTGCCTCTCTTGTTTTGCTAGTGTTTTTTCTTCCCCATTTAAATTTAAATCTGCATTTTTTATATCCTCCATTTGCTTTACGATGTGATCATAGACCACTTCAATGCTTGAGTCAGCTCCTACTCCACCCCTTCTAGACTCTAAAAGCCTGGCACCAAGGAAAAAGTTTATAGCTTCTGCGCCTTGATTTAAAAACCATTTTCCCCCAGTTAATTTCTCTTGTTCGATTTGTTTAGCCGCACTTGTCCTAATCCTAGCTTCAATCAACACGTCTGCTTCAGCTTCAGTAATTTCATTATCAGCAACCTTTGCCTGAATTTCACTTAAAATTTTTGTTGTTTCAGATGCCATGGTACCACCAACTGCCTGTGTCAAAAGTGTATCGACACCAGCCATTACACCACTAATAAGCATTTTAACAGCTTGTAGCGGAGCTCTGAGACCTGCACCTCGACTACTGTCAACTGTGAAACCAGTATCTTTATCAATTCTTGCTGCCAGTGAATCCGCAAACTTTGTGCCATATTCGGCGTCTTTTTGCTCTACAGCAACTATCCTTCCAAGAGAAATATTAAATGATTTTTCAACTTGATCTTGCCTACCCAAAACTAGTTCTGTATTCTGAGAACCAGTTAAAATTTGAAATAAATTTAAAAGTCTAGTTGCTTTTGAATCCGTTACAAGTAAGCCACTTAATCTTTTCGACTTAATATGATTGTATGATTCAGTAATAACTTCCTTAATTGCATTTTCTAGTTTCTCGCCCTCAGGGGTATCTGAATTATCACTAGATATTTTCTCAAATATTTCACTTCCTAAGTCAGCGTAAAGCTCTGGGAAGTTTAAACCAAGACCTTCTCTTACTTTGTCAAGTTTATTTTTAGCCCAAGCAGGTGATTTTATAGTAAGAGCTCTATCAACCCAGCTATTTGCGAATCTTCCTCCAGTGAAAGAAGCGGCAAAATGACTTAGTTGTGCAAACTGAGCTTGGTTGGCGGCACTGTTTATATCCAAATCAGGTTTATTCCATTCTTTAGGGGTGCGTCCAGCTTCTTCATCATTTGCCCTGTTCTTTTTATCTATGTCTCTAGAAATCAATGTCCCTCCAGCATCAAGACTCATTGTATAAGCCTCTTTAAGCAAATTTCTTCTCGTTTCTTGTTTACCTGAAGAAACAATTTTTTCATCCACTAAGTCTTGTTCTTCTTTATAAAGAAGCTGAGCCCTATCTGCAGATATCTGGCGACCAGAAAACTCTTTATATCTGTCTGTAAACGTGGGGGTTTGTTTGTTAATTGAATTAGGCATAGTTAGAAGTTAAAAATCAAGTTAGTATAAGCAGGATTTGGTGTGATTTGTAGATCAAGACACTTCTTGGTATAATTTGCTGCAAAAGACTTTGAAAACGCAATTCCAAAATATGGGTAGATTCCCCAATAAAGCGCTATTAAAGCTTGAAAATCATCCATAGTATTTTGTACTTTCATGCACTCAATTAAACCATCCAAATCACCCAATCTTTCGTCATCTTTTTGCGTCACAATAAAATCAATAGTGGTAAAAATGAGATCTAAAAGTAAATTTTTTTTATCCTCATCTGAAAGTTCTACACCTTCTTTTTTAAGACCTTTAGAGATATCCTCTATACACCATGAGACCAGGTCAGTTTCTTCTTGATCTCTGTTTGGAATCAGTGAAGATGCCGGTGCAGGCAGTCCCTTTTTTTCCAAATAGGCTAAAAATTTTTCTTTTTGTTCGGTGGTTAGTTGCATAGAGTCTGAGTCTGATGATGATTTAGTAAGTTTTGTGTTAGGCATAGTGTTGTTTAGTTTGCCAAATATACTTTAATTTATTTTTACTTGGATTTATTATATCACAAATATATTCTTTGGGCAAGTAACTCTACATTTGGATAAAGCCTTGATTTACAGCCTAACCAAGCCAAAATCCAAAATGAAATAAATCTTGTATTACATCAATAAAACAAATATCTATCAGAAGTCGTGTTAAAAAAGCTCTATAAAAAATTAGCTCGTATTTTAATCGCCAAAAACCTGAAAACCGACAGAATTTCCAAAGTCATTACTTCTTATCTCCACCATAGTAATTAGAATCTGATTTGAAGCCAGCTTAGCCAAGATGGATAAACCAATTTTTTAAAACATTTCTTTCTATTTTTTTTACCGAAAAACACCACATTTTAAACGTAATCGCTGCAAAAGCACCAAAGTTTTGAAACAAAAAAGCGTAGCTTTCATGGCAAGACTAAGTTTTGTAAAAGTGAAGTCCAAGTGTTACGGTGAAGTGGTAAATACAAAAGTTTACGTTTGTTGCGGTTTTTAGGTTCGGCATTCACGCTTCACCGCTAATTTACGAATTATTTTTTCAGCTTTAAAATTTTTTTTTGAAACTGGTATCAGAGCTAAATTCTAGGCTAAAACTCAGTAACAGATCAATTTGAAGGGTTTTACAAAATTTATATTATTTATTTTAGATTGGGAGTTTGGTTTGTCAAAATCTGCAAAAGCTTTTATGGTTTTATCAATATCCACAAACTATTATGATCACAATCGAAGAGCTCAAAGTTTTACAAAATCGCGGTCTTGAAATTTTGCGTAGCTTAAATCAGGGCGAGCTTGCAAGCCAAAAAAAAGCACTCGAAATCGAGCTCAGCGACCCAAATATTTGGGATGATCCTGAAAAAGCTGGCAGACTAAATCAAAAAATGGCTCGAATCAATGAAAGCTTAGCTTTGCCAAACCAATTTAAAGATAAAATTGAAAATCTTACTATCAGTATCGAGCTTGAAGACATTAAAGCGTCTCAAAGTCTTTATGATGAAATTCAAAAATTTATTGAAAATATTGAAAATGAGACTCTCTTTACTGGTGAATTTGACACTGAAGACTGTTTTTTGTCTATCCAAAGTGGTGCTGGCGGAGTAGATGCTCAGGATTGGGCTGCTATGATTTTATCCATGTATCAGGCTTTTTGCAAACGCCAAAACTGGGACTATACCACTGTCTCGATCAGCTTAAATCCAGAAGGTGGTGTCAAAAATGCCTTGTTAGAAATTAAAGGAAATCATGCTTTTGGGCTACTTAAAGAAGAGGTTGGTGTGCATCGACTGGTGCGACTATCGCCCTTTAATAGTGGCCAAACACGTGAAACATCATTTGCTTTAGTGGAAATTTTGCCAGCTAGCGTGGAAAATGGCACTATCGAAGTCAAAATTGATGACAAAGAACTTCGCTGGGAAACCTCGATGAGCCAAGGAGCCGGTGGCCAAAGCGTCAACACTACCTATAGCGCCATCAAACTCATCCACATTCCCAGTGGCATCACAGTCTCATGCCAAAACGAACGCAGTCAAATGCAAAACCGAGCTCAAGCTTTAAAAATCATGAAATCGCGTCTGTACGCCCTAGAAGTCCAAAAACGACAAGATCTCAAAAGTGAAATAAAAGGCGACTTTAAATCACCAGAATGGGGTAGCCAGATCCGTAACTACGTTTTGCATCCTTACAAACTGGTCAAAGACACTCGCAGCGGCTGGGAAAGCAGTCACCCAGAAAATGTGATTGATTATGGTGATTTGATGCCGATTATCATGAGTGTCAAGCGAGCTAGGAAAGAGCAAAGCTAAATTTACAAACTACGAAATAATTTTTTAAAGAACTTGAAAATATTGAAAGAAGTTTTGTTGTATATTTTATTGTAAAGGGCTTTTTTTGGATTTTTAAGCAGTCTAAGACCTTTGGGTAATTTCAAGCCTAAGGCCTTTTTAATTTTTCTTTTAACCGAGAATTTGGCTGACAAAGATTTTTTGATTGAAGGTATTCTAAATATTGATCGAGCCATATAAAATCGCTAATTAAATTTAGCAAAGTAAGAAATAATAAAATAATTACATTTGTCAATCGCTTGAATTCTTTTTGACAAAACCCGTAAAACAGAGATAACTAGAAAATATGTCTTTCCAAACCTTAATCGATAAAATCCAAACTAAAACTGGTAAATCCCCCGCTGAACTAATCACCATCGCTAAAGAATTAGGCTTATTTGAGCCTGGCACAAAAGCTGCCGCGGTAATATCTTGGTTAAAGACAGACTTTGAGCTGATCGAAGGTGATGCGATAGCGATGTACGGCTTATTTAAACACCTCGGAGCTATCAAACCTAAAAGTAATCCAAACACTGAAAATCAACAAAAAATCAACAAAATTTAAATCGTAGAATAAGCCATTGAGTTTTTGATAAAAATACCTTGTTTTAAAGGGTGTTGGTCCTGTGACTTAAGTACTTTAAAGCCATACCTTAGATATTTTATTTACGCTCAGGCTCAGTAAGCGTTTGCAACGAGACTAAATTTTATGTTGCGAGCTAGATTTTTACTCTCCTGGCACTCGGTAGCTCGGCCTTGAGCCGTCTTTATTTTCAAAACTGGTGTTTTCTTTACGGAAAAATAGATGAGCTTCACCCGTTGCACCGTTTCTATGCTTGGCTACGATGATTTCGGCATTACTTTCATTAGGTCCGCTTGAGGGCGCATTTCTATCTTTTTTGTTGTAGACATCATCGCGATAAATAAACAGAACTACGTCGGCATCCTGCTCGATAGAGCCTGATTCACGCAAATCTGAGAGCATTGGTCGCTTTTCGTCTCGACCTTCAAGTCCACGTGAGAGCTGGGACAGAGCTAAAATTGGAATATTTAGTTCTCTAGCTAGTGATTTTAGTGAACGGGAAATTTCAGACACTTCTTGCACACGATTACTTTGACTTGTAAAGCTGCCACGCCCAGACATGAGCTGCAAATAATCAATTACAATCAAACCGATTCCGTACCGAGATTTTAGACGCCGACATTTGGTGCGCAATTCCATGATATTCAAGCTTCCACTATCGTCGATCCAGATAGGAGCTTCGGCTAGTTTGGCAATACCTTCACCGATTCGACTAAAGTCACTGACTTTGCCATGGCGACTATCGTCATCAAATTTTCCGTGACGAATTTTATATAGCTCCACACCGCTAACTGCTGAAAGCATACGATCCGAGAGCTGGTCGCGACTCATTTCTAGACTAAAAATTGCGGTTCCAGTTTTACTTTTGAGGGCAGCGTTGAGACAGAGACTGAGTGAAAATGCCGTCTTTCCCATACCAGGTCTAGCTCCCAAAATCACCAAATCGCTGTTTTGAAAGCCACCTAAAAGCTTATCTAGATCAATAAAACCAGTCGGTACACCTCGAACTATGTCCTGATGAGCGTGCAAATCTTCGATACGATCAAAAGTACTAGATAAAATCTCCGAGATCGACACAAAATCCTGGGTTAAGTTGGCGCTAGCTAGTTTAAATATCTTGTTTTCAGCCTTGTCTAGTATTTCAGAAACCTCTTCATCTTGCTTTAAAGCAGCGGTTTTGATTTCATCGCTAATACTAACTAAACTGCGTAAAACATATTTATCGCGAATTAACTGGGCGTGTTCGGCGGGATTTCCTATCAGCGAGGCGTACCCTGTAAGATCAAGCAAAAAATTTTTATCTACCACCAAAGCGGCTTCACCATCTTTAATTTCACTTTGCTTGGGATGTAATTTGTCTAAAATTACCAAAATATCAATATTCATCTGTCGCTCCCAAAGCGAGAGCATCAACGCGTAAATTTGGCTATGGATCGGATCATAAAAATATCCCGACTGCAAAATGTCAGCCACCTGCAACATAATTTCTTTGTTGAGTAAAATTGAGCCTAGAATTCCCTTTTCACTATCAAGACTAGCTGGTGGTAAGCGATCGCTCGTGTCGTTTGGCATATGATTTTAGTCTAACCTCAAAATTTGGTTTGGTCAACAACCTTTGAATGGTCGCTAAACTAAAACCACTCACCTTTATTTTCACCAAAAATTTGATTTTCGAAATGGGGGTTAGTGCCAGGGGCATAGCTTTGAGGTTGTATAGTCTCTTTGAAAGCCAAAATCTGATCTGTGACTCGCCAAGACTGGATAATCTGCTCGAAGGTCACAAAATATAAATGATTTCCTATAAAAGCATCATTTATCAAGGAAGCGTAGTCATATAAACAGCCTGCACCCACGCACGCCAGGCTTTCAGTGGTTTGGATTGATCCAAAAGTATGACTTAATTGCATACTTATTGTCTCTTGCGGTGCAAATTCTAAAATTAGTTTATTGGTTGGACTGTCAGTATTTTGGGTAGTTAAATTTGAAAATTCTATCACGACTTTGCTGGTTTTTTGAGCCAGTTTCTTACCAGTTCGGATGTAAATCGGCGTTTTAAACCAGTCTTGGCGATCGATTAGCAGTTTGACGGCTACAAAAGTTTCGGTTTGAGAATTGGCTACTTCGGCGTTTTGCGATCTGTAGTCTGAGTATTGCCCTATTTTTAGATTGTCTGGACTGGGATAAAAGTTGGTGCTGCCTAAAATATTACCTTTTTCACGCGATACACTTTGATTATTTACAGGTAAATCCATACAAACCAAAGCCAAAACCTGCAATAAATGTGACTGTATCATATCACGAATCGAGCCAACACCATCAAAAAAGCCCAGTCGCCCATCTACGCCGACAGTTTCTAAAGCCGAAATTTGTATACTTTTAATATGCTTACCTTTGAGTAAATGATTTAAGATCGAATTTTGCTGACGCAAGGCTAAAATATCACGCACTGGGATTTTGCCCAAAAAATGATCTAACAGATAAAATTGCTCTTCTTTAAAATTTTGAGTAATTAGCCCATAGAGAGCTCTAGCACTTGATTGGCTAACTCCAAAGGGTTTCTCGATCACTACTTTGAGATTGTAGTCTTGGTTGAAGGCTCCAAGTCCGACGATTAAAGGCTCAAATACTTGCGGTGGCACTGAAAAATAACATAAAATTTGATCATTTTCCGACTTAGTAGCGTTGCCTGGAGCGATGACCTTGATGTGCTCAAAAACATTTTGTAAATCCTCTATTTGGCTGTATTGACCAGCAATATAGCTAGATCGGCTCATGAAATCTGCGACCATTTCTTCACTGCTACCAAGTTCAGTGACCTTTTTTTGGATAGACGCTCGAAGCAAAGTCTGAAAATCCGCTGTAGTAATTTTTGAGCGCGAATAACCGATTAAATTAAATTCTGGCTCTAGAAAATTTTGGCTATAAAGCTCAAATAAAGCGGGGTAAATTTTTAGTTTAGCCAAATCACCACTAGCTCCAAAGATTATAATTGTTTGACTCATATTTTAGATATTTTAAGGTTTGAAAAGTTTGATTTAATTTTTTTGAAAGTTGAATTTTAGTATGTAAAAGCATTGATTGTAGAGTTAGACAAGGTTTTATGTTAGTTTTACACCGATTTCAACGAATCACTACTGTTTTGATATTCACAAATTCCTTGAGTCCGTAATCACCAAACTCACGCCCGAAACCAGACTTTTTAATGCCACCATACGGTAGCTTTGGATCTGAGCGGACCGCCCCGTTTACAAAAACATTACCAGCTTCAAGTTTCGGAATTAAGCTTTTAGCTAGCTCGTAGTTACTGGTCCAAAGTGAGGCTCCGAGTCCAAGTTTGGAGTCATTGGCGATCGCAACAGCCTCATCAACAGATTCCACTACCATAATTGGTGCCACTGGTCCAAATACTTCTTGGTCATAGACTGGCATCCCTTTAGTTACATTTCCAAGAATGGTCGGCTCATAAATATAGCCTTTGTCACCACGGCGCTTGCCTCCAGCCAAAACTTTAGCCCCCATTTCCACCGATTTGGCGACTTGCTCCGAGATCTCATCTAAAGCCCCTTTGGAAGCCAGTGGTCCGACCGTAGTTTTGGCCTCCATTGGATCGCCGATGATTTCAGATTTTAGTCCAATTAATAGTTTTTCCACAAATTCGGTCGCAATTCCTGATTGTAACACAAATCTTTTAGCGGCGTTACAGCTTTGACCACTATTTCTAAAGCGTGAACCAAGGCCTGCTGTCACAGCTTTATCGACATCAGCGTCATTTAAAACTATAAACGGATCGCTGCCACCAAGCTCCATAACCGTCTTCTTAATCACCGATCCAGCCTGTGAGCCGATTTTACTACCAGCGTTTTCAGATCCAATCAAAGTCACCATAACTACTGACTCATGCTTTATGATGCTCTCGACCGCACCTGAGCCGATCAAAAGATTTTGAAAAACTCCCTTTGGGAAACCAGCTTGATCAAAAAAGTCTTGTAAAATTAAACCGCACTGCGGTACATTTGAAGCATGCTTTAGCAGTACTGTATTACCTGCCATAATAGCTGGGATAACAGGTCTAAGTGCTAAGTAAAGCGGAAAATTCCAAGGGGCTACGCATAAAATCACTCCTAAAGGCTCAAAACTAATATAATTTTCTTTAGCTCCAACATCTACAACTTCAGGGGCTAGAAAGTCAGCTGTGTTTGAAGCGTAAAACTCAATTACCACCGCGCATTTTTCGACCTCAGCCATGGCTTGTGAGATTGGCATACCCATTTCCTGAGTGATAATTGCCGCTAGCACTTCACGCTTTTCTCTAAAAAGTAGTGAGAGCTGTGTCATCAGCTTGGCGCGAGTCTCAAAACTACAAGTTTTCCAATAATCATAACCCGTTTGGGCTATATTGAGCTTGTTTTGGATTTCTGCTAAGCTAAGCTCGTCGAAAGTGGCCAACACTTCTTCAGTATAAGGGTTGCGTGAGATAATAGGCATCTGTGATAGTTTTTTTAGAAAATGTATCTTCCGAGGTTATCGTCTGGAGCGAGTGATTGTCAAGGTGATCGCCTTAAAGTCTAAAAACCAAACTAAATATAGAGTCCATTCTTTTTTCACTTTTTTCACTTTTCCCTGGAAAAATATCTCACCTATAACGGATAAGCCCCGCAACTATTTGAGCTCGGAACAAATGAAATGCAAATCTCTCCTAACCGAGTCAGGTTTTGCAAAAGCTTAGGAATCCAAATGTCAGGGTGCAGTGGTAAATACAAAAGAATTAAATTTTAATAAACAGCTGCATTTTTGGAGTCTGATTTATGAGACCTTAAAGAAATTTTATTTTTTCTTGAAATATTCATGATTATTTAATAATTTGCATCAGTTTTTCAGTTTTTAAACTTTAAATTGAACTGCCTTGACATGCTTAAACTAGAGTAAAACTGCTTTAGGTAACTCATATATACTTGTCAAAAAATAAAAAAACATATATGCTTATCGCAACGTTGTATTTAATAAGTTTTTGCTTTTAGCAAGTTTCACTCTAAACAAATTATTCTGAGCCAAACGAAGAATCTAATAAAATTAGTTAAATTAGTTTAAAATTATTCTTTTAGTTCAGGATGATACATTACCTTCCTCAGGTATTGTTCTACCGATCGAATCATCATTTTAAAGCCTGTGGTTCATGTTTGTACACATTATGCCGACATCCAACCCTGTCTTTTAAAATTAAAATCCAACTTTAGTGATATCTAAACATTTTTCACAAAACTTCTAGGTTCTATTTTCAGTAGCTTTTAATTTGGTCCAAAATTTTTACCTAACCTTAAAGCAGATTTCTTATAATTTCAACCCAAACTTACTTAAACTTTAAATATTAAAACAATATACTTATGTCAGATGAATTAAATAATAACAGAGCTGAATCAGCCTCTGCAAGCAACCCAGCTCCTGCTCGAACCAACTTAACTAGATCAAGTCATGTATCACTTCGACCAACTGGTAGCGTCTCAGCAAGATCGACCTCCAGCACCAAAACAGGTGGTATGGATGATAGACGCACTCCAGAAACTAAAAAAGCCGCACAAAGTGGTGGTAGACCAAATGATCGCTCAGGTGAAAACTCTGGTTTTCGTGACCAAAATCGAAGTAGCGGAAGCGGAAATCGTGGCCCAAGAGGTGGCAATAACCGCCGTCCAATGCCTTCTCCAGTTTCAAATTTGAAAATGAATGTCTCGGGTGACGCTCCAACTTATGCTACTAAAACCTCTGAAAATCAAGAACTTTTAGCGGAAAAATTACAGACTTTAGCCCTAGGTCGTGATGGTTCAAAATTTACCCCACACGGCAACGAAACCCAAGGTCATATCAATCCAGCCTTAGTTAATGGCCCACTGATGGAATCAGCTTCACCAGATATTTTCGCTCAAAATCCAATCGTGCGACTAATCCCACTAGGTGGAGTCTCAGAAATCGGTATGAATATGACCGTTTTAGAGTGCGGCGATGATATCGTGGTCATAGATACAGGTCTAGCCTTTGCCAACGAAAAAATGCCTGGGGTCGACTATATCATCCCAGATACTGAGTGGTTGGAGCAAAATCGCCATAAAATCCGCGGTGTAATCTACACCCATGGACATTTGGATCATATCGGGGCTGCTCCATATATTTTGCCAAAACTAGGTGATGTGCAAATTTTCGGTATGCCACTTACCTTAGCTCTTTTGAAAAACCGCCTCGAGGAGTTTGAGATGAGTAATAAAATCCGTGGTTTCCTAATTAGTATAGATAAACCACTACAATTAGGCTGTTTTAAATTCCAATTTTTCCGATTAAATCACTCTATTCCGGATGTTGTCGGTGTGTGTATCGACACCCCAATGGGCCGCATCATGTACTGTACTGACTGGAAATTTGACCACAATCCAATCGATGGTCGCCCCAGTGACTACGCTAAAATCGCCCAATTTGGCGGTGAAGGAGTCAGACTACTGCTTAGCGACTCAACCAACGCTTTGGTGCCTGGTTACTCACTTTCAGAAAAAGAAATTTCTAAAACTATTAATGATATTTTCAAGTCTCGAAAACAAGGCAAAATCATCATTGCTACCTTCTCAACTCTAATTGGTAAAATGCAGCAAATCATCAACGCCTGCGAAATGACAAATCGAAAGCTAGTCATCATGGGTCGATCAATGGTAAATAACTTTAACATCTCTTTCCAGCTGGGCTATATCCGTGTACCAAAAGGCATGGTCATCACTGATCAAGAAATGCGCCGCTACCGCGATGAGGAAATTACTGTCCTAACTACTGGTAGCCAAGGTGAAGACAATGCTGGACTAGCTAAAATGGCTCGCCAAGAACATCCATCTATCAAGTTAGTAGCTGGAGATTTGGTATTACTTTCAAACTCAGTTATTCCTGGAAATGAAAATGACGTAGCTCATCTAACAAGCATGATTAGTCGACTTGGAGTAGATGTCATCAACAACAAAATGTTTGATATTCACTCGGGTGGTCACGCTAAACAAGAAGATCTTAAAATGATGATTGGTCTTTGTAAACCTGACTATTTCCAGCCGATTCATGGTGAGCATTTTATGCTGGTCAAACATGGCGAAATCGCTGAAAGCCTAGGTATCCCTCACGAGCATATCATCATCACTGACAACGGTCGCATCACTGAACTCAACAGCCACAGCGTAGATCTCAAAGACGAACATGTCACTGAAAAATATGTTTTGGTTGATGGTAACGGCGTAGGCGATGTGTCAGCTGAAGTGATCAACGATCGCCAACTCTTGTCTAAAGAAGGTGTGCTAATCATAGTCATGACTATCAACAAAAATAGACAAATCGTCGGTAGTCCTGAAATCATTTCACGCGGTTTTGTGTACATGAAATCAGCTAGTGACCTAGTCGACACTATCAAAGCCTATATTTCCACTAGTTTTGAATCTGAAATCTCACCTGTGACCGAAGATAACGCTGACTATTTCTCCACTCTTCGCACTAATATCAAACGCAGTGTCGGTAACTTCATCTTTAAAAAGACTGAAAAAGAACCAATGATACTACCAGTAGTAGTCCAGATCTAAGCCAAAATTATTGGTTTTAGTTTGAGACTATATATCAACCATGATATAATTCCCGTCTAGGCGGGAATCTTTTGTAGGTACTTTTGTAGGTATGCAATGGTAGGGCTAACTTATATTTTTTTAGGACTTAAATCAATATGCTCAGGAAAGCCCTTGTGAGCTAAATTAATTATCATCTGTGAGCCAATTTTAGCAAGAGTGATTGCATTATTTTTTGACAAAATAGGGTAATTTTTAGAAAGACAATATATAATTGTGAGGTCCATAGAATCTTGGCAGTTTTTGATCTCACCAAGTTCTTCCATAGTAAAACCCTGATCTTCACTTAGGTTAGCAAAGATAGGTTTCTTCTGTTCGTTATCCATATTATCGAACAATGCTTTGATTAATGCCAATTGAACTGATTCTGGATTTTTATTATTTAAAACTTCTTTAGCAAAATCGTGCAAGTTTGAATTAGTTACTAGATCGCCAGAAAAATCCCCCAAGTGATATGGATTATCAAGCAGGTACTTCATGGCTTTATAGTTTCTAGCTAATTCACTAGAATTCAAAGTTTTAAATTTGTCAGCTAATTCAGCCATAGCCTTAGATTGGTTTTCTTTTTCTGCCCAAACTCTAAGCTTGTTCAAAAAATTTCTTTTTACCATTGATTTAGATGTGGGAGTAATTTTGTCGTGTTTTAAAACATTGAGTCTAGTTTTTGCAAATTGAGTTGGTGATTTATGGTCTGGAGGCATACGGATACTTGTTCTAGGAGTTGTTTATAGACTGTTTATAAAGCGTAGCAAATATTTCTAAACTTTTATCAACAGCTTTTTTATATATTTTGTATTAAATACAAATACTAATTTTTAGCCTAGCATAAAATCGTATCTTGTGCAAGTGGTTTTAAATCTCAAAAAGAGAATTCTAAGTGCTAACTAATTCAACTTGAAAGTAAAATCGTTTAAAAGATGATCTATCAGGACATAAAGTGAGACACAGAGATACTATTTTTTTGAGTTTAGCCCATCCCAAACTCAAATAATTTGCCAGATACAATTTTTAAAGTTAAATTCAGTTTATATTGAAATCCTATGCCTCACAAAGAAGTCACCATCCACCAAAGTTGGAAAGCAGTTTTACAAGAGTATTTTGATACCAAAGAGTTTACCGATTTAACAGAATTTGTAAAAAATGAATATAAAACAAAGGTGATTTACCCAAAAGCTAATAATATTTTTAAAGCCTTTGATCTGACGCCTTTTGATCAAGTCAAAGTAATCGTGCTGGGACAAGACCCGTATCACGGCCCAAATCAGGCTCATGGACTGTCTTTTTCAGTGGAAAATGGTGTTAAACTGCCACCTTCACTGCAAAATATTTACAAAGAAATTGAAGCAGAATTTGACATCAAAAAGGATTTTTCTTCGGGTAATTTGGAAAACTGGGCTGATCAGGGAGTATTTTTACTAAATGCCATTTTGACCGTAGCCGCTGGATCGCCAGCTAGTCACCAAGGTCGCGGCTGGGCAGAATTTACTGATTTTACGATTTCACAGTTGTCGCAAAAACGCCAAAATTTAGTTTTTATGCTTTGGGGTGCTTTTGCCAGAAGTAAGAAAAACTTGATTGATGGTGAAAAACACTTAATTTTAGAATCGCCTCACCCTTCCCCTTTTTCCGCCCACACAGGTTTTTTCGGCAACGACCACTTCAAACTCTGCAATAAATATCTAAAAGAGAAAGGGCTGAGTGAAATTCAATGGTAGCAAAAATGGCGATCAAATCTATAAGTAGGATTTTTTTGTAAGATTAAAGATTTTTAGCGGCATTAATTTTTGGTGCAAAATTTGAAGCATTTAGGATATTGTCATGATTAAAGCCAAAAGCTGAGTTAAAATTTTATACAATGTTGCCAAAAAAACACACTACTGAGTATAAGTTTTTTGTCAGCTCCTGAAATTTCTCAAATGTATTGTCGTAAAATAAAAGGCTGCCTACATTCCCTCCAAGACACTCTTGAGTTCCCCTAAAGCCACCTTGCTCTCCCCTGCCTGAGTCCTAATACTGACTTGTCCTGCTTCGGCGTCCTTTGGGCCTATAATGATAATCACTGGCACTTTTTCAATCTCGGCTTCGCGGATTTTTTTGCCTAAACTCTCAGCTCGATTGTCTAGCTCATATCTCAATTCATTGTATTTAAGCGGTTTCATGACTAACACACCTTTTAGTATTTCTTTAACCTGATCCACATATTCACCCATTTGATCGTTGATCGTCAAGATTTTGACCTGCACAGGTGAAAGCCAAAATGGAAATCTACCCGCAAAATGCTCTATTAAAATGCCCAAAAATCGCTCCAGTGATCCAGAAATGGCACGGTGAATCACCACAGGCTGTTCTTTTTCACCAGTTTCGTTGGTAAAGCTAAGATCAAACCGTTCTGGCTGCACAAAATCACACTGAATTGTAGAAAGTTGCCACTCGCGTCCAATACAATCTTTAAACATAAAATCTAGCTTTGGCCCATAGAAAGCCGCCTCACCCTCACATCGTTTATATTCCAAACCATTTTCCACTGCCGCCTGCCGAATAGCCTCTTCGGCGATGTCCCACTTTTCAGGATTTCCTAGGTATTTATCAGGAGTCTGAGGATCTCGCACCGACCAGCTGACCCACGACGGAGTCATACCAAGCGACCCATAAAACTCTTTGATAGTATATACCACAGCCGTAAACTCATCTTGGATTTGCGGTACTCGACAAAACAAATGTCCGTCATCCTGGGTAATAGATCTCACCCGAGTCAGTCCAGACAGTTGCCCAGTTTTTTCGTCGCGATACACTGTAGTTGGGTCAAAATAACGCACTGGCATATCTTTGTAGCTAAATTGATTATCAGCAAAAATTTGCATATGCATCGGACAATTCATCGGTTTTAGAAAAAAACTTTCTTTGCTCGTGCCGCCATAGACTGAAAACATGTCTTCGAGATACTTTCCAGCGTGGCCCGATTGCTCATACAGTGCTTTTTTGGTGATATGTGGAGTATAGACTCGCTGGTGAGTGTCTTTTTGGAGTTGCCACAAAAAATCTTCGAGTAACTTGCGAATAATAGCTCCTTTTGGCTGTAGAAGTGGTAATCCAGCCCCAACCAGCTCCGAAATAGTATAAAGTTTTAAACTAGCACCCAAAGTTCGGTGATCTCTTTTTTTAGCTTCATTTCGATCTGAGACAAATTTTTCACACTCTTCTTTAGTTTCAAAAACCAAGGCGTACAGTCGCTGCATCCGAATATCTCGCTCCTGATCGCCGCGCCAATAGCTAGCCGAAAATTTATCCAGTGAAAATCCCACATTTTTGATTTCCTTAACATGAGCCACATGCGGACCTTTGCACAGATCTTCAAACAAAATCTCACCAGTTTTTTCGTCTACAATGCGATGAATAGTGATTTTTACCTGCCCATTTTCGACGCTAAAGGTCTCGGCTTCACTTTCATCCATACTGGTAGTTCCTTTAGTGGCTAGGTCGCGCAGCAGTTCCACCTTAAGCGGCTGATTGCTATCACTAAAAAGGGTGATAGCTTCCTCAAGATCCATTTCTTGGACTTTATAAGAAAGGTGGCGTTTGAGTAATTCCTTGATTTTGCTTTCCAAAAGGGGTAAATCCTCTGGGATCAGCGGCCGAGGCAAGATAAAATCATAAAATGCACCTGTTTCAATAACAGGACCGACGCCCATTTGTGCTTCTGGGAACATTTGTTTGACTGCGGCGGCCATCAGGTGAGCCATAGAGTGGCGTTTGGTATCGAGAGCTAGATTTTGTGAGTTTTGTGAAATGGACATAGATTTGTGATAAAAATTTATTGGATTTTGTTTGGCTTGTGGTTAAAAAATTGAAAGATTTACTTGATTTGTAGGTTTTGGTTATGTTGGAAATTAGGTTATTATGAAAAAAGAAAATTGTTTTATCGTATCAAGATCTATGAGCAAAAAAACTCCCAATTGGGAGTCAGATTGAATTTGAAAATGTTTACCACCAAAACCAAACTAACTCTTAATTAGGAGTGCATAAAGGTCGTAGTCGTGGAAAGCACAGAAGCCATAATTTGAACACATAAATAATATTTGTTGTGGCTCTTATTGTCAAATTTCAACTTTTTTTGAGCACATCTTCGCAGTTTTAGCTTTTTTTAACCTTAAACATTAGTTGAAAACTAAAATAATAAAATCTTTGGCATGAGAACTTTTTTTAACCTTAAATATCAGTTGAAAACTAAAATAGCATATATAGATAACCCGAAACGGACATTTAAACTACCTTAAAATAAGTGAGGCCAATTAAGACCTCTTCTTATTCCTGATATTTAAGTTAACTTGCAATTGATATTTAGTGTTATGTTTCCAGCTTGTGGAAAACTAAACGTTAAGCAGTTAATAAAATTAACAAATAAAGAATCCAAAAATTTTACATTTTACGGATAAAACTTAACGACAATTACTTATCGGCAATTTCCAAAATTTTGTCAATATTTGAGTTGATAGACTCTGGATCATTATCCACTGTGTCGATCCCCAGAGCTGAGTAGATCAGTGTTTCGTGATTGAAAGCTAAAAACACATTTCCCATATAAATCATTTTTTTATGTACGGCATCGGTAATTGGAATGATCACGATATTATGATTTCCGTCTAAAAATTTTTTCTTTTGTAATTCAAGCACTAGTTTTTTCCAAGTATCTCGATCTAAATTAAACTCAAATACACTGTATTGGATCCGAAAACCGTATTTTGAAATTGTTTTCACAAACCTACTTCTAGCACTGTCACTAGAAAAGTCATAACAAATAATAGCTCGCATATATTTTAATTTTTGTTAGATTTTCATAAATTCTTTGATATCTTTAAACACAATCAAACGCTCGGGAAAACGATCAAATCGGCCCGTATTTCGCTCTTTGTGGTCAGCAATTTTTTTAAACCAATCGACCAAGAGCAAAGTATTACTTTTCATAAACTGATTTAATTTTATATTTTCGTAGTTTGAGCTATATTCAAAGTGTTTAAATCGCTTGAACCAAAGTTTGAAAAAATCATTTTTACGATCAGGGAAAAGTGTACAAATCCCCTCTTTTGTAACTGTAAAATCCTCAAGCTTAAATTTTTTAGCTTCTAATAAACCTAAAACCCAAAGATCAACCACAAGTGATCTGTAGATCTCCATTATATCATAGGTTAAAGCAGGCCGGTCTTGGTTGGTGATATGCAAAATCCCAGAATATGGATCAAGACCTTGCAAAATCAGCTGAGACTGACACTGGGTAGCTAAAAGTCCGTACGCAAGACTTAGCATCGAGTTGACTGGATCTGTGGTCGGGTGTTTTTGTCGGCCACACCAGCTGTAGCCGTATTTTGCCACCTCTTTACCGAAAATTTCCCAGTACAGAGAAGCTGCTTGGCCTTCCACTCCCAGCAATGAATTAAAGGTAGTTTTATCTTGGATTTTGGCGATGTACTTTTCTAAAAAGCCTGTATAAATCTCGTCACGCCAGTATTTTACCATTTTGAGCTGAATGGTGAGTTTTTGATGTAATATTTGCTTTGCTAAATAAAGCCTCCACTGGTCGTTTAAAATAGCTCTGTATTGATTTTGACGGTTTAGTATACCGCGATCTATGGTAAAATTGAGACTTCCGTAATGTTTATTTAAATCAGTCAGGATATGAATCGGAATTTTTTCTTGCGCACACAATTTGATCAAGCTTGCTGGAATATTAATTTTGGCCCCATGTATCAACACAGAGCCAATTTGGTAAATCGGAATATCGCCTAATATCTCATCTTTTTCTTTATAGAGACGCAAGAAACCTGCATGAGTTTGAATGTGATCAATGGTTTCGTCGATAATTACATCTGTTTTAGTGTCAACTAAGTGCATAATCTTTGTTTGTTATACAAAAAGTATACACTATATGTCGCTTTTTGGCGAGATACAAATCTAGAATTTTAAATAAATCAATGTATTTTACCGAAAAAGTATTGCAAAAATTATATTTTCAAATTCATATATTGAACAACTGTCTTTGTTTGAATTGACTAATTAATATAATAAAAAGTCATTCTGTTTCCACAGTGTGGTAAACAAACGCTAAGTAAAAGTATGCAAGCAAGGCAGAAAACTTAACAAAATATAGTATTGACCTAATTATAGCTTGCTGTCAACTTCGATTTTATTGTCGGTTTTATTAATGATTTGATTATTAGAACCGTTAATGGTATTGACTGAGCTTCTTTGTGATAAAATTATGATTATCAATACTGCGAAAACTAAAAATGCAATTAATTGTTCTGACATATTAAAATATATTGTTATAACTGTAGGATTTAAAATAAAATTTCGACCCAACTTCTGATTTCATTCAGAATATCTTAACTGTTCTTGTCAAGTATGTATTTTCGCCCAGTATATTTTGCAAAGTTTATCCTAAGAATATTCCAATTTCATCTGCATAAGCAATTATTTTAAGTTTCTGCTCTAAAAGAATATATGTCTTATGTGAAAAAAGAATTACTGAATTTAATCTATGTAGTTCATTTTTTCCGAAATGTAGGTGATTGGAGATAGAAATTTCACCTACCTCCTTTATTCTCAATGTTGCCAAGTTGAAATAAGCTAAGTACCCAAAAAATCACCTGAGTCAGATTTATACTCTCACTGAGGTTTTTGCTGTGCTTAATTGTAATTTAGCCTCTTCCTAATCTCCTCCACAATCCCCTTCCTGAGATCTGATTTGAGTCCTGAGGCTTGCCGCTCTTGTACTATTTTAAGACCGATCATAAAGTGTAAACCGATATTATAGCTGGCTTGATAGTCGGCGTTTTGTTGATTTCTGCAAATTGGGCAATCATAGTCTGATTGACTTTGACGTGGCCTAAATAAGCTATTCATTGCAAACTTTAAAAATCCAGCATCGATTTTTTCTTTATGTTTTTGCTCTTTTGTGGTAAATAGCCACTCTTGAATCGCTTCTAGCACAGGTCTTGATTTACGGTTTTTGCTAAAAACTAGTCTGCTTTTGAAGTCATGGCTAATATTTTTCAAACTCGCATCCAGAATCTCCCACGTTTTGATTTCTTTAGTCGGCGCAACTACGGTATAAAAGACTTGCTGTTTCCAGATAAATTCGATTTTATGCTGGTCTGTCCAGTTGCTTGTGTTCATTTTCACACCTTCAGACACGATCACACCGTTTTTATCAGTTTTTTCTATCACGGGAGTAAAACCACAACAAGAGCAAGTTTTTGAGGTGTAGCTTGGATTTATAATGCTAAATAAGCCTTTTGAATATTCATAGCTAGTGAATTTATCCAAATCAGCCTCGGAGCGTACAAAACTTGTGTCCAAAAGCCCTACTTCGCCAAGTTTTTGGGCTGTGAGCCTGCGAATCTGGGTGTAGAGTCTGACGGTTTCCACTCGCCTACCAAAACCCGCACTTAGGTCTTCAAAAATCACAATTGCCCTATTTTTATAAGCAACTTTCACTATTTGGACCGCAATTTGCTCAGCTAGTTTTTTGGTTAAATTCATTTTTGCACTGGCAAGTTCGCTTTGCACTACTCCAAATTGCTTTTGCTGTGATTTGTACCGATGAATAATATCAGTGTACTTTGTCCAAAATCTGTCTTTTTCGGGGTCTGTGTTTGTATTTTTATCTATAAATAGAGCCAGTTCGCCACTACTCAAAGGCAAATAACTACTAGATACTGGCTTTAAAATATAGTTTTCCTTGTCATTTGTGGCTTTAAAATCAGCTTTATCCCATTTATCCCAGTTGATTTTTGAAAGAGTTGCTACAGCCAAATGTTTCTCTCCAAGATCAACAGACACAACATATTTTGGTCTGATTTCAGCTTTGGTTCGATCGTAGACTTTTCTAGGATTTCCAAACTGGAAGTGAATTTTTGCTTTTACTATAGGTTCAATTGCGGCTTTTCTAGTGGTTTTATCTATAACAAGTTTGTAATCTCGGATAAGATCTAACTCAATACTACTCAATTTATAAAAACTGCGAAGCTTGGTTCTAAGTGCTAAAATTTCCGCAATTTTCTCTTTAATTTTATTTTGATCGCTATCCTTTTGAGCTTCAAATAAAGCAATTTCAAGATTTAAATACTTTTTCAAATGATTATACGGTGTGTATTTTCCAAGATAATAACTACTTGTCTTGACTGGAACAATTAAATTATTGCAAACTTTCGGGATCAAAAAGAAATAAATTTGTGGGTAGCCAGGCGGATTTTTCCCGGCGACAGTCTCACCAGCTGCTCTGTAGCTGTCTTCGACGCTAATATTTAACTCTCCTAAAGACCTGGTATCTCTGAGCTTCCATTTGCCAAATTCTGTGTATTGTCCGTCAGAACCGTCTTTTTTAAGCACAGAATTTACGGTTTTATCAGAATGATTATCAGCATTTCCATTTAAAAACCCTGCACATATTTTTTGGTATTTCTGAGGCTGTAGATTAAATTCCTTCAAGGCTTTTTCCAGCGAATCTACTATTTTGACCTCGATACCACCAGTTAGCCTCATATTTACAAGGTAAATCAGCACTTCTGGGTCTACTTCCTTTTTCATCGCAAAGTTTGTGGCATCAATTTCATAAATCAAAGTAGATTTTCCATTTGACTTGTCTGAGGTCATGCGACTGATTTTGATAGGTAAAACCTGTGCTACATCCAAAGTCAATTTAGCTAGATCTGATTTAGCGTTTACAATATTCTTTTTATCCCTAAAACAAGTCTCAAAAATAACTTGTGAAAGATTTTTGTATTTATCAAAACTAGCCTTATCAAACACTTTATACTCACTGTGGTTTTGATCTAAAAGTAAATGTGTTTCCAATTTATTCAATTTTTCAGTTAAAACGTTGATGGTTTTTTCAATCTGAAAATCTGGCTCAAGCTTTAATTTTTTCAAAGTTTCAAGTCTTTTTTCAGTTCTAGTTGCCAATTTTTCCTGCATTTTCTGCTCATCTGTCAGCAGATTTGTCCAATTTTTTACAAAAGTACGATCAAATAAATTTTGACTGACTAATTCTCGAACCAAGGCAATTTCAATATTAAATTTCGATAGATCTAGGTAGTGAGTTTCAAGCCATTTTTGTAAGTTGATCTGTGACGCTACGCCTTTTTTAAGAAGCTTAAAAGTGATTTTAGGTAATCGATCATTTAGTCTACCATCACTATAAACAAAGTTTAAAAATCTAATTTTTTGATTTTCAATGTAGCAAATTGGGTCAAAAGTTCCATCCAGTTTTTTAAATAAAATTTTATCGAAACCATTTAAGGTTTTATCTGGAGTTTTTTGTGCAATTCCTGCAATTTCAAAACCAGAAAAATCTAAAACTTCGCTATTTAAAATTGATTCAATCCATTTTACCCATTCAAAATCACCACTTGCGTATAAATGCCTCCAAACCTTATAAACATCACTATTTTCGATAATTTTTTTAAGCCTAAAAAGTAAATAATCTGCAAATTTCAAACTATCAAAATTTTGCTGATTTTCAGATAAAATATAAGAAGTTGATTGATTAATATCCCAATTAATGACTTTTTCCTTGAGGCTTGGGAAACTTGGGGCTGATTTGGGGTGCCTTAAACTAAAATCAGATTTTGCACTATCAATTTTCTGGGGTTTTTCCTGCTTAACGCCTTTTCTACGTCCTTTTTGAGTTTTTTGCATTTCCTCTTCTGAAGCCTTAGTTTCTTCGAGCAGAAAACCCACTTTAGCAATAAACTTCACCACACTTTCAGCTTTGGTCCAGTCAAATAGCCAAATGTTTTGCAGCTTTGAGTTTAATTCCTGTCTCTGCGGCTCATTTAAATCGTTAGCCTGGTCGCTAGCAATAAATTCGGTCGCGAATTCTTGTTTGATTTGATTTAATTCCTCATTTAATATATTTAGGACATCATTTTCTATTTTCCTTATTTCAAGATCAAAAGCAAAGTAAAGTTTTAAGATATAAAATTCGACCAAATCAACTTCGCTATTCTTAATTTTCGGATGAGTTATCGCTTCTTTAGGATTTTCGATAACATTTCTAACAAGTTCAAAAGCACTATTCCAAGCCTGATTTGCTCGGCTATGAAACTCATTTAAATAAACTATGCTGGAACTGATTTTATCAGACAATATTTCGTATTTTTGAAGTTCAAGCAATAAATCAGAAATATTTTTAGCCTTTTCAATAAGTTCGTACTTGAAAACCTGTTTTATATCAATATTTGACAAACCCAACAAATCCTCTTTTGAAACTTTGAATATTTTCAAGTCAGCAGCTAATTTGATTTGATTTTCATTTCTAAGCTTTTGCTCATCACTCAATTTTAGCTTGTCTTTTTGCTCCTTATATTTTTCATCAAAATCAGGATTTAGTTTTTTAAAAATGACCAATTTTAAATCTTTTTGCAGCTCTTTGAGATATGTATTTTTTTGAATGCTAGAAATACTTTCTATAACTTTTGTAGTAATTACGCCAAATTCTGTACCGGATATAATCTCAGACTTATTGGATATTGTCTCAGGCTGTTTGTTGTTTTCTAGCCAATTTTGCATCTGGACTTGAGTTTCAACTTTTTCACTAAAATCAAAATCTTTTTCCAGTTTGGCTGATTTAGCAAACTCATAACTATAACTTAAAAATTTTATCCTTGAGTCGAAGTATGCTTTTATAACTGGGTTTTTGATTTCACTATTTTGAAAATTTACTGTCCGGATCTCATTTGAAGTTTTGTCAGAGATATCAGTTTTTCGAAGCGAGAAAATTGAGTTATTAAGTTGTTTTGGCATATAAGTAAATTACAGGTTATATTTGCAAGTACACACAAAAATGTCAATTTACTTTGTGATATTGAAATTTATACCTAAAATTTATACTTAAATTAACGTTAATTTGCAACTTTGCAACTCCAAATCTATTTTAAACAAAAACCCCAAAACGGTACTAAAACCGGACACAGACACTCAAATTTTTGACAAAGAGTGAGATAACGCTCTCAAAGAGAGTAAATTATTTTTCTAAATTTTTATAGATACCCGATATGCCCACACTCAACATTCATATCAATTTCAACGGTAACGCCGAAGAAGCATTCAATTTCTACAAATCAGTTTTTGGTGGTGAATTCTCAAAAATAATTCGCTTTAAAGATGTCTCAAACCTCGAGTATCCAACCCCAGAAAACGAAGTCGAGAAAATAATGCAAATCGCCTTGCCTATAGGTAAAAATGTACTCATTGGCAATGATATCCCTGAAAGGATGGGGCGAGTGGATGAAAATGAAAATCGATCAAAAATATCTATAAGTGCAGAGAGTCAAGCCGAAGCCGATGAATTATTTAACAAACTCTCTGAAGGTGGAAATGTGGAAGTACCGATCAATAGTAGTCGCTCAGGCTCGTATTTTGGTATGTTTAGAGACAAATTTGGTATTGAGTGGATTATAGGCTACGAACAGATATAGAATAGAGAAAACGAGCCTTTATTTTCCCAAGCAGAATTTGAGATTACTTATCCTGTAAATAAGCCTCCTCGCAGCAAGCTTCGGGGTATTTACCCTCCTCCATAATAAGCTATTAGACAAATCTAGTTTTTCAACCCTAAGGCCACTTAGATGGAGATGATTTTTTTAACTTTCACTATAGTTTAAATTTTACTCAATTTTTAGTGAAAAAATACCTTAAGCTATAGTAAACAGCTGAAGCTGAAAATGCCCCCATAATTAAATAGCTATGTGTAATACCGTCGATCAGTGAGTGACCAATCATCATTTGAATATTATAGACGTATTTTGAAAACAAATACAATAAAATACCATTCCCGATAAAATAAATGCTGACAAAAACCATCATTTTGTGGTCATGTTTTTTAGAATCAATAGAGCTTGCTTGATTTAGATAAGCGGCAACACTGTCAAATAAAACCCCGAAAAAGCCGATGGGTAAACATGAAGCTATGGTTATAATTAAAAGTGAGAAAAGGGTATGAAGCGTATAAACTAAACCAATTTGGCTAATTAAAGCTAAGATTCCAATAGTGAGCAGCCATTTTGATAAAGTCTTGTCTACAGGAAGGTTGATATGCATATTTTGAGATTTTTGATAAATTGAATAAATTTTCTTGCAATAAAAGCTGCCACTATTTTACACTAAGAAAAAAGCTAATTATGAGATTTAAGTATAAAAATGTAAAACACAAATGTTCCTTGTGTTCGCGTCGCCCAAGTCAACTCTACTAACTTTGACGGTTAGATTCCTATTTTGTATAAAATTTTTAACGAATCATCTTTTGTCACCGCTGCCCAAAAGAGTTTTATTTATCTTTCTTTGCTCGATTTTAGACATATTCAACTTTACAACTGCGTCCAGACTTGATCCTAGTTCCTGAGTCAAACAGCTGATATAGCTCAGCAAATCACCAATTTCCAAAAGGATGTCTTCTGTGATGATATTTTCCCCACGCAGGCGGCGTTTAAATTTTCCCAGGATCTCACCCGCTTCTTCGGCCACACCAAAAGCAAAAAGATTCAGTTTGTCTTGCTCATTGCTAGGGTAGTATTTTTGGGTGGCTTCCCAAATCGAATTCCTGAAAGGTTGTAATTATTGGGTTTGTATTCATACAAAATTCATTGCTTTAGTTATTGTTATCTTAATTATTGATTTAAAGTGGCTTTTCAAAATTTTGTTAGATTTTAAAATATAATTCTTGCTAAATTTGCTTATTCTTATATTGTTTAAATACAATATTTTTATCGAATATTTACTATACCATTTAAATAGTATAAGATTTGTTTGAAATATCTCCGACTCCTTTCAATATTGCACACGGCTCGCAACCTCGAGCAAATACCTCTAAATTAGTTAGATTGATTCCTTTTTGCTTAATTATATCCAATAAATAGCTCAGGCCACCAGATATATTTGGAATTTTAGCTAAAATTTTACCAGTGTGCCGGTTTATCTTGAGTTCAAAATCAAAATCCTCGAGCCTGCCAATTTCAAACTTATTTATCTGCTTTACAGCATTTTCACCAAAATCTAATTCTGGATAAAAAACTACTAACTCTGCCATCTGAGCTTCTAAATATTTTTTAAAAAATGCCAGATTTTGCAAAGCTATGGTGCCAGAAAAATACGGTTTAATCTGGTTCGAGTCATGGTTATTTTCACATTCTACCTTGATATAACCTAAATCAACCTTAAAATTTTGATACAAATCACTTAAAAAATCAGCTAGCGAACCTATTTGATTTAGGATTGGGAGATTGATGATGAAATTTAATTTTTCGGATGACTGTATAAATTTTTGAGTAAAGTCATTTAGAATTTTGGACAAGTCTGGATTTATATTTTTAGTATTTCCAACAACTAAAAAAGTAGTAAAATTGTCATCAGGATAGTCTTGCCAAGCCATGTTTGTATATTTTAAAGCCAGACTTTCGGCCGTTTGACTGTTGCCAATAGCTACAGCATTTTTCCAGGTGTGGGATTTTAGGGCTGCCACGGCTTCGGAGGTACTTTCAAAATGATCTAAAATTTTTACTTTCGGATTGGCGATTTGAATAGCGGCTATTTTCTCTTTGCATTGCCCGAGCGGTGCTTTATGACTCAATACAAACTCAATACTTTGGTAGTTTTTTGGATCAGGTAAGTCTAGCACTTTTTGATTTATAAAATCCGACTTTTGAGCTGAGTAAATCAGCCTATTTTCAATCAATAGCTCAAAACCACCAAAAAATTTGAGTTTATGAATAATATTTATTAAGGGTTCATACACATTTTCTGGTACCAAACCAGTCGAAGTATTAATAATTGGCTGCAAAGCTATTGTATTTGGCAGATTTTTCATAGTCTCGATGACTTCGGTATGAGTAGCACATGAGACTATTTTTACAGACAGTTTTTCACCTAAACTTAGGGCGTGCTTGATTAAATTTCGTTTAAAATATTCTGCGGCCTGATAGCTGTAAGTGCTATTTTTCTGCTTTGGATCAAGAACTGCGAGATTTAGGGTTTGAGGTAAGGATTCGAGCATAATCGCAGATTAAAAAAGCATATTTTTAACCACTTCATCCGTGCTTAAATTGCTGTCACCATCCCCTTTTTGCAGCCCGTAGTTGCCGATGCCGGAGTGATTTAAACCAGGAATTTCACGAAAAACAGCTTGATCTGGTAAATTTATTTTATTTTTATCGAGTTCTTGATGATTTAAAACTTGATCATTTTGCCCAAAAACTACCAAGACCGAACCTTTAAAACCAGTAATGCTCTGATCACAGTAAGAGCCGTAAAGATAAATACCTGAAATATTTTGCTGATTGTCCCTGAGATATCGACAGGCAGCCACGCCGCCCAAACTATGACCAGCTAAAATTGGCTGAGTTAAATTATTTTCAGCGATGATTTTATCTGCTGCCCCGATGTCAAAAAAGGCAAGATTTAAAGGTGATTTGATTAAAAAAACCTTACTTTTAGTTAGTTTTGATATTTTGACCATTTTAGCCAGATAACTCTGAGGTCGGACCAGTCCACCAGGATAAAAAATTATAGATTTTGCCTCTGGATTTAAATCTTTTGGCTTAATCTCAAAATAAGCATTTTTTTCTTGAATTTCTACGTTTTTGTCAGCTAAAGCTGTATTTAAGGCCACAGGCTCGGCTGAATAAGACGCAAATTCGGAGTAACCCCAAAAGCATAACCCAGCTAACAGTATGGCTATAGAGATTGTAATTACAGCTCTTTTGAGAAATACCTGTGGTGATGGCAACCGTAATTTGGTCATGGTAAATTTGGTTTTGAATTTGGTTTTATTGCACTAATCAAAATATGTTTAAATTATAAAGTCAATATTTTAGTGCCAGATTTAGTGCGAGCAAATCGCAGTCCAAAAAACCTGGCTAAGAAATTTTTTAAGTGTTTATCTCAGAGTTATTATAAGCTGTTTATCTACAGTCAGGCCCATTATAAGTGTCGGGAAAAACAAAATACTCTTACATTATTTCATTAAGCCATTCACAAATTATTGGTATAATTGTTCGCATCTTAGGCATTTCGCTCTTTTGGCATATCTAAACTCAATATGTCTTGATTTTAAATCAAATATAAATGCGTTTATTATATCTAAAGAGAAATTATGTCTGTAGAATTATTACCTGAGTCTAAAAAAGAATCTCAAATATACTATTTAATAAAAGATTTGGGGCGTTACGGTTTAGATCAAAATACTCTAACTCAATACGAAGAAAAGTTAAAACTTGCAAAAGATAATGTTTTTGATTTAAGAGATCATTTGGATCTTATAAGGAATAGCACATCCATGGATGAGAAAAAAATTGCACTAAAATCATTAAGGAAGCAATCTTTGGAACAAAAAATGAATTTTTCAAATCTTGAACTAGAATTTGTAGAATATATAACAAACTCTAATCCAAAACAAGATGAAATTATTGATAAATTTGTTAACTTAAGCTGTAAATACAATCTAAATTATAATCAAGAGAGGAGTTTTTTCAAGGTTGTTGAAAATCTAATAGAAATACAAAAGCAAACTAAGCAAACGCTAGATCAGACAAAAGAGCCAGAAAAATTTGTTAAAAATTTGTATAAGTTTGAACCCGTTGGCAAAGTCGAAATCACACAAAGAACTTTAGGCTTTTACATAAAATTTTATGATGACGCCGACTACAGAAGAGCATATGGAGGTGAATCAAATTCTGAAATCCCTGAATTTTTTGCCTCAAACAATGATGAAAAAATGGCTGGAATTGTATTTAAAGTGGGTTATAAATTCCTTGTTGGTAACCATAGCTTAGATCATTTTAAAGATCCATATGCAGTAGATCAGTTAGTCAGGCACGAAGAAGAGCACTTCCTTCAGGATATGCTTGAGACTATAAATCCGTATAAAGGTGAAATTATTATTGATAACGATTTAAATTCTGAAGAAATTAAAGAGACGATTTCTGCTCAACTATTTTTTATTAGAGGGCAATCTTGGAAAAGAGCAAAACAGGAAATATTAGCGTATTATCAATCGGGCATACCAATTGAAATTCTAAAACGATTTATGCTCAATAATCCCAATTTTAGTAATGTATATGCTTTTTTCCACCGGTTTGAAGTCACCAAACAGTCACTAGAAACTGCTATTTTGTCGTTACCTGAGGAGCTAAAATCTGAAATTAAAATATTTGGTGATCAATCAATAGACAAAATTCAGGAGTCATATATGCAGGTTTTTGAGAATGGTTTAGATTGCATTCAAAAATTAGAAGAAATGAATTATTCTAGAGAAAAAATCGTGAGTCTATTACGACAAACAGAACACCCTATTTGGCGTTGGGGTAGATTTTATAGCCAGATTGCGGCCAATTACGATATAAAACAAAGCCAGTAAATTTTATTTCAAAGTACATTACGCAGTTTTAATACATTAGTCAGCTTTGGTTTAATATAGGTGTTGAATAAACGGTTTTAGTGAAACGTTTTACTATTATCTCAGTGTTTAAGAATTGGTAAGTTACGGCTTGTGTGTGCTCAATCAAGTTTTAACCTGGTGCAAACCTCAAATCTGAAGTGAAATTTCCAAAAAAAGTATAAAAAAACCACCTGAAACGGTGAAATGCTTAATGCTGAAATGAGTATAAAATATGTTTGTGACAATAGAATTGTTCCAACACCCCAAAAGGGTTGTTTGCATGACCTTTACAGGCAGTTGATGAGACAAAAGAAAGGATGGTGCAATCGGAGGGATTCGAACCCCCGACCAACTGGTTCGAAGCCAGCTACTCTAATCCACTGAGCTACGATTGCGGAAAAATAAATAGGAAGGCAGAGTAAAATTCAAATTTTGTTTGTCTCAAACCCTACCTTCAAATTTATAACGGATTTTTAATTTTTGGCAAGTGAAATTATTATTTCTTCTTTTTGACCTCTGTTTTAGCTGTGGATTTAGTCTCGTCTAGCCCGATAATCTTGTCTATCACACCGTAAGCTAAGCTTTCCTTGGCATCCATATAAAAATCTCGCTCCATGTCCGCGGCTATTTTCTCATATTTTTGACCAGTTTTATCGACCATGTAGTGATACATCTCTTCACGAGTCTTCAAAATTTCTTCAGCCACGATTTTGATGTCAGTTGCTTGACCTCTTGCTCCGCCTGATGGCTGATGAATCATGACTCTAGCGTGTGGGAGCATATAGCGTTTGCCTGCGGCACCTGAGACCAGCATAGCACTGGCAGCACTGGCAGCAAGCCCGACACACACAGTAGATACATCACATGAGATTAGGTTCATAGTGTCGATCATAGCCCACATTGAAACTACTGATCCACCAGGGCTGTTGATATAAAGAGTGATGTCTTTCTTAGGATCTTCACTTTGCAGATAAAGTAGCTGCGAAATCACAATATTGGCCACATCGTCATTGATTTCATCACCTAAAAAAATGATTCTTTCATCTAATAACCGTGAAAAAAGATCCATACTACGCTCTCCTTCAAAAGAACGTTTAATAACCATTGGGACTAAAGGCATAAAGATTTTTGATTTTTAAAATTAGATTAAAATTGATTTTGAAATTAGTTTTAGCGCTATTTAAGGCTATAAAAATAGTTTTTTTAGCACTCACGCTTAGCCAATGCTAAATTGATTCAACGGCTTTGTCAAGTTTGATTTTCACTATTTGGTACGTAGTCGCCACACACTTCCGGCCAGCCAAGCTGGATAAATACTGCTCGGTGACAAGCCCTCTAATGGTAGATTTGAAGTAGTAAAAAAATCTTCTTCGGTTTTGTTCCATCCACCTTCGGGGCCGACCCAGACATATTTAGAACCATTTCCTAAGCCTAATTCACTTGTTTTAGAATCATCATAAATTCCAAATTGGCTCAAAACTAAACTATTTTTCAAAATAATTTTATTCGCAGTTAGGTCTTTAAAACTCAAAATCTCAAGTTCGGGCAAAGTACTAAACTCTGATAAAAGCGCAGCTTGAAGTGCAATTTTTAGTAGTCTATCATGATTTAAACTATATTTTGGACTAAATCCAGACTGAAACAAAATAATTTTAGCAAAGCCAGCTAAGGCAGCCACTTCCACCATTTTATCGAGGTAGTTTTTATCAGGAATTCCCTGGACTAAGACATGATTTAAATTGCTTTCTTTAGTTTGGGTTTTGATCACTTTATAGCCAGCCATAGACTTTTTTTTGTCTATAAAACTGAGTGTGCACTGATAGATATTACCGCTCAAATCGGTACCCCAAAATAGTTCCCCATCCTCGAGGCGATGGCTTTTGATATGTTCGTAAGTAAAACCCGTAACTTGCTGGATTTGCTGGTTGATTTGTGGTGGCTCGATATAAAAATACATAAGTTGACGGTTTGGTGAAAATGTGCCATGAAAGATAAAACCTAGCTCAAAAATATTTTAATTTGTTTGCTCTGGCTCGTAAATCTAGAGAGAAATTTTAGATAAAATATATGACTCAAAAATCTACAAATAAAATCAGCAACTACTTAAAGCTAATTGTCACTCTAAGCTTGATTTTAATAATCACTGGTTTAAGCTACTGGTTTTCATTGCAAATCCAAGCTGATCAAGCTAATTTAGTCAACAAAGCTGGTACCCAAGCCCAAGTTTCGTTTAAAAATCAAACAGGTTTTGGTAAAAGTCCGAGTATAATTCAAGGCGTCAAAGAGATGAAGCCAGGATCTGCGATCGCAGCTGGTACTTCAAATTTGAGTCTAAACCAGCTAAATTTTGAAGCCAGTAACTGTGACTATAGCACTTCTGAAGCCTCCCAAAATCTAAAACCTGATCTAAAACTCAGTCAGGATGGGCTTTATGGTGCGTCAAAAAATGATATCACTTTAAAATATGTAGCTGGAAACACCCTGGTTTACGGTCAAAATAGTTTAGATCAAGCTACGATTGATTATATGCTTTGTGTGATGGATATAACCGCTAAAATCACAAGCAGTAGCCTAGAAATAAATCTAAATCAAAATAAGAAAGAGTATTTAAATACAGCTACCAGAATCATCATTTATGATAATCTAAGTGATTACAGTCGCTATTATCGACAAGTCTATGGTCAAGAGTTGGGTAATGCTACCCCCTGGGGTTTGTCTGAAAGTGACACTATTTCCACCTTTTTACGCCTGAGAAATGATGACGCGATAGTTACCAATCAGGAATTTCAAGATATACGTTATCGCCTAACCTACAATCTAGCTCATGAGTATTTTCATCACTTTTTCGGTACGATTCGAGCCGATTACGTACCGTTTATAGAAGAGGGTTTGGCGGTTTTTATAGCTGGAAAAGTCACCAAACAAGTCTTAGGCGAAGCTATGAGCTGTACTTACAGATCTAGTCAGGCTAAATTGGCCAATCAAAGGACAGTCGATTTAGAAAAATTTACCATTTTGGCAGATGAAAAAGACTGGTATAAATCAAATAACATCAGCGAACTTTACGCTGACGCCTACTATTTTATGAGTGACCTCGATCAGAATCATGAATTAGCTAGTTTTATTCAAAAGTTTTTGCAAAACCCAGAACGATTTGAAAATGGTGAGTCAGTCACCGACCTCAGACCTAATTTTGCATCAAATATTTCAAATCTTATCACTAATGACAAATCCCAATGCGGTAACTAATCTTGACATTTTTCAACTGTTTGGGATTAGCTAAAGGTCAAGTGCGAGGTCTTTACTTGCAGCTTTAAAATTTTATTGATAAACATGTAAATAGAGTGTCCTCTGAGTCAAAACGACGGTACATTTAGACTACAGTGAGCAAAAATCTCAGTTTAAGTTTTATTATGATAAAAAATCAAGCTAAAACTAAAGGCAATCATAAATGGATAATCAAGATAAACATACAATAAGTGCAAATGTAGCCCTAGCAAAACAAGGCGTCGAGGAGGGCTTTGAGTTTCTTTGGGAATATTTTGCGCCACGAGTCAAAAGCTACCTTAGTTGTAGAATTAATCAAAAAAGTGATGCCGACGACTTATTGAGCGATATTTTTATCAAGGTTTTCAACGGAATTGGTAGCTACAACCAAGATAAAGCTTCTTTTAGTACATGGATTTTTACGATTACTAAAAATGTTTTAATTGATTATTTCGGTTCTTTAAGCCATAAAATACAGTGGCTCGACGAAGCTGGTTTACAAGAAATGGAAAATTATGGCCACGCTCACTCAATTTATGAGCAATTTCAGTCTAGTGTAGATGAATTGGAAACAAGGACCGACAATCACGACCAGCTACTTGGTAAAATTTCAGATATTTTGGATCAACTTCCAAAGCAATACGCTGAATTAATTCGGCTAAAATTTTTTTTTGGACTAGAAAACAAAGAAATTGCGGCCATGCAATCAAAAACTCAAGGAAATATCAGAGTAACAATGCATAGAGCTCTGGCGTACGCTGAGAAAATAGTTAAAAAAATCAATTCATAGTCACAAAATCACATATTTTCATATGACCTCTAATTTTAAGCCTAATTTCTGGAATATTTCTACTTTCAAAATATTAGCAATTTTATTTGCTTTATCCATGGTTGCTGGAGCTATTTTTACTGGTAGTACGTCAGTTTTAGCCCAAAGTAACACTGGTAGTGAAAAGGTTTTAGAAGGCGTAGTAAATAGTCGCTACACTTCAAATTGTAAAAACTCTGCTGGCACCAACCCAGAAGCTAAATGTGAATACGTCAATTTGATTTTAGTTGATGGTACTGCCCTGCCACCACTTTTGATCAAAAATGAACTAAATGAAGATCAGGTAACTCAAGTAAATTATAAAGTTAAAGATCGAGTAATTGTAGTCCAAACTACTAAAGCAGATGGCACACTTGACTATTATATCCGTGATCCAGATCGACAGATTCAGCTTTGGATTTTTGCCGTGATCATTTTAGTGGCCGCTTTTGCTATCGCCAGAGTCAAAGGTTTGCTAGCTTTACTGGCTTTATCCATGTCTACTTTTGTGATCTTTGCACTCTTTATACCGCAAGTTTTAAATGGTGGCTCAATGATTTTTTGGGGATTTATTACCACTCTAATCATTTTGATAATCAACCAATTGGTCGGACACGGTTTTACTAGAATCAGTATGATTGGGCTCTTTAGCGGTTTTTTGACCTTAATTGCAGCTTGGATTTTAGGCTCACTCGCAATTGCGGCTTTCAAACTCACTGGCGGCGCTGGAGATTCGATAGTGTTTCTGCGTTCTGAAAAAGGTGCTAATTTCGATTTCCAAGGCTTGTTTTTGGTGGGAACTCTAATCGGTGTGACTGGTGCGATCGATGACGTAGTAGCAGCTCAAGTATCATCTACCCAAGAAATTGCATCTAGCAACAATGCTTTAAAATTTGGTGAGCTATACGCAAAATCATTTAGAATCGGCAAAGAACATATCGTTTCAATGATAAATACACTCTTTTTAGCTTATGCTGGAGCTTCATTGCCACTTTTGATGCTATTTTACATGAATTTAGATCAGAGTGTCACACAGCTTATGAGTCGAGAAGACTTGACTGAGGAAATCGTTCGCAGCGGTGTCGGCTCGATGGCGTTACTTTTGGTGGTACCACTGTCGACATTGTGTGCAGTTTTATTTTATAAAAGACCTAAATGGCTAGAGCAATTTTTAGGGACTGGACGAAAAAATAAACATCATTTATAACTTTGACAGCTCGTTTTTTCGCACAAATAATTGAGGTTAAAGCAAGCTTTTTTCAATTTTACACTTTAGTATGACTGAACAAATTACTTTTAAATACAATCATTGCAGTCTAAAATACCTGCAAAAAGATGTAAGCTTTAATGAAGTTTTATTTAAAGAAATTCTAGAGGGTTGTTTTGAAACCAATCAAAAAGTAAGTAGTGTAGATGTAATTTTTGAAGTTAATCCAGCTCAAGCTACTAATAAATTTTGTTGCGCCATAAATGTACGTACTGCTGGCAAAATTCATCATCTCAAGGAAGCTGGCGAAAGTGCCTTTTCAAGTGTGGTAACTCAAGCCTGCCATAAAGCTGTCCGAATTGTACGAAGTGATAATCGCGGCATAGATCACAAATTAACTAAAACTGAATTTTAAAACCTAACATGTCCGGATCATCAAGCCAAACTTTGGAGCAAAAACTGCTACGACTACAAGAAATTCAAAAACTATTGGAAGGTGGAGCCGTCAATCTCACCGACAGTATCGCAATTTTTGAAGAAGCTAACATTTTAAAAACTCAAATTGAAGCTGAATTAAGTGTGATTAAAAATAAAATCACTGAAATTGAAGCCAAAAATATGGATCAAAATGATACTCAAACTTTTTAAACAAGTATAATAAATTCAATTTTACCGCCTATCTTATTTTAGACTAGGCGGTTTTTTAAAAAATTTAAATTAAGAAAAATTGATCAGCATTTTTATCTAGCCATTCCTGAAGTAAAATTCTGGCGGCTTCATTGTCTAAATACTTACCTGGACCTAGATTTTGCCTCGCTATTTTAGTAGTTAGTCGCTCGTTGATCTGAATTATTTTCACGTGCGGAAAGTGCTCGCTCAATTTTAAAATTGTTTCCTGAACCAATCTGGTCATATCAGTTTCTTGATTATCACGATTTTTAGGCATGCCAATCAAAATCACCTCATACGGACTAGAAAAAAACTCGGTTCGCAAAAATGGAAATAAATTTGTGCTTAAGATCACCTCTCGACCCGCTAGAGCCAAACCTAAATCAGTATCACCAAAGGCAAAACCGGTGCGAACAGTGCCAATATCTAAGGAAATTACTCGCATTTATTGTTTTATTTTTAAACCATAAAATATATGACCCTCATCCCACATATTTGCCATCCAAACACCTATTTTTATTTCTGAGAACAAATTTCTAAGGTATTCGTAATTATATTCAGATTTAAAAATCCCCTGCTCAAATTCATTTAATACTTTTCTAGCTAAAATAATCTTATTTCTTTTAAATATTTTAGAAAAAATTGAGAGATCAGCTAATATATTCCTGATATCTTGGGCAAATTTTTGATAGTATTCCTTGGTTACCATTTCATAGTCTGATTTCATTGGGATACATCCCGCAAAACTTTCAACATATTCTCTATTTACAAATTTTTTTAAAATCAAGTCTGGCTGATCCAAATATTCTTGCATTCCAGCTGTACCAAGGCTGATTATATGATATATAAGATCTGAGGCCGAATCACCATTTCCAATCGAGTAACTTAAATTATTCGCATCAATTGTATCAATTACGGATTTTAAATTTCGTTTGAATTCATAGGTTAAATCTTTTACTGCTAAAACCTCAGTCATGCTGTATTTTTGCATCAGCTGGGCTTTAGTTTCGTTAAAATTTATGTCCAAATTGTTTTTATCCCAATTTACAAACTCGCATATTTCGTTAAATCTCTCTTCTATCGTCGTCACATTATAATTATTTTGGCTTTTAAAAATGAAAAATTAAACTAAAGCACAGCTGACCACTTTGTCACCCTTATCGAGTTTGATTATAGTTACGCCTTGAGTGGCTCGACCTGCTAAGCGGATGCTGTCGACTGTGGTTTTGATGGTGATGCCAGCTTGAGTAGTGACTATGATTTCAGTTTCGTCGGTGACGATGTTCACATAGGCTGGATTACCAGTTTTAGTGGTGATATTCATGGTTTTTACACCACTAGTAGCTCTGTGTGTTTGGCGATATTCTGATAAGACTGTTTGTTTTCCAAAGCCTTTTTCAGTAATCACAATAATGGTTGGTTCATTGTTTGGGTTTTGGGCTAAATCTTCAGGGTTTTGAGTCTCTGCGCCTAGATCGAGCTTTGTTTGGGCGTCATTTTCTTCTGTTTCGATCCCTTCTTTAAACTCAAAAGAAAGAGTTTTCATTCCTACAGTCTTATCCCCTGGTTTGATTTTAATACCTGTGACACCCATGGCTGAGCGACCTTGAGCACGTAGCTCGTCTTCGGTGAAAATTACTGTTTTTCCAGCTGAGCTAGATAGTACTACTCTATCACCTGTATTACACAGTGAGGCAAAAACTAAATTATCATCTTCACGTAGACTTATAGCGATAATTCCACTCTTGCGTACATTTTTAAAATCCGCTAAATTCACTTTTTTAATAAAGCCTTGACTAGTGGCTAAAACTAGATAGATACCCTCTTTTTCGCTATTTACTTCGATTTCTTTGTTGATCGGCAGGGCCACCGCTACTTTTTCACCTTGTTGAAGTTCTAAAAAGTTTACTAAGGCCTGGCCTCGACTCGTGCGGCTAGTAGATGGTAAATCATAAGCTCGAATGCGAAAAACTCGACCGAGATTGGTGAAGAAATAAATATAGTCGTGAGTGCTAGCTACAAAACTACGTACTACTACATCGTCTTCCTTTGGAACTATACTTGTGACACCTTTACCACCACGATTTTGACTACGGAAAGTGTCAATTGGTAATCGTTTAATATATTGACTTTTGGTCATTTGGACAAGTACTTGCTCATCTTCGATCAAATCCTCTAAATTGTAGTCGCCTAAAGCGTGTTCAACAATTTGAGTGCGTCTTGGGCTGTTGAAACGGGAAATTATTTGCTCAAGCTCATCGGTCATAACTTTGATTTTGACCTCTGGCACACCCAAAATGTCACGAAGTTTACCAATTTGCTCTATTAATTGGGCAATTTCAGCTTCAATTTTAGATTTATCCATTCCGGTTAAGGTTTGCAAACGCATTTGTAAGATGGCTTCGGCTTGCTTGGTAGATAAATCAAATCTTTGCATCAGTTTTTCGGCAGCTTCTGGTTTGTCTTTAGCTGAGCGAATCAAAGCCACTACTTCATCAATGAAATCCAAAGCAATTTTTAAGCCGTCTAAAATATGTTTTCTAGCTTCGCAGTTGTCTAAATCAAATTGGGTACGTCTGGTGATGACCTCGAGCCTATGATCTCTAAATTCAACTAAAATTTCTTTTAAATTTAGTAGTCTGGGTTGGCGGCCGCGATTTACAAGAGCTAGTAAATTAAAGTTGAAACTAGTTTGCAAGTCGGTAAGATTGAAGAGCTGATTTAAAATAACCTCTGGGCTAGCGTCTCGCTTGACATCAATTACAATTCTGACACCTTCTTTGCCGGTTTCATCTCTAATGTCCTTGATCCCTTCGATTGTTTTTTCTTTGACTAAATCAGCCATTTTTTCGATCAAAGTTTTTTTGTTGACTTGGTACGGAATATCGGTAACTAAAATTTGATTTTCATTTATTTCAGTGTGACTGCGCATCATAATCCGGCCACGACCTGTCGAGTAGGCGTTTAGCAAGTCTTTTTTACCAAAAACAATTCCACCTGTTGGAAAATCTGGAGCTTTAATATACTCAACTAATTCGGCTATAGTTATATCTGGATTAGCAATTAGAGCTAGTAAACCGCTACTTACTTCGGTCAAGTTATGAGGTGGAATATTGGTAGCCATTCCAACTGCAATACCACTTGCACCATTGACTAAAAGATTTGGAATTTTAGCTGGAAGCACAGTCGGTTCGGTAGTTGTAGCGTCGTAATTATCTACAAAGTCGACTGTTTTTTTCTCTATATCTGAAAGTAGAAAAACTGAAGGTAAATTTAGGCGACATTCAGTGTAGCGCATCGACGCTGGGGAGTCGCCGTCAATCGAACCAAAATTTCCCTGACCTTGAATCAGCGGATATCGAATCGTAAAATCCTGAGCAAGTCGAGCTAAGGCGTCATAAACTGAAACATCACCATGAGGATGAAAATCTCCGAGCGTGTCTCCTACAACTTTAGCACATTTTCGATACTTAGCATTTGGACCCAGATTTAACCTATACATGGCGTATAAAATACGTCTATGCACTGGTTTCAAACCATCTCGAACATCCGGCAAAGCTCGTGAAACGATGACACTCATGGCGTACTTTAGGTACGAAGTCTGCATGGTTTCTTCGATTAGCTGTGGGATGATATGGTCATTTAATGGGACACCCATAGATGGATTTCCAGCATCTGGAGCTAATTCAATTAAATCTTCGAGTTCTGACATATATTTAGATATAAGTGGATTTTCTGAGAACTGTCAAACTTGCTACTAGCTCAAAACATCAAGGTTTTACTGAGGTTTTAGTATTTATGATATTTTGTATTTTTTCAAAACTAACATTTGCTATTAAATCTTTATTTTGCAGTAAAATAGTAGTTAGTATATTTACATTTTCGAGTTCATTTGGGTTTAAATCCGAAAGTACAAAAGTTTCACTTTTTTGAGTGTTTCCGATCGGTCTGATACCTATTTTTAAGCGCCAAAGCCGAGTTAAACTTAGCTCAAAACTCAGCATTTGCTTGTATATACTATCTATGCCGCGGTGACCAGCAGTACCTCCACCAGCTAACATTTTATTACTGCCTTGAAGTTGATCACTATCGTCTTGTAATACTACCAAAAAACCACTCTCTTTACTCAAGTCGTATTTAAAATATTTTAAAAAACTAGCTAAGGGCTCACCGCTTAGATTCATGTAGCCGCTACTATAGAGAAATACGATTTCTTGAGTCCCCCATTTAGTTTTAGCAAAAAAGTACTTATCACCTTTTTGAAAATTTAAGTTTTCAGTGGCCGCTAGATTTTCGACTAAAAGTCTACCAGCGTTGTGTTTAGTTTTAAAATATTTGTGTTCATTGTTGCCTAAGCCATAAAAAATAATCATAAATTTGCTATTTCTCTAAGAAAAATAAGCCGTGGTCCATATTTCTATCATAAGCAATATCAACGATATGAAAACCGGCCTCCAAAATAATTTCACGTAGCATCATTTCTCTAAAACGCGAACTCCTAAATAAAGCAATCATTTGACCTTCTTTTAAATCAGCCTCCAAACTATTGGCTTGGCTCGAAGCTTTGATACCTAAAACTATTCCCGGAATCTCAGCATCATCCCAAAAAACTTCAAAATCAGCCCCCGTACTGATAGATTGACCAATTGACTTTTGCAGCATCAAGACATTGTCACGTCGAAGTATAGAGTTGTAATCTGATACGACTGCATCCTCGCTCCCAAGTCGGTGCAAGCCTTGCAATATAACCAAGCAATCACCTTCGCACATACTATCATAAATATTTTGCAACATTCGACGGGGATTATCTGAGTTTCCTAGACGTGAACCCGTCAATAAAAATAAATTAATATAGTCATTGATATTCATGCTTTTATCGACCGCATCTAAAACTAAAGATTTAAAGGAGTTGATTTCGGCATCGGCTATGATTGAGTCAGTTTCAAAATCAGGTAATAGCATACCTTTGACCAGTTTTTTAAGTGTATCAATTGCGATATCATTGACATCTGTATTTGGTGTGATCGGAATATATTTTCCCATCAAATCATGCTCTAAAAGCTCAAAAATAAAGGATAAAGAAGAATTTCCTGTAGTTTCGGCGACGTCAAAAATGTTTACTCTGCTAACTAAATCCAGTCTCTGGCGAATAAAGCTGACTTCGCGACTTAGCAATGTAAGCTCATTGTGTAAAATTTGATTATCGTGTGATGGGAAAGATTTGCTCAAGATAAAATTTTTAGCACTTTCGGCTGCCAATGGTGAATATCCAAACACATATTTAGGAACCTCGTGATCAACCATTAAATGACGAACCGCGTTTTTTTTCAATCGTTCATTTCTAAGTAACCAGTCTAAATCTATATTATCTCGGTTTGTGGTTGGCATATACCATTCTTACCTAAGAGGTTTATTTAGTATTGTCAAGTGGCCGCGTTTTAGATTTTCAAAAAAAGACGAGCCAAATTTATCATTATTTTGGTGGTTAGGTATTGGATATATCTAAAAAAGAGCAGTTCGGAAAACCACACATATCACAGTTTTTAATCGCCTTAAAATTGCATTATAATCGTGGGTGAGTTTAAATAGCTCGAGATTTAATTTAAAATTTTCCCTTAAATTTTTCGACGACAGATTTTGCTGGTAAATCACTTATTTATATCACAAATTTCTTTAGTTTGCTACTCATAAAAATCTATTTTGGCCGTCTTAAATTAAGCTAGCTGTTTTTAGTGAAAATCTTGCTAAAAATCAAAACTATCTTAATAAATCGATATTTTTTTCATTTAGTTTGGATTTGCGAGCTCGAATACTAAAATATAGGAGGCCTGTAGCTGTGGTTAAAACTAAAGCCACGCTGATCCAAAGCACACCTCCAGTTCGAATTAATCTTGTATTTCCAGTGGCAGCTGTGCTTAAATTCCACGTCACAGTATTTGAAGTAGCTGTGTTACCAATCTTGACATAGGCTGAACCTGTACCGACTGAGGTGTTGAAATCAGTCATTGTACCAGTAATTTG
>JAYUNN010000016.1:0-36682 GCA_043761585.1 bacterium
TTTTAAGAGAATATGAGGGTGCTGAAAAAGAATTTTTACGCAGAAACCCAGCTACGGTTGATCAAGTGGAAAATGGCAGTGTTCCTGATTTAGCAGCTCAAATACCCCAATCACCTAAGTCATCCAAACCAAGCTCCCCTTATTCTGGTCCAGGTGGATTTTATGAAAAGGCTAAGCAAAAACCTCGAATCACTGATCAAAATTTACGTGACACAGGCTATGTCCCAAATGCTGATGGAACTTTCGATCCTAAAATTCGGGAAAAAGAGGCACGTGAAAGTGGGGAAAGACAACAAAGGGCCGAGAAGAGAGAAAAAGAAAGTGCTACAAGAACAGGTGAAAATTACACTGAAAGGCCTTCAAGTACTCAAAAAGGTAAAGGTGCAATAAATTTGCAACCGATAGACCAAGGTTTGGGCGATGTAAAATCTTTTGGACTTTATGCTCCCAATGGCAAAACTATCAAAATTGGTGGTAAAGATGTACTGCCTGGGGTTGGGGGGACTTCAAATCGGGACGTGGCAGCTTTGGCAATGGGAAAAACTAAAGGATTTGTAAGAAACGCAGGTGAAGGTGTTCAAAATTTTGGTCTAAAAGTGCAAAGAGTAGGTGACAATTTAGAAAATACTGGTGCAAATCTAGCCAACACAGAAGGCAATGGGTTGAAAGCTAAAGCTTCTAGATTATTAGGTGAGAATGCACTTGAAACTGGTAAACAACTCGGTCAAGCCGGTGAGGCCATAAAAGATGTAGGCGATCAAATCAAAAAGAAAGTCGCTATAGCTGCGGCTCGGGCAGTTGGGGCAGTTATGCCAACTATTGCTTCAATCTTAATTTTTGTACTAGGCGTGGGGATTTTAGCAACGATTTTAATTATTATTTTATGCAAGGCTTTAGATACTCCAGGTCTTGGAAATGTAGCTAGCTGGGTCGTACCTGAGCAGCTTAGGGGAATTTGTAAGGGGTTGGGATTTAGTGGTGGATGTGATAGTGCTCAAACATCAGGGAACAGTATAACAACTCTTTGTCTTCAAAAAGATCTCGAAAAGAGAAATCCACAAGACAAAATTGCACTATGGCGTGGAAATGGAGGTGTTTTATCTCAAGATGGGAATGTGAGTGTTGGCATTATTAGAGAAGTTATTGAGGCTGGTAAAAAAGCTGGAGTATCTAACGAAACAATTGCATTTGTATTGTCAGTTGCACCCACTGAGACTGGCTCAAACTCTAATCCGTGGAGCATCAGAGGTGGTTCGGGTAATGCTTTTTTAGGTATTGCGCAGGTTGGAGAAAACCCTGAGCTTCCTACTTGGAGTCAGGCTGGACTTGGTAGGACGGTTAGCGCAGGGGAATTTCTAAGTAATCCTCCGGTTCAGATGAAAGTTATCGAAGCAGGTCTAAAAGAAAAAATCTCATTTCAGTGTGCTCCTGGGAAAAAAAGTGATGTTTACGAAGGGGCATATGCTTGGTTAACATGTGACGGGAAAGATGGAAATGGAACAACTGCTACTGCATATGCTGAGGCAGCAGAAAGAAACTTTAAAATTATCACTTGTACTGGAGCTACTGATGTCCCAACAACTGATCCAAAAATAAAACCAGCCATGGGTCCAAATCAAACATTTGACAAATTTGGGAGGATTTTTGGAGAGAGTGAGGTGGAGGCAATAAGCAGTCCTGAGGCGACCAAACTTATTCAGTATATTCAAAATAATAAATTTAGAGTGTGGGAACAGAGAAAGAGTAGATTTGTACCAAGACAATGGTTTATAGACGATATAAACAATCAAGGAATTGAGCCTGGATTAGCTAAAATGCTTACTGACCTAGCTGATAAAGGTTACGATATTCAAATCAATGGTTTAGGAGATAAAAGTCACGGTGACACAGGAGGAGATCATAACAAGTCCCCAATTGCTGCAGTTGATATTGGTGCAGTGACTTCAGGGACAGCCAATCCAGAAGATGATTCAATTTCAAATTTAGCTAAATTTATAAGTGATGCAAATTCAACCGGAGTAATCTCAAAAGTTGGTGTACCGCCTGACCTACAAGGTAAAGAAAAAGAGCTTGGAGTAATACAAAATTTTGCAGATGGACCTGGGCACCTTCATTTTTCTGTAAAATCTGGAGTCTCAGCGTTAGACCCCAGTGGAAATAAATCAAACTCAAGTTCTTCTACAAATTGCACTCCCTGCCCTACTGCTCGAGCTGAACAAATCCAAACTTTAGCTCAAGACGATAAAAATAAAAACTTTTTAGGCTTTAGTTTGGTGTTTGGTGTAAATCAGGTTTTGGCTGTAAGCAATAAACCAAATTCTTATTCCGATTTGTCCGCAGATCATCTAAAATTTTTAAATACAATTGCTAGTGAGAGGGGTTATATGTCATATCCAAATAAAGGTGGTTTAAATTCTGGACTTCAAAAAGCCTTTGACGATATGAAAGCTGCTGCTGCAAAAGAAGGTCGAAATTTATCCATAGTATCAGGGTATCGAAGTTTTGATGACCAGGTAGGTACTTTCTTTAATAATTCTGGAGTAACGTCGCCCATTAAAGAGTACTGGTATGCTAATGCCACGTCCGCAGAACTTGCTACAATCAAGGCACAATATTTAGCTCGAGCAGAGTGGTCAGCGCCCCCTGGATTCAGTGAGTATAGCACAGGAATGGGGATTGATATAAATAGTCTTGACCGTAGCTTTGAAAATACTGAGGAATATAAATGGTTGAAAATAAATGCAGCTAAATATGGCTTTGTGGAGTCTTACCCTAGTGGATCTATAAAAGGTGCAGGTTTTGAGCCGTGGCACTGGAGATGGGATGGAAATACACAATACCCGAATGTTGAGCCTGTGAGCAAACTGGCTGGGCAGACTGGGGATAAAAGCTCTAGCCCCTCAAATAATACTTCTAGTAGCCAAGACTGTAATAAGTCCAAAGGCTTAGGAGCCGATATCTCAGGAGCAAATCCTCAATGTGACGACCCGGCAAACAAATCAAAGCCAGAATGTGGACAAGAAGATAATGGTCAGTGGCTTCACCCAATGAGTGGTAAAGGTGAGGTAACTGCTTGTTTTGGAAATAATAGCTGTTCTGCACATGGAAATAGGATGCATAACGGTGTAGATATAGCTGCTCCTGAAGGCACACCAATTATAGCCTCTGTTGCTGGAAAAGTCACCTATGCAGAAAATGGTTGCACTGTTGGAGATTTTGCCTGTGGTGGAGCTTATGGAAACGGAGTGGTATTGGTGCATAATCGACCTGATGCCAACGAAAGTACCTACAATCACATGAAAGTTGTATATGTAAAAGTAGGGCAATCAGTTCGACAAGGTCAAGTAATTGGGCTGGAAGGCACAACTGGTAGCTCCACTGGACCGCACATTCATTTTGAAATCAAACAAAGTGGCTCATTTATTGATCCTTGCACCAAAGCAAAATGCTAGTTTATGACTAAAAGTAATAAAACTCGACTCCTACTTATTGCTATAGCTACAATTTTATTGGGCGCAATTATTGTGATGGTCACTTTGATACAGATCAAAACTTCTGAGAAAAAAAATACAGTTGATTTGGTTAAAGATATTTCAAATCAAGTAAAAAACAATGCCTTACCTATTGCCTCAACAAGCACACTTGAATCTGAGACAGTAAAGACTTTAGAAAAAAATAAACAAAATTTTATTGAAGCAAATAGTTTTGATAATGATTTTGATGGCACTGGTCAAGCATCTCTAGTTAAAATTAGTAGAAAACTAGCTAATTCAAATCAGTTTAGAAAATACAGCTCGGAGTTCTTTACTGAGTTGCAAAGTTTTTTTACAAACAATCAAAACAATCAATTTGCTTTTATAAAATACAATTTACAAAACACTAAATATACAATATTACCAGCTGACATCCAGCAAATTACTTCTGTAAAAACACAAAATAATACTCATTGGGTGTACATCAAAAAAGGTAACATCTATATATCTGAGCCTGATCTGATAAACGAAAGGATTCTTAAAATCGACAACTCATCTAACTATTTCAACCTAGAGATAGTTTCAGATGTAATAACTAACCCAAAAAAAGACAAAGTTTTTATTAAATACAGAGATTTAATTCGCTCAAATTCTAGATTTGCAAGTTACAATTTATTAGAAATACGTAATATTGATCTTCAAAACAATACTTCTGAATTCAACATCATTAACCTAAACGGCTTTGTTGACGATATTTATAAAAAAGATACGAAAAAACAAGATGCAGTACTTTCAAGTTTGGTAACCAGCAATCCATTTGGAAACAAAAATGTTGATGGTGAGGTACCAAATGATCCTACTTGGGATATGTTTGAGTCAAATAGTGGTGAGTTGTATATAGTTTCAAAATATGAAAAATCACAGATTTGGTCTGTAAAATACAATCAACAGAAAAATACAATTGTTACACCACAAATTAACGTTATCACAGGTATGATTTTCACAAAACAAGATCCAAATGATATATTTGTAAGCTGTGAAAGTCTGACCAATGCTTGTTGGGCTTTCAGTCCAAGTCTTAACGTTTTATCAAAGTTAGAAATATCTCAAACAGGTGATGGTTTACTCAATATAAAGCAGTACACTACAAAATTGGATATTGCAGACATTTCAAAAACTGAAGATAGTGTATACGAATTTGACCTAAGTCGATCTAGATTTTTATCTGTAAACACTGCCGATAATGCACTTTATTTTTACAGTCTTTTTAATAAATTTAAAATAGAAATTTAATTTTTGGATATATGAAATCCTTTAATAAAACTCCAGTTCATAATCTTTCAGAAAATAGAAAACTCATTGAAAACAATAGGTTTATAGCATTTGTGTTTGCTCTATCTGTTGGGTTAGTTGGTTGCTCAAACACAACTCAGATGGAAGGATCCATGCAATCACAACTATCTAGAGGCTCTGAGCCTGTGGGCAATGAATATAAAGAAAGAAATTTTTCAACTGCCCAGCGTTATATTTTCAACACCTTTAACAAAAAATATGCCGCACAGATAAGAGAGCATGGGATAAGTGATATTAAACTAGTTACGGATAAAAATGAAATTAAGGATTATATTTCTTCATTAGACTTAAAATCAAAAGAAGAAAAAGAAAAGCTAAATTACGAACTTAACAATGGGCAAAAGATACTCATTAGTTTCGGTGAATCTAAAAATAATGTTGACTCTGAACTCAAGCCCAACCTAAATTCAGCTCAATTCATAGGTTCAGCACATTTTAACAATAAAAGATACTATACGACCGTTGCAATGCTTGATGATTGACTTCATATCCACCCCAAAACAGCCTCCACAGCCTCGTCTACAGTGAGTTTAGTTGTATCTAAAACTCCAGTTTGATCTGTTACCATTCCCAAATTTAAAGTTTTTTCTTTAATAATCTCTTCCTTATCCCGAAGTTTCACAGTTTCCTCACAGGTTTTCCACAGGTTTTCCACTACAGTTGAAGTGATATTTGTACCACGCTCGAGTCCCAAATAATCAATAAACCGGCGGCGAATACGCTCACTTTGTTCGGCCTGAAGCAAGACTCGAATTACTTTCACACCTTGTCTTTCAGCCTCGAGCAAATAGCCGTCGTTGGCGCCACGTCCGTCAGTAACAAATGAAGTTTTAGAAACAAACTGTGCAATCAACCTATCGGCAAAAGCTCGGACAAATGGCTGCTTAGCATATAAACCAATTTTAGAATCAATTTCGGGATTTCGAATTAATGAATTAGGTAATATCTGACCGTCAATTTTAACAATTACAGCTCCATCGATTAAATCAAGCTCTAAATGTGATTTTAAAATATCAAGATTTACTTGATTGGGCTCCAACGACAAATTTGAAAAGTAATAAGTAATGGATCGATATAAAATACCAGTATCAAATACAGGTAAGCCGAGTCTCTGAGCTAAGGCTTTGGAAAGAGTGCCTTTTCCAGTAGATGGTAAGCCAAAAATTGTAATAATGGTGTTGTCAAAAGACTTTGGGGCAGAATTCAGACTGAGTGTAACAGTAGCCGGGATAATTAAACCAACTCCTTCAGGATAAGGATACATAATATTCAAAATAAATTTGTGAAAAGAAGCTAAATTATTAATAATATTTAAATAAAAAAAAACGGTCATTCGACCGAAAAATGCTTAAGCTACAGATTCTTTTTTAGATTTTTTAGTTTCAACGGTCTCTATAAATTTCTTCTTATAGTACAACATTTCCAATTTATATTCAGTGACAAAATATTTTATAATGAAATATATAAGCACTAAAAACCAAATCGTTCCAAACACCAACCACATTTTAGAACCAATGAATAGGAGCGGTCCCCACTGATTAAACAACCACCATAGTATGCCCAAGAAGCCCATCCAAATAAAGTTGCCAGTCCAAACACTAATTTTTGGTTGCAGAGGATGCTGCATCGGCAAAAACATCTTAAAAAGTCGTAAGAAGATTCCACCAATTAAGAGCACTGAAAATAAAACAAGAAAAAAATTTCTAAAGCCATTTTCACTTAGTGGCTGAGATACTAGGTTTTGACCAGCTATACCTTCTAACCAAAAATCTGCTTTTAAAAGTTTGGACCAATCGATAGTTTGAGGAATGAAAGTCATATAAGTATTTATTAAAATTTAATTCCAAGACTTTGTAGATGCAAATTCTTTAATTTCAGAAACATATTTTTCACTCATACCAGTAAACTCAAACAAGGTAGCGGTAGTTCCGTCAATATAAAACTTATGGAGATCAGCTAAACTTGTAATGTTGTTCTTCTTTAGGATCTGTAATAAACGCTTAGAGAGATCAGTGTCTACTAAGTCACCCTCAGCTAAATTCGAAGGAGAGACAGGGGCTGGTACCTCAGTTTCAACAGCAGGCAAAGAAGAGCCAGTCTCCGTGAAGACTGCAAAACTGCTATTTATTTTTTGATAAATATCAATAACCAAGTCGAAAGCATATTTAACGATATCATTTGCATCGACTGTACCATCAGTATTAAAATCAATAACTACCTTATCGAAGTTAGTTTTATCGCCTACACGCGTCTTGTCTATAACTAAAGATACATTAGTAACAGGGCTAAATAAAGTATCAACCAAAATATCGAGTGGATTAGGACTTTCTACAGAATCAAGACTGTCAGCATTTCTATAACCGATGCCTCGCTCAAAATCAATTTCAATTTCAACATCAGCAGTACCATCAAGCTCACAAATATAATGATCTGGTGTTGTAACTTCAATGCGACCTTCCTTTTTAAAATCAGAAGCGTAGAGTTTACCAGCTTTGGAAACGTTTAGGGTAAGGGTAGCTTTATTGTCTGTAGTTAAAATCTTTGCGCGAATACCTTTAAGGTTTAAAACAACATCTAAAGCATCTTCTTTTATACCTTTGATGGGTTGAAACTCGTGAGTTAAATCATTGATTCTAACAGTTGTTACGCCAAAGCCTGGAATAGAAGAAAGTAAAACTCTACGTATAGAGTTACCAAAGGTTTGCCCAAAACCAGGTACAAGAGGCTCTATTTCTAATCTATAGGTATTGTCAGCAATCAGTAAAAGCCTAGTTTTGATCGGTGGAAAAACAGGTAAAGTCAAAATAGCGGACATAAAAAATAATGTAAAACTTAAATTAATTATAGGTTTAGATTTTTATTTGTTTAGTATATAAGTATGGTGGGTGCAAGAGGACTCGAACCTCTGGCCTCTTCATTATCAGTGAAGTGCTCTAACCAACTGAGCTACGCACCCTAATAAATCCAACTCAAAACAAAATTCACGAATAATAAACTTTATTTTGAGCTGGAAGAAATGGTTATTTAGAATTTTCAAGTGCTGACTTAGAAAATTTAATTTTTGAATCAAAGGTTACTTTAACGAGTAATTTAGTAGTTCCGACAATTTTAAAATTTTGTGTTTTGTTGTCAAGAATACCTTTTTCAAAAAGGGTTGTACCATTGACTACTTCATTATCATTATATTTGAGATTAATGATACCCATAGAAATAGTTTCAGCTTTATCATATCTAGGTTTAAATCCACGAGCTTTGGGAATTCCAAGGATGAAACGAGAGCGACCACCTTGACCAGTGAAAGTCATGTGGAGTTTTCCAGAACCACGAGAAAGTTGTCCCTTGTTACCTTTACCACAGTAAGTACCACGATTAGACCCGATACCGCGACCTACTCTTTTAGATCGATGGCGACTACCTGGTTGAGAAGTTAAGTTATTTTGTAAAAACATATAAATTATTATTTTTCTGAAGATTCAGCCACAACAGGTTGACCGACGATTGTTTCAGGGGTTACAGATTCTTCCTCATCTTCCTTAGCATAACCAACAGAAGCAATTAGCTCATCAGGTTCATTTAAGAAAGTCACACCGTTGATGGTTTTAAGATCTTTAACTTGAATTGTAGTGTTGATTGTATCAATTGCTCCAAGATCAACCTCGATTTCGTGGGGAATAGAATCTGGCAAAGCCGAAACACTAATTGACTCAATTGATCTTTGTAATATCGCACCGTCTTGCTTGACAGGTAGAGGTGTTCCAATAAATACAAGTGGAACTTCAGCCTCAACAACTTGTTTAAGATTAACTGCTAGAAAATCGATGTGAATGTAAGTATCTTTGACTGGATGATACTGAATAGCGTGGACTAAGGTATGGATTTTTTTACCATCAACTTCTAAATCTACTACAGCTGTATTACCAGAAGATCTAAAAACTTTTACAAATTCGTTATAATTTAAAGTAATGTTGATAGATTCTTTGATGTTGTAGCCATAGACAACAGCTGGGATTATACCTAACTTACGAAGCTTCATACCAGTATTACCAAGTATAGTTCTAGGAGTGGAGTTTAAGGATAAATGAGTCGCGGACATACTTGCAAGATGATTTCAATACTCTAAAAGTAAATGATTATTTTTATAGGTTAAAAGATGAAACAGAAAAAGTCAAGTTATGGCTATTCTCTACCTAAAAAATAGAGTGTGAAACGATTAATAACAATTTTTTCACCAGTTTTTTGTGCAACTGAATTGAGAAGATCTTTAATTTTAACGTTAGAATCTTTGACGTAAGGTTGTTCTAAGAGAACAATTTCCTCAAAAAACTTTTCGCGTTTACCTGTTAAAATTTTCTCTATGATTTCTGCTGGTTTATTTTCAGATTCAAGAAGTTTTTTCTGAATTTCCATCTCATCGTCGATTGTTTGAGAATCCACTTCTGAAGATGATAAAAATCTAGGTTGTGAAGCAGCAATTTGCAAACACAAATTTTGACCCAATGATTTAAAATCTTCGCTTCTTGAAACAAAATCAGTTTCACATAAAACTTCAATCATTACACCAATTCTAGAATCATGGATATAAGAAAAAATAGAGCCATTTTCGGTAGTTCGATCACTTCTCTTAGAGGATTTTAAAGCACCTTGTTCACGTAAATGCTTAATGATTTTGTCTTTATCCTCACCGACAGTTTCAATGGCTTTTTTAATATCATTAATTGGTAAACCAGTTTCAGCACGAATTACTTTGATTAGATCTAGTGACATACAAAATTTTATTTAGTTTCAGCGACTTTAGTTGATACAATTGTTGTCGGTTTTGATTCAAAAGAACTGAGAGCTTTATAAACTGCCATAACATTATTAATCTTATTATTGCTACCAATAATTTTAGACAATACATTTCTTACACCAGCTAATTCTAAAATACCACGAAGTGGTCCACCAGCAATCAAACCAGTACCAGAAACAGCAGGCTTTAGAAATATTTGGGCAGCTTTAAATTTAACAGTAACTGAATATGGAATGCTACCATTTTCATCAAGTGTAAATTTTTTCATTGTTTTTTTGGCTTGACTGGTTGCTTTGCTTACGGCATCAGCATAATCATTACCCTTCTTTAAACCAACTCCAAACTGACCCTGTAAATCACCAATTACAACTAATGCGGAGAATCGCATTCTTTTTCCACCTTTAACTACGCGGGTAACTCGTCGAACTTGAATAACTTTGGTTTGAAGATTGCTTTTATCCTCTTCCTGGCCGGGTCGTCTTTTGTTTTGAAATCTACCACCTGGACCCCCAAAACCTCTTTGACCACCCCCAAAAGATCTAGCACCAGAGGGACTTGGGCCTCGTTGACCAGCATAACCTTGGCCAGCAGGACGATTGCCTTGGTAACCAGAAGATGGAGAACCATCAGGTCTTGCAACACGTGGTGAGAAAGTTCTCTGAGGACGTGGACCACTAAGATTAGCGGCTTGTGGTTGTGGATTTGTGTTATTTTCTGACATAATTCTTTATTTGGATAAAAATTTTTAAAATTTAAGACCGCCTTCTCTAGCTCCATCAGCAACTGCAGCAACGCGACCGTGATATAAGTAACCACCTCGATCAAAAACAACTTCGGAGTAACCTTTAGCTAAAGCTAATTTTGCAAGTTCTTTACCAACAGCTAAAGCTTGTTCTTGCTTAGTACCTTTAACACTTAAAGTTTTGGAATGAACTGCTAAAAGTGTATTCTGGTTTACATCATCAATTAACTGAGCATAAACAAATTTTGCTGATCTATAGACATTTAATCTTAGGCGAGTTGAATTTTTTAATCTGCTTTTAGTTCTTTTGTGGCGAATTTGTCTTGTAGTCATAAATTTAAATATTATTTCTTAACTTTACCAGTTTTACCAGCCAGTCTTCTATATTTAACACCTGGAATCTTAAATCCCTTACCTTTGTAAGGTTCATGTGGCTTTAAGTGAAACACTTCAGCCATAAATTGACCCAACATTTGCTTGTCAAAACTTTGACCTGTTAAAAGATTTTTCTCAATAGAAACTGTTATACCAGCTGGGATATCGAGGTCAACTGGGTGAGAAAAACCCAAAGCCATGTTCAACTTGTTACCAGCAACTGCCATTTTATAACCAACACCATTTAGCTCTAGCTTTCTAGTAAACCCAACAGAAACTCCTTCGACAAGGTTAAACGCGATGGCTCTCATTGTTCCCCACAGAGCTTTAGCAAGTCTATCTTGGACAGTAGCTATAGAAAATGAAAGCTCATTACCTTCAAGCTTAAATGGAACTTTTGGGTGAATCTCAACACTTGCTTCACCTTTTGGTCCTTTAGCATGTATAACACGACCTTGGACAGTAACTTGAACGTCATTTGGGATCACTATAGCTTTTTTTCCGATACGAGACATATTTATAAATTAATTACCTATTACCAAATTTGAAATAAAAGTTCACCACCAATCATATCTTTCTTGGCTTCAGCATTTGTTTTAACACCTTGAGAAGTCGAAAGAATATTGTAGCCTATACCGTTTCTAATAACAGGAAGTATTCTATAACTAGAATACAGTCTACGACCTGGAGTTGATAGGCGTTTAAGACCATGAATTCGAGGTAAATTTATTTTAACTTCAATATCATTACCATTTTCAGCAAAAGATTCAAAGTAGCCAAGTGTTGTAAGAGTTTTACAAACATTAGTAACAATTTTATTTTTTTTAACAGTAACAGAAGACTGACCAATCATTTTGGCGTTTCTAACTCTTGCTACAAAATCACTTAAAATATCGTTCAAAGACATAAATTATAAATTAAAATTAAAATTAATCACTACTCTTAAAAAATCCGTTTAACTCACCTTTATTTGCAGCTTCGCGAACACAAATACGACACATGTCGAAATGACGAATATATCCGCCTTTACGACCACATTGCCAACATCTTCTAACAATTCTGGAAGAATACTTTGGTTTTTTATTTGCTTTTACTATTAATGCTTTTCTAGCCATAAGGGTTATTGTACTATTGGGAGTTTTAAAAGTTTAATTAATGTTTCAGTTTGCGAAGTACTGGTATTTTTGAAGACAAAATTTACCTGTAATCCAAAATTTACTTCAGCATCAAAACCAACTTCAGGGAAGATAGTAGTAGATTTTACACCTAAAGAATAATTTCCAGATTTATCAGTATGTTTAGCAGATAAGCCTCTAAAATCTCTAGTTCTAGGTAAAGCAACGTACACCAACTTAATCAAGAAATCATACATTTTCTTTCCTCTAAGTGTGACTTTTACACCAACAATTTCTCCAGCTCTAAGCTTAAAACCTGAGACAGACTTGTTTGAGGCAACCATTGAAGCTTTTTGACCAGTAATTAATTGTAAATATTTAGCAATAGCTTCTCGATCTTTAGAGTCGTACTTTTTGTTAGCACCAGCACCACAGCCTACATTGATACTAATCTTATCTAGCTTCGGAAATGCCATTGGGTTTAGATCTCCAAAAGATTGTAAAATTGAGTTTTTTAATTGGGCAATAAATTCTTCAGTGTTTAAATTCATATAGCTTAGTATTTATAGTTGGGATTTAAAGTGCTAATTACTCTTTAGATTTTTTAGCTGTTACTTTGGCATCTTTGATCGTATCAGATGTAGTGGATAAAGAATCAGACGCCTGAGTTGTAATTAGAACATTTTTAGTAGGCTTATTTAAAACTGTGCCAGTCTTTAATGCAACCCTTTGTTTGTTACCATCAGAGTCAAAAGTTGATCCAAGTCTACTAGCACCTTTATCGGTTTCATAAAACATTACATTACTAATATTAACAGGTCTAGGTTTGTCAAACATTTGACCAGTTGTGCGGCCAGACTGTATATTCTTTTTTAAATATTTGGTATTTGGTCTAACACCAGAAACATATACAACTTGTTTCTTTATGTCAATTTTTAATACCAAGCCAATAACACCTTTAAAGGCACCTGCAATTACAACAACTTGATCTCCTCTTTTAATCTTTATAGTAGACATATATTTATAGTACTTCTTCGGCTAGGGAAATAATTTTAGAATAACCTAGATCGCGTAATTCACGACAAACTGGACCAAAAACACGTGAACCAATTGGTTCTTTAGTTTTAGGATTAACTAAAACGACTGCGTTATCAGAAAATTTAATAGAAGAACCATCTTTACGATTTACTTCTTTTCGAGTTCGAACGATAACACCATGAACTTTTTGACCTTTCTTAATTTTTCCATTTGATGATGATTTTTTTACAGAACAAGAAACTACATCACCAACACGAGCGAATCGCTTATTATTTTTTCCGTTTACAGCAAATAATCCGACTAAGGTAGCCCCTGAATTATCCGCAACATTTATATAAGATCGTATTTGAAGCATATCACATTATAATTTAAATTCATTAGGCTATTACTCCGCGTCGAGTTACCATTTTACTTAAAAAAGGAAGTTTATGACCAGCAATTCTAAAACCTTCAGCCACAGCCTCTCTAGGTATTCCAGTAACCTCAAAGATAACTTGGCCAGGACGAATTGGGACCATAAAATAGTCTAAACTACCAGCACCAGATCCCATAACACTCTCACTACCATGATTAGTCACTGGAGTATCTGCGAAGACGCGGATATAAACTTTTCCACCTTTAGATCTTCTAGCAATAGTGCGTCGGCAGGCTTCGATCTGTCTGGCAGTTAGCCATCCAGCTTCAGTCGCTTTTAGACCAAATTCACCGAAAGCAACAAAGTCACCTCGAGTTGCGTTACCTTTTCTAGATCTCTTATTATGTACCTTTCGGTGTAAAATTTTTTTAGGAGCTTGCATATGCTAGTTTAAATTTAAATATTTAGTTTAATTTTCTATTACTTGCCATCTTTTCAACTTTGACATAGGTCTACAAGATACAATCTCCACTTGCGAACCAACTTCGAGAACTGCGTCAGATACAAGGTGTGCCATGTATTTTTTGACAGTAGTGTACCTTTTTAGGTATTTAGGGTGTACTTTAGTAGATTTAACTGCCACGACAACTGTGTGAGGTGTTTTTGAGGAGACTACTTTACCGGATAATGATTGCTTCATATTCTATAATTATTATTTTAATTTCTAAATCAAAATTACTTGATCATATCAATTGCCGAACTCTTATTTATCCAAACTTTAACACCAAGTGTACCAGCAAGTGTTTTAGCTGTTACGGAGGCGTAATCAATGTTTGCACGAATAGTTTGACGTGGAACGCTTCCCAAAGTAAATTCTTCAGATCTAGCAATTTCAGCTCCATTTAAACGACCACCTACTTTGACTTTAACACCAGGAATTCCTGAAGTCTTGACTTTTTCGATTAAGTTTTTAATAAATCTTCTATAAGAAACTCTTTTTTCAATCGCTTGAGCAATCGTATTTGCTATTACTCTAGCTGACCTATTTTCGTCTTTAAACTCTTCGATATTGAGCTTGAGATCACTTGGTAAATTGAATCGTCGAATTAATGAATTTTTAATAGTTTCGATTCCAGATCCACCTTTACCGATTACCATTCCTGGTCTAGAAACCCAAATATCAATTTCGAGTCTGCGAAGTGACATTTTTATAATGACTTCAACTATACCAGCTCTATTTAATTGTTTTAAAAGATAGGTTCTAATTTGAATATCTCTTTTTAGCATACTCGCGTAGCTACTCTTACTTGCATACCAAAAGGATTTTTGCATGTTTGCTGGATCCTTTAGATCAGGTTTAAGTGATCTATATCTGGTACGGAATAAAACTGGATTGATTTTTTGGCCCATAAAATTGTTACTATGTGAATCTAATGAAGAAAGTGTTATAAAGAAAAACTTGTCAAATTAAAAGTCTTAATATGAAGTTTTTTACTAAATTTAAGCAACTCTAACCTTAACTTTTGACCATCGTCTAAAAAATGGAGCAGCTGATCCTCGACCTCTAGGCATACTTCTTTTAAGTTTTGTAAATTCATCAACCGTAATTTCTACAATTTTGGTTTGATTGAAGCTACTAGATGTTAAACCACCATTTGCACAAGCAGATTTGATAAGTTTAGCAAAGGCCATCGATGATTTCTTGTTGGTGGCTACCAAGGTTGCTAATGCAGTTTGGATGTCTAGACCTCGAATTGAATCAGCAACAAGACGTGCTTTACGTGGTGTCGAGTTTAAAGTTGTGCTTGCGAAAATTCCTGTTTTAATCATATGCAGTTTTTTGTAATAATATTATCGTTATCTTGATTTGCGTCTTCTTACAATAAGTTTAGAACTAGCCTTCTTTTTGTCTCTAGTTTTAACACCGTAAGCATTTTTACCCCAGAGAGTTTTAGGATGTGCCATACCAATTGAGTTGCTACCCTCTCCTCCACCATGAGGGTGGTCTACAGGATTCATTGCCTTACCTCGCACTGTAGGTCGAATACCCATATGTCGGAGTCTACCGGCTTTACCAAATCTAATATTTTTATAATTTTCATTACTCATTCGACCGATAATAGCAGTACAAGTACCTAAAAATTTTCTTACTTCGCCAGAAGGCAATTTTAGAGACACGTACCCAGCTTCATTTGCGGTGATAACGGCGTAATTACCAGCTCCACGAACCATTTGCGCACCTTTACCTGGCGACATTTCAAGTTGACAAACCTCTGTACCAATTGGTAGATCAGCAACTTTAATACGGTTACCAGCTTCAATTGATCCGTCAAATTTAAGTAAGTCGCCCTCTTTAATATCTTTATGAGCTAGAATATATTCTTTTTTACCATTATCTAGATTAACTGCAAGTGAGATGAAAGCATTTCTATTTGGATCGTATTCAATAGTTAGAACTTTATAACCTTCTACAGCGTCTCGCTTGTAATTTATAATTCTAACTTTTGTGCGATATCCACCACCTTGGTGACGCACAGAAATTTTTCCAGAATTGTTCCTACCAGCTCGATTTTTCTTGCGAATCATCAGTTTTTTAGTTGGTCTAACATTTTTAGTTAAAACTGCGCTGTAGTCAACGACTGATGTTTTTCTGCGACCTGGTGTAGTTGGTTTGTAAATTTTAATTTGAGACATATCTAATACTTTAGCTAAGATTTATTGCTGAACTCATTTAATTGGATTTTTATTTGCCTTTGGCCATTTTACCACCGTGAGATCTGAAAGTTGTAGTTGGTGAAAATTCTCCCAGTTTATGACCTACCATTTCCTCAGTAATATTAAATTCGATATGGGCTTTACCATTGTGAACAGCAAATACTATACCTATAAAATCTGGTATAATTGTACATGCTCTAGACCATGTTTTGATTGGTGCTTTTGATCCAGAAGATTTAGCTTTACTAACTTTAGCTGCTAATTTTGGGTCTACGTATACGCCTTTTTTGATTGATCGTGACATAAAATTCTATTTATTGAATGGTTACTAAAGCGTCATTTTTTAGAATGTCACCCTTTGATAATTTTACTAAAAATTTCTTAGCTCGCTTGACTTTAATTGTGTTTTTACCACCGCGAATTCTTTTCTTTGCTGGTAATTGAGTTGATGTTATCTTTAATACTTTTAGACCTTGCTTCATCAATCCAGTTTTCAAGCTAATACCATTTAATTCGGTATCACCGTCAACTTGAACCATTGTGTAGGTGTTGTGTTTTAAAAGTACTAAATCAGCTTTTTCATTTTGGATTAAAACTAGAGTTGCAGGCATAACGGCTTAGAAATTAAAATTATTTGGTTAATCTTTTAGATACGAAATCTGCAGATTTGTCTGTAAAGAGATAGATATGGCTATTTGAAAGTCTATAGATAGATAGATTGCTAACGTTGATTAAGTCAATACCAGGAATATTTCTCAAGCCGTTTAAATTATCTTTTTCTTCCAAAGTATACAAAACTGCAATTTTAGTTTTAGGGTTTTCCTTTCTAAAAATTAGAGCTAAATTTTCAGCATCTTTAGTTTTAGAATAGTTAAGTTCAGGGCTAATAACAATGCTAGAAGCAATCAATCTGTCAGCTAAAATAGATTTTAATGCTGAGACCTTAGCAGATTTGTTAATCTTGCGATGCCAGTTACGCTCATTTCTAGGTCCAAAAGTTACGCCTCCACCAACCCAAATAGGTGATCGAGTTGAACCATGTCTAGCCTTACCAGTTCCTTTTTGTTTCCAAGGTTTACGACCTCCACCACGGACTTCTGCTCTAGTTTTAGTGTGAGCATTTGATTGCCTGAGGTTCATTCTTTCAAGTCTGATTACCTCACTAACTAAAGGTAGATTTGGCGTAAAATCTTTTAAAAATTCAAAATAACTCGAGTCGCCACTATTTAAAGTTTGTTTGGCGGTGTCTAATATAGTAAGGGTCATAAACTAAGGATCAAATATGATTTGTTGGTGTTTATTTACAAGTGTTCACTTTTACATATCCTTTATTGGCTCCAGCTACTGAACCACCTACGAAAAGCAAGTTTTTTTCTAGATCAACAGCTACTAGCTCTAGGCCAACAACTGTTACAGTTTCATTTCCTGAATGACCAGCCATTTTTTTACCTTTTGGTACACGTTGTGGCCATCTTGAACCAATCGAACCAACAGCTCTTTCATGGTCGTGACCGTGACTTCCTTTTCCACCTTTAAAACCCCAACGTTTCACTGCACCAGTAAAACCTCGTCCTTTGGTTAAGCCTGAAACAGCCAGATCTTTACCAACTTCAAAATTATTAATATCGTAAACTTGACCTATTTGAAAAGTTGTGGTAGTTGGTTGAAATTCGCCGATTTGATGAAAACCCCAATCTTTAGTTGTTGCTTTTTGAATATGACCTATCAATGGTTTTGTAGTTTTTCTTTTTGGAAACGCTCCAATTTGAATTGCTTCATAGCCATCTTTATCAACATTTTTAAGCTGTAAAATATTTTGTTTTGGGAAGAACAATACTGTCACAGCAACGTATTTACCGTTGATAAACAATCTTGTCATACCTACCTTTTGTGCAAATCCAAACATATTCTGAAGTTTATTTAATTAGTGTATTGTAACTTTTAATGAAAATTATAGCATTTGAATATCTACGTCTACTCCTGCTGGTAATGACATGGTAGATAAAGAATTGACTACTTGTGAGTTGAAATCTGTGATATCCATCAATCGTTTATGTACACGTGACTCGACTTTAAACCTTGCGTCTTTGTGCTTGAAAGTTGAACTAAGTAACACCACAACTTTTTTCTTAGTTTTTAATGGTACTGGACCTACAACTTTTCCACCAGATCGAAGTACGAGCTGGACAACATCTTTTACTGCTTTATCTAAAACATTGTAGTCGAATGAATGCAGTCTGATTCTAATCTTTGGAGCCACATTATTTGTAGCTGTCTCATTTTGAGGTTTAGTTTTGGTAGTGGCCATACTTTTATAAATGCAACATGAATGTTAAGCTGTTTCTGCAGCAGAGAATACGATTAAGTTATTTTCAAATTTGACTCGCTAATTTATATGTAAACTGTTGATTTTACACTATAATAATCGTCCATTTTTGAGCTTAGATAGCTTAGTTCGCACGGTATGCTTGATTGAATAGGAATTTTTTAGTTTTGTCAAGAGCTTCTTCTTTTAGAAGTCGTTACCATTGTCCGATTTTAACTATAAATGTCATTTCGTATTTAAAATTGCACTCTTTTGGTAGCTTAATGCTGATATATAGTTTTATCAATTACATCATTTTGAAGTTGTTTTTTCATGATTTTATTACTCGGATTTTAGAATTTAGCTCTTTTTTAGTTGTGTTAATTTATTGATCAGTATGATTATGATGGTAATTTTTGAGAGTACCTTCCTGATTCTTTTTAATAGTTTATTTGCAATTTGTACTAATTTAGAAACAGTCTTCAAGCGAGTTATGAAGGTGGATTTTTTATATGTATTGACCAAAGTGTATCTTTTAGTCAGACTGTATTTATATTGAAAATATGTTATATGTGATAATTTTATTTAGAATAAAATATTGTATTCCTTACTTTCTTGTGTGGTTTATTTTACCTAAGATTATAAATTCTTGCATTTTTTTTAATTTTAAACCTATATTAAATTTAAATCTATCTTATGCCACAAATCGGACTTATCGGACTTGGTACCATGGGAAATGCGCTAGCTCGAAATTTTGCCTCAAAAAATATTTCCACAGCTGTTTTTAATCGAACTGCTATTAAGACAGAGGGCTTTATTAAATCATATGGCAATGAAAACCTGGTGCCTTTTTATCAATTAGATGATTTTGTAAGCTCCTTAGCTTTGCCCAGAAAAATTATATTAATGGTCAATGCTGGTCAAGCTGTGGATCAGACAATTGAACATTTGATACCACTTTTAGACTCTGGTGATATTATCATCGATTGTGGTAATAGCTTTTGGAAAGACACTCTTAAACGACAACTTGAACTCGAGGCTAAAAATATTCACTTTGTAGGTTGTGGTGTGTCTGGTGGTGAAGTTGGGGCTTTATATGGCCCAAGTATAATGCCTGGGGGCGATTCAGAGATTGTCAACGAGCTCCTGCCACTACTCCAAACTGTCGCAGCTAAAGATTTTACTGGTGAAGCTTGTGTTACTAATACGGGCTTAGCTGGAGCTGGACATTTCGTAAAAATGGTACATAACGGGATAGAATACGCCCTAATGCAGGGAATTGCTGAAATATATGATATACTCCGACATTCTGGATATAACAATCAGGACCTGGTTACTGTTTTTGACAAACTTAACCACGGCGAGCCGAAAAGTTTTTTGCTGGATATAACTGTTGATATTTTTAAGACTGCTGATAATTTAGATTCTGGTTACCTTATTGATAAAATTAGTCCTGTGGCTGGAGCGAAAGGTACTGGTAAGTGGACCGTCGAAGCTGCTATGGATTTAGGAATTTCAATACCAAACATTTCAGGGGCACTTTTTGCCAGAATTTTAAGCGCTAAAACACATAATTTTAAAGTATCACACGCTTTTGAGTCTCATACACTAAGTCAAAAGAGAGAGGTTGAGCACGCAGTCTTGTTTGATTGTTTAAAAGCCATTTTCTATACTTCATATTTACAAGGTATTGATCTTATTCTAGCAGCAAATAAAGAGTTTAATTGGTCAATAAATATTTTAGAAGTTTTAAGAATATGGCAAGGTGGTTGCATTATACGCAGCAATATGTTGACTGAATTTTCTACTGACTTTAAGACTGATTCCAATGATTTTAGTTCAAAGTTGAAAGTTCAGCAGCAGGCCCTCGAGGTAATGCTTGGTTATCTAAGTACACAATCCTTTAGTCTACCACTACTTTCAGTGTTTAACTCAGCTTTAGACTATTGTAGAGCCTTGACCACTCAAAATTTACCCACAAATTTAATCCAAGCTCAACGCGACTATTTCGGGGCTCACACCTATCAAAGAGTCGATCGAGAAGGTGTTTTTACTGGTGGATGGAACTAACTCTAAGTGGTGCGACCTCAAATTGTGTACAAAGTTAATATTTGACTTGCTGTATCATCTGATTCAGCTTTTTTTTGCTGACAAAATGATCTCTGAAGTAGCTCCAAAATGGAAAATAAGCTAAATTACTAGAAATTTTTTCATGATGTTTGTAGTGATAGTATTTGGAGAAATCTACTGCAAAAATACAAAAAATTTGTAAGGCATTTTTCCGCTCTGATCTTCGCCAATTGTCAATTGCAGACATAGAATAGTGTGGAAAATAAAACTGAAATAAACCGTAGCAAAATCCAATTATTAAAATAGACGGTAGCCAATAAAATATCCAAATATCGATTTTTCCATTGAGCCAAAACCCACAAACTAAACCAATTTGCATCAAGCGATCAATTAAGTAGATCTGGAAGTTATTTTTTTGTTTGTACAAACCATGAGTAAAGAAAAAATAATCATGATAGAATATTCGAAGTGGTAGCCACCACAAACCACCTTTAGTTGAGATTACATGGTCGGGATCCTTGCTGTGATCATTTGGATAGGCGTGATGTAAGTTGTGAGTAGATCTAAATACAGGAAGTGTTACACCAGCTAAGATAGCTATAAGATTGCCCAGAATGTCATTGTAAACAGCATTTTTGCTTAAAGCCCTATGAGACCCGATATGGACTAAATTTAATAAGTAGTGCTCAACTAAAACTAGAAGTAATAAAACGCCAGCACTTTGAAAGTTATTCAAAATCGGGTTTTGACACAAAATCACAAAAACCGCCACAAAAACAGAGCTGCAAAAATAAGTTAAAATTTGATTAAATTGGTACTTGGTCATCATATAAACATATTAGTCTTAATAATTTACAGTTTGTGGTCAAGCAACGATTTTAATTCAAACTATTAATAAATTCAATTTCTGGGCAATTTTAGGTTTTGAAATATCTTTAAGCTCTGAATATGGAATGGTAATCTAAGGTTGACATTATTATTTTCGGCTTCGAAATTCTTTTATTTTCCCTTATAATTGTTTCTAGATAGTATGTCTAAAACCATTCAGTGTGAATCGGCATAATACTTAGTTCAATAGGATTTTTTTATACTTTATCTGCACCGTTAGAGCTTCTTAAGAGTTGATTTATCTTCTGTTTTAATTTCCTTAATACTTTATATTTCATTGTTGCTATATTCAGCAACATAATCATTTGACTTAGCTCTGTGAATTTTGGCTCTCACTTTTAAATGTTTGTTTCATTGCTACAATCTAGTAAATAGAATTCATGTTTAACCAATTCTAAAAATTATGGAAATTTTTTATTTTTTCTCCCATATTCTACCATTTGATTAAGCCTTGTATTGTCTTCTAATCAGAAATGTAAATCCTCAATTTTGGTCTCTGATTTTTATTAATGTTTTGTTCAATTAATTTTACATTTATTTCTTCATTATTTTGTTTTAGATCCTATCTTGTAGCTTAATCAGCTCATCAAATTAATCCTAAATATAAACCACCAGTGACATTATCTATTGAGTGCGAATTAATCTGATAAAGATTAACGCTGTCGCTATAAGATACTAAAATATCTTTAAAATACTTCAATAAAAAATGTTACCCTAGCTTAGTTGAGGTTGTAAATTTAAACGGTATACCACCTGCTTATATTCAAGTTGCCTGATTTTGGATACTAAAAAATAGTCTAAAGCGTATAGACTAAGTTGATTAATTCGGTTTCTAGTATGTATTTTCTTTAAAAACTGACACTTTAAGGAAGATAAAAATATTTTATGTAACAAAAAACAACCACTTTGGGTTGTATGTGAGCTAAGACTTATAAATTGGATTAATGAAAAACTTAAACTATATTTTCTCTTGAAAAATAGTAACTAACACAGAAAGTATTTCACTTAGTTGTGATAATGATTTTATAAACCTGAAAATATTAAAATTTAATATGAGGTTTGAATTTCTATAATATAATTACTATAGAAGTAAATGCAAAATATTAACCAAGATTCTCAATATTGTTTTGACAAAGTATTACTACTTTGTTCGATCGTACATAGATATGTTATCCAGACTCTATACTGGATCTATGTATTTAGGTCTCCTTAAAAAGGAGGTGATCCATCCACAGCTTCCGCTACGGATGCCTTGTTACGACTTTACCCCAGTCACTAGTTTAGCCTTCCACCCAATAAATTGGGCTTTGGGGCTCCCCTAATTCCCATGGCATGACGGGCAGTGTGTACAAAGCCCGAGAACGTATTCACCGCAACGTTGCTGATTTGCGATTACTAGCGATTCCAACTTCATGAAGGCGAGTTTCAGCCTTCAATCCGAACTGAGGGTAGTTTTGATGGGATTTGCTCCCCCTTGCGGGTTGGCGTCCCATTGTACTATACCCATTGTAACACGTGTGTAGCCCAAGGCATAAGGGACACGCTGATCTGACGTCATCTACACCTTCCTCCCGGTTAGACCCAGGCAGTCTCCTTAGACATTACATAACTAAGGATGTAGGTTGCGCTCGTTTGCGGACTTAACCGAACATCTCACGACACGAGCTGACGACGACCGTGCATCACCTGTGTAACACCCTCGAAGGAGTCCGACTTTCATCGGATTTGCAGTTACATGTCAAGCCTTGGTGAGGTTCCTCGCGGAGAATCGAATTAAACCACATGTTCCACCGCTTGTGCGGGCCCCCGTCAATTCCTTTGAGTTTTAAGCTTGCGCTCGTAGTCCCCAGGCGGAGTGCTTAATGTGTTAACTTGCGGCTCTAAGAGGGATCGAATCCTCCTAAAACCTAGCACTCATCGTTTAGGGCGTGGACTACTGGGGTATCTAATCCCATTCGCTACCCACGCTTTCGTCCTAGCAGTGTCAAGAAGTACCCAGTTGCCTGCCTTCGCTTTTGGTGTTCCCCTACATATCAACGCATTTCACCGCTACTTGTAGAGTTCCAGCAACCCCTTTACTCTTCAAGTCTAATAGTATCTATTGCAAACACAAAGTTGAGCTTCGGTCTTTAACAATAGACTTACCAGACCACCGATCGGTACGCTTTACGCCCAATGATTCCGGATAACGCTCGAGGTCTCCGTATTACCGCTGCTGCTGGCACGGAGTTAGCAACCTCTTATTCAAAGTCTCTTCAGTTCTTAGTAGACAATAAAAGCAGTTTACAACCCTAAGGCCGTCTTCCTGCACGCGGCATCGCTCGGTCAGGCTTGCGCCCATTGCCGAAAATTCCTGACTGCTGCCACCCGTAGGTGTCTGGGCCGTGTCTCAGTCCCAGCGTGGCTGTTCGTCCTCTCAGACCAGCTACCCGTCAAAGCCTTGGTAAGCCATTACCTTACCAACTAGCTGATGGGACGCAGGCTACGCTATAAGCGCCTTACGGCTTTAATCTTACGATCACATGCGGTATTACCCAATCTTTCGACTGGCTATCCCCCACTTATAGGATATTCCTACGCGTTACTCACTCGTTTGCCACTAGAATAAAATTTAGGTTTTTAAAAACAAATGCTATCAAAGTAAATAAGATTTAAGTTAAAAAAATCAAAGATTCTTAGTTTAATTATTAAAGTTTTGTACATAAGTTAATTATATACGTGGTAAAGTTTACCAAACATTTTAACAAAAAACTTGTTACTATTAAAATCTCAACTTTTGAAAGTGAAATTTTAATAGTAACTGAAGGCTGATTTTTTTAACTTAAACCTTATTTAGATGATATTTCCATTTAAAAGTCCTAAATTTTATTCCCGTTCGACTTGCATGTCTAATGCGTGCCGCCAGCGTTAATCCTGAGCCAGGATCAAACTCTCAACAAAAAGAAATACTTAACGGTTAATTACTATTTTTCAAAATCTAATAGAATTTAGTTTAATTTTTACCTTCACCAATTTTTTTGGTCTTTCTAATTGTCAATCTTACTTTTGAATTTCTGGTAACTATCTTGCTAGATTTGGTCACCTCCAATCGCCTAAATACATTGACAAAAATTTTGAGACTTGTCAAGTAGTTTTGACAAGGAAATATATTTAAGCTAGTATTTAAGCATATAAATGACTATGCCTATCTCAACTCCAGGTGTTCAAAATCACCAACACAAACAAAATAAATCATTTAAAAATCGTTATCGTTGGTATAGTTTTTTAGTCATAATTGCAATTGTACCACTACTTGCTGCTGATACTTTTAATTTTCCACAAACTGTGTTTACCACAGGCGCAGATTACACACAAAATATAATAATCGCAAAAAAAATTCATGCTAAAGATTTTAATTCCGATCAGGCTATTTCTAATTTAAATCGAATAGATGAAAATAAGCTTAAAAATAATACTGAACAAGTCGTGGTCAAATTTTCTGGTCAAGGTCAAGCATCTCCAGAACAAAATGCTAAATTACCTGAAGTTGTGGTCAAACCTGTCACTGTAGAACCCCAGCCTACTCCTAAAGCCGTAGTTGAAACTGTAAAAGGAGTTGATAATCCTGCTCCTGTAGCTCCAGCCTTCAAGACTTTAGATGAATTGGTACCAAAACCTGACAGTCCACAGTTTAAAAGCCAGCTAGTTTACGCAAAAACTAAAATCAAAGCACCCATTAATTGGTCAAAACTCGAGGATCTTTATGAGAAAAATCCAGACGGTACAATCAATGTCAACAAAGCTATCACTGAAAAAGAATCTGATATTAAGGCAGGGAACTATGAGTCGACCCCAATCCAAAAATTACTAAAGTTAGGATCTGTGCATCTTGCAGATTCAGTAATGCCTGGGGAAATCGGAAATAGCTATATTATTGGTCACAGTTCAAATTATCGCCAAGTAATTAGTAATTACAATTCAATATTTGCTACTTTGCAACAAGCTAAAGAAGGTGAAGAATTTATCATTTTTGATCTTGATGGTCGTGAGTTACATTTTAAGGTATTTGAAAGCATAGTTATTGATTATGATGACGTTCAAACTGCTTACTATCCAAAAGGTATAGAAGGTAAACGTATAGTTACTCTTCAAGCCTCGGTTTTGGTCAATGGTAAGCCGCTTAAAAGAAGGTTGGTAAGGGGAGAATTGGTGGTAAATTCTTGACATCGACAAAATCTACGGGTATAAGATTTGTAGTTTTTATCTAAATCTTACCCAAAAAAAACAAACCTATGTTCAAAAAATTTCTTCAAAAGATTGACAATCCAAAAATTATTTTAATTATTTCAGTCTTGGCCTCACTTTTGGTGGTAGATCAATATTTTGCTCACACAGGAATTGCCCTAACTTTTATATTATTTTCATCGTTGTTTTTTTGGCACAGAAAGCAAATAACCCTTAGATCAACTATAGTTTACTTGACTTCTATTGTTTTGGCTTTATTTCTTATTCTTCGAGCCAATGAATTGCTGACTTTCTTCAATTTAACAGCTTTAGTTTACAGTCTTTGTTTGATTGCGTATCCAAATAAGAAACCTCATAAGTATGAATTCTTTAGTTTGATTTTCTTACCTTTTTTTCAGATTATCGACACACTTAAAGTTAAATCAAAATATACACTTAGTAGTACTTTAAATTTTGGCGGAAAACTAAATCAAAAACCTCAAGAAAACACGGGCGAACTCTTAAACCCAAGCCCCGAAACTCAAACTATCTCTAATAGTATCGCCACAACTGCTACTGATAATGGTGCGAATAACAAAACTATTGGAGAGGCTCATAAAATATTGCTTGGCGTATTGGGCAGTTTTGCAATATTATGCCTAATAATTCCACTTTTGGCCTCCACAAATCCTTTTTTTGGAAGATATCTTGAGAACTTCTCTGTTACATTCAGCATAAAATTTATTTTTGACTTGATCGGGAATATTATTTCTTTTATTTTTAGTCCCTACACATTTTGGCGAGTGATTTGGTTTTTCTTTTTTTGGGTTTTTCTTTCAAAAAGTATTTCTGCTCTTGAACAACAAGAATACACCCCACCTAAAGCCAAGGTTCTTCCAAAAAGTAATAACTTAGCATGGTTTATACCTAAAGTTAGTGTCATAGCTACTTTGCTTTTGTATTTTGTGTCACAAATTCAGTTTTACTTGTCTTCAAGCCAAGTTTTGATGGAAATGGGTTATTCTTATAGTCGTTATGTAAATGAGGTTTTTGGACAACTTAGTGTTGTGGCTTTAATCGTTTTTAATCTGATTTTCTTTGATAAATTTTATAAAGGCAAGGCTTTAGTAGCATCTGTGATTTTAATTCTGCAAGGTATATTTTTGCTAGCCATTGGCTTAAAGAGTGATGTGGATTATATCTTTGTGGCTGGGCTCACTTTTAAAAGATTATATGGCTTGGCAGTGATTACATGGCTTGGTTCGCTATATTTGATATTTGCTTACAGTCTTTGGCAGAAAAAAAGCCACGCCTGGTATTTACGAGCTATGTCCCTAGTTTCCCTAATAGTCGTTTTAGGTGTAAATATAGCTAATTTTGATGCTTTGATTTATCGAGTAAACTCTTCTAGGCAGAGTTCTGGGGTAGATTACACATATTTTGCGGAGCTTTCCAGTGATGCTGATGTTGACGCGGAGCTATTATATTCATTTAACAATGGTAGCGCATTCAAAATGTCCACAGTGCTCGCTCGAGCAAGCTATTTGCAAAAAAAGTATAACAGAATCCAATTTCAAAGTTTTAATTTATCAGAGTATTTAGCCTATTTACAAATTAAAGATATTGATTTGTCGGTATATCGTAGAATGTTTGAAAATTGTACAAGCGGTATAAGTATTTGCCCAGACTATATACAAAGCCTGGATAGCTTAGGATCTTAAATCATAATTTTACTCACCCTTCTAATGACACTTTATTGGTATAATTCGTCTTATAAACCACTAGTTACTTGGGCTAAAGTCTTTGCTAGTAAAATTTTTCAACGATCAGAAAAAGAAGCTTTAAAGCTAAATATTATCGGCTATTCTCATCACATTGAACTCGAAAATCAGGGTGATGGTGGCCAGAAGAGTGGTTTTACCGAAGTTTTAGCGAGTGAAATTCCAATGTCAATTTTAGGCGATGCTCTCGAATTTGAACTAAAACCAAATTTAAATCTCAGCGGACCAAACTGGGAACTTTGGACTACAAAATTTAGCGTCAAAGAAATCGACAATTTTTTAAAAGTTAAAGACTGCCTATTTTATAATTTTGATCCAAATCAAGAATGCTGGACAATTATCAGATGGGAATTTATAGATAAGGACATTAAGTTTGAAACTTTACACTCCTATCCTGAGCAAAAGTTGAATCTTTGGTCTAAAAGTAACTATATCATAAGCTAGGCATCATAAAATATGAACATATTTCCAACTATTATTGTAGGTTTATTGGTTTTGCTGATCGTACTTCCATTTAGCTCAAACCTACTCGGTTTCGGAGCGGCTAATATGCCAAATTTTTCTGCTACTAAGCAGAGTACTTGCTCAACTGGTCAAAAAGATAAGTATGGGAGATGTCCTTATTCTGGAAGCTCAGGCTTTCGTACTTTTAGCACTTTTTCTGGCGGTAGCGGTAGTAGTTTTGGTGGCACAAAGTAAACCTATTTTATAATTTTATTATCGAGAAATTGTGTCAAAATATTCCAGGATCTTATTTGTCGGGGCAAAAGGTGAGTATAAAAACATGCCTTTTGAAGTTCTGGGAAATGGCAGAGTAAACTACACAATCAAAAAAGTAGGCGATTTAAACAATGGAGATGATGTAGGAAAAACTTTTGGGACAACCGAGTATTACTGCCTAGCTAACAACGGTCAGACGTGGTACTTTGCTATTGCACAAGATGAAGTCTATTATTGTCGACAAATTGACCCTACAATCGATTTAAGGTCAATCTTGACTTCTTCCAATTTTAGCCACATTACCCCCGACAATTTCCATAAATATTTTAAGTTTAGGCCTTGAAGGTTATGAATTGGTAGAATATGGGGCTGGAAGTCTTATAGAAGCTGAGGGTCGAGCTCTTCCAGATGCTAGAAATTACCATCAATTTCAGTATTACGACTTCAAATTTGCCAACAAAACCTATTCGTTAGATATTTTTCCAGATGGTGAAACTGAATGGTTCGAGACAGTAATTATTCCAGAGAGTCAGCTTACAAAAATTTTTGAAGAAAGCCTGAGACTAAATAATCCTGAGAATCAAAACTTGCTAAAATCATCAAAACTATGGACTAAAATAGCTTTTGGAGGAGTTCTACTAGCCGTTTTTATTATATTTTTTGTATTTTATCTGAGTGTTTTTAAAAAAGAAGTCAGTCGCGAGACTCAGGAAATTTCGATGCAAAATGGTCAAGAAACTCAGTTTTCTCCTTTAAAAATACCTACTGGTAATCAATTTTACACCATTGAGGCTAGTGTGGTTTTACCTGAGGGCAAAGGTCTGAACTTAGATTTAGGGTTTTTGGATGAAAATCAAGTCATATCCTCAAATACTAATCAAGAACTTTACAATTATATTGGTAGCGATAGCGAAGGTGAAGACATTAAAAAAGAAAATTTGGCAATATATACTGAGTTCTTCGCCCAAAAACAAACTAACTATACTCCGATCATCAAAATTAATGACTATGGAGATGTGGGGCAAAGTTTAAGTGGCAGTTCTGGGGCGGATTGCATCAAACAAGAGTTACCAGACTGTGTTGAATCAAGCGAAAAAGTTAGAATTAGTGTAATTTTATACAAAGGTGGTTTTATTGGATTTTATTGGATTTTTGTTAGCGTTGGAGCTTTGGTGATAGCAGCTTTGTCTTATTTTATGGCAAAAAGAGCTAGACAAAAAACTTGGAAATAATATATTAAAATCGAGTAAGTCTTTCAAATTTTTTATCAAATTTATATAGTATTTTACTATGTCAAAGAATTTCTCATTAGTTGCAGGTTTGATTATCAGTTTTCTTTTAATTGCAATTGAGCAAACCAATGTGGTGGTTGGCAGAACTCCGATTTATAATTTTATTTCTGTGCTGGCTTATTCTGTATTTGGCACAACCATACTTTTCACAGCTTATAAATTTATTGATTGGTTGATTCCCAGTGATATCGAAGCTGAAATATTTGAAAAACAAAATCTTACTGCAGCTGTTTTTAAAGGTTTTATTTTACTTGGTATAGCTATAATTATTGCAGCTGTGATAGTGAGTCCTTCGTAATTTACGATAGATAAAATTATAATTTAAATGTTCACTGTGTTTCAAAACTTTCCCAAACTTAAACCAATTTTACTTCTAATTCAAATATTTATAGTTTCGAGCTGTTCTTTAGCTTATGAGCTTTTATTAGGAACAACCACTTCCAATATCACTGGGAACTCGGTTTTGTCTTTTTCTCTATCAATTGGACTTTATTTGGCCGGACTCGGAACTGGAGCTTTTTGTAGCCAGTGGGTTAAAAATAAAATCTTACACGAATTTTTTATCTGGACTGAGACCATTTTGGCTTTAGTTGGGGGTATTTGCGTAGCAACACTTTATCTTAGTTTAGTGTTTACCCCTTATTTTGAGTTTGTCCAGATCTTTTTGACTTTTTTAGTCGGCCTAATTTCTGGATTAGAAATCCCAGTTTTAACTAGAATATTAAATATCAACAATCATAAATCTGGCGATAGTGTAAAGACTGTTACTAGCTCCGATTCTGAACTTAAAGTTATTTTAGCCAATGTTTTATCATTTGACTATTTAGGCGGATTGTTGGCTTCAGTTCTATTTCCGCTGATTTTACTACCATATTTTGGCTTGGTCAGACTAAATTTTTTGATCGGCTTGCTAAATTTATGCATGGCAACTTTGGGTCTTTATTTATTTTGGAACCAAATTAAGAATAAGATTATTCACGTCGTTAGTATTTCAGTAATTTTTATTTTACTTTTAAGTGCTGCGTTTTGGTCTAACTCCATCTATAATTTCATAGAAAATGGACTTTACCGCGATCCTATAGTTTATTCTACCCAAAGCCAGTTTGGTAGAATTGTGGTTACTAAAAAAGGTAACGATGCCAGATTGTACCTAAATGGTGGAATTCAGTTTAGCAGTCAAGATGAATATAGGTATCATGAAGCCTTGGTGATGCCTGCCCTACTTCTTTTATCGCAAAGACCGAGTAAGTTGAATGTGGCTATTTTAGGTGGCGGTGACGGGCTCGCAGTCACTCAAATATTAAAATTTAGCTTTTTTTTGGAAAAAGTTTCTTTAGTTGATATTGATTCAAAAATGACTGATTTAGGCAAAAATTCAGAACTTTTCAAAAACTTAAATCAAAATTCATTAAACTCAAACAAAGTTCAAATTTACAATCACGATGCCTGGTCTTGGCTTCAAGAACAGCCTAGAAATAGCCTTGATTTGATAATTTCTGATCTCCCTGACCCTGATGACAGTGCGATTGCCAAGCTTTACAGCCAAGAATTTTTTAAATTTTCAAGCCTTGCCTTGAAAGAAAACGGGATTTTTGTGACCCAAAGCTCTTCTCCCTTTACCACACCAAAAGTATTTTGGTCAGAAAATAAGACCCTTTCAAGTGTTTTTCCGCAAGTTTTACCATATCAAGCTTATGTTCCTAGCTTTGGGCAATAGGGTTTCCACATAACCAGCAAGCGAAACAAAGAACAAGATGATATTTTAAAATCTTTGTATGATTTTATACCTGGAGAGAAACAACTAGATATTTTAAATTCAAATCAATATGTTGATATATCAAATTTAAGACAAATATTTACCCTTAGTCCTGACCTCAAGACCCCTAAACTATCAACTGGAGAAAAAATTGACTTGAATGACTTGAAAATAAATACTTTAGATAACTTAATTTTGATAAAGTACTACACCGAAACTGGTCGAGAAAGTAGTCAATAAAAATATCTACGCATCGTCTGAAAATGTTTCTTAGAGCTGATAAATTCATCTAGTTAAAAATATCCATTTTTGCCTGTGCGAGTCGATTTATTTCTAGAAGTTGTTCTGGGGTTTGGCTTTTATATTCAGGTAAAGCAGCGCATGTGTCTACCCATATTTTTTTCTCTGCATCTGTTCGTGTCACTCCGTCATTCCAGGCACCCTTATCATCTAAAGATATTTTACGAACTACATCTTTTTTCTGCTCACTTGGTGTATTTGGATTGATTTCTAGGAGCCTATGCTCAGTGACACAGCTATTACTAGCTTTTAAAGTACCACTTTGATCAATTAAAATATTTCCTTTAGAGTTTATTTTTAGATCTGCTCGAGCGATTTGTGTCCCAATAACTAGCGGTTTTTCAGTCACACCGTCTTTGGATGAGACTAAATAGCCGGTTAAAGTTGGAGTGCTGGATTTATCAAGACTTAAAACATTTTTGATTCCGTAGATAGTATCACCTTGAATATCTTGCCAAAAGGGCTGACCTAAATCATCGAGCTCGTATTTCTGATTTAAAGCTTTAACATCGCCCTCTTTGTTGCCGCTAGTACTCAAGTCAGTTAATAATGCTAGTTTAGAATTTGCGAGATTGAACTGATAAACTTTTGAACTTTCACAAATTACGCTCGGGTTTGTGCTAGGAATACAAGGAAATAGAGCTAAGTTGCCATCTTCAACCACACTGCTAAGACGATTAATGGGGTGATTATCAACATTGCTTAAATCGGCTACCAATGAAATGCCTTTGCTAGCTGTCCAACTCATGAGCTGATTTGAGGCAAAGGTCGAAGCGTCAATTTTTGGGGTCAAATCTTGTTCTGCACTGGTTTTATCAGTGGTGGTTTTTTTGATAGTATCAGTGGTGGCTTGAGCTGGTTTCAGTTTGGTGACTTCTGCTCGGATCTCAGCCTCAGTTTTGGTTTTGACAAAATAAACGGCATCTTTATAGATTGCGACACCGCGTTTTACATCGATTTTTTCTAAATCACTTCCTGAAATGTTGGCTAGAAGTCCTTGTGGTTCTTTATCTACATTGCCTAATTCTTGGGGTGTAGGTGTGACAACTTGCTGCGACAAATCATTTTTTTGGTAAAAATAAAAGCCAAGTGAAGTAGCAAATATTAAACCGCAAAAAATAATCGCACTGACACTGATCAAAGTAGTTTTTTTAGACATGGATTATAAAGCTTAACTTAAAATATTATTTTCAAGTGAAAATTAGCCCCCATAAATATAAATGTCAAATCATAAATTTTTGATTTTAGATTTTAGGCTGGGTAAGTCGCTCAAAGTTGACTAAAATACTCTCATAAATATTTACTGTAAGGGTTATGCCAGATCATGAAACATCAAAACTGCTAAATAAGATCTCCCAATTTGGATTGATGGCAATGATTTTATTAGGATTATTTGTAGGTTGGGGATATCTTCAAACTGAAGTACTTACCATTTCGACCAATATAGACGGCAATAAAATTTGTCAAATTCAAGATTTAAAATACTTTAAGATAATTAGTTATGACGGTGGTGTCGGGCAGGCCCAGATCTTATGTATTAGACATGATGAAAATCAAAGTACTTTTCACAAATTGAATCTAATCAAAACTAATTACAGTCAAAATCAGGACTGGGAAATCATTTTCACTCAAAAAATTTACGCTGATGGTGGTTTGATTTGGCCACTTTATCTTTAAATTTGAAGTCAATGTCAAATATTTTACTAGATATTCGAGGCTTAAATTATCCTTTTTTAACTGGGGTAAATACTGTAACTTTACACATTCTCAGAGAACTTTGTCATAAAAATCAACTTTTAAAACATCATAATTTTAGTGCTTTTGGTGTGAGCGCAGCTAAAAGTACTAGTCTAAAACGTGAGTTTATTTGGCTTCAAAAATTATTATCAAACTCAGAAAATGGTTTTGAAAATGCTGATCAAATTCGATTGAAGCAAGTCGTTTTTTTAGCCAAATTTTATTTAAATCTACCGGAAGTTAGCTGGGACAAGTTTGAAACTGTGTATCAACCTCAGCCAAAACCTATTCCTAAGCTTGGTAAAAACCAAAAATTTATCACCACATTTCATGACTTGAGCAGTATCAAAAATTTAAATCAGCCGAGTTTAAAGCATTTTATCCAAGAAAATAAACTCGCTTACCAGAAATTAGCTGACCAAGCCAGCACTATCGTTACATGTTCTTACGCTACGGCCTACGATTTGGTGCGAACGCTTCAAGTTCCTGAAAATAAAATTCGGGTGATTTATCAAGCCTTGCCAAACTGGAAAGACCTAAAACAAGATGCAAAAGTGCAAAACTCAATTGACAATGCTCAAAATTCTACCCCACCGAAGATTAAAAATACAAAAAGTTTTACACACAATCCAATTAGTCTGGCAGCAAAACCCAGTGATATTTATTTAAATGAAATAGCTCAAAAACCATACTTCCTAGCTTTATCGGCTTTTGAATATCGTAAAAATTACCACAATTTGATTTTAGCTTGGCATTTTTTAAAAAAGTCTGAACCCTCAATTTACGAAAATTTTAATTTAATCATCGCAGGCAACAAAGTCGATCAAAAATACTATAAATATCTTGAAAATTTGATCCAAAAACTCGATTTGAAGCATATTTATATGGTTTGTGATGTAAGTAGTGAAACTAAAGAAAATCTTCTTGAGAACTGTCAGGCTGTAGTTTATACTAGTTTGTATGAAGGTTTTGGCTTTCCGATCTTAGAGGCCCAAAAGTATGGAAAAGCTGTGCTAACTAGCAATGTCTCAGCAATGCCAGAAATAGCTAGCAACGGAGCTTTGTTGGTGTCGCCACTTGATAGCTATCAAATTTGTGAAGGTTTGGTGATTCTGGCTCGAGATGAAATCTATCGAAAATCGCTCAGCCAAAATGGGCGAGAAAATCTGCGGCGATTTAGCTGGCAAGAATATAATTTAGCTTTAAATGGTTTGTTCGATTAGTTTTAGTGAGAGGGAAAGTTTATTTACAAGTTTTGCGATTTAGCTTTAGAAAGTAGTTTTGACAAAATTAGATTGACATTTATTTGAAATCCAAACCTAAATTGGCCCATATTCAATTTAAAAACTTTATAAAATATTTTAAAATATGAACGAGACCATTTTTTGGCATTTAATTGAAATTAGCCTAGCTGAAAGCAGAGTCAAACCCAATGCTATTTTTCAAATTCTACAGGAGAAATTAGCTAGATTAAGCGGTGATGAGATTTTACGATTTGATCAGATTTTGCATGAGTTGGTCCGAGTTGGTTTTCGAAGCAATCTTTTGGCTGCCGCGACCATCATCAACGCTGGCTCGGACCTAGATGAATTGAGTGACTTTGAGGCCTTTATTTTGATGCAAGGCAAGCAAATTTGGGACCAAGCTCTAAAAAACCCAGATTCTTTAGCAGATTTGGAATATGCTGGCGATTTTGTGTGTACTGAGATTTGGAGTGTGCCTGAAAGAGCCTATGAACAAGCCACTGGGCAAGAAGATTTTGAAATGATGCACTTTGAGTATCAACCACAAAACCTAATCGGCGCTACCGACATTTGGCAGGACAGCAAAGGCAAGCCGGATAACCAAAAGCTAAGAACTCTTTTGCCGAAACTGTATCAAAAATATTTCGAGTAAGATTTGGTGTTTTTAAAATTGTTACTCGCTACAGCAATCGTTTACTTTAAATAGTTTGTAGATATTACCGAATACAAGCAAAAACTGTATCGCAACTTATTGAATTTCTAACTCCAAACTACGACTTTTTCACCAAATTTTGGCCAATGAGTTTTAAAATTTTTAGGGTGTTGGGTTTGCAGTTCTCGAGCTAATGTTTCTGAGGCTGAATGTTCGCCATGAGTTATAAATACAGTCAAATCGCTATATTTTGAACTCAGGATTTCAGCGCTGCGATTGAGATAGAGCTTACTAATCCAATTTTTAGTCATGGCTTGATCGGCGTGAGCTGAAAACTCATTTATAACAGTAACCTCAGCCTGAACCGTCATTTCTAGCCCGTCGACAGTGACATTGATAGTTTCATCTTTTTTCCAAAGATCCAAAATCTTGCGCCCCAATGTACCCGCTGCTTGATAACCCACAAATAGCAGTGTGTTTTGACTTTGGCCACCTTGATGCTGCAAATGCTTTAAAATCCGGCCACCGTTGAGCATGCCACTACCAGCTATCAAAATATACGAACCGCTGCGACGATTTACAGATTTGCTATCCATGGTTGTTTCTAAGATTTTTAGCTGTTTGTACGTCAACGGATTAGCTTTTAATTGTATTTTATCTCCAAGAGCGCTATTATACAGTTCGGGATGATCTAGGCACACCTCCAAAACTTTAGACGCCATGGGTGAATCCAAAAAAATTGGCATAGCTGGGATCTCGTTATCGCGCATCAATTCACTCAAATAATAAATCACTTCCTGGGCTCGCTCAACTGAAAAAGATGGAATTAAAAGCTTTCCAGCCTTTCGATGGGTTTTTTTGATAATTTCTTTGAGCCGCAGTTTAGGCTCAAGTTTTGGATGAAGCCTGTCACCGTACGTACTTTCAACTACCACGTGAGTGACTTTTGACAGATCAGTGTGAATTTCTGGGTCACGAATAATTGGTTTGTTGGGGTTACCCAAATCGCCTGAAAATATGATTTGTTTGGTAATTACACCTTGTTTTTGTTCGGAAATTATGACATTTGCTGAGCCTAAAATATGCCCAGCGTCACGAAACTCCACCCAAAGATCTGGGAAAAGCTCAAAAGACTGATGGTATTCATGAGTTTTAAAGCGGCTCATACTTATCTCGACATCACTTTGATCATAAAGTTTTTTCATCATTTCAGGGTTTTTTGGAATAAACCAATCTGTGTTTAAAGCTGGGTCAAGATCATCGCGATCAATTCCTAAGGCTTGCAGTTGAAAATCACGATCGTTTTGATCAGGTTCTTGTTGGCGAGCAGAGTCAAAAAGTACGATCGCCGTAAGCTCTTTAGTGGCTGGAGTAGCGTGGATTCGACCACCAAAACCACGATTTACCAGTAGTGGAATCCGCCCACAATGATCCAAATGACAATGAGTTAAAATCATCGCGTCAAGTAGTTTTGCCTCAAAAAGAAGCTTGGAATTCATTTTGTATAAACTCACATCTTGACCGACTTGAAACATGCCTGCGTCGATATTGAATCGATAGGTTTTGCCATTTTCATGCACATATTCCAAATAATACATCGAACCCGTCACAGTGCGAGCAGCTCCACAAAAAGTGATGCTTAAACTAGATTTAGTATCGAACTTGGTACTTGTTTTCATAAATTGATATGGCTCTAGCCTAGCATATTGAAAAAGTTAAGATAATTTTTAAATATCTTTAGGAGATCGTCAAATAATTCTTTTTCTGATTTATCCCATC
>JAYUNN010000017.1:0-50749 GCA_043761585.1 bacterium
TCATGAATCACTAGACTACAAGTCACCAATATGTTTTATGTTAGATAACTTTACAAACCACAACTAGGAGGGAGTGCCATATGTATTGATACTGTACACGAGCTTGAAAAAAATTGATTTCAGGTCTAAACTCACTTATATTTTTTAAATTTACACAAAAAACCTTTTCAAACCAGATTTGCATTAATTTCCATTTTGTTGGGCAATGGTTTTGAAGATTTAACCCATCGGGAAGTTTTTGCAAATTTTTAGAATATTTAATAATTCTCATTAATTGAGCCGCCGAAAGTCGTATAAAAGCTTCAACTTTTGTGGTACGTGCAAGTTCTTTAATTTGATCAACTGTTTTTAAAATTATATCTCTTTTAGTTGGATTAGTTTCATCCTGTTGTGTACTACTTGCGAGTTCGGTTAAATTTTGTGTGACAAAATCAACATTTTCTATAAATCCAGACTCTGGTGATAAGCTAGACTTTAAATCTGGATTGGTAAATTGATGGATTTACTTTAAGATTTCGCTGTAAACACTGATTATATCTGATTCAGGTGGTTGCCCGACTAAAGTTTTAGCATACTCAGTAGGCTGTTCTGATTTTGTTGGATCTACAGGAAATGGCCTGGTTTCTCCAGTGGCAAATGGTACGCCAGTGTGACGCGTGAATATGTAGTCACTAGATTCCAATTTCTGCAGTAACTTTTCGTCGTTTGCACTAAGATTTAAATCCTTTATGCTAAAACTCGTAACTCCGTTTTGTTTCTCTAAAAAAGTCTTGTTTATACTTGTCTTAGGTTTTTGAAGTACTAAAAATTCATTAGCTTTGTCAGGAAAGTGTAAAATATGATAGTGAATCTCGTTGGGATCTTTTTTATCATCTGGAACATTACTATATTTAAGACTACCTAACTGGTTTAATATAGTTAAAATATTATCAGGTTTTTGTGATTCTAATTTTTGTGATTCTAATTTTTCAAGCATAAGTTTAGGGTTTTGTTATATTTTAAATCCTGTAAAGTCCTATAAGGTTTTCAGTCAGTAAGTTTAGTTTAAGGTAATATCCACAATTTCAGACTTGTTTGATGTGGCTACCACACGCATTTTATCAAGGTTTTGGGCAATTTCATCAAATAATTCTTTGATTTGAGCTTGGTCGATTTGGGCCAAACTTTTGACATATTCAGCAAAACCGAGCGGTTCACCGTATTCAGTTAGGTTTTCGACCAAAAAATCCACTAAAATTTGCGGTTCATCTTGGGCCATTTCTTGGCGTTTAATAGTCAGATCTCGTAAAATCTTGGCTTTTTTGTCGCTGTAAATAGCTGCAAAATCAGAAAATAATTTTTTAACTTCGTCCACTATTCCTGTAATATATTTGATTTCACACGACAATTCCAAGTTTAAAGTTTGAGTGCTTTTATCAAATGAGCTTTGCAAACCATACACCCAACCTAGCTCGTTACGTAAACGATTATAAAGGACACCTTCAGGTAATTTCAAAAATAATGCTTGCAAAAAATATCGAACCGGACGATTTTTCAGGCTGACCGTACAAGGTAAATAAATGCTTAATTCGGCGTGTTGATGAGCTAATTCATTGACTATCGGGATGTATTTAAAATCTAGTAAAGAGTTGCCAGGTTCAAAATTTATATCTAAAGTTTTGCAATTTTTTTGATCTATAAGATGTAGTAGTGGCTCAAGTTTGGTGGTGATCTGATCCAAATCTAATCCGCCGCCAGAGACGCTCAAGATCATATGGCTACGTTTGAGCATGCCAGCGTGGAGATCATAAAAAGTGTCTAAAGTGGCCTTTTTGACCTGCTCGGGATCGCCTAAAACTTCGAAAAGGTATCTAGAATCTGGTTTCAAAACTCGATTTAAGATTTCATAATAAAGTCGGTAATTTGGATCACCGCGTCTTTCGCTGATTTCGCGTAGCACTATTTCTTTTTCGCGATCTAAAACATCTTGGGCGAGTGTCGGTGTGAAAGCAAATTCAAGAAGCAAATCTAGCATTTCCTGACTGTCGCTGCGATGACCTGAAAGAGTGAGATACATACCCAAAACTCCAGTGGCAGCATTGTTATAAATACTTTTTTCAAACAAATAATCTTTAAGCTCGTAAAAATCTTTATCTTCAGTTCGGCCTAAAATACAATGCTCCAACAGATGTGAAACGCCGCGCTGACCAGCTTTTTCATAAAAGGCACCGCCACCAGTGTACTGTAAATTTATGTCGGTTTTATACCTGTCTTTGGCAAAGTTGGTGACTAAGTGGAAATTTGGTCGCAGTTTAGTGTATTTAAACATTTTAGAAGGGAATAAATTTAATTAATTAAGCAATTATTACAGATTGATTTAGTTTTAAATTGTGGTCAAGAGCGTGGGAAATGCGAACTTATGAATCAAAAAAAATAATTACTTGACAAGTTAAGTATTTAAGCTGTACAAACTGTAATAGCTCTTATGAGAGAAAAGTAATCACTTTAAAGCCACACATAGTGGCAAACTAAAAATATATTTATAATAAGTGCCGCAAATTATTGTACCAAAATTGGACCAAAAATATTTGTAGTTTTACCCACGAAAAATCGACTATTTATTATGTCAGCAACAAGTCAGGTCATTCAAGGAAAAAATGCACATGAAAATGAAATGCATAAAATGCACGCTTTAATTAGCATAACCGATCGAATGGCTGATGATTTTTTAAGTGCTAGCCAAGAAGTGTCTTATTCACAGCTAATTATCCTGTTTATGCTTGATAAATACGGCTCACTTAGTCAAAACAAACTCTCGAAATGTTTGGGCCTAACTGAAGCTGCGGTTTCCAAGCAAATCGAAAATATGTCTGTCAAAGGATTTCTTGTGCGTCAGGTAGACCCTACGAATAGGCGACAAAATCAAATATTTCTCACAGAAAATGGTAAAAAAAATTTTATCTCAGCCAATTTACTTTTAATCTCAAAAGCTGAAGAGTTTTTCAAAGTGCTAAGTATAGACGAGCGAGCAATTTTTAATGTAATCTTGGATAAGTTACTAGATAAAACCAAGTCTCTAAGTCAAGCAAGACTAAAAACCTGTGACAATCAACCTCAAACTCAAACCAATCAAAATTAATCAAAAACCACTAACTTTATCTAATATATGCCTAAATTTTCAAAAATTACTGATCAAAAAATTATCAAATCAACTCTTTTAAGGCTGCAAAACGCTACTAAAACAACTAAAATTTTGGCCATAACTATAATTTTGGTTTCTAGCTCAGTTTTTGCTTTTGCTTTACCTGGAATTTCTCAGGCAAACAAATCTGAAAACTCGGATTCACCGCAGTCGAAAGCTGAAATTTTTAAAGTGAAAACCTTGAAACTAGACTCAAATCAAACAACTGACAACGGCCAGTCAATTAGTTTTGACGGCAAAGTCACCAATGAGACTGAGGTTAGAATCTCCGCTAGCACTCCAGCCATGGTCAAAACCGTCAATTTCACTCGTGGAAAAGAGGTAAAGAAAGGTGAGTTATTAGCTACTTTAGGTGGCAAAAAAGGTCCGCATCCGCTGCAGGTTGCAGTTTCACAAGCTCAGGTAAATTTGGTAAATCTAGATACAAATCTCAGCAATTTGGATCAAAGCAATCAAAATAACCTAGATAAAGCTGATCAGCAAATAAAAAATCTAAATAGCTCACTCGCAGATTTGCAAAAAACTAGTGATCTAACCAAAGAATCATCAAAAATCACAATCATTATGGCTGAGCAGTCTTTAAAGAGCCTAGAAGGTGATATATTACGTCAAGAAGCTGTAGTTCGAAAAGCTAGCGATAGCATTAACGGCTCGATCGAAGCTCAAAAAGCCTCCTCTAAAGCTTTTATTGAGCAAACTTCGACTGGATTAGTCAATTCACTAAGTAGTTTAAGTGGAGTTTTACCTTCGAGCTATATTCCTGAATTAAATCAACAAATCAGCAGTTTAAATGGTTTTAAAACTGTAGACCCAAACAACGTCGATTTAAGACTCAGTGATTTTCAAAGTGCCTTAAATAATTTAATTTCTTTTTCGCAAAATCTAGTTCAAGCAAATGCTTTAGGTCCGGCTGGTGGCCAAACTATCACACTACTTTCTACTTCAGCGGCCTCGGGCAAGGCTCAGGCTGTGTCACAGCTAGCTAACCTAAATAATACAGGCGTAAATCGCGAATCACAAACTTCTCAAGGTGTAAGCGCTATAGATTCACTCAAATCCAAACGTACAGATTTGGAACTAGCTCTAGATAAGGCTAGAAATGGCACTTTACTACAAGAACAGGCTGCGGCAACTCAGATAAACAGCCTAAACCAGCAGCTCGAAAATGCAAAATTACTCGCAGGCTCTGCTCAAATTGGCGCGAAAACTCAAATCGATTCCACTGAAGGTCAGCGAAAACTCTTGGAATTACAACTTCAAAATGCTCAGACTCAGCTTAGTAGCTTGAGTATTACTTCACCAATTGATGGGATTGTAACTGATGTTAGAATAGTGCCTGATCAAGATGTCTCGGTGGGACTGGAGCTAGTAACTATCTATGGCACTGGGGGAAAATACGTCCGTGGGTATTTAAAACCAAAAGATGTTGCAGCAATTGACACGAAAAAAGAGGTTGAGCTAACACTTGCTGGCGACAGCAAGCCTAGTGCTACAGGTAAGGTAAATATGCTGTATCCAGTGGCTGATGCTACTACAGGTCTTATCCCATTTGATCTTGAGATACTAGATCCAAAAAACCAAGCTAGTTTTGTGGCTGGAGCAAAAATTGAGGGCAAATTTAAAATAAACTCTGAAGATGTAAATATCAGTTCAAGTATTTTTGTGCCAACCAATCTAGTTAGCATTGATAAAGATGAAAAATTTGTTTATGTGGTCGAATCAGGCAAAGTAGTCAAAAAGATAGTCGTTTTAGGGCCGTCAAGTGGTGATAAAGTAGAAGTAATCTCAGGTTTAAAAGGTGATGAAGAACTTATCATAAACAATTTAGATAAAATAAAAGCCGATCAGCAAGTTGAGATAGAAAGATAAAATTTGATAAACTGCAACTCCGAGGTGATTATCGGCTGCCAACATAAAACTATCACAATAACTATGCAGTCAATTAATACTGACACAACCTTAAGCCACACTCTAAAATATTAATATGACTACCGAAACCGATTTGGAAAAACAGCACGAAATCACTAGCGCTATCAGTACCGCAAATAATGCATCTTTAAAAGACGATGAAGAACCAGTTGGTAAAAAAGATTTTAACTATCGTATCACCAAGTTTTTTTTAAACAATTCAAGAATTACTGTCCTGGCTTTGCTTTTACTAGTATTTTTAGGATTAACTAGCACACTTTTACTTAAAACTACAGGTTTTCCAGATCCAGAAGTCAAAATTGCCCTTGTAACTGCTACTTATCAGGGAGCATCATCTGAGACAGTGTCTAAAGACGTCACTCAGCCACTTGAAGGAGCTATTAAAGATGTGGACGGTGTGAAAAACTATGTGTCAACCAGTGCAAATTCTTTTGCCACAATCTCGATCACGATTGATCAAAATGCCAACGCTGACTCTGTGCGATCAAAGTTGGATTCTGCAATTCGATCGGTGGTTTTACCGGCTGGGACTGATAATCTAAAATTATCGACGCCTCAAATTGGCGGCCCTGATTTTATTTTTTCTATCACAGCCGCCGACAAAGAAAAGCTGTTCGAGGCCTACGATCGGTTTAGCAGAGATTTGACCCAAATTCCCGAAACCTCTAAAATCACACCGATTTCTGAAATAAAACGCCGAGTGCTGATAACACTTGATCAAGATAAGCTTAAAAGCCTAGACATCTCGGTGGATCAGATCCAATCTCAATTAAAATCTGTAGGTGAAACTCTACCTGTAGTTAGCGGCGCCACGATCGATGGTGAAAGTAAAAGTATAACCACTAAATTGAATATCCAAAATATCGATGATCTCAAAAATTTTAAAATCAATATTTCGCAGCCTGGCTCAACTAGCTTTAAATCCTACCAACTCACTGATTTAGCTCAGATCAAGCTAGACTATTATTTTAGTGATAAGACTGGGGGACTAGTCAGCGTCGCCAAAGAGGGAGATAGTCAAGTCTATTCTGCGGCTATTTTCCAAGTTCGGGCTGCTAAAGGTACTGATAAAGCTACCTATGCTAAAAAATTTACTTCAAAAATCGCTGAATATAAGGACATAACTTTTGTCAGGGCAAAAGACAAAATACCAACTGATGCTAAAGACACAATCCTAGTCGAAAATTTATCCGTAAACAATAGTAATCAGGAGCAAGTGGACGAGGTTATCAGTGGATTAATCGGTGGACCATTAAAAGTAGATAATCCTGCTATTTCAAATCTAGGCTGGTTATTAGGTGGTATTCAGTTAGTTTTTTTGGCCATGCTTGCATTTGTATCGTGGCGGGCGGCCTTGATAGCCGCAGTTTCAATACCACTTTCGTTAATTTTCTCAAACATATATTTGTACTTTAGAGGTGAAAATTTAAATACTTTAGTGCTATTTTCTTTAGTTTTGGTAATTGGATTGGTGGTCGATCCGTCTTTGGTGATTTTAGAGAGTATCCAAAGAAAAATTGACTCAGGTTTGAAAGGTAAAAAAGCGGTTTTAGAGGCAATTATTGACGTTGGGCCAGGTTTATTTTTGGCGGCCCTCACCAACGTTATCGTTTTTGCACCGTTTGGTGTAATTTCAGGAATTTTGGGGCAAATTTTCTCGTATATTCCGATGACGATTATTCCAGCGACTATTGGTTCATACTTGGTTCCGCTGATATTTTTAGCTTGGATCGGTGGGTTGTTTTTAAAACCATCTAAAAACTCTACTGGAAGTGAAGAAGAAAATCTTTGGCCAATTGCAAAGTGGCTCATTAAAACCAATGCTAAACTTTTAGAAGCTTCAGTGTGGATACGTACAGGTATTTTGGTAATTGCGCTAGTGGTGCCATTTTTTGTTACAGGATTCTATTTCAACTCAGGCAAAATCCGCTCGGTGCAGTTTTCAGCCAGTCAAAATGGAAATCAAGCTGCTATCAAAGCCACTTTTAAATCTACTTTGCCGCAGGCAGATCGACAAATTGTAACTAGGCAAATTTTAGAAGAGCTTAGTAAAAAAGAGAGTATCGAGCAAATTTTCCCGCAGTCCAGTGGTTTTAACTTTGTGATTTCTTTGAAAGAAGCAAGATATAGACCAGGAGCCACCACGGTAGAGTTAGCTAAAACCTGGGAAAAAGAGCTAAAAAATAAGTACGGTCAGTATTTCTTTGACTTCAATGTAGCTGCTTTGAGTAATGGTCCGCCAGCTGGAGGTTATCAAGTTGCCATCGGTATTAAAACTGATGATTTAGTTCTTTTGGAAAGTGTGGCTAAAGATGTGGGCCAAACTATGCAAAATGTCTGTAAAATCAATACTCAAACAATTATTATCGACGGAGACTGTAAAAATGGCACCAAAATCGTCACCAAAATTGATGATGGTTATACTGGTAAAGAAAATAAAGAATTGGATTTAGTTTTAGATCGTCAGAAACTATATGACAACAATCTAACTACCGCTCAAGGTGCCATTTCTGGCTTTGTAAATAGCCAAATTACTCAATTATTTGGACTAGCGGGTGATAAAAAAATTGGAACTATCAAGATCGGGACCGATGACGCAGAAATATTTTTAGATAAAATCAAGACTGATCCCGACACCTCAGACAAAATCATCGCCGCTAAACTCAAAACCACTAATGGTTCGCAGTCGGAAGTCTCAAATGTGGCTAGACTGGATCAAAAAACTCCCAAAGATGTAATTTCAAGGGTGAAAGGTCAAACTATCGGTGCGGTGCAGGCTAGGCTCTCGGAAGGGAATACCGATCAAGGAACTTCAGCTTTAGCCACTAAAACAATCTTAAATTACTATCAAGATAATAATGGTGCAAAAATTCGTGCTTTAGGCCTAAACCCCGTGAATCTAGAGCAGTACAGCGAGGGAAGCAGCGCTGATTTTATCAAATCGTTCCAAGAATTGGTACTTGCTTTAGTTTTGGCTATTTTTATTACTTATGTAGTTCTGGCACTATTTTTTGGTTCTTTAACACAGCCAATCGTAATTATCTTCACTATTCCGATGTCATTTTTGGGTGTATTTCCTGCTTTGTCAGCCTTTACCTCGGGTGAGTTTGGATTTTTAGAGATTATTGGTTTTATTATTTTGGTTGGTGTGGTAGAAAATGTAGCTATTTTCCTAATTGATGCCGCCAATCAGCAAATTCGACTTGGGGTTGATGAAAAAAAGGCGATTGCTTTTGCTTCAGGTATCAGGACTCGCTCTGTAATTTTAACCAAAATGACAGCAATTGCATCGCTTGCACCACTGGCTTTCTTGAGCGAATTTTACCGTTCGATCTCAATTGTAATCATGTTTGGACTGTTGGCTTCAGGTTTTGTATCGCTGATTACTACGCCAATACTTTATATTTTCTTTAAATGGTCATCCCGCACTTTACATCGTCTAATCTGGTGGCAAAAAATACTGTTTTTCGTGTTTTATCCAGTAGCAATTTTAATAGTTGGTTTTCAAGAGGGAAATCTTAAGTTTAAATGGCTTACAAAACAAATCGACAAATTTAAAAAAAGTAAAGAAAGCATATAAATTGCTACAAATTACCAAATAAATACAGAAACAAACTTGCAACTTAGTTGCGGTAATATGAACCACAGAATAATAGGATCTTAGTCTGGTTATTACTAAGCCCTTGGAAGCAAAACTTCTAAAACAAGATATCTTCATCAAAAATCCAATCTTTGTTGCTCTTCGCTTTATCTTGGTATTTGGACTGCTTCACCCCGCAAAACCTCACCATATGTCGAAAGTTTAAGCTTTTATTACGCTTAAAACGATTGTGCTGTTCAGATGTCCCACAGGAGCTGTTTTGGAAAAAAAGATTTAACTCGAAAAAGTTTAATACGCAGTTTAATCATCGAGAGTTAACAATAAAGCACTTAAATCAAAAACTAGAAGTGATTGACAACAAACTTTAATATGCAATAGTTTTCTGTATATAATTATACGATTAACTCCTCAATACTTATGTTAAAATCCAATCGAAATATCATAATTGTAGTTTTAGCAACGCTTGTGGTTTTAATAGCTGGGCTAGCTGCAAGTGCTCTCTATTTTCAGCAAAATGAAAAAACAAAATTTCTAAATCAAGCCCTTGAAAGCAATCAACTGGAGCTTAAGACCAATAACTTAACACCAGAAGAAACTAAAATCGAACCTGTTGCTAAAACTGCACTTTTTTCAGGAAAAATAAAAAAATTAGATCAAGATTTAGGTCTCATCCATAAAAGCTTTGACCCAATTTATTTTAATGCAGGTAAGTTTTTAGATGGTAAATATAAGGATTACGATCGAATAGTACTGCACTATACAACATATGGGGCTAAGGCGTCCACCGACTATATATTCGTAACAAAAGATAATCAAAAATACACCCTAATTAACGCCACCTCTAAAAATTCTTTTCCGGCCATTGGTACCGCCAAAACCTTGGATGAGGCCAGTGAAGATATTTCAGATATTAATCTAGATGATAACTCATTTAAAACTTGGTTTGATACCAGCAAGGTTGTAGGTATTGATACTGCTATTGATGAGTTTCCCGAGACTATCAAGCTAGACTCAAATTTTAGCCTAGTAAAAAATAGTTTAGCTTTGTTAGATTATCGAGAAAGTTTTGAAGGTTTCATTCCTGGAAAGAATGATGTAGCACCTTTGGATTTGAGTAAATTCACAAAGCTTACAATTCCAAATTATGATAAAGAAATATATTTTACTCCATACAAATCTGATGCCCAAGACCCTCAACCATATGAGAAATTCATTTTACAACAAAGCAGCTTTTTGATCGCTGATAGCACTGGACTAGCATCGAACTATACCTTAGCTTTAAATCGCAGCGTCGCAGATTTTCCTATAGCAATCCAAAAGTATAATTCAGATAAAGCAGTTTTAGCTGATTACAATAAACTATCTAGCCAAACTACAGATGATTTGATTAAAAAAGGTGTTGCAGATGATAAGCTTGCCGATGAAAGAGTAAAAAAAATCGGCCCATCACCCGAATATCCACAACTTGCATACCCAAGTACTGAACTAAATAAAACCACTTTAAAGGGTTTGGGTAATGGCTTTAGCTTGTATTCGACAGCTTTTCCTGGTGCTTGTGGGATTGATACAAATGCTTCGACAATAATCCAAAATATCCAAGATTCAGAACTTTCTAAAATTGGATCAAGTGACAATCTTGATTTGTTCAAGCTTAAAGACTCAAATCACCCTTTGTACAAAGCCCAATACGATTTAAAAGTAGCAAATTTAAACTCAAGCACTGATAAAACACCGAATGATGATTTTGTACAAGCCAATCCAGGCATTAAAAAGCCGACTCTGTATGAATATGTAGCTAAAAATCCACTTTTATTTTTCAAAGATCCGTTTGATAGATTGGCAGTTTTAGGCGAATATGAATATTTGATGGTCGGCGGCTGTGGTAAACCTGTAATCTATCTTTACCCAAAACAAGAAATGACCATAAATGTGAAGTTTTTAGCACCTATCCAGCTTACGACTGACATCCCTAAATACAACTTAGCAAAAGGCTGGAATGTACTTGCCAAACCAAATGGTCAGCTCCAAGATCTGCAACCAGAATATACCAACTGTGATATATTTGATACCGATCACGTCGGTTCAAAATACGCTAAAAATGCTTGCCAGACTAATAACTACCCTTATATTTACTGGTCTGGAAACAGACTTGGGGCTGATTATCCAAAACAAAATCAAGGTTGGATTATAGCAAAATCCGAAATCCCTAACTTTTTAAATACTAAATTAGATGAACTAGGCTTCAATAAAACTGAAAAATCAGATATGATAGAATATTGGCTTCCGTATTTACAGGCCAGAAAAGGTGAATATTTTAGACTTTCATTTTTGCAAAACACAGAACTAAACCAATTTTTACCCACTCAAATTAGTCCAAAACCAGATCGATACTTTAGAGTATTTCTTGATTGGGATAACTTTGATCAAAAACCAGGTGTCACAATTGAGCCGCAAGTATTACAAAAACTAATTAATCGAAGTGGTTTTATGGCTGTGGAGTGGGGTGGGCTGAAGAAATAAATTTCCTCGCCGCCGAGCACGGTATTTCTTGCAAAATATTTCATTGCATTCAACAAAGCTCGCTAGTTTTCCGCGACAGAACTTTGATATCAAGCCTTTAAGCAAAACTTAATATATTTAATTTAAAATCAAATATGACTCCAAATACTAATTTAAGGCAGAATATAGTCAAATTTTTACCACAAAAATACAATTTTTGGCATGGCTTAGCTTGGTTTGTCCTTATGAATTTTTTGACTTTTGCTTGGATTTTTACCGATGTGCCGTATTACAATAGCCTAAATAAAATTTCAATTGCACCGCCGTCTTGGGTATTTGGGGTGATTTGGCCTATAAATAATATTTTAGTTATAGTTGGAAATATCTGGACTTTAAATCGCAAGCCAAGCCTAGATCGAACCAAACTGCTTATTTTACAGGGTTTTTCTTGGTTTAATTACGTAGTATTTTCAGGGCTATCTTTTGGTACCAAAATTCCAGCAATGTTTTTTTGGCCGACTTTTTCAATGCTACTTTTAACTATAGCTAGTATTTATTACGCTAGAAAAATTGATTTAAAAATTTCTTATACTTTTGTAACTCTGATTATTTGGCTATTTTTGGCTTCAGTTTTAGGTTTGAGTGTCTGGATCCAAAATTAAAACTTTTACCTAAAGTTCATCGATTTGCTGACAAGTTTTAACCATTTCTATGGCAGAAAGTGCAGCCAGATATCCTTTATTGGTTTTATCTGCTTTTGAGCTTGCCTCTGCTTGATCTAGGTTTTGAGCGGTTATCATCCCAAAAATTACTGGAATCTCCGTTTCTAGGTTTACTTGTACTACTCCTGCTGTAACTGCTTGTGCCACGTAGTCAAAAAGTAGTGTCTCATCTTTTATGATCGCACCTAGACAAATAATTACATCAAATTCCGCACTTTGAGCAGCTTTTTTAGCCGCTAAACTAATCTCAAAAGCACCTGGCACGGTAAAAATACTCACAGCATCTGAGTCTAAACCTGCGTCCGAGAGTCCAGCTAAAGCTCCGTCTAAAAGTGCTTGAGTGACATTTTGGTTGAGTTTTGCTTGGATAATAGCAATTTTTAAATCTGTTACATTAAACTCTGTATTTGGTAATTGCATAGGGTTATTTTGTGGTTATTGTAGGATTTATAGTATACTTTTTTAAAGTCTCAAAATTTACTTTTTTAGGGCGAGTTGAAAATTAAAACTTTTAATAGGGTAGATATCACCGTACAAACATTGATTGTCGCAGTGAGCTTTGCCCGATTCATGTTGACAATTTTCACAGCAAATAAAGTGCTTGTGGCACTCAACAAAACTACAATTTACATAGTTTTCACTTGTGCTGCCGCATTTTTGACATTTGCCTATGACTTCATGCTCGGGTGCATTCACATTGAATCCCATTGTAATTCGATTGTCAAAAACATATAGCTTACCTTTAAAATGCTGATTTGGGTAAGCCTCCATATAGGTTACGATGCCGCCGTAAAGTTGGAATACATCTGCGAAACCATTTTGAACTAAAAAACCACTGGCTTTCTCACAGCGAATTCCACCTGTACAAACAGTAACGACAGTTTTATTTTTGAGATGGGAGATTTTAGGTAGGACTTTTTCAAGGTCGCGAAAATTGTTGAATTCAGGTAAAATAGAACCTTCAAAATGACCCACTAAATGCTCGTAGCTGTTGCGCATATCCACGATATAAAACTCTTTATCAGAATTTAGCCACGCGTGCAGTTCTGGCGCGGTGATATATTTACCGGTGATTTTATTTGGATCAAGATCTTTGGGCCCTAAATGGGATGAAACTATTTCTGACCTAACTTTAATTGATAGTTTTGGAAAAGATTTTTCAGTCCCTTCACCAAATTTTAAATGAATATCTTCAAAGCCTGATCTACCACGCAGCCACTCCCAATAAGTTTTTATAGATTTGGCAGAGCCTTCAAAAGTACCGTTTAAGCCCTCACTTGCAATAATCAACCTGCCTTTTAAATCTAGTAATTTGGCGATGGTTTGATGCTGCTTTTTCTCGTTGCTCGGATCCAAAATTGATATATATTTGTAAAATAAAACAATTTGTGACATATAATTATAGTGTATACCCATGCACCAAACACTAAAATTATATTTTTGTCAAAAACTATTTCTTTTCTGCTTTTTCAGTAGGGGACTCTAGCCCCACAGCTTCTAATATGCCTGTCCAGATTTGAGTAACTAAACTAAAAGCCACATTCCAAACTTGAGTAAACACATTTCCCTCTGCGCTGGCACCGGCAAAGAAGTGGCCAATAACTGGAATCATCGGCAAATCTACCCCAATTAAAACAATCAAAGCAACTATAAGTGAAGCCCACTCAAAAATTTCTCTAATGAAACCTTGATTGGCGATGGCTACACTCCAAACCGCTAAATATACCAAGTAAGCCAACCACATTTTATTTAGGTGGTTTAAGGCATCCTGACCAGTTTGCTCATTATCAACCGATCCTTCATGGTGATAAACTTTCCAAAAGAGAAAATCCATCAAAAACCAAAAACTATAAAATACAGTAAAAGCCAACAGCCACTGATTTATTTCAACAGCCCAGTAACTGACGTTAAAATTATTTAAGAAATTAATTACAGGATTGGGATTTGTTGTTGCATTAGTTTTACTTGCACTACTTATAACTGGTTTAGCTGTAGGCGAATTATTGTAAAGATCATCTAAAGCAAACATAAGTACTGAATATATCCTAAATTTTGTCGTTTAAATTTTCCGATGTAACTTCTACCTCATCCTGATTATCGGCTTCTTGGGTATTTACAGCAGCTTTTTGAAAATAAGATAAAGCTTTAGATTCGACCAAGCTAAATAATTCATAAAATACAAATGACATCAATTCGTACAAAACCACTGAACCTAGAATCAAAGTGCCCTGAGCCACCAAACTATCCATTCTAATGTTGCCGCGACCTATGAAAAAAATGGTGTAAAATAAAATTACCAATACAAGTGAAACTGTTCTAGAAAGTATCTCAGCCAAGCCGCTAAAAAATTCGTGTTTCATAAAATTATTTTTAAATAATAAAAAAGTTTCTTAGAAAGAAGATTGACTTTTTAGAGGTTTTAGTCAAATTATTGTGTCTTAAACAATTATAGCATAAAGCCAATATTTTGCCCAGAGCAACGAATTTGAGACGGTTTTTCCTTTATAATCAGTTAAAATTAGGGCTTGTAGTTGATTTTTAAGAGCAGGGCTGGCTTGGAGTTTTGAAAATAGCATAGTGTATAGTAGCTGATTTTGGTCGGCATTTTGAATCAATTCATACAGAATTTTAATTTCATTTTTGGTCGGGTTTGAAGACAAGTTAAATTGGAAAATATTTGCATTTTGTTTCACATTTTGACTTACAAAATCGGACCAAGAGTCCAGTTCAGCGAGTACCATAAAATCAATAGTATCTAAAATTCCAAACACCCAATCTAAATCTGCTAAATAATTTAAAATAACACGATCAAGTTTGGAAATTAGATCGGGGTACACTAAAGTTACATATTTTTTTGCCAAATCTTGCTTGATTTTGGTGTCTATAGCTGACAACTCCACAATTTTTAGTTTGCTAGCAGTGGCGATTTTTTTTAAGGCTGCGTTTACATCACTTTTTAAAACTACAATAAAGACTGTCTGTTTTAAATAATTATTTTGATCAGCTAAATATTTTAAACCATTTTCATCTAAAACCAAGCTGGGACTATCCCAAACAATAGCGTCGAGAGTAGGGGTGTTTTGAGATTCAAAACCAAAAATACCATCTTGTCCGCTGCCGATATAATTACCTAAATCACTCCAATTGGCTATATTCCAATTGTGCCAAGGCTGCTTATCTTGGCTAACAGTTTTATAGTTTAAAACAAAATCAACCATATTTTGCCCGTTTTTCTGGCATAAAAAGTTCCAAACTTCAGCTTTGTTTTGAGCAATTAAAATTTCAAACATATTTTTAGATTGGCAGAGTCGATTATTTTAGTCAAAAAAATAGCAAAAAACCAAAGCAATAATCAAAAATTTCATTAAAACTGCGCTTATACCTAATTGTCGACTTGTGTTTTTTTGAGATGCTTGAAAATTTCTTGGTGTATTTAAGCTAAAAAGGCCTTAAACCAGCTGTTTAGCTTGGCTGAGGCCGTGCTACTTTAAATTTTTAGGCAGATAAATCGCTGCTCAAAAATTGACAAAATTTGATTTTTACACCATCATTTCAAGTATCAATTGTTCTGGCCAAGTCCGGGGCTTTTTTATTAGCTTTGTTAGCCATTTACCCCCAATTTACCCTTAAATATATTTTATATGTCTTCTGAAATCTCCCAACAAATCGATTATTTTTGTGCTGAAAAAGGACTTGATTCAGCTGAAGTTTTGGTGGCAATCGAAAATGCAGTAGCTGCCGCTTATCGTAAAGATTTTGGCGAACGTGAAAGTGCGTACGTTGCTGAGTTTAATACCGATACTGGTAAATATAAAGTCTTTCAAACAGTCACCGTCATGGAAGAAGTCAAGTTTCCAGAGCGAGAAATCGGGTTGGTGCAAGCCAGATTACAAAATCCAGAAGTTGAGTTAGGTCATGTTTTTAAAACTGAAGTTTCTGACGAAAGTGATATCAATTTTGGCCGAGTAGCCTCACAGATTGCACGTCAAGTTTTGATTCAAAGCGTAAATTTTATCAAGCATTCTAAATTGATTGCGGCTTACAAAGATAAAATCGGTGAAATAGTTAGTGGTGAGGTTGAGCGTTTTGCTAAAGGTGGTTATTTTGTACTTGTAGGTGGTACCACTGCCTTTTTGGGACTTACTGATATTTTACCAGGTGAACGGTTTAAACCTGGGCAACTAATCAAAGCTGCTATTACCAATATAAATGAATTTAAAAGTGGTGGCTCGCACATTGCTTTGTCACGCTCCTCAACTGACTTTGTGGTCGCACTGATGAAACAAGAAATTCCAGAATTAGGAGCTGGAGCCATTAGAATCGATAAAATCGTCCGCGACGCTGGGGTTAGAACTAAAATTTTGGTGTCAGCTCGAGATGATGATAGCACTTTGGATCCAGTTGGAACCTGTTTGGGCCGAAAAAATACCCGAATCTTAAACGTTTTACGCGAGCTTAGCGTTACTCAATCTGAAAAAATTGATATTATATTAAACACCCCTGAAGATATTCCAGGCTTAATTGCTTCATGCCTTGAGCCAGCTGAAGTCGAAGACGTGGAATATGACGCTGATTCTGCCAGTGCCAAGGTATTTTGCTACGAAGAGGAAGCTTCGATTGCGATCGGAAAGCGTGGTGGAAATATAAATCTTGCCTGTCGACTCTTAAATATAAACCTTTCACTGGTGACTATCGACAACGAGGGTAATACCCATGAGAAAGGTGAAGCTGGTGACAGTAGAGTGATTGTGAGTGATGACCTAGTCATGGAAGACGAACAAGCTGAGATCCCAAGAGAAATCATAGAATAAAGCAGAATAGCTTGAGTTTTGGCTAAAGTAATATTTTTAGTTTTGAACCGATTGTTTAGGGTTTTCCTAAATGGTTTTTAGACCTTAGGGATACTTTGATCCAAGTTTTTGAACTGTTAAATTTACTATTTATTGATAATTGTTATTATTTATGAATGTGCATGAATTTTCTCGAAAAAATACTAAAGAAACTGAAATTGATGCTAGAAATGTTTGAATCGAAAAAGGTAATGAACACATGAAAGAATTTTTTGAAGATAAAGAAATAATTACTGTAGATGATTTAAATACTGCAATTATGGTATTAAAGATATCATATAACTTTGATCGTTTAGATAAGCATGGCAAAGATCAGGCAAGTCAAGACATTACAATGATTCTTGTCACTTATTTGCGTTTATCATGTAACTCAAAAACTAAACCTGGAAGACAAGCCCTTGAAGGGCTATTAGATTCTATTTAACCCAAAATTTGATTTGAGTGTCAAATAATCAATTCAAATGTATGCTTTTTGACATTTTTAGATTTGCCTTGCAAGATTGTAGTAGGGTAGATTCTTTTGGAAAAGTGCCAGAGTGGTTGAATGGGACGCTCTCGAAAAGCGTTGTAGAAATCATATTTTACCGAGGGTTCGAATCCCTCCTTTTCCTCCACAAAAATCAAAATTTCATATTTTTTAATGACAACTCCAACTGATTGGTTTAAAATAGTTCAAATATTTTTTTATACACCGATGGTTTATTTAGGGTGGTATTATCTGTTATTAAATACACCAGATCTAGCAGTAGATAACAGTCTGTCAAGCATCACAATATTTTGGATTTGCAACGCGTTATTTTTTATTTTAGTTTTTACTTTGATATATTCACCACTGTTTAGATATCATCAGACTCAAAAAAATATAAACAAAACTCAAATACAATATTTCATTGGTTGCTCAGTTTTTTCAGTATTTTTTTGGCTTGGTATTTTTTACTGGAACACTTTTATATTTTATTCAGCAACTCTAGCCCGAGGCTTCAATAATCTCTTGGTATTTTCAGCGGCTATACTCGGTAGCGTTGGTGTGCTGCAGCTATGGTTTTCTACTTGTGCTTTTCAGTTGATACTTTGGACTCAGCATCGCCAAAAAAGAAATTAGTTTTTAAACCCCAACTCATTTAGTGAATTGTTAGTTGAGCGTCTAGGCCTAATTTTAAGCGCGCCTGACCGCCAATTGGAAAAGTTAACATCGGTTTAGTGTGCCCAAAATTGACGTTGGCTAGGACAGGGATGCTATTTAATATAGTTTTGTTTCGAATTATTTTAGTTAAAATTTCTCGAGTAATGCCACTGTCTCTTTCAAAGACGCCAATCACGATGCCTCGAACTCCAGTAAAATCAAGTACTTGAGTAAGAGATTCTAGGTCGCGATCAAAATTACCAGCTTTACTTTCGTGATCATCTTCAATAAATAAAATTGAGTCACTCAGAGAGGGCATAAAGAGTGTGCCTTGAAGTAAATTTAGAGTGCAAAGATTGGCCCCGACTATGGTTCCTGTGGCAGCTCCAGGATTAATGATCCAAAAACCATCAGATTCGTAGTTTGTAACTAGGCTTTGACCGCTTTTATAAGAAGTATCTTCGATATTTTGAGCTGGTAAAACTTGACTCGGTTGGTCAGTAAAAAGTTGCTGGTACCAGTATTTGTAAGTAAAGTCACTGTCCTGGAAATCCACATTTCTAAGAGTGGTAAACCCTGGTCCAGAATAGGTGACTAGACCTGTTTTGGCGTAAATAGCATTTGTGATGGCAGTCACATCAGAGTAACCGATGATAATCTTAGGATTTTTAGCAATCAAATCATAGTCTAAATACGGTAAAATTTGATTACAGTTATAGCCGCCTCGAGCTACAAATATAGCTTTTACAGCTTTATCCGCAAATGCCTGGTGTAAATCATCGACTCTATTTTGGATTGAATTTGAACCAGTCTCATCAACTTCGATTGAGTTGGTGCCAAAGCTGACTTTTAAGCCAAGAGTAGCCAATTTATCTTTAACTGTTTGAACATGGTTTAGAGTTATATTTCCCAGACTTTGGGACAAAGTAATTGCTCTAATTTCATCGCCAATTTGTAGTTTTGGTGGTAAAATATTTTTTTTGGATAAAGTCGACATAGATTGTGTAGAAAAAATTGTAATGGTTCCAAATATACCAGCAAAACTCGAGTTTGTCAAAGGTAAAATTTTTGACAAAAAAAGACCGGCAAGTGATAAATTAGATATTACATCTTTTACCATGAAAAATAATCCTGAAACCGAGACTCAAATCAAAATTCTTGAAAAAAAACCAGGCCAAGATACTTCGATTCAAATTTCAAATTCAGAAAGTCAAAAACTCTGCTTTTTAGTACCGTGCTTCAATGAATTCGAAAATGTAAACTTGTTGTACTCAAAGCTAAATGAGGTCTCAATTGAAATTTTTGAAAAATACAAAATTGAAAGTAAGGTTTTGTTTATAGACGACGGTAGTAGCGATGATACCTGGGATTTGGTTTACGAACTATCAAAACAAAATAGCAATATTTGTGGAATTAAACTTTCAAGAAATTTCGGTAAGGAAAATGCTTTACTTGCTGGCTATGAAAATGCTCCAAAATCGGATTATTATGTCAGTCTTGATGCTGATATGCAAGATGATCCTAGTGTGATTTCTAGGATGTTGGAAGAGTCTTTAAAAGGTTTCAATATAGTTTACGCTCAGCGAGCCTCGAGGCAGGACAGCTTTTTATACGTGATTTGTACGCAGATTTTTTATTCGACTATGCGATTAGGCTCCAAAGTCAAATTTCCGCCAAATGTCTCCGATTTTCACATCATTACTGAAAAAGTTAGATTAGCATTTTTGGAAATGCAGGAAACGGTCCGTTATAGTCGTGGCTTAGTATTTTATACCGGTTACTCAAGTACTGGCGTGCAGTATCACAGACCTAATCGTAACGCTGGCACCAGCAAGTATAATTTTGTGAAATTGGTTGTATTTATGCTAGATGCAGTCACTAGTTTCACTGCCTTACCGGTCCATGTTATTGGAGTAATTGGGATGATTTTATCTGTGGTGAGTTTTTTGTTTGGAGTGTTTTATATCGGCTTATCTGTATTTACCAGCAACAACATTCCTGGTTGGGCTAGTATTATGTCGATCGCGCTATTTTTGGGCAGTGTGCAGATCATGATGACTGCAGTTTTAGCTGAATACATCTCACGTATCAGCCAAGAAGTCAAAAAAAGACCTAAATATTTCGTGGATAAACTATTTTAACACCCAAAAAATCAATAAAATCCAACCTTAGTTTTAACCTAAATCAAAAAATAAAACTCCCAAAATAAGGTACATTTACCCAAAATCTAATCTTTTTTACTTGTCATTTCGCCGCGGCATTTAAACTCATTGACCCAATAAAACCTCACTATATACACCAAACTAAACAATTTGTATTACACACAAACAGTTGTGGGGTTCATTTGTTCCAGGCGACGCACTTTGGGGAAAGAGATTGCAGAAAGGGTGGGAAAAGAATGTGTTTAATACTTAGTTTTAATGTTTTAAACTAAACTCTACAATTTGTAAATTGTGATTACATCATTGGAGCTATAAAAAGGTTTTAGGGTTGAGATATATTCCATGTTTGACTTAGCAATTGAATTTGATTTAGCCTTTGAACTCATATGCTGCCAGACAAAAGTGTCTAAAACTAAATATTTAGCACCTGAAATTTTGATATCTTTTTGAGTTAAATCATAGTAATAATTGTAGTAATCACCATCGCCTTGACGCTTGAAATCAGAGTACTTTTCCACCCAATCCTCTGGGGTAATAATGCAGGCATTCCAAGTAGCGTTGATAATTTTGCCCTTATTTTCAGGAGTCAAGAGGTTTTGAGTAGCTAAATATTTATAAGCAAGTGGTAATTCCTGAACCCAGTTTATGCTTGAATCTGTAGCTAAATGCCATTTTTCTTTTGTCCAAAGCGGATTGACGTAGGAAATATTTTGACCTAATCCTAAATCACCAAAAATAATGTAAATAATCAAAAATGATGCCAATAATATATTTTTTAGCCTTGATAAGTAAACCAAAACCGCCGTGCCAAAATAAATAAATATCAAAACTGGGTAAAAGTGTCTGTAACCAATAGTTAAAAACGACCCCCAAGATAAAATAATGTACGCAACTGGGTAAATCGAAGCGATAAAACTGTACCAAATAATTTGCTGGTGTTTTGCTAAAAAAGTTTTAATTTTTAAACGGATATCATAATTAGTTGCAGAGTTTTTAAGTAGATTTTTAATAGTCCGGTACAACATAGCTAAACTAGCTACAAATGCTAAAATAAACAGGCCGACATTTTCTTTAAACCAGAATAATCGAAACACAAACCCTTTAAAAGTCTGCACCCTAAAATCGTCATTTACAAATCCTGGGATAATATCGGTGGAGCGACTGGCGCTGAGCTTGACTCCTTCATAATACCAAGCTATTGGCTTTAACCAGCTGTTTGTGGCCACTGCCGCGACAAAACTACCACTGTAAGTTACATTTCCAAAAGAATAGCTATACAAGATCCAAAGACCGAGATAATTTATGACACCAAAAATAAGGCTAAAACAAAGCAGCTTCAACCATATTTTAATATCTTTTTGAGTATTTTTTTGCAAAATTGACCTAATTATGATAGCTACCCAAGTAATAGCAAGTGGTAAAAGTAAAATAATGTTGGTAAATTTAGTATGAAAAGCTAATAAAAAAACAAAACTAACCAGCGCCGACACGCCCAAAAAATGACTCAATTTAATTTTGGAAACATTCTTAAAAAGATGTAAAAGTGAAATGATAGTCATTAAGGCGGTGCTAGCACCTGAAACATCGAAAGTAACTAAAAAGTTGTGACCTGTAAAACTAGGTGAAAAAGTGTATAAAATGCTTAAGATTAGACTGAGTTTGGGTGGGATAAATTTTATAACATAGGTGTAAACTAAAATAAAAAACAGTAGAAGACTGTTGAAAATGAGAGTAACACTGCGTGTTGTAGCTAAAATTGTATCATAATCGTAGTTTGGGCTGAGCAAAAACTCTTTGCCGCGCTCATACGGCCCACCAGTCTGGGATTGCATATTTGGAAAAGCCAGACTAAGCACTACGCCAGTAATACTTTTAGTCAAAACTGGATGTTCTAGATTTGTGCCTTGATGTTGACTATAGGCCTGTGAGGCACCAAAGTGAGCTGGTTCGTCGACACTTATACCGACATTTGAAATATTGTACCAACCAAAGATAAAATAGGTGGCAATAACAGCTAACAAGCTAATTAATATGATAGCTTTTTGGTTTTTTCTAAGGAATTGAAGCATATGAATTCAAATTTAATGTATTTTTACTTAGTGTATGCTATCACAGCATCATTTTCAAACCAGCTTTTACTATAAACTAGCTCAGTTTGGTTTTTGATTAAACTTAAGTCTGATTCACGATGATATTTGTAAAATAGCCGCACATCGGTATCGCTGCAATCTTTGGTAACTGAGACATTATTTGGATTTGAAACCGAAGCTATGTATTGGTATGACAGCTCGTTCTCGCTGGACGTGCAAAGTTTGCTTGAAGGGGCAAAGCCTTTAAAACCTCATAAATATCACTAGTTAGGATCACTCGTTCTTTACCAAACTTACCACCAATAAATTTAATTGAATTTGATAAGTTTAGATTAATAGATTGCAAGCTCAAAACAATTACCAGTGCGGCTAAAATCAGCTGCTTGAAATCTTTATAATTACAATAGTACAAATAAGTGCTTACAAAAATAATTGGTGCAAACCAAATTAGAATCTTGTAATGAATAAAAAATATACCCCAATAACTCGAAGCTGCGTAGCTAAAAACCAGCCAAATTCCCCACAGAAATGCCCAGATAGTTTTGTTGCCTTTAAATTTTAAAATTGCTAAACCTAAAACTAGAGCAAGGAAAAAGTGTGCAATATTTCCAACATTTTTACCAAAAATATAGGCTAAATCGCCTAGTTCAAGGTAGTTGAATATGGCCCGATCAAATCTTTGGAAAAAAGTATAGTTATTGCCAGAAGACTTAAAAATGGTTTCAAAAATAGTGGCAGTATTTTGGAAATTGCGTCCAAACTCACCGTGCAAATAGCCAACATGCATCAATAATATTGTAGCAAAACTTAGTAAACACAGCCAAGAACTTTTCAAAGATCGGTTTTTAAACAAGTAATAACCTACAAAAATTACAAATACAGCTGGAATCACAAACAAAGTCGATGAATGTAAACTCATCATAATCGATACCACAAATCCTAGGGCGATCCAAAGCGTGACTTTTTGCCATATTTTTAAGTTTGGATTTGAGACAGATTTGATCAATATCACCAAGATCATCAAGAAGAATGGCGCTGAATTTGGGTTCCATTCTAGATTATTTAAAATAATGTCATTGAAAAATACACTCCACCAAAGGGCCGCGACACTAGCTATAAGCCAGGCTCTGGGTGATTTTTGGCCATTTAAAAGTAGTAGTATGAAGTAAAATAGCAGCGGTATTGACAGGAAAGAAAATAGGGCATTTGGGAAAGCCTGCCAAGCTGGGTCGAGTGACCCAAAAGATACAAAGTAGTTTAAATAATAATATAGCGGTGGCAAACCATAACCTCCAACAGAGGAACCAGGTCCGAGCGTAGGCCAGATTCCTTGGCCCATTTTTTGATACACAAAAGCGTCTCTAGCCTGATCACCAGCAAACTGATCATAGCTAAAAACACTGTAAAGCCTGGTCACAGCTCCAATTACTAGAGCTAGCAATATAATCGAGCCGATAATTATTTTGGAAATTTTGGATTTATTTTGAGTTAAAAGAGTTTGAACTTTAGAAATTTGTTGCATAAATTGACTGGCTAGATTTAAACTTTGCTTTTAAAAGATATTTATCTAAAAAAGAGGTAAAAATAGCGGCTAGTCAAATCTAAGTTCAAAAATATTAGTCGTAATTAGTTATAATTTTACCAACCTTTTGAATTTTATATTTTACGTGGCACGAATTTAAAACACAACCCTATTTAAAAAAAATGAGACAATAAAAGTGATATTTTCTTAGCAAACAAGCCTCAAAATATCTAAAACAAGATACTTTTATCAAAAATCCAATCTTTATTATTTTACACTCCACCCTGGCATTTAGACTCCTTCACCCAACAAAATCTCACTATTTACACCAAAGCTAACACTTTTTACTACACACTTACAGTTTAGGGTTCGCCTGTTCCAGAAAGGGTACTTTGCGCAAAGAGGAGATTGATGTTTAGTTTGGCTGTTGGTGGTACTAAAATGTGAGTGGTATTTTTAAAAAAAGCTGGTATAAACTAGTGCTAGTGCTGATACGGTCATCAAAGTAAAGCCTACGCTGCCAAATAAATTTGAGGCTAGACCATTTTTCCATTTGCCCATAATATCTTCTCGATTGGCGATGTGCAGTAGAAAACCGATCATAATCGGTGCTGTAACACCATAAACTACAGCCGACCAAATCAAACTCTGGACTGGATCGATACCTGATACATTTAAGCCAAGTCCAAGTAGTATCGAAAAAGCGATGACTTCATAAAAGCCGCGAGCTTGATTGAAAGTGCTATTCATACCTTCTTTCCAGCCAAAGATCTCAGCTATAACATAGCCGCAAGCTCCAGCTAAAACAGGCACAGCTAAAAATCCAGTACCGATAACACCAACAGCAAACAGAATGTAGGCAAAATCACCAGCAATTGGCCTCAAAGCTGCAGCCGCGTCCTGAACTGTATTAATTTGCGTGATACCCTTTGGATATAGTACAGTACCCGCCGTCAAAATAATAAAAAACATACAGACGCTAGAAATTAGCATACCTACGCCATTATCTTGCTGCATAATTTTGATGTCGCTCGGTGAAATTTCTGCCTCCAATTCCGCCACTATTACAGTGCCTCTGTCTAAAGTACTCTGATTGGTAGACTTTTGAATCAGCTTGGTTTCCTGGCGGACTTTTTCTAAATGATGATCGACTTCCAAACTGGCTTCCCAAAAAAATAAATACGGTGAAATAGTTGTGCCTAAAATAGCAACAAAAATCATAATAAATTCTTTGGTAAATTCAAAATGAGGAATTGTCGTGGCTTTAAAAACTTCCAGCCAATTTTGCTTGACTAAAAACGGGACAATAAAATACACCAAAAGTACCAAAGTTAACCATTTCAAGATGCTTTCCAGTCTTTTATAAGAAAACAAGATCACTGAAAAGATGATCGCTAAAGTAGCTAAGATGGTAAAAACCCAGGCTGGAATCATGGGCAAAATCATATTGGAAACTGCACCCATACCTGCTAAATCGGCGGCGATGTTTAAAATCATAGCTGGAACACTAATTGCGGCTATGGGATAAATGACCCATTTTGGATAATGAGTTTTGACTACACTGGTGAGTCCTTTGCCTGTGACTAAACCAATTCGGCCACACATCTCCTGGATCGAGACCATGATAGGAAATGAAATCAACACCATCCAAAGCGTATGTAGCCCAAACCCAGCTCCAGCCTGAGAGTAAGTGGCAATTCCAGATGGATCGTCGTCGCTAGCTCCCGTGATAATGCCTGGCCCAAATCGGCCCAAGGTTTTTTTAAATTTCACAAAAAGTGAATCAGTTGCATTAATTGTGAGATCTTGAGCTTTAGTTTTGCGATGATGCCTGCTGAAGTGATGATGAAGATGTTTATGAATGTGTCGGTTTTGGCGCATATTTGTTTGAGTTTGAGATATTTTGATATGAAAATTAACACTTTTTAATCTTTAAAGCTGAGCTATTTGTAGTATTTTTTTATTTTATAAAATAACAGTGTATTATAACATAAGCACTATTTTTGGTCAAAACTCTCCTTAGACCTTTGAAATTGACTAAAATCAATATTTGTAGCACGGTAGAAATATATGTCAAATATTGATGATTCAAAAATTGCAACCGATCTAACTCTCTCGCTTCCGGTTTTAGATTTCGAAGCCGAGATCAAAACTTTGATCCAAAATCACCCAATAGCTATCATCATCGGAGCTACAGGATCTGGTAAAACTACTGAAATCGGCCGCATGATGTCGGATCTAGTCAATGGTAAAATCGCAACCACCCAGCCTAGAAGACCGGCTGCAGTCTCGGTAGCGGAGTATGTTTCTAGTAGGCGTGGTCAAGAATTGGGTCAAGAAGTCGGCTATCACATCCGTTTCAATGACACTACCAATAAAGGCACAATTTTGGATTATGTTACTGATGGAATTTTAATTGAGCAGCTTCTAGCCACCAAGGTTTTACCTGAATATAGTGGCATAATTTTAGATGAGGCTCATATCCGCAACTTAAACGTAGATTTTTTGATGGGCTTGGTCCTACAGGTCAATCAACGACGCCTTGAGATGGGTATGACTGGGCTCAAAATCTTGATTACTTCAGCTACTATTCCAGCTAAGCAATTTAGTGATTTTTTTGGTGGAGCTCCTGTGCTCGAGATTCCAGGGCGGATGTACCCAGTTCAGGTTTTCTATGAAAAACAGCGGCCTAAAGATTACGTCGTATCGGCGGCTCAAAAGGTTAAAAAAGTTTTGCAAGACGGGTTTGAGGGTGATATTTTGATTTTTATGCCAGGCGAAGCCCAGATTAGGCAAACCTTAAATTTGCTGCGAGATCTCGATACTGGTGATTTGCTACTTTTGCCATTTTTTGGTCAACAAAGCCAGAAAGATCAGGAAAAAATCTTTGAACCGTCAAGTAAGCGTAAAGTCATCGTAGCCACTAATATTGCCGAAACTTCACTAACTATTCCAGGTGTTCGAGTGGTGATCGACTCGGGTTTGCAGCGAGTTAGTATCTTTGAGCCAAAAACTGGAATTTCAAGATTGGAGGATGAAGATGCCTCACTAGCGGCTATTGAGCAGCGAAAAGGTCGAGCTGGCCGTACCGACACTGGTGTTTGTTTTCGACTTTATCCACAAGATATTGATCGCCCAGATTTTGACGTTCCCGAGATAAAACGCACTGATTTAGCTGGAACTGTCTTGAAAATGAAGCGTTTAGGAATTGATGATATTTTAAATTTTAGATTTATCGACCCGCCTGAAAAAAACCAAATTCGCAAAGCCGTAGCCACTTTAAAGGTTCTAGGGGCTTTAGATGATGATGAAAATATCACGCCCATCGGCCGAGTCATGGCCAATCTACCACTAGATCCGCATTTAGCTCGGATGATAGTCGAGGCAGAGCGGTTTGGATGTGTCGATGCAATCTGCACCATCGCGGCTTTTATGTCGTCGAAATCAGCTTTTGAGCGATCAGGTCCTGATTTAAATGCGATCGAAGCAGCTCATTATTTTTTTAAAACTGACTGGCAAAATAGACCCATTTCAGATCCGCAAAGTTTTTTGAAAATTTGGGAAGAATACGAAAAAAATCGCCATAACCCAACTTGGGTAACTCAAAACTTTTTAAATCTCAAGGTTTTAGTTGAGATCGAGCTCATTCGCGGTGATTTGATGGCCACTTTAAAGCGTCACGACATCGCCCCCAGCAAAATCCGTGACCCAGTCGGCATTGCTAAAAGTGTCTTAGCTGGAAACATTAGCAATATTTTACAACGCCAAGGCCGAGATCAGTATATCCGAATGATCGGACCAGGAGAGTCTATTACTATTCATCCGTCGTCAGCTCTGCGCAATCAGCATACTTTACCACAATTTTTGTCGGCTGCTGAGATAATGACCAACGCCGCCGGTTTTACTAGTGCTTTTAGTTGTCAGTCGATCGAACTGGAATGGTTGCCTGAGGTCGGGGCACAGGTTTTAAATGAAAAAGTGCTAGTGCAGCAGTACAATTTAAAAAATGATGAGGTGGTTAAAATTTCAAAATTTTACCTCAAATATGATGGTCGCGAATTACTTTCGACTAAAAAAGTACTTGAAAATAGTGATGAAGCAGTCATGATTTTTGCAGATTATTTGGCAGGTTTGGTCTCTGCGGTATCTAAAAAAACTAAGCAGTATTGGGCTTTCATCGAGCCAATTCAGCTACTTAAAGACGAGGTAGATGCTTGGCACGCTCGCAGTCAAGGTCAAATCAAAACCCTCAATAGCAGCGATTTAGCCCAAGTATTCTATCAGAAAATGTCGCCGCTAGGTATCGCTAGTCAAAAACTTTTAAAACAAGCTCTAAAAAGCCAGGAAATAGATTTCAACTTAAAAGTTACGGATTTTATAACAGAGGCCAAAATGTCCAAAATAGAAGCTCAAAACCCAGTAAATATAAAAGCTGCGGGTAAAATTTATCCAGTATTTTACTATAAAAATAAGCATAAGTTTTGGTGTCGAATCGAAATTCCGCTTGAAGAACTAAGCACGCTTGAAGCAAGTGATCCTGAGCTCGGTTTACTTTTAAAGCATCGCCCAGAAAAACAGATCTTGATCAAGCCAAAATCTAGGCTCAAAAACTATCCAGCCCGAACAATTAGCGAAACGGAGGACTTATTTAAAGTCTAGTGATCATAACTTGCCAAAAAACATTTTTGCTGTTTTAGTTTAGAATGTTGCAAATTTAATTTATTTAAAACATCACAATGTCTACTACTATTATTACGACCATCGGTCCAAGCTGTCTAAACGACACTACTTTAAGCTTTTTTAAAAATCATAGCGTGGAGTACGCTCGGTTAAATTTTTCACACTCATCCAGTCAGTGGCATATAGATGCTGGTAAGCAGTGTCGTGAAAATGGTTTAAAACTTTTGATGGATTTGGGTGGTCCAAAAATCAGACTCGGTGTTTTACAAGAAGATACTAAAATTGAAAATGGTGCCAAAATCGCACTGGAGCATACTAAAGAATCTAGTTACCCGTATAAATTAAAATCTGGAGTTACAGTTTTGCCTGTGGCTGTGGATTTAGCTCCAGCACTGGCAGTTGGACGTCAGATTTTAGTCGACGACGGAAAACTTGATCTAGTAGTCGATGCCATCGAGGGTGAGCACATTTTTTGTACCGTTAGGGCTGGTGGTGTATTTCGAAGCCGTAAAGGTGTTAATCTCCCAGAAAGTAGCTTAGCGATTTCTTTTTTGACTGATCGAGACAAGCAAATGCTTCGCGAAACTCTAAAAGATTTGCAGCCTGATGTAATTGCGTCTAGCTTCGTGAAAACGAAGGCCGATATCGATATGATCAAAGATTATATTCATCAAATAATTCAAGAAGAGGGAATTGATAACAGCTATTTCCCGCTGATTTGTGCCAAATTAGAGCAACATGAACTTTTTGTAAACGGTAATCTAGAAGAAATTATTGACGCCAGTGATATTTTGATGATTGCTCGCGGCGACCTAGCCCTCGAGGTGACCCCAGCTCATGTCATACTACCATTTTTACAAGAACGCATCATCCGTGCCTGTAAAAAAGCTGGTAAGCCATTTGTAGTAGCTACACAAATCTTAGAAACTATGATTTCCACTCCAGTGCCAACCAGAGCCGAAGTCAGTGATCTTTACAGAGCAGTGGTGCTAGATGAGGCTGATTTTATCATGCTTTCAGGTGAGTCAGCTATGGGCGAATATCCGATCCAGTGTGTCCAGCTCATGGACGATATGATCCAAAATCATACCAAATACCAAGCTGAAATTTTAGGCTAAATAATATAAGGGCAAAGCGTAACTGCCGAGCCTTTATTTTTTACCTGATTTATCTAACTCAAAATAGATAGCTAAATACAAAAACCCGCTCATAAGGTGGGAATTTTATTTGGTGACTAGGGTTTAGGTTTGTTGAAAAATCCAATAAATACCGAAACTTTCAAAAATAAAATACTCTCAGCAAAAAACTTAAATGTTTTTACGTTTCGCTCCGACTAAACATTTGGACTCCTTCACTCCACAAAACCTCGCTACGCTCAAACAGTTGCTCCTGCTCATCCGTTCCAAACGAGGTGTTTTTGGGGGAACAGGAACAGGATTTAATATTTTATTTCGGTGCTGGAGTATATTAAGACCTTGATACCTTACGATTTTACGCAAAAATTGAGTTAATATACAAAAATTAAGGCATGAAATCTCTATTTACCTCTCAAATTATACAACAAATTAACTAGAAGTTTATTCCTCCTTTCAATATTCATTCCTTTATGTCTTCTGTTTAAATCTTTAAGCTTAGTATTGATTCCACCGTCAATATTGTTTGTTGTGTTAGGGATATTTAAGGTTGCGTGGTGTTGATATGTAAATAAATATGGAAGTACTGACTTTATACCAAATAATGCCGATCTAAGGCTTCGGTGAATGAACTGACCATTCTCATTTCTTTCAATAAAAAAGTCTCTGTATTTGACTACCAGACCATAAAAACAATTTTCAAAATATTTCTGATTCCATCTGTTCTTGATAAACAAATTGGCTATTCTTTTAAGTATCTTTCCAGCTTTAGTTTGAGGGTTTTGAGTAGTTCTTTTAAGTATGTTGGTTTGCACATGAAACTGACATATCTGGACAGGATAATCTTTAAATATATTAGATACACCTCTTCTTCCATCAATAGTAACAGATTGAATCTCAAAACCAAGTTTCAGTAAACAATCTAAACCTTCCTGATACTCAGCTTTAGTTTCAGATTGAATAAATTTATGCCATATTACTCTATCAGATATGGAATCATAGAATATTAGTAAACCATCTTTATCTTTTCTTTTCCTAAAAAATGTTGCATCACAGACTAGATTGATCTTAGTTGGGAGTATGACGGGAACAATAACCTTAAATCCATCAACAATACCTCTAATAGTTCTAGGGTCAAAATCTAAATCAGAATAGTTTTTTTAAAAGTTAGCTGATCTACAATTGAGGTGGTTTTACGATTGGGTTGTGTTTTTGATTGAAATTTCTTAGCACAACTCTTACATTTATATACTTGTCTCTTACTTTGAAATCCATTTTTGACTACTAGATTTGAACTGCAATTAGGGCATATTTTATACACTGAACTCATAACATTTAAGTTGAAAAGGCTGTAAACCTTTTAATTATGAATCAAAGTATAGTTTTTGTCCCTTAGGTTTTGTATGTTAAGTCTAAAAAACTAACCAGCTTCCTGGGTGAAAACTGAACTATTCCAGGGGAATATATTGTTCTTTTTTTACCGCTAGCTAGCTGGTTATGTTTTAGGTGTGTGATTCGTTTATCGGTAATTAGCGTGTTTAAAGCGCGGATGAATCTAACTACGACATCTCCACAAGTTCTGGATTGGTCAAGTTTAAGCGTACCTGAGGGGGTAAATCTATTTTACCAGTTTTAGGATTGATTCTACTTTCATACAAATGTAATTTCTCGAAAATGTCGCCAAAAGTTTGCGGATCTGAAGGCATGGCAAAATCAGTAATTCCTAGATTATATAAAATACCTAAGACATATGCGTTTAGATTTGTTGCTATTTCACCACATATGCTTACACTAGCTTCTGGAAACCACTTTTTTATTTGACCTGTGGCAATTTGAATTATTTCTAGCATAGGATTTGGGTTGGCTGAAGCCATGGCAACAATTGGAACACCATCTGCTTTTTGCCTATCAATACCTTGAGTGAGACCCCCAAGATCATTTGTAGCAAAAGAAAAGGTAAATTGATGTGGCTTAAATTTACCTAGTGCAATATTTTTAATGTCGAGTGCCATTTGAACATTCTCAATCATGGGACCAACTTGTAAATTTTCATAATTATGTAAATCAGCTTTTTCCATCATTCGCAGCATTGTATTTACTTCTTTTGCGGATTTTGGAAATTCAATAGTAAATTTAAATTTAGTTTTTTTACTTTCACTTTTTAGTCTTTCCAGTACATTTTTAATCATCGGTATCTCTACTTTTTCAAAAAAATCAGGATGCTGGCATGTAAAAGTAGCACCTTGCATTAGACTAAACTTGTCGTCGCCATATTTGGCGATTAATAAGCCTATACCTTCTTCTTCATAATCCAAGCCAATTTTTATATTACCAGCAATATCTGGACTAATTAAGCCACCCTTTTTTAAAGCCATCAAAATCCTGTCCCTCATGGTTGCTGTCAAATTGTCCAAATCTGGATTGGATTCGGTAAATTTTTTTATCTCAGCCTTAATTATTCGGTCAATTGCAGGGTTCCTGTTTGAAAAATGCTCGTTTAACTGAGGTCCTGCATGTCGATAGTTAAATGATTCTGGAAACTGAGATGCTGCTTCAAAGACTTCGTTTTCGAGATGTGTAAGTAGATAAATAAATCTAGGATCTGCTTCAGGATTTATATAATCAAAACCTTTATAATATAAAGCCAGTGTAGGATTGGCCCTAAAAAGTGGACACCTTGAAAAACCAAGACCATCTGAACCGTAAGCCTTAGCAGACTCAGCGTCAGACACATTAATACCCAAATTAAAATGTTTTAACGGTCTATTTTTCAGGTTTTCAGCGATGTTAAAAGCATTCTCTACTTGAATATTGTGAAATTCTTCAAGTTCGGCGATAAATGCTTTAGTGGCATCATTTTCTTTGACTACCAAACCATAACCGTTTTTATCTGAATAAGCAAAAACATAATATTTTGCACCGTTTTCTAAATCTGTACCAACTCCAGACACACAAGGCATTCTATGTTCTCTGGCTTGCACACCAGCGTGAGTGCTTTTTCCAGTCTGCACTTCTTCAATAAAAACCACAACATTTTTTTGACCGTATTGCTCTGCATCATTTTGGTCTATTGTTTTTTTATAAAATGCAATTGGTCCGAAATCTTCGGTATTTCTTGGGAAGTTGGTATCTCCTCTATACACAGTAACTAAACGCGCACCAGTTGAGTACACCTTACCTGTTGTAATGACATACTCTATAATATCTTCAGGTATTTTAGGTATTTCCCCAACTAATTTTCTTTCAGTTACAGTTATCGGTCTAGTTTGCACACATGATATATCAAAGTTACCGTCATTATCACGAATTATAGCGTACTCAGATTCCATTGACTGTCCAGGGTAAATCGATTCTATTTTGTCTACGATTCCAAGCAAAGCAAAAGCTAGCTTTGGATCAGTTGCGGGGCTGTAGCACCCTTCTGGAATCAGCACCACTTTTTTTCTATCAGACTGAAGATCGGTATGATCAAAGTCTTCATTTATCAGCATGCAGGTTTTTTGAGGTGGTGTCTCTACTCTGTAAAATTCTATAGGCTCTGACTCAGCATCGTCTTTAAGCCTTGCGAAAAACACAAGTGTATTTTCGGCAGTTGTTTTGGGTCGATTGTCTATATTATAAGCTGCCATATTCCGATATACTTCCGTGTCAAAAGTTACCAGCGGTAATCCTTCACCCGAGTCGGCAATAGTCGCGCCTGTTCCATTAGTAATTTGGAAAGTTATTTTTTTGCGGCCATCGTTTCCTATTTGATCAGTAAAAATATAAGCTGCTGACACGCGACTGACAATCTCATCATCTGACAATTCCGCGTAATTTTCAGGATAGACAAAAGGCATAGTAGTTATTGCCATTGGATCTTTTCGGGGACTAAAGTTGGCACCATTCTCTGCTGTCATCCCAAGCTTGTTTTCTATTCCTACAAAATTAAAAGCGGAAGCGGCCACTGCAATTGCATTAAATTTAAATAGCTCGTAATCTTCTTCTGGGGTAAGTTGTATAAATTGAGCATTTGAGTCCCCGCAACCTGCAAAGGAAGCATATATACCATCTTCGGAAACTGTGGCTGATCGAAGAATTTTATCCATGAAAAATCCACCAAGTGCATCATAGGCTTGCCTGATAGCTTGCTCAGCTTTAGATGAAAGCTTGATATTCTTGATCCTATCTTTAATTAATTCGCCAATTGATTTTATATTAGCTGATGTGTACTCATTGTGTGGATAGTGGATGTCATCTTCGCCGCCACATTCTTGGAAGATATCTGCTATCAAGGCTTGATTTTCTGGTCCGATAGCATCAAAATACCAATTAGTTGTGAGTGGTACAGTCAACGGGCATTTGATACCTGCATCCTGCATTTTAAAAATATTATAACTTTTGCCGCCCACTAAAGAAATGCACACATTTTCGAAATCTTCTGGCTGCAATTTATTTTTAAGATACTTATAATCATCTGAAGTAAATACATATATATTTTTGATGTATTCTTCTAGTTCTTTTCGCTCAAACTTTTGAGAATATTTTTCATTACCAGGTTCGATATCTTTATACTTTCCCATGTTATTAAGTATGTTAGTTTGAAAAGCCTCCCACAGACTAACGATGTTATTTTTTGGCTGTTCTGTTTTTGGTAAAAGTTTTTGACGTTCTAATGAGTATTGCTGTAATGTGCTTTTTAGTATCTGCATAAAAATAAAATTGGTGTTAATAAATACATTTAGTGGAAAGTGAATACCTGGACGAATTTTGTCAATAGCAGGAAAAAATCTCGACACATTGTATTAATAAGGTAAAACAGGTTAAATTACTTGTAATCGTGGCACCGAAATAATTTCGCTAGTTGTTACACCGCAGTTTTTTTGCTTGTATTGTTATGATTTTGGGCACAAAAAAATAGGCTTTCGCCTATAAAAATAAAATTTGGTGCTGTCGGAGGGAATCGAACCCTCATAGTATTGCTACTGCAGGATTTTGAGTCCTGTGTGTCTACCAATTCCACCACAACAGCAAAGCCGTAAAATACCAATACAGATAAGAAAATCAAGTTTTGTTAAAGCTGTCAAGCTAAAAATTTTTGACAAAAGTGTCGCGATTTTGAATTGATGCTTAAGATTTGATTTTCAAAATATTTCAAAATATTTGATACTAGTATTGCAAAGCATTTACTTTGATACAAAGCCTTCATACCCGAATAACCAAAACCCCAAATCAAAATACTTTATCAAAAACTCATTGTGTGCATTTTCCACTTTACCCTAGTATTTGCACTCCAGAACTCTACATAACCACATCATAATATATTAAATGCCCACACTTTTTTATTACTGTAGTCGCGCCATTGAGCTTTAAATTCTAGCTAAACCAAGCAATTTGACAAAGCGTAAAAAATATATAACACTGTTAGTGATAATAGCTTTGTTATGACAAATATTTCTTATTCTCAAAAATTTAGTGATTTTTATCTCGAAACTAGCAAAAAAGTTGATTAGTATTTTTTGGAAAACAATCTCAGTAAAACAGGCGGAAACAAACTCTCTTTTAGAGCCTTGGGATTATTTGCAGCGCTTACAGCCAGTATTTACACCAATTTAATCTTAATCCAAAATATTTGGTTCCATCTGATCTTGGGTGTATTTGCAGGGCTTTGTGTCGGAGTTTTGGCCGCTTATGCTCACGAGTCAGTTCACCAGGTATTTGCTACTAAAAAATGGCAAAATCGACTCATGACTCATTTTATCGATCTGATGGGAGCGTGCTCACTAGCGTACACCATTAGTCACTCCAAACATCACAATTTCACAAATGTCGAAGGATCGGATAATGACATTCATTTTGAGCCATTTATACGATTAAATCACACTCAAAAATGGTATTGGTGGCATATTTTTCAGCCTATTTATACGCCGATTTTATACGCCTTTAGTAGTTTATTTTTAGTGCTAGATATTCGCGGCTTTGCCATTTTTAAAAATCGTAAACTGAGCCAAAAAATTGTGTTTTGGTTGTCAAAAATGTTACATATTTTAGTTTTTGTGATTGTGCCGATTATTTGCCTAGGTTTTTGGGTTGGATTGATGGTTTATTTTAGCATTATTTTGACTTCTGGCTTATATTTAGGCTTTGTGGTCGAGCCGTCACACCTTTTCAAAGCTACCAGCTTTACCGAGCCAAACCCTAAAACTACTAAAATTGAAATTACTTGGGATCAAGTTATGCTAAACTCGAGCGCTAATTTTAGCCCAAAAAATGCAATTATAAATTGGCTAACTGGTGGTCTAAATTTTCATCTTGTTCATAGTCTCTACCCTAAAATTAGCCATATTCATTATCCCAAAATTAATTCCATAATCCACGCTTGTGCCATAGAAAATAACCTCGAATATCGCCAATTTAGCAGTTATTGGGCTATCTTGAAATCTCATTTTAGTCACCTCAGAGAAATGAGTCAACCAAATTAAGTCTTGAAAGTAAATCTAAAACAAAATACTAAGCCCATTCTTTTTCTTTAAAAAAGAGCTACGGTTTGGTGCTGATAAATTCCACAATCTTTTGAGCGTTATAAAAAGTGTAAGTTTCTAGTTAATTTATATCAACTATGATATATGCCGACAAACTAACAAAATATAAAACACTTAAAATTTATGTGACCTTAATTTAATTAAAGCAATTCCCAGTTTTGCATTAAAATCTTTATAAAATTGATGGCTACGGTTTCAATTTTGATTTTAGCTTCGGTGATTTGGTTGATATTATCTAGAGTGATTAGACCGTGCAAAGTCGCCCAGATTAGTTTGGTAGCTTCCAGTGGATCGGCGATTTTAGCTTGTTTTTCTGCGACCAAATAAATTAGATAGTTGTGAATTAGGTCGAAGACTTTTTCACCTTCATTTAAGTTTCCTTGCAAAAAAGACGAGATACCGCTTTGACCATACATGGCTTGATAAAGAGCTTTATGGGTTTTAGCAAAGTTGATATACACCAAAGCTAGCTCGGTGGAATTTTCGATATTTTCAGGCTCCGATTTCAAAGTAGCCTCGAGCTGGGATAGTAAAATTATGAAACCTTTACGAGCTAAAGTGGAAATTATGGCTTCTTTATTTTTAAAATGAGTATAAATAACTGGTAAAGCGTACTCAATTTTGCTAGATATTCGCCGCATAGTGACTGCGTCCCAGCCCTCAAGCGTAGCTACTTCTTCAGCAAAATCTAAAATGGCCTGCTTGATGCTAGCTTTGTGTAAAGTTTTTCTCTCTGAAATGCTCATATCAAAATTGTATATTAAAAATAAGCTTTTTTACAGCAAACTACGAGGTGTTTCAAATTGAAATAGTTTGGCTGTACTCACCAAGCTTCTTAGTTGCGCGGTTGAACTTTCGGGGTATTTAGCTTTTTCCATAATAATACTAATAATAATGCTAGTTTTTAGATTTTAGTCAAAGCTCACAACTACTTTTTGGTAACTTAAGCTGATTTGCTTGAAATGTAAAAAATATTATAGTTTTAAATCATAGCAAATTTTGGTAGTGGTATTTTATAAAAAATAAAGACTACCACAAATAAAATTTTATAGAAAAAATATGGCTCAAAATTTAGCTCAAACACTTACTTTTATCAAAAAAATCGAAGATTTACTTGGGATTTCGTTATTTCTGGTGGGCGGTGCAGTGCGTGATTTGCTACTGGGCAAAACTACTAAAGATTATGACTTTACCACTGCTACTAGCCCTGATGAACTTGAGCTAAAAATTCGCACAGCTGGCTTTAAGCCTTATTTATTGGGTAAAAAATTTGGTACGATTGGTTTTAAACTCGGCGGTGATTTGATCGAAATTACCACTTTTAGGCACGATATTTATGAGCCTCAAAATCGCAAACCTAAAGTCGGTTTTCACACCGAAATCGAGCATGATTTAGCTCGCCGTGACTTGACTATAAACTCAATGGCAATTTCCTCTACAGGTCAGATAATAGACCTTTTTGGTGGGCAAAGAGACTTAGAGCAGGGGGTGATTCGGGCTGTTGGCGATGCTACTACTAGATTTACCGAAGATCCGCTGCGGATGTTGCGCACGGTGCGTTTTGCGGGTCAATACGGCTTTGAGATCGACAGTCACACGGCTGAGGCGATAAAAGCCAATTTTTTCCAACTTTTAGATATTTCCAAAGAGCGTTGGGTCATGGAGCTAGATTTGATTTTGTCTTTAAAAGATCCGAGTTTAAGTTTAGATTTACTTAAAAATTTAGGGTTGGCGACCGTGATTTTACCTGAGATTTTGTGCCTAGATTTAGATTTTCAAAAACTACATATTCGAGAAAATTTTTGGCAAATCACCAAGCTAGATGTAGCTAATATACAGCCAGAGTTGCTCGATCAGCGCTGGGCTGCGCTTTTAGGTCAGTGCGCCAAACCAGTCATAGTTTTAAACTATTTAGCCCAAAATCAAAATACACCTTTTTTTGGACTGAAAAATTTGGAAATTGAGGTTAAAGATTTTGTGAACCAAATCAAAATACAGGAACTTTTAAAAGAGGAGTTTGTGGCTAAAATTTCAATGGAACAAGCCTTAAAAATTGGTCGATATTTAAAGTTTAGCAATCAAAGATTAAAAATTATAACTGATTTTCTTGGGAGATGAGCTATTTAGTCGCACGAGGCGAGATATTTTGGGGTACGGTGGTTGGATTTTTCAAAAAAACAGGTTAGTTTGGGTAGTCAAACTGATAGGAAATAGCTTTGGTCATAATCTCAAAATTCTTAAAGTAAAATACTTTTACCAAAAAATCTGACCTTTTTATTTTCTACTTCGTCCTGACGTCTGAGCTCCCGGGCTGCACAAAATTTTGTGATATGGATTGAAAGCTTACGTTTTTTATCACGCTCAATCGCTTAATCTATTTATACGTTACACGTTACAAACGAAGTGTTTTTAGGAAGAAGATGGGGAGAAAGGGAAAGGGGAGACGGTTTTGATATTTGGTTTCGCTGTAGGCATTTTAATGATTTCGAGCGTGCTAATAATTTATAAATTTAAACCGTAAAACTTTAAAAAGTCATAAAAATACAACATCTTGACTATTCTAGTTAGATTAAGTTAGGCTCAGGATAAAACGTATCATACTACTACAATGTCACTACTTCCTCGTCTACCCGGTGGGTTTAAGTTAACCGATGAAGGGCGTCACACCATGACCATTTTGCTACTACTTTCATTTGGTGGTTTATTTTACTTGGCTTTGTTTGGTGTGGCTGGTCAAGTCGGGGTTTTGATAAGTCAGATTTTGCAGATATTATTTGGTGTTGGGCGGTTTTTTGCACCATCGCTGCTGTTTATTATCGCGATTTTGATGATTCGGGTCGAAGAAGTCAAGACTCAGATTCCTGAAGATGATGGTCCGCGACTTTTCTGGGGTTCGGTTATGCTACTACTAGTGAGTTCAGCCATTTTCAATCTTTTTAAAGGTGTGCTTACTATCGGCTCTGCGGTCGATGGTGGTGGTGTGGTTGGTTATTTACTGTACCCATTTATATTGCGGATTTTTAGCCCGATTGGAGCTGGTTTTATACTTTTTGTGATGCTTCTGATGTGCTGGTTTGTGCTCAGTCAGTCTACATTTACTCAGGCTATCAAGGTTTTAAAGCAAATACCTGCCAATCCTACTAAGCTTTGGGGAGTTATTCCAGAGTTTTTAGGGACGATCAAAGGTGATGCTGCTCAAAATGTACAAACTGCTGCCACAAGCACAAATCCCAATTTTGAAACTAAACAAAATCCATCTAGCTCAAATATTGAACAAGATCCAGATGTAGTTGACGTGGTAAATTTTACCTCAAAAATCAATGGTGAACCAGTCCAGAACAGACCAAAACCTAAATTTAACTTTCATAAATCCGACTCTGGAGTCATGGAAATGGCTGCGGTCAAAAGTGAGGCTATCAACTGGGATTTGCCACCTTTTACACTACTTTCTGAAGCCAAAAGTATACCTGAAAGTGGGGATATCGAAGGTAATAAAGAGATTATTATCAGTGCGTTTTCACATTTTGGGATCAAAGTCGAAATGGGTCAGGCGCATATCGGTCCGACTGTGACTCAGTACACTCTAAAACCAGCCAACGGTGTAAAACTGTCGGCTATAGATGCTTTAAATCGTGATTTAGCCCTTGCACTAGCTGCTGATGCTCTGCGTATCGAGGCACCGATTCCAGGTCAGAGCTTGGTGGGAATTGAGATCCCAAACAAACGCAAAACCACAGTGACGCTGCGAGAAATACTGCAGACCTATGATTTTATTGAGTCTGAGGATGAGCTTCCTCTGGCTATCGGTAAAGACGTTACAGGTAAGGTGATGATTTATCCGATTACTAAAATGCCGCATATTTTGGTGGCTGGTGCTACCAATAGTGGAAAGTCGGTTTGGCTCCAAGGGGCGCTCCTGAGCCTACTTTATCGCTATAGCCACCAAGATTTAAAGCTAATTTTGGTAGATATGAAAAAAGTGGAACTCACACTGTATTCTAAAATTCCACATCTACTTTCACCTGTAATTACTGAGGCGGACAAAGCCATCAATGCCTTAAAATGGACAGTGCTCGAAATGAATCGCCGCTATACTTTACTAGAAGAGACGGGTAAACGCAACATCAAAGAATATAATATTTTGGTAGGTAAAGACAGTGGCAAAGCTTTCCCATACATGGTTTTTGTGATTGATGAGCTCGGAGATTTGATGCTTTCAGCCAAGGCCGAAGTTGAGCCGTTGATCGTGCGACTCACGCAAATGTCGCGCGCAGTCGGAATTCATTTGATTCTAGCGACGCAGCGACCTGACACGACGGTTATTACAGGGCTGATCAAAGCCAATGTCCCAACTAGGTTGGCTTTTGCGGTAGCCTCGGCGATTGATTCACGTGTAATTTTGGATTCGGGTGGGGCTGAAAAGCTGCTAGGCCAGGGTGACGGGCTATTTTCATCACCAAATCTCATGAAACCAAAACGTATCCAGGCGGCCTACGTTTCCGAACAAGAAATTAAAATGGTGGTAGATTTTTTGATCAATCAAGCAAAGGATAGTGGAGTGGGCTATGATTCTAGTATCACTGAGTCACCCAGGACCTCGGTCAATATTCCTGGGCTAAACGACGATAGCAGCTTTGGCGATGGCGATGACAAATTAGATGAAGCTAGAGATCTGATCTTAGAAACAGGGAAAGCCAGTGCGTCATATCTACAGCGAATGCTTTCGATCGGCTACGCTCGAGCAGCCAGAATCCTAGATCTACTCGAAGCTGAAGGGACTATCGGTCCAAGTAACGGTGCTAAAGCCCGTGAAATCTACGGTCGACAAGGGTAGAAAAACTACTTCTGTTTATATTTTTTAATTTTATTATTGAAACATAAAAAAACATTAATACTGTTGCAGACATCTTTACCATACTCTTTTAGCAACTCATTTACAAACACTACTCCTTTATGGTCACCTAAAAAATTATTCATTTGTTTAATAAATTGAAGTATAAATTTTACATCCTCGATAGAATTAACAAATTCTGTATCGACACCTAAGTTTTTTAGCTCTATTAATTCTAACCCAAGATTAACATTTTTAATTTTTTTATATCTTTCCTTATTAAAAAATTTGCACTCCATAGCTGATGTGTCCGCCGATGGAAAAATACAAATTGCACCTTCAACGATGCCATTTTCATCAATTTTTTCGCATATAAATAGTGCTTCACGTTCATTATCTATCTTAATGTAGTAAGGAGCTAATTCTTTATAAAATTTTTGATAAAATTCTTTTATATCTTGGTGACGAACAAAATCCTTCCATATTTTTTCCAACTCTCCTTCGTTTAATGTTGGAGCCAAAACTGACGGAATGCGTGACTTAGTATCGTAGATTGTAAATGGCTTAAATTGTGTACCTGATTCATATTTTAAGATTTCACCAGCTATCATATTTATTATAGTTTGAATTTCTGCTTCAGTTAGGACAGTTTCAGTTCTAATAAACACCTTTGTCACATCCCTACTTGAACTATTTAATGATTCGCTCATATAAAATGCTTTTAAAAAAATAAATTACTTTGATCATGGCACAAAAATCAGATTATGGCAAATCGGCCTTGACCAAAGCCTACAACAAAAGCTAAATTTTAAAATATGTTTACTAAGACTTTTCGCTTCAATTTAACTCAATTAATTTTTAATTATATTTTTCGCCTAGAAAACGATTTAGATCATGATTTAAAAGATATTTTACTGCAAAGTACCGATATCGATGAGCAATTAGCTCTTGAAAATACTATCCAAAATTACGCTAGTTTTAAGTCGCAAATCCTACCTTTTTTGGCCGATTTTGGTTGGGAAAAAACTCCTTTTTTGAGTCGAGCTATTTTAATTACTTTTGTGGGTGAAAATGAGCTAGTTCAGGGCCTAGAGCAAAATAAAATGATTTCAGAGTATTTACACTTGACTCAGGATCTAGCTGGGGCTGACAGCGTGGCTCTGGTACACGCCGTGATCGGTAAAATCACCAATAAAATCATTCCTGAAATAGAAATTGAGCCTGAAAGTGAGGATGAAAGCGGTGAAAATGAAGAAGCCGATTTTGACCAGCAGATTTTGTAAAATATTTGTAATTAAAATTTGATCTTTTCTAGGTTTTTAGCGTTTTTTAGCCGCCAGAGGCGATACTGACACCTTCAAATTGGTAAATATAATTTTCAAAAAGCTCGTTGCAATTTGTACTTGAGTCGTCTGCTGGGCAGATTTTCAATCGCAGATCTAGGTTTAAAGCATTGCCGCGCAGGGCTTTAGTGATTTCACTTTGGCAGCCAGTGACGACGTCATAGGGAATATTTTTACCAAAAGAGACCCAATTTGGTGTAGTTTGATATCTCGCGCCGATCGACCCAAACTCAAAACTACAAACATGGTTTACAGGCGTACTACCATTAGAGAAGACATCTTTAAAATCGGTAATTTTTACATTTAAAAGTGTAGCGGACTTAAAATTTGGTGCTTATGGGCCTTGATCTGGGGTATAAAAACCACCTTGGCTTTACTAAACCCTGGTCCGCTAATTTTCACTGTTTTAGTGCTGTCGATGCTAGCACCATCTAAAATCACCGAAATAGGTAAAAACCCAACTGAATTTGGTGTAATTACATTTAGACATTCGACCAAGTTAGTTTGAGTACCCAAGACACATTCGGAGGAGTTGACTGAGTTTGAAATTTGAATTTTCAGACTTACCAGAAAGCTTTTACCTGCCGGAAGTGAAAATCTACAGCTTGTGGTTGAGTCAAAACTACTTGGGTCACAGCTCAGATCAAGATTTGGAATGTCTACCGGGGTGAGTGGGTTTATTGACGAGGTATTTACAAGATCAAGTTTAACGTTGTCGATAAACCACCCTTTAAAAGCGTTATTGCCACTGTCACCAGTTTTAAAACTGAAAAAAATTTGAAATAATCCAGCTCTGGTTATGGAATTAGGTAGGTCGACTGTAGTATTTTTCCAGACCAAGCTATTATTTTGAGCTGGTAAAAGTGTGATCGCGCTCGAGTCGGCGCCCCGTAAGTTTTTATTTTGACCGTGGCTTGATCGTATTGAGCGGGGTCATTTTCGGTTTTTAAAAATTGATCAAAATTTAGGCTAGCACTTTGCCCAAAACTTAGTTTATTTATAGCAGGCGAGTAAAGATTTCCGGCAAGATTTAGCCCAAAATCGTAATCACCGCAATTATTTTTGCCATAATGAAAGTATTTCGGACTCACACCTGGAGTGGCGGTAGTGCTGCCTGTGCTGCAGAGATTGCTCAGATGCCAGATATCATCACTACTCCAGTCTTGGGCAGAGCTGGCAAAAGTGAAATCCGCTGGAGCCGAAACAGCCGCTTTAAAAGTATAATTGAAGTTTACAACTTGATCTGCAAAACCATTTGAGCTTAATTTAAGGCTAAAATTGATCGCCTTAAGCAATATCGCATCACTACTTAATTTGATTTTAAACTCGCTGGACGACAAAGCTGCGAAATTTATATTTCCAAAATTTCCAGTATTTTGAGTTAGGGTGACATCTGGATCGACAGTACTTAAAAGACCGACTACATTATTGGCTGATGCCCAGCGATTTTCAATAGCGACATTTAAGTTTAGGTTTTCACCAGGTTCACTTAAAAAATTACTATTTCCAGCTGGATCGCTCAACTGTAAATTTTGATAAAGTAGCATCGGTTTTGGTTTTTCAGTGACGGCTCGGTAGGCATTCACTCTACCGCTACCCAACGGCCCCTTAAAATCAGGGTTTAAATCATCGATATTATCAGCTGTGCCTATGATCTGACCAGCGATTTGATCGGGCGAAAATCCAGGCGACTGACTCGCGATAAGTCCAGCGATCCCGGCTACCACTGGAGTGGCCATTGATGTACCAGTACAGTAACCATAGCCGTCATTGGCTGGAGCAAAGCTAACTATCGCCGCAGCTACTACTGAGATTTGCCCCGACTGGAAAAGTGGATAAAATTCCAGATCCAGGTGCGGCCACGGAGACTCGCTCACTAAAGTTTGAATAAAAAGCCTTTTTATCAAATCTGTCGGTTGCCGCCACCGAGATAACGTGATTCATATCGGACGGAAATTGATAATCGGACACATTCTCATTTCCAGCTGCCGCCACTACGGTGATACCAGCAGCGTAAGCTCTATTTATAGCATATTGCAAACTTCCCGAGTAACCACTGGAGCCCCAGCTTAGATTCAAAATTTTGGCTTTATTTGTCACCGCAAAATTTATAGAGCTAATAGCTGCGGCAGTAGTACCAGATCCAGTATTATCCATAAACTTAATCGGCATGATTTTACAATTTGGGCACGTTCCAGACACTCCAAGGGTGTTGTTGGTTTTACCAGCGATTATGCCAGCCAAGTGTGTACCGTGTCCTTGAGTGTCACTAGGATCATTATTGTTATTGGCAAAATTGTAGCCTATCACTTGATTTGAGGCATTTTTCAGTATCTTATCAGCTAAGTCTGGGTGATTTAGATCAGCTCCTGTGTCGATCACGGCCACGATTATGGTGCTACTCCCTTGGGTCACGTCCCAAGCAGCTTTAGCTTTGATGTCAGCTCCATTACTACCGCCATTTTGACCAGTATTTTCCAAGTGCCACTGTGAACTAAAAAAAGTATCATCAGGCGAAAAATTGATTTTAATAATTTGATTTGGTTCGACATCTGCAATTTGGCTGAGATTTTTCAGTGTTTTGATAGTTTCTAAAGTGCTGTCAATTTTAGAATTAATCTCAGTTTGATTTGCAGTTTGGGCTTCATTTATCTGGCTTAGAGATTTATTTTTATATATGTTTTTAGGGTTTTCCATCAAAAAAGTCTGTTCATCTAGCTTAGTTTTAATTTCTAGTTTTTGACCTTGAGCATCAGTGAGGTTTTGCTGATTTTCAGCACTGTCACCAGTTTTAAATCTTACGATATACCCATCGGGTACTATTTTTATATCACGATTCTGTGGAGCCGAGCTTTGACTTGACTGATTTTGATCAGGTATTTTTTCAAAAAGGCTAGCTTGGGCTTGATTTGGGGATTTTTGAGCTATTTTAAAAGCAGAAGAAACAACTAACCCCAAAATTAGAGTTGATATTAGAGTCGAAATTATGATTTTTTCAGCTTTGATTTTAGTTTCACTTTGTGTTTGTTTGGATTTCCTTGATTATGATCTAAAAATCACGTTTTGAGAAGAGTTAAAACTTTGGCAAAAAATTGATGTTTTTTTAAACCCGCGTGCCCACTTATGAAACTCAAATTTTAAGTACAGTGCTAGTTTGGAGGTTTGGTCTATAGCATTAGTCTAACCCTACTTTCAACCACTTTTTAAATACAAAAAAATCAGCCAACTAGGCTGAGTATATTTGATGTTGATGGTCCGTTCTCCCGGACTTGAACCAGGAACCAAAAGATTTACAGTCTTCTGCTCTACCAATTGAGCTAAGAACGGTATTGTGCGAGTTGTAGTTGGGCAAAATCTATTTTCTCAAAAAGAAAGTTTGACTAATAGGTCGCTCAGTAATAAAAAGTGAGGAAATTTTTATATTTTGTCAAACTTGGCTTTGGCATAGCCTTTAAAATAGGCTATCTTGCTCATTTTGAGATTCTTTTTCAGGAGTTTTAAACTCGATTTGCAATTCTTTTAAAATTGATTTAAATTCCCAGGCTTGAAAATCGCTAGCTGCATTTTTCAATTTCCAGTTTTTATTTTCAATTTCGATAACCGGAAAAGCAAGTTTGCTTAAACGATAAGATAAAACTACTTCTGCAATATTATTTTTTAGTTTTAAAGCCAGTTTTTCAGCAATTGGTTTTTGAGAATTGGCTGCAGTTTGATGATTGGTATAAGCGTATTGACTACCTAGCTCTTGAATAAAATCTACACCTAAATGAGCATAAATATCAGCCAAACTACCATGGTCTTTTAGTAAAGTAGTCGCAGTTTTTGGTCCGATTCCAGGAATTCCCTTGATGTTATCGCTGCCATCACCGACCATGGCCTTGTAGTCGAGCCACTGGGCTGGTTGTAGCTCATATTTCTCGACAAACCCAGCCGCATCTAAAATTTTAGTGCTACCCATGCGATCGCTGATGAGCATTTGGACATTTGGAAACGCTAGCAGCTGATACAAATCACGATCACCTGAAAAAATGGTTACAGTGTTTTGGGTTTGCAAAGTTGTGGTTGCTTGATTTATTAGCTCTGGATCTGTATTATATTGATTGTTTTGGGAAGAAATATTACTTGAATTTGGATCAAAGATTAGTTTGAAAGCTGCTGAAGCAATCATATCATCGGCTTCAAATCCAGTTCTGGCTAAAATGCTAGCCTCAGTTTTGACTAACAGCTCGGAAATTTGGGTAATTTGGCTTTTTAATTCTGGCGGTGTCGGCAATCTGCCAGCTTTGTACTGGTCGTATAAAAGATCTCGAAAAGTTGGGCCACTGAGATCCTTGGCAAAAATCACGTAATCTGGGGCTAGGTTTTTTTGAAATGATAAAATACTTTTAACAAAACCGTAAATTGCACCGAGTGGTTCTTTTTTAGAGTTTGTGAGTTCAGGATAAGCGAAATACGAGCGATATTGCAGGTAGGATGAGTCGATTAAAAGATAATGCATACTTTTAAAGTAAAACTGCAATTAGATTTTAGTCAATGTCTCGATTTTGCTCGTCACCGATTAAGAAATTTTGATTATTTAGATCGTATAAAGCCGAGTCAGGAGCTGAACTATCTCTGTTTAAAACGGGTGAAGTCTCAAAGCCTTGATTTTGAAGATTATAAATTGCACGATTTTGTCGCTCATTTCCACCTTGCTTTTGCAAAAATTCTTTAGCTTTCAGTTCTTTCATGACACCTTCTTTTTGAATATCCATCATCACGATTTTTTCTCGAGTTTGAGTGGCAATATTATCTTGAAAGTTGGCAAGTTGGAGGATTTTTTTGGCCTTTTCAGATCGGTTTTGTAGATTAAAATCAGTCATACCGTTACCAGCAATATCACTCAAATTTTTAGCCAGCCGCTGTTTCATAGTAGTGGCGATGTTGTTGGCAGTTACGGTTGATAGCTTTTCTTCAAGATCATACAAGTCTGGAACCCGTGTATAAATCAGCTTTCTGGGTTTGACATTGTATAAAATAGCCGCAAAAACATAAATTTCAGCATCACGAGAATTATATTTACCAAGTGCTAAATAAGCGCCTAAAAAGGCAAATGGTGCTGCAGGAAGTAAATTAAACCAACCAGCTCCAGGTAAAAAAGCGAAACTAATTTGAAACACCAAAAAAGTAACAAACCCAAAGCCCATAGCGTAGCCAAATTGTCGTAAATTTAGCGGTCCTAAGATTTTATCTCCAGCGTCAAGAAATTGCGGAATTTGATAAGATGCCATAATACTTACATTATGACTCATATTTTGCTTATTTGCAAATTGTTTTTCATGTTTTTTTCTAAAACCCTAGACAAAATTTTATTTAGTGTTTATTGTACTAAAACACAAGTTACTCAAAATTTTAGGCATCTATGATTTTAGATAAGAATTTAAATAAAAAGTTTAATTAAAGGATTTAACTCAAATATTTAACATAACTTCAAGCTTCTTGCAAAAAAATTTATTTCCGTATCAATGCCCACAAATGATATTACTAGTTCTGAACAAACACTAGTTAGCAAAAAAGAAAATCGATTCTCAGCTCTACCAGTCTTGGCCTGGCTTTTAATAATTTTACTGATTGTAGCTCGAATTTTTATCTTTCAGCCGGTAGAAGTAAATGGTAATTCTATGCTTCCGACTACGCATAACGGCGCTCGTTGGATCGTCGAAGAAATTTCAGCCAAAATAACTCCAAAATTTCAAAGAGGTCAAATTATTGTGTACTGCGCCGAAACTAAAAATTGCGATAAAGACAATGTATTTGCAAGATTTAGTCTGACATATTATATCAAGCGAGTTATTGGTTTACCAGGCGAATCAATCGAAGTTAAAAATTCAAAAACTATAATTTACAACGATGAAAACCCAAATGGTATGGTTTTGGACGAAGATTATTTGAGTGGCTCTGTCAAAACAGCTCTAGAAAAAACTAGTGAGTTTGATCAGCCGCTTAAAAAAATTCCAAATGATTCTTATTTTATAATGGGTGATAATCGTATAGATTCAAGTGATTCTAGAGTTTTTGGCCCGGTTTCAGAAAAAGCTTTACTTGGAAAAGTTTGGATTCAGTTTTGGCCACTTTCAGAAGCGGACACTTTTCAGCTTCCAAAGTATAAAAATAGCGCCTACATACCCGAAACATCTCAATTGAAATCCTAATTGACACTTTTTAACAAATCTCACATAATAACCTTATTTGAATAAAAATTACTCTACATGTCTATTATTAGCTCCAAATTTGTCACTCCAATCCGCTTTGAAGTGGTCTACAACATCAATAAAGAAGAATACGATAAATGGTACAACCGTTTGCTTGATCAGCTTTTAAGCCGAGTTGAAGTACCAGGATACCGACCAGGAAAGGCGTCCAAAGATAAATTACTGGCCAGCGTTGATAGTGATAAGGTAGCTCAAGTGATTTTCCAAGAAACCGTAGATAAGTACGCGCCGCTAGCAGTAGAAGAAGCCAATCTCAAAATCCAAGCCGACAACGCCGATCACGTAGTTTTAAACCACAACATTGATCAGACGGCCACTTTAATTGATGATTCAGGTTTTAATTTCACTCTAGTCTCGACTCTTTTGCCTTTAATTGACCTAGAGCCTTTAGACAAATTAAAAGTTAAAACCCCCACTGATAAAAATTTGACTTTACCATCTAAAGAAGAATTTCACACCCAAGAAATTGGTAAATTTTTATACTATTTCAACTCCTACACTGAAACCTCAGAGCCAACTAAAGTAGGTTCTAAAATGATAGTTGATTTAGAAGGTACTGTCGACGGTAAAGTTCGTGCTGACTTAGGCGGTCCAAATCAAGAAGTGGTGCTCGGATTCGGTAGATATCTAGCTGACTTTGAAAAAGGTTTAACAGGTCTTAAAAAAAGTGACAAGACTAAATTTAAAGTCACATTCCCAAGTGATTATTTTGTAGCCGATGTTCAAAACAAAACTGCTGATTTTGAAGCTAAAGTAATTGATGTAAAACAGGCTGAGCACTTGAGTATCGAGGAATTGGTAGAAAAAAATGAAAATGTTTCTTTCAAGTCTTTAGTGCCTGACATGACTACCTTGGAGAAAGATATCGCCGAAGCGTATGAAAAAAATAAGGAGAGTCTTCGCACCCAAAAACTACGTAGTGAGGTAATCAAATCTCTAATTTCAACCATCCCTGACTTTACACTTCCAGAAGAAGATGTACAAAAAGAATTTGATAGAATTAAAAATAATGTTGAAAAACTATCAATTGAAAACAATATGTCCAAAGCTGAAGTAATCAAAGCCAATGGCATTCCTTTTGAAAAAGAACCCAAAACCGATGATGAGATTACGGCAACTATACTTGATTACGTGCAAAAAGAATTTAAACTTAGTTTGACTTTAAATTTTATATATTTGCGACGTATTCCATCTATCGAACGAGCAAATCAATCTCAAGTTGAAGAAATAGCTGCCGCTATGATCAATAACCCTGCCGAATACGGGCTCCCAACAGGTTTGACAAAAGAAGTAGCCGAACGCGAAGCTAACGATAGATTAGTTAGAAACTCAGCTTTGGATTGGGTATTACAAAAAGTTACTGCCTAACTAGGCGGCTTGAATGAGGATTTTTATTTCGCTCGCTCAATTAATAGCACAAAAAGCCCAATCAGACCTAAACCAAAAGCTAGATTTACAATTATTTCAAGCACGGAAAGGTGATTTATAAAAGCACCCTCAATAAATTTAAAAGCCGTGGTGACAGTGGCCAGCGATATTCCGATCAAAAAGGATTTGCGTCTGTCATCAAAAGTGTGATATTTAGTTAGGTTGTAATTTTCAAAATTCATACAAAAGTATTTATACCAAAGGAATACGTTTTAGATAAAAAATGTCAACGTTTTATCATCTTGACAAATTTAAATAATTCAACTTTTATTAATTGGTCGAGTTATTACGCCTTGCTTCTAAAATTTAGTAATCAAATTAGTAATCTTAAGTGAAAAAATATGGCAGATAAAAAAATTAAAGCAGTAATAAAGTTACTTATCCAAGCAGGCAAAGCTAATCCAGCACCACCAGTAGGATCCGCACTTGGACCTCAAGGTATCAACCTTCCGCAGTTTTGTAGTGATTTCAACTCTAAAACAAGTACCATGCAAGGATCAATTCCATGTATTGTAACAGTTTATGACGATCGCACATTTACTTTTATCTTAAAGACACCACCTGTTGCTGATTTAATTAAAATCTCCGCTGGGATAACTAAGGGATCTGGTAAAACTCCTAAGGTAAGTGTAGGAACTATAACTATGGCTCAGGTCACAGAAATAGCAAGTAAAAAAATGGAAGATTTAAACAGCTACAAACGATTAGAATCATGCATTAAGCAGGTTCTAGGCACCTGTAAAACTATGGGTGTAAAAGTAGTTGACTAAAAACCATGACCCCTAAAAAGGTCAATTGGGTATGTAGCTCAGTTGGTTAGAGCACAGCTCTTATAAGGCTGCGGTCGCTGGTTCAAGTCCAGCCATACCCACCAAGCAAAACT
>JAYUNN010000018.1:0-6413 GCA_043761585.1 bacterium
CAATGAATATATTTATAGATTCCTAGGTGCAGGTGTAGCCTCTGGAGGGTAGGGGGAAGGATTAGAAAGGAAAGGTAGGAAAGGAAGAGGAAAAGGAGAAATCTATAACTGCCTAGCTCTTAATCTTAATCTTAAGCTCTAAACTTTTACCCTTGGACTCTGGACTCTGAATCAGTGATATTTGAACCTTTGAACCTTGAACTATTGAACTACTTGAACTATATATTTAAGAGGCTGGGCTTGTGTCTGGCCTTTCTTTTTGGGTTTTGGTTGGGATTTGTTTAGAATTTAGGCTAAAATCTATTCGCACACGCTAGCTAAATAACGCAAATACTTTTAAAAAATATCGAGCTTTTGCTGCTATTTTGAGTGTGTTTAAAACTCTTTCTAGGATTGATATCTCTTCATTAAGATAGGCTAATTCGTTTGAATAAAATCAAAATCGGCCATGAAATCAACTGTAACAAACCCGCTACAACCATATAAATCGCCAGCAACACAATCCCAGGTACAAAATATGGTGATTTTAAAATAGCGTTGTTCGAACCACCCAATCCATTTAAAAAATTTTGCACCATTTGCACCTGCGGATATCTATAAAACTGATCTTTAAGATCTTGAGTTTGTTGATCAACCTGGCTGCTAACTGTCTCATCTACGGTTTTATCTAGATTTTTTTTGTCCAAATTTTTACAGATTTCACTTTGGTTTTGTTCGACCCCGAGCTGATTGCACAGCTCTGCTACTTTGGATGTCTCGCTAGGTAATAGCTTGGTTTTGTCTTTGACCGCACTGGCTATTTCGCTACTTATTTGCATCTTAAAAGTTTTCTCAATATCGGTGGGTGACAGTTTTGGCGATCCAGCTCCGATATAGGCTGAGTCTACGATATTTTTAAAAAGTGCATTTTGCTCATATTGAGTTTGGATATATTTTAAAGAGCCAACTTCGCTCATCGGAATACTTACCCACAAACCCAGTACCAGAGCCAAAAACCCAATAATATATTTATTAAACTTTGAAAGACTTACACGGGTACCCAAAAAAATTGCCGACAAAAGTGTCAGAGTGGCTACCGCCAAAGTCAAGTAACTCGTGACCGGAAAACTAGTCACTAGAAACAGCAAACAAATCAAAACCACAATCCAAGCCAGCTGCGATCGATATTTGACACTCAGAAGTGAAACCAGCCAAAAAACTAATAATCCCAGCGGCTGTTTTGCAAAAAGACTAATCAAAAGGACTAACGTCAATCCAGAGTAAATCCCAAGTTTTTTAAAATCAAAACTAGTAGCTCGACTCCCCCGCTCTTTGACTGGGCGTGGGCGTCGTGGCTGGGTCAGAATTGGCTCGGAGCTTTGAGGCTTTGTCCGTCTTTGAGATGCATCTTGTACAAAGGTCTGTGCCCGATCTGGACTAGCTTGGACACTAAAATGGGTTTGAAAATCTGTATTAGGATTTTGATCGTTACTTCGAGAGTTATTTGGGGCGACATTTAGATTATCATTTAAAATATAATCTGGAATATTATTTTCGACATTATTTTGATTTTGAGATTGAAAATTTGACTCTGAAGTGCTAAAAACACTGTCATTTTCAAGCTCTTGAGGTAAAAAAGTATGCTTTGGTTGGCTGTTTTCTGGGTTTTGATCGAGATTTTGACTAGACATAAATAAACGAAACTATTATGTATAATAAATAAATTGGTAGAAACTTGCTAAATACATTTTGAGTTAGTTCGAAAAAAATAATTTTTGCAAATTAAAGCTATAAAGTTGGTTTAAATTTCCAAGCACAAGCCTTTTGCTTTAAAGAACTACTTTACAAAGTGCGACCGGCAAGCTCACTCCAAAATTTGTATAGCATCAAACCCATAATTTTTTTAAATGCCTCAGCCAAAAGCCCAGCTAAAACCATCGCTCGAAACTCGCCAGCCCGCCAACCGTTTAATTATAGGCGATGTAGGTAGTGGCAAAACCTTGGTGGCCATTATGAGCCTGCTTTCATATTTGGAATCTTTTTATCAGCAAAGCCTAAAAACTGGGCTACCGTATCAAGTTGACGTGGCTTTTATGGCACCTACTGAGGTGTTAGCGGCCCAGCACTATTTTAAAATCCAGGAGCTTTTACCAAAACTTAAGCTCGATTGGCTAGATGTATTTTTAGTAACTAATAAAAACCGCTATCAAAACGGTCAAAAAATCAGTAAGAAAGTCATTGAAAAATATCTTGAAAACAGTTTAGATTACACTTTTTACGATAAAACTCCTAGCTCAAAAACACAACAAAAATCTAAAACAAGTAAAGCTATCAAATCCGAAACAGATCAAGCGGATACAATCTCCACTAAGCCCAGGCTTTGCATCTGGATCGGCACCCAAGCCCTACTTTTTTTGGACAAATTAAATCCAGCCATGGTTGTGACCGACGAACAGCACCGTTTTGGAGTCAAGCAGCGCCAAAATCTCTCCACTGCCACCAACTCAAACCAGTTAAATCAAGTAACTCTCTCTCAAACCCAGCTCAATTTCGCGGCTCACTACGTCTCCATGACCGCCACGCCGATCCCACGCACGCTAGCCCTGACGGTTTACGGCGACCTTCAAACTTCTTATGTCAAAAAAATTGCTACTCGCAGCCCGATCGAAACTAAAATTGTCGAACATGCTGATTTTGAGCAAAAAGTGGTGCCAATCTTAAAACAAAAACTAGCCGCGGGTCAAAAAATGTACGTCATCTGCCCGCTAATCGAGAGCGATGACAGCAGTGATCCCTCTATCCAGGATTTATGGACGCTACTCAAAGCTAAAAATCTACTAACTAAGTATTTTAAAGAAGATATCATTTCCAGTCTTCACGGTAAACTCAGTACCAAATATGATATTTTAGAAGAGTTTAAGAACGATAAAAACCTGCAAATCCTGATCTCAACCACAGTCATCGAAGTCGGTGTCGATGTGGCCGAAGCTACCACTATGCTGATACTAAATCCAGAGCGATTTGGGCTATCACAGCTGCATCAGATTCGCGGTCGTATCGGTCGAAATGACCTACCCGAAAATTTTTGCTTCTTACTTATCGACGAAGCTAGAACCGCTTTTTTACCAAGGCTTCGATATTTGTGTCAGTCAAATGATGGTTTTGAGATCGCTCAAGAAGATCTGCGGCTACGAGGTCAGGGTGATTTGTTTGGGACGACGCAAAGCGGTCAAACGGACGATCTAATCGGGCTAAATGTCGAGCAATACACTGCTATTCGCAAGACTGTAGACCAGATAAATATGACCTCAGTGGCTAGCGATTTCCCACTTTTAAACCAATACCTTATCGCAGGCGCAAACAAAGTCTGGGGTGAATAAATTTAGAGGAGATTAGAAATTGAGGTTGAAAGGGTCGAGCACATTCAGGTACAAACTAAGAACTGCAAGATTTGACAAATGATATACTCTATATTATAATCTATCTAACAGATAGGATTAATACCCTCGTACGCATTCAGCGTCACTGTTGACTCATGTTATTCAATTTCTCCCTCGGGAGATTTTTTGTTTGTATTTATTAGCATTACACTATAAAAATGTTTGGCTTTATTATTACATTCTCTAATTAAAAATTTTATGTAATAATCATCTTTTGAGTTAAAATCTTTCCAGATTCTATCTTCAAAACCCACTACAAAGCTCCAATATTTCTCCCAAAAATCTGTTTTATTGCTATATTTTCTTAATCTAAATGTCGATGGAGTAATTTTTTCTTGTAAAAACTCAGGCACTAGAAGTGCTAATTCACACCGCAATTCCAATTCTTTAGAATTTCTTTGATTCTGCTGCCCATTCTTGTAGATATGGTGAAGACCGATAGAATTGAAATTGATTTCACAATCAAAAAAAGGACTGTAAATCTTTTGGATCTTATTATATTCAACTTCGAAATCAGATTTTTGGATTGACATATCTACTGGTAAATGAAAATTGGCTCAATAATGATTGAATCTTCCTCATAATAAAAAGGTACATTTTGTCCCATTTTTTGCCCTGCATCAATAAGACTTTGAATAAACTGATTAAAGTTATCTTTTGGTAAAACTGCTAGTGATGGAAATTGAATAATGGGGGTGGCATTTGGCTTTCTAATTATGTCTTTAACTTTACAAATTACTGTATTAGAAGAGTAAAGATATTCAGTATTTGGTTGGTATTTTTCTTCTAAATTAAAGTAAAATTGATAATCTTGATATCGAGTTGTTAGTTTAAATTTATCCATTTCCTTTTTTAAATCCTCTTTTACCATTTGAAATATAAATTTATATTGATCCTCAATAAACTTAGCTCCACCATGTTTTTCATACATTTCCATAAAATTAAGTAAATTATAAAAAACTTGAGCAGTTTCAACGGTTGCTAATTCAGAAGTTATTTTATAAAAACCTCCAATTTCTGGCTCTTCAAAGAATAAATGCTGATTTTCTAATTCAATTACCAGTCTATCAGCTTTTGCATGTGGAGTTAGGTTTTCAGTATAATTAACTTGTTTTTTAAGTCTATTTTTTTCTTCAACGGTCTTGTGACTTTTTGTTGAATCAATGTTTATTCCTAGACTACTAAGGTAAGAATTAGTTTTACTTTCATTTATATAAATATAATCTCTTAAAATTCTTTTATTACCAATAGACATTATGTTTGGTGCGGAGCCTAATAAGACTTCAAGAGAAACTCCAAATGCATTTGATAGTTTTGCTAGCTGAGAGTCTGTGGGCTGCTTAATTCCAGTCTCTAATTTTGAAAATGTTTGGCGAGTAATACCTAATTTCTCGGCTACGTGTTCTTGAGTAAGCTGTTTCTCAAGTCTAAATTTGTTTATGTTGTGAGCTAAAAGTATATTGTCAGTCATATGATAATATGAAAAATGCTTTTTAAAATTTTGTCAATTATATATTTAAATGTTATTAACATTAACATAAATATATTAACAGTTAAACCCCATAAAACCCTCTCACCAACCCTTCAATCTCCCCATCCACTTTTTCCACCTCCCTCTCTATCTCAAGCACTTTTCCTTTTTGCTCGTCAAAATACTCTAGAAGCTCACTTTCGGCAGATAAACCACCAATCACGGCTTTTTGTTTTTTGAGTTCGATCAGAAAATCGGTAATTTCTAATTTAGACCATTTTTTGAGTTTGGTAGAAATAGTATTCGGTTTGTATTTGGTTGTGATAAGTTTTAAAAAGCTATTTGTGAGATTTTGACTCTGGGTTTTAAGCACCATGATTTGATCCACCAATTCGGCGATTTGGGTTTGTTGTTCTGTGGTGGCTTTGGGAATGGGTAAATTACGAACATCCCCAACTAAAATCTTTGGAAACAAACCCTTGTTCGCTTTCGGAGATGTATTTTTATGATACCAACCAATTAACTTTGTGTTTAAAACTCCTAAAATATATTTCAATAAAATTATGTTATTTTCATGTTGGATAATATTGATCAATGAGCCTGTATTATAGTATTCTTCTTCTAAAAAAGAACAATATAAAGTGGTTTCAGCAATTTCTCTAACCAAAATTCTTGGTGAAGTAAAAAATTTTGGATCTCTAGGTGCCCCAAGCCACTTACCATAACTTATCCAAAGCTCACCGTTCCAGACTATGGTGTATTTATCTATATCCCTACCTTTTAATTCTTTTTTGTAAGTATCATCTTTTTTGTAATCTGCATGCCAAATTCTGTTTTTGATGGTAAACTCATCATGCCCTCTGTATTTATCATAAGGGATTAAACCCTGCGAAACCTCACAAACATCACCAACTTTGAAACCAAGTTTCATTCTTTCTATAATTTGATTACTTTCATGCGAATAACTAAATAGGGTTAGCCAGTTAGATACATTGTTTTTCAAAAATTCAACATCAAACTCAAACTTTTTCTGAAACTTTTTTTCGCCTGGTACTATTTCCCAAAATTCGCTAATATTATTCTCAGTTTTACTTTTTCTAATCGTAAAAATACATGTTCTGACATTTGCATCTTCAAATGTTACATCTTTTGATAAGTCTGTAATTCGCAAAATATCAAAATTATCTAATAACCATTGTCTATATTTAATACCTGTCTGTGTGGCTAAAAAGGTATTTGGGAAAATATACGATAAAATCCCGCCTTTTTCTAACAAACTTAATCCTTGACTTATAAAATAAATATAAATTTCAAAATCTGGAACATTAGGAAATTTAGTTTCTAAATATTTTTTTGTCACAGAATCAAAATCAACGCCATACGGTGGATTCCCCACCACCACATCAAAACCACCGCTTGTCATCACCTCTGGAAACTCTTGATTCCAGTCAAAAGCACTGTTTCCAGCTAGCTCAAGGTCACTTATCAAACTATTTCCACATTTTATGTTTTTATCTAAATTA
>JAYUNN010000019.1:0-68399 GCA_043761585.1 bacterium
AGCACCTGCACCCCAAACACCACCTCAAGCAACATTCCTGGTCAAACTTCTGTAGATCTATGTGTTAGCAGTGGAGCTTTGAGTCTTTATGCGGGTGATAGTAATAAAAATAATGATATTTGTACTGGAGCTGATATTACTGCTGGAGCTGTAGTTGATACCACTATTTCAGGTCAAAGTGCTACTTCGGTAACTTGTAGTGTAGCTGAAAATAGCATTGCTCTAAATGGAGTTACAGTAGCTTCAAAACGTCAATTTGCTACTGCTACTATTGATGATATTATCTTTGAAGATTTAAGAGGTTTAAATACTGCTAACTATACTGTGACAGCTACTATTTCAAACTTTATAGATCCCCAAGATAGTAATAAAAATATTAGTCTTGGATCAAATCCAGATTCACAAGAAAACGAAACAGATCAAGATAAACCAACTCTAGCTGGTGATGCCAACAAAATCTTTGGAGTCTTAGATCCATCTGGTGGTCAAGTGACTGCTCTTAGAAGTGCTACTACTATTGCTGATGGGATTACAAACTACAGCAGAGGCTCTAGAACAACTCTAATAGATAATGTGACTCAAGTAACTCTTCTATCTACTACTTCAGCAGTTAAGCCTGGTAGAATAGCCCTAGATGGAGTTCTATTTAAACTACGTATTCCCTCACTTCTCTTAGCTGGTAACTTTCAAGGAACTATTGTGGAAACTGTGATTTAGGGGTTGGGTTGGAATAACCCAATTGTAAAACTTTAAAAGATTAAGGCTCTGAGCTGAAACAGCAAAATGTTTTAGGCTAGAGCCTTATTTCTATCACCAAGATCCCAGCATCAAAACCTTTGTTTATTTGTTCCGAGCTCAAACAGCTTTGTAGCGATTCTGTTCTGAGCGGGTGTTTTTGGTGGAAGAAACAGAAAAGGTGGATTTAGCATTTAGTTTTACCATAAAGGTTTATATCACAGCACTCATAATGTTAGAAAACGAATATATCATAGATGAGATAATACCCAAATATGAGCTCTCTTAAATTTTTAGTCTCGCTCCACATTTAAGCCTTGCTTTTTAGCCCACTTTACAAAAATATCTGGCACAGACATAGTCGAAAGCCTGCTTTGTCGGACCAAAAACCAGTCATCGAATAAACCACTTTGTTTGATTTGCTTTAGTGTTATTTGTAGCTCTTTAGGATAAGTACGCACAAATCTTACCTTAGTAAACCAGCAAATTTTACGCTCATCGTGTAAATCAGGCTCTGGTAAAGTGGTTACTTCCACCAGCCCGACGATTGAATTTTGACCTTGGGAGTGATATATAAAGACCAAATCTCCAGGTTTCCAAGTTTTAATAAAATTTACGGCTTGATAGTTGCGAACTCCATCCCAATTGGTGATTTGTTCGCGTTCCATGTCCTCCATGGAGTAAGTGTCTGGATCTGATTTTGCTAAAAAATATGACATAGCTTAAATGGAAAGATTGATCTTTAAGAGAAATTTATGAAAAAAATACTGCTTGTTTTTGAAAGTCTTGACTGTGGTAGTTCAAAATTACCAGCGCAAAAAAGATTGGGTTTTGGAAAAATGCATATTTTACTGATTTTAGTGGATTTAAAATGCTCAGAAATTTATTTAAATTTTGTGTATTATTATTGGTCACGAGTGATAAAATTGCTTTTTATATGAAATTAAGCTTGCTCGCAGTTTTACTGCCAGTATACTTATAGTTTCTACTTCTCGATCTTACTCCACAAAAAATCAAAGGTTTGTTTTTGCAAATTTACCAGCTCTTGAGAGCGGATGATACTGCACTGAACTCGCTTTTTGCCCGGATCAAAATCGATCATAACTAGCTGGTTTTTTAAAATATAAGTCTCAGCTGAAAAAGAGAAATTTCCTGGTAACAGCTTGGTTTCACGTAGATTCCTCAAATCTTCTTGTCTGAGCTTAATACCGTCTTTGTTGTTGACTGTTAAAACCTTGATTTTAATGTTTTTCTCAATGCGCCGCCGCACGAAGGACAAGTGCTGGGTTTTGGTAAAAAACTGCTTTTCAATATCTTGATTGGTGAAAAGCCTAATGGCTTCTGGACTGGCTAAAATCTCATTTATGGCTATATTTAAACCTTTTTCACCACTTAGATAGCGAGTTGCAGGCAAGCCTGGATTGGTATTTTGAGCGTGTTCCATTTCTGGTAAAATCTCCGCTAGCTCATTTTGAATGTCTTTGAGATTGTCAATTTCTGATTTAATTAGAGTGCTTAATTTACCAACTGAATCTAAATTCACCTTTTTGCCATATTTTTCACCGCTGACTGTTACCAGTTTTTTAGCACTTAATTTATTTACTATGGCGTAGGTATTTGGACGGCTTTCGTCGATATAATCAGACAGTTCTTTAATACTCATTTCGCCTTGAACTAGCAAAGTAGTGTAAGCTTGCTGTTCGCCAATATTTAGGTTAAGACCTTGTAGAATACGCGCGATTTTGGGTTGCATGGATCAATAATTAAAATTTCAAGTATAAAAATCTAAGCTTATTTTAAGTAATTTTGCGTTTTAAATACCAAATTAGATTTTAATTTAAATTAGTTTTAAAACTTTAATATGAAACCATTTACTAAAAAATTAACAATTTTGTCAATCTCAAATTGAAATCAGTCAGCTATGTCTTGAGTTTAATTTCAAAAGTATTTTGAAAAGTGCTTAAAAAGTGATTCAATCTAATTTTATTGACAAAGTCAAGTTTCGTAAATATACTTTAGACTATCGCTAGAAAATCGTCTATGAATTTAAATTCTTTTTGGAGAAAGTTATGGTCTACAGTTAGTGGCTCCAAGCATCTAATTGCCATTGACCTTGGTTCGGCCAACACCACTATATATATTGGCGGTCATGGGCTGGTGCTCACAGAACCGACAGTCCTGGCTCAAGATGTCAAAAATGAAAAAGTGGTCGCCATCGGTGAAACTGCCAAACAAATGCTGGGTCGAACCCCCGAGCACATTCAAATCGTCAAACCGATTAACCAGGGTGTGGTTAGTGATCCTACTCTTTTGGAAATTTTTCTAAAACATCTTATCGATCAAGCCATCGACAAGGTCGGTTATGGCCAAAGCAGTGGTTTTATAGCCGTGGTCAGTGTGGCCAGCAGTGCAACTCAAGTAGATAGTCGAGCTCTGCAGCAGCTTTTTTTCAAAATTGGTGCTTCAAAAGTATTTTTATTACCACAGATTTACGCCGCAGCTATTGGTGCCAGAATTCCATTTCGTGGTATCCAAGGTCAAATGGTGGTTCAGCTCGGTGATAGCGGTACTGAAATTGGGGTTTTCTCACTCGGCAATTTAGTTTTTTTAGAAACTTTACCTATTGGTGGTGCCAAATTTACTCAAAATATTATTGCAGCCGTTCGCGACCAGTTTAATTTGCTGATCGGTTCAACTACAGGTCAAGAAGCTAAAATCCGAGTCTTGGCAAGCTCCAACAACTCTGCTCTATCGCTTTCACGAGAGAAACAAAATATCAATATCCGCGGCCGTGATCTCAGCACGGGACTACCTCGAACTATTCAAGTTGATCAAAGTTTAATTCAAGAAGCAATTGCCAAAGATCTGATCGAAATAGCTAGCACTATCAAAAAGTGTGTCGAAGGTCTGCCGCCCGAAATCGCCGTAGATATACATGATAGCGGTATCAATCTCAGTGGTGGTGGTGGTTTAATAGCCGATTTAGATGACGTTATTACTAGAATTTTAGAAACCAATGTAATTGTAGTTAGCGATCCTTTGACCGCCGTGATCAGAGGTGTGGGAGCGGTAGTCGAAAACATCGATGCTTATCAAGATATCTTGCAAAACTACTCACTTTAAAGCATTTAGGAAATCTAGATGACGACCATAAAGATAAAAAAATATTTAAAGGACTTAACTTATTCAAAATTAGTAAACTGTTTAAAAAAATTTATGTTTGGACAAATATTAGGAGTGCTATGGCGAGTTATGCTGGTAATTATGAGTTGTTACTTGGCGATCAGTGTGTTGATATTTTTTTTAAAGCCTAGAAAGCTAAGTTTTGACACCGCTGATTCAATCCCAAATAAAATCGTACGCAATAGTTTGCGGCCAGTTACAGATTTAGCTTTTGATAAACGACTTAGTCTGGATTTTGACTGGAAAGCTTTTAAATACAATGATTATCGTAAAAATGAAGCCGCCCAAGAACTGGTCAAAGTCAACAATACTGCCGAAAATAATTTCAATAATTTTAAAGATTTGAGTTGGTATAATCTAAATAATACCAGTCAAAGTATAATTTTACAGCCTGAAAATCTGGCTCAAAACAAAACCTGGTTTTTGGTGAGGTGCCTTGAACAGGATAATTTACTATACTGTCAAAAAAATAACATTGCTTTACTAGGCACTATCAAAACTTCAATTTTTAAATCTGAGCAGGCTTATTTAGGAGTTGATTCGGATGGAAATTTTATAAAACTAAAATCCGTTCAAACAATTAATACCGATCAAAGAAAAGATTTGGTTTTTATCTAAGCGTTACTTTTAACTATTTTGATTATGTTGATTAAACAGCCTCAAACTCATCAAGGTGAACTGGATTTGCTAAAAGAACTCGGCTTTCCAATCAATCCTTTCAACTCGAAAGTGGACTCGCTGGCAGCGGTCTGGCAAAAATCAGTGGAACTAGATCAAGAAAGAGAAAAACTGCCGTACCCGATCGATGGACTAGTAGTCAAGCTAAACCACAGCGATATAACTCAAAGTCTGGGCGTAGTGGGTAAAACGCTGAGGACTTGGTGTGCCATCAAATTTCCAGCTCAAGAAGTCACTACTAGGCTTTTGGATATCTCGTGGAGTGTGGGTAGAACTGGTAAAGTCACGCCTGTGGCTGACCTCGAAGCAGTAGCTTTAGCTGGTACGACTGTGCAAAGAGCCTCACTGCACAACTATAAAGAAGTGCTCGAAAATGATTTGCACAAGTTTGACACCGTAGTCATCCGAAAAGCGGGCGATATTATCCCAGAAGTGGTCAATATTCTAGTAAATTTGCGCGATAAAGACGCCAAAAAATTAGTTTTTCCAGAGACTTGCCCCTCTTGTGGTGCTGCACTAGATTTTACTGAAACCGGGATAGATTTGATTTGTAAAAATAGCGGCGACTGCCCAACTCAAATTATAAAAAGATTGGCTTACTTTTGCCAAAGAAATTTAGGTAATATTACAGGTTTGTCAGAAAAGCAAATCGAGCGGTTTGTGGTCGAATTTGGAGTGCATGATATTGCTGATTTGTACGCTTTACCTTGGGATAAAATTAAAGACATGGATGGTTTTGGCGATAAATCTGTAGAAAAACTCCAACTGGCAATAGAAAAATCCAAAGGAATTGCTGATTATAGGTTTTTAGCTGGACTCGGTATCGATGGTATCGGCCCCGAAGTGGCCAAATTAATTTGCGAAAAGCTAGAAAGCTAAATCAATTGTAAGCCTAAGTAGTCTCGAGCCTTGTTTTGACTGAACTTTAACTCAATGTTCGCTACACTTAAACCAAAAACTAATTTTAAAAACTATATTTATGACCATTTTTACTCAAATCATAAACGGCGAAATTCCTTGCTACAAAATTTACGAAGACGAGTTAGTGTTCGCTTTTTTAGACATAAACCCGATCAACTTAGGCCACACACTAATTGTTCCAAAGATTGAAGTCGATAAAATTTACGATTTGGATCAAGATTACTACCAAGCCATTTTTAAAGCCGCTCAAAATATCTCAAAAGCTATTCGAAACGCCACAAACTGCCTGCGGGTTTGTAGTTGGGCAGAGGGATTTCAGGTACCTCACGCTCATTATCATCTGTGTCCATTTTATGAAGTTGCTGATTTTGGTCAAAAAAAACCATTACCTAGAACCGAAGCTGAAATGCTAGAAATACAAGCAAAAATCCTAGCAAATTTAGCTTAAGGCCTCCTCTTCTTGCAACGATTCTAAAATTTTAGGATATAGTGCATTGAGTGTGTTTATAGTTTGATCGCCAATGTTTTTGAGTTTCCTTAGCAAGTTATAGTCCATAGCTCTTAATTCCTTAAGATCGTTCACAGTATTAATTTTAGCCGTTACTAAGCCTCTAAATAGTCTTGACATTTTAATCAATTGAGTTTTATCGGTTGGGTTACCAATCTGTAATATTCTACAAAACAACTCTTCGAAATTTGGATTCATTAAATAGTCATAAATTTTGTCCGTTGGTTTAAGATCTTTAATTTTAGACTTAAGCATTTCAATTGTGTTTTCCTTATTGTATCGGGGGTGAGTTTTAGGTTGTTCTATTTTTTTTAAGTCCTCTGTTTCCAAATCCCCTTTTCTTCTAATCTCCCCGGTATCTGGATCAATGGTATAGTCTATATCGTCGGCACGAATTCGGCTTAATTTCGTAAGTGTGTGGCGATTAAAAGAATTGCGTTCTGACATATATTTTTTATATAAAATTGCAAAATTTATCTAAATATATCATATAAACTTGGTAATGTCAAAGCAAATCTTTAGTTCAACCTCAATCATATTTAGCAACAGCGCGCAGTTTTGATCGCACCAGCTAGGTTTTAAGATATTCCAAATAGAAAAAGGCAATTTTTTCGACAAACTTGTTTTCTGATCGATTGAGATTCAGCTTTAAAATTAGAGTTTTTATACTACTTTCAAGTTTGGTGATGATATTTACCAGGCTTTCTAAAGCTATTCTTTGTTTAAGATAAATCAGCTCTCAAACCAAATTTCTCTCATCGATTTGTGAAGCTACATCGCCATAGATTCGTGTCAATTGGGTGATTTGGGTCATTAAATTAATGAAATTTTACTTTTTAAAAAAAATAACACTTTGTTTTGAGACAATCTGACTATGATAGTAATACCGACCAAAGTACTGGAATAGCCATCGAGGCGTAATTGCTGGATAGTTTCGCCGATATCTTTTTTAAAATTTAATATTAAATATTAATCACAGCTTCTTTCCTTCCCCAAAAAAATATCTCGACCGGAATGGAATCGCTACACAATTTCCTACAAACCAGATACGCACAACGCACTTGGCTAAAAAATAATGGTTGAGATTTCTTGGCTAGACAAAATCTTACAAAATCCGTACCATAAAGATATATGTCATCACAAATTCTAAACGGCTTAAATAGTCGTCAGGTTGAAGCCGTCAGTGCTATTTCTGGCTCGACTTTAGTGATTGCTGGAGCTGGGAGTGGTAAAACTAGTGTCCTGATTCGACGCGTAGCTCATTTGATCAGCACTGGAGCAGCTCCTGGACAAATTTTATGCTTGACTTTTACCAACAAAGCCGCGGCTGAAATGAACAAAAGAGTGGTTGAGCTACTAAATCAATTAGGTATAAACATTACACCCTCAAGATCTTGGCAAAATGACTATAGTTCGGCTCCGCTGCTTTGTACTTTTCACTCACTTGGTGTGCGATTGGTCCGCGAATTTGGTGATTTGATTGATTTAAAAAGCACTTTTAGCATTATTGATAATGATGACCAAAAAAAGATTATCAAAGAAATCTTGAAGCAAAGAAATCTTGATCCCAAAAATATCGCCCCGGATTTGGTTTTATATTTTATCGGTCAGTGCAAACAAAATTTACTCACAGCTGGTGACTCCAGATTACTTAAAAAAGAATTTTTACCGGTTTTTCATCAGCTTTACGCCGCTTATGAGCAGACTTTACGCCAAAGTCAAAGCGTGGATTTTGATGATTTGATTTTGATTCCGTATTTGATATTACGAGATTTTGAGCAAGTTCGGACCACTTTGCAGGCTCGCTGGAGTCATTTGATGGTGGATGAGTTTCAAGATACCAACCAGGCTCAATTTGAGCTAATTCGACTACTTTCACCCGAAAAACTGATTTTGGAAGATTCGGCTCGTTCAATTTTTGTGGTAGGCGATGATGCCCAGAGTATTTACTCTTTTAGAGGTAGTAAAATCGAGATTATTTTAAACTTTGAATACGAGTATAAAGATACTAAAACTGTAGTTTTAAACCAAAATTATCGCTCGACTCAACCGATTTTGGATCTAGCTGAAAAAATCATCAGCCTCAACCCGTCTCAAATGAAAAAAGAGCTTTTTACCGATAGTCCTGATAAAATGCAAGTAAAATACTACTTGGCTCGAGATGAACGTAGTGAGGCAGACTATATTATGCGTCAAATCAATCTGCAATACGGTCAAATCAAGCAAGGTGCCGACCAAGAATCAATTTTGAGTACAAGTGTTGGTCACGATATCGATCATGATATTAGTGTGATTTACGACGATCACGATAGCCGTCTTTTGACCCAAATTAGCCCGAGCCTTTTACCCAAGCCAAAAGTGGATGCTGTCTCGAGTATGTTCGATGTGTATTTAGAGCTCGATGACGCGAAACCAATTTCTAGTTGGCACGGCTTCAACCAACTCTCTAGCTGGCAAGTACCTAGTTTTGACTGGGGCAAAATTTCAGATCTAAATAAAGTTGCGGTTTTGTATCGGACTCACTCTCAGAGTCGTATTTTAGAAGAGGTTTTCCTAAAATCAAAACTACCGTACCGACTGACTTCGGGAGTGCGGTTTTTAGATCGAAAAGAAATCAAAGATGTCCTAGCTTTGCTAAAATTTGTGTTAAACGGTGAAGATATTTTGTCTTTAAAGCGGATTTTACCCGTACTTTTGGATGGAGTCGGACCAAAAACTCTGGAAAAAATTATCGCTCATTTACAAGAAGGAGATGTAGATTTACCTGAAAAAATAGCTACCAAAGTTTATGAGTTTTTTAGATGTTTGCAGACTGCATGGGCAAATAACACAAGTATTATCGATATGACCAAAGAAATTTTGACTACTACTGGTTATATACGTTATTTAAAAGAGGAGTATCCTCTAAAAGATGACTACGAAAACCGTATCGAAAATATTGGTGAACTCTATAGTATTATGTTTGCTTTTGATCGAGGCGACGATACAGCAAACCTAGAACTTAAAGACAAATTGCAGATTTTTTTGGAGCAAATCAGTCTTATGACCAATCTCGATGGGCTAAATAACGAAAACGAGAACAATAAAGTCACGCTGATGAGCTTGCACCAAAGTAAAGGTTTGGAGTTTGAAACGGTGTTTTTAGTTGGGATCGAAGATGGTCTTTTACCACATATAAACAGTCTAAATGAGGAGCGCGGGATCGAAGAAGAAGTACGACTAGCCTATGTCGGTGTCACAAGGGCTAAAAAATATCTACATCTTTCTGCCGCGGAGAGCCGAATCCAATTTGGACAAATCAAAGCTAATCCAGTTAGTCGAATTTTTAGACCACTGCTGGATAAATTTGCTCAAAGATCGATTTAAAATCCTGATATATTCGCTTTTTAAATTTGTGTATAACCATTTTTTAAGATATATTTACTCTAATGAAAACTAGATTTCGCGTTTTTTAGCTTGAAATCGTTTTGAAACTATTATGGCTCTAGAAAATCTCCAATATAAATTTGAAAACCTGTCCATGTATTTTCAAGGTGGAGTTAGGCGTTCAATAATTATTTTTGCAATTATTTTATTGATCTGTATTTTTCCAGTGTATTACTTGGGTAAATTTGCCTCTGGACTCAGTGCAAAATCATATTTGAATCTAAATAGTTTTGCGGTGGATCCAAAAATTCAAACTTATGATTATGAGATCGGTAAAACTCAGCGAGCTGAGTTAAAAGACGGTACTTCAGTCTTGTATGCTGCCATTCGCAATAAAAAAAATCGTGACGTTGGCTTTTCACCCTGGAATTACTCGATTCAAATCTTGGATAAAGATGGTGCTGTGATCACTCCAAAAGAAGTTTTTTCAAGTTATTTGCTACCTGATGACAACAAGTACATTGTGGTGCAGTCGCCCACAAATGGTGTAGATATGCAGATAATCGAGGAAGTGGGCACTCAAAAACTAAACTACAATCCAAACGCCAATCCCCTTTTGACTGTTCCAAATGTAACTGTTCAAAATAACCAAGTCCAAGTAGATGCTCAAAGTCAAACTATGACAGTGTCAGCCCTACTTCGCAACGAGGACAAGCGAACTGTGGAGACTATCGAGGTCACATATTTTGTTAGAGATACTCAAGGCTCGATTCTTTTTATAGGTACAAGCAGTTTCAATGGATTTGGAGCTGGGACCGAACGAGATTTTAAAATCAAAAATTTGCCTCTGCCAACAAACGGCACTCCCAGATCAGTAGACGTCCGCTGGTCGGTAAACTATCTTCGAGCTGGCACTATAAAGCTTTAGAAGAATTAATTAGAGCTTTGTTTGACAAAATGGTCAAAGCCCAGTAATTTTGATAGGAATATCTATGATCAAATTTCTTAAATTTACTTTTTTAGCGTTTTTCTTTGGAATACTACCGATTGCTTTAATCGCTGTAATTACTTTTGCTGGCATTAAAATCTATAATGAAAGTAAAACTAAGCATGATCCTAGCGGTACAGTTTTGAATGTAGCTAAAGTACCAAAAGTTGAACCTAAAGCTAATGTCGTCAGTAGCCTCAAAACTAATCAAATGGCAGTAAATTCAAATGATTTAATCTCCGTAAATAATCCAAATCCAGCAGCGGAAAACTCAGATAAAAAAGTTGAATTACCAAATTCGGTTTTGTTGAAAGTACCAGTTTTGATGCAGCAATACAATTTAAACTGTGAAGCCACGAGTCTGGCTATGGCACTTCAATATCGCGGTGAAAAAGTCACACCACAAGAATTGATGCCAAAAATAGGCTACGCTCAGCCAATAAAAAAAACCTTTAAAGATGGTAAAATGATTTGGGGTGATCCCAACTTAGGCTTTGTAGGAAATGAAAAAGGCTTTTTATATACCAAAGCTGCTGGGTTAGCTGGTGGTACGGGCTGGGGAGTAAACAATGGTCCCATCGCACGAGTGGCTAATGATTATAGACCTGGTAGCAAGGAAATAGATGCTGCAAATCTTGAAGACCTCAGACAAGCCTTAGCTCAGGATAAGCCAGTAATTTTCTGGCATCAGCGCGACGATGCTCGTAGTGAAGTCTTAAAATATTTAACCCCAGAAGGCAAAGAAATCAAAATATTTCAAAATCATGTCAATGTTTTAATTGGTTATAAAAAGGATGCAACTGGCAATTTTAGCTATATTTTCAATGATCCGATTCAGGGTAAAATCACACTATCAGAAAAAACAGTAATACGTGAATGGGGTAAATATAACAATGAAATCGTGATAGTAAATTAGTGAGGAAATTAATAAATGAATTGACAAACAAAAAGTTTACAGTCACAAACTATATAACTAAATTTTTTTGGCATGAACTACACTTATCTCCCGCACAGCTCAATTTTGAAGTCTTTACAAGATCTACTCCTCTCTATTCGCACCGGTCGAACTAGCCCAAGTATAGTCGAACCAATCAAAGTGGAAGCCTATGGCAGCATGATGTCTATGATGGAAGTAGCTAGCATTTCTACGCCGGAACCACGCACCATTATTATCACTCCGTACGATAAAGGCTTGATAAGGGTTATCGCCAAAGCAATCGAAGATGCTAAAATTGGTGTTAATCCAACTGATAATGGAGCTGGGGTTATTTTAAATTTTCCGCCAATGACTGAGGAAAACCGCAAAGAACAAGTCAAAAGAATCGATAAATTTCAAGAAGAAATCAAAATCCAAGTCAGACAACATCGTCAAGATGCACTAAGTAAAGCCGAGCGAGAATTTGAAGCTCAAAATGCATCTGAAGACGCCATCAAGGCTTTCAAATCTGAACTACAAAAAGAAATAGACGCAATCAATCAAGAAATTGAAGAAATTTGCAAAACTAAATCTGCGGAAGTCATGAAAATTTAAGCTGATATATATGCTTAGTCTAATTATCTCATTTTTAGTTTTATTTCTCGGTCTCAGCGGCGCCATCCTTTCAGTATCTGGAATGTTGAATTCTTATCAAAAGAAAAAACTGGAATATATCGCGTATACAAACCAAGGTAAAGCTAAATATATCCTAGATGACGCCGACGGAGCTACCGCTATAGACTCTGAGACAGAGTATTATAAAAGCCATGATTTACTGTCTGCCCCGGTCATAGACATAAATTTTATTTCAAGAGATTTTGGAGCAAATTTTTTGAAACTCGAAACTTATACAGACTTTGCTAAAGCCAGCTTAGCTAAAACAATTTCTTTTTTTGAAAACCTGGACCTAGCTTTAATTACTACTCAGAGCAAGGTTTGGCTTGGTAAAACTGGCAAATTTGTAAAAATAAAATACAGTGAATTAAGTAATTTTCTGCTTAAAATAACTCAGCCGATTGAAAATAAAAATCTCGATCCAGATCATTCTTCGGTTCGATCGGCCATGGCAACCTCATCTAGAATCAAAAATTTAAATCAAACTTTTCAAAATATTTCTCACAAAGGTCAAGAATTTGTAAAAAGTCGTTTTTCTAAGCCAAAAACCCAGTTACATTTTTGGCCAAATTTGTCTGAAGAAATTGATTTGGATCAAAAAAATACTAATAAGCCCAGTGACTCAGTCCAAAACAAATCTACATTGGCTCCGAAACCGGACACTGCTGCAAATCTCGAAACCTCTGTACCAACTGCACCAAGCCCAAAATTAGTCGATGCCGATGATGAATATATGTATCAAGAACTAGAAGATCAGATTTTAGAAAAACTGCACCAAAATTTAAATGACTTCGAGTTATGGGAATCACTTGGCAATTTTTACACCTATCACAAAGAAAATGAAAAAGCTAAAGAAGTCTATAGCTATATCAACAAGCACAGCAAAAATAAAAACCAGCTGGCTCGTCTAGGGATCAAAAATTAAATTCAAAACTCAAATCACACATGTTTTTTTATCGACTTGGCCACATTCCGGAACTTGCACTAGCCGAATTCAACGGCCTCAAAACTAGCACAGAATCACTAAATAAGTCCCAAGCTGGCTTAAAATTTGACTCGAAATATCTACTCACAACTGAACTAGCGGCGGCATCTAAAATGGGTTCAGTTGTTTATAGTGGTAAAATTTGTCAAAAAATTGAGTCTGCTGACGATTTAGCTCAAGTTATCGCTGATTTGCACCAAGACAGACCAGTCAAAAAACTAGGCATTAGTATCAATGCTGCCATTAATTCAAAAAAATTAATTCAACTAGCACATGAAGTTGGTTTTAAAAAAATCAATATTTTACACGACAAAGAGCCGAATGCTGGACATTTTAAAGACATTGCTGATTGGATTTTGGTTTTTGAGTTTTATGGTGAGATCTATGCTGGCATCATCACAGATATTGCTGATCAGGAAATCTTTGCCAAACTAGACACCAGTCTTCCGGGTGGAAACATGCGCCGCGGTAAAATGAATTTAAAATTAGCTTTATCGATTTTAAATTTAGCCAATTTCGGCAATTCCAAGTATATCTGGGATCCATTTTGTGGCCAAGGTGGATTGATTGCAGTTAGTTTATTGTTTAACGGCAAGCCAGTAATATGCACTGATTTGAGTCGCGCAGCCATCAAGGATTTACGTTTAAATCTGGATTGGATAGAGCATAGCGCGCTTGAGCTTGGTTTAAATCCTGATAAAAATCATATTTTACATATCGAAAAAATGGCAGCTGAAAATCTCGCTACAGCCAGCAAGGAATCCAATATGTCGGGAGTTATCCGTAAAAATTTTCCAAAATTCGATTTCACCCAAACCTCAATCGTAACTGAAGGTTATTTAGGTCCCGTTTTTGGTCAAAATCTACCAGAACGAACCGAGCTTTATAAAATTTTAGACGATGTCGAAGCTTTGTGGAAAAATTTATTACAGCAAGCCTCATCGCTAGGTATTCCTGAGATTATTTTTTGTTTGCCAGCTTATAAAGCTTTAAATGGTGAGCCGTATAGAATTGATTTAGATCAACTATTTGATGGAACTAAGTATGAATTAGTCGAGCTTTTGCCTTCCAGATATTTTGTGGACTATTCTAGGCCGCGCAGTCGAGTGATTCACCAAATTCAAAAAGCTGTACTCAAGCCAAATTTGTAGTATAAACTCTGTTTTACCCTTTTATGTTTTTATATATAAACACTTTATTTAAAGTAATTATTACAGTTTTGATTGTTTCCTTAGTTGGGGGTATAATATTTGTAGCCTACAACAACATCAGTGCAATTCAGTACACAGCTCCAAATATTGTCCAAAGCTATCTCAAAATCCTAGATAATCCTGCCAAAGACGCCGTCACAGGTGGTGAAAAATCAGTTTTACAAGAGATAGTTGAGACTGGTGCTGTGGCATCTTGGCTGGGTGAATCGGAAAATCAAATCAAAACACTGCGGAATTTTAAACAAAATAATCCAATCAAAGTTGGTCCAATAGAATACTCTGGAAATGCCAAAGAATATGGAATCGTAGTCCTAAATTTTGAAAACGATTTTAAGAACCCTGAAAGTAAAATTGCAAAACTATATTTACAGCGCCAAGGTAATCTCTGGAGCGGCTTTAGATGGCGAATTTACAAGATAGATCTACCAAAAGAGTCTACCCCAATCGAGCAAATCAAAGATAAAAGTCAAGACCTAATAGATAATTTACCCACGCTTCCTAAAATTCAAAATCCATTTAATACGTACTAAATTTAGGCAAAATTAGACTTAATTAAATTAAGTTGACATTTAAATTGTAGTAACTAAATATCAAAATATTGTTATAAAATTTTTGTATGCCAAATACTGCCCATTTAAAAACTAGTTCTAGCCGGGAACCCTTTACTGTCCTACATAATCAAGGCATGATTTTGGGGCCTGATGGTCAAAAAATGTCAAAATCCAAAGGCAATGTCATAAATCCTGATGATGTAATCAATGAATATGGTGCGGATTGTTTGCGAATGTATGAGATGTTTATGGGTCCGTACGCAGATAACAAGCCCTGGGGCACATCTGGAATCAAGGGGGTGTACAGATTTTTAGTCAAGGTTTGGGGTTTGATTGAGACCGTAGCTGCAAATAGTTCTAAAAATGGCTCAAATAAAGATTTAGAGTCTGATTTAAATAATTTGGTTAAAAATATTGATGATAAGATCGAAAAATTACAATTTAACACTTGTGTTTCAGATTTCATGAAGTTTTTAAATGAAAATATCGATTTAGTTCATAAAAATGACCTTAAAGTTTTTCTAAAACTACTATTTCCTTTTGCTCCTGTGATTGCCTGTGAAGGTTTGGAGATATTGGGTGAAGTTGATTTTCTGGAAAAATATTATAATTATGAAATGGTTTGGCCAGCTTATGATCCAAATAAAATGGCGGCAGCTGTCAGCAAAGTCAAAGTCATGATACTCAATAAATATCGCGGCGACCTAGAAAATAGTGCACACCAAACCCAAGAGCAATTAGTGGAAATGGTACGAAGCCAGCCAAATTTGAGTAAATTTTTACCCACAACAATCACTAAAGTTATTTACGTGCCAAATAAAGTTTTAAATATACTTTAACCAAAATCTTGATTTCACGAAGTTCACTATGTCTCTGATGCAACATGCGCTTTCAAGCGGAATAAAAAATTTTACCAGAAATATATGGCTCAGTTTGACGGCTGTGACTATTTTGGTAATTAGCTTGGGAGCTGTGGGATTCTTGTCTTTGATATCCACTTCCATGGAGTACGCTATCGCAAAGCTCGACCAACAAGTCAATATTGTGGTGTTTTTTAAAGAAGATGTAACTGTTGAAACTGTAAATATATTAAAAGCCGATTTGGAAAAGAAAGACAGCTCACGCGGTTTTGAAATAACTAGCAGCAAAGTTTTTACCAAAGAAGAAGAAAAAGAGACTCTGTTAAAGCGTATGCCTGGTATAGGTGATATATTTGACCTAATCGGTAATCCGCTGTCTTATAAACTGGAGCTTCAACCAAAAACTTTAGCAGATTTCGAGCCAACTGTAAATTTTCTAAATCAAGATAAGTTTAAAGATATTTTACTCTCTGTAAAAAACCCTTCGGCAGTTATTAAAAACCTGAAACGGTTAAATTCTATTACTAAAACTACAGGCTTAATCGTAATTGCGGTGTTCGCTTTAGTTTCGATTTTGGTCATGATAAATATTTTGAGAATTGCAGTTTACAATCGCCGTGAGGAAATCGAAATCATGCGTCTTGTCGGTGCCACAAATACTTATATTCAGTCACCTTTTATAGTTGAAGGCGTACTTTACAACTTAGTTGCTGCTTGCATTATTCTGGCAATTTTTATACCACTGACAAACTCTATTTCGCCTTATATTAACGCTTATTTATCTTCAGCTTTTGTATCAAGTGAAGCTAGTGATTTGAGTCAATTTTCAAACAAAGTATTTTTAAACCTCGCAATAAACATAGTCGCTGGTGTAATTATCGGTATAATCACAATTTATCTAGCGATCCAAAGATATCTCAAAAAATAGACTGACTCACCACCCAAAAGTAAAAACAAATAGTTAACCATCTTTTATACTTTCTTCCCATAAAAAATAGCTCTTTTGGAGCGTATGTGCGACACAACTGTTTGAGTTTTGAAAGAAAAAGCGAAGCTCTTTCCTAGCAAACGAAGTTTTGTAAAAAAGTAGGAGTTAGAAAACTAAAGCGAAGTGGTAAAATTCAAAACGGTTTAATTTTTGATAAAAGTGTCTTGCTTTGGTATTTTACTATTAAATTTATAAAAGTTTTACCTTAAAATCTGCTGAGCTTCCTTAAAAAATTCTGCATCTTTTGAGGTGGTTGTTGGATTTAGATACCAAACTAACCAGATAGAGAGGCTAATTGCACTAAGTGTAATTACACCTAAAATAATGGGTTTGACCCAAGTTCGATAGTGCTGGCATTCAAAGATTTTCGAAATGTTTTTCATGCTGTGGACAAGTATAGATATAATAAGTAATAATACACAATAAATAATTAGTCAAACATGTCAGTCTGGGATGATGTCAAAAATCGGGTCGAAGTCGAACAAGTCATTGGACAATACATCCAAGTCAACTCGATTGGCTCAAATTTAAAAGCCAAATGCCCTTTTCATAATGAAAAATCGGCCAGTTTTATAATTTCTAAAGCTAAGCAAATTTGGCACTGTTTTGGGTGCGGACTTGGCGGCGATGTGTTTGGATTTATATCCCAGATCGAAAATATCAGCAAATACGAAGCTTTGCAAAAACTAGCAGCTCAAGCTGGAGTCAATTTAGATACTTATAAAAAGAGTTTTGGTGGATCAAACACAGATCAAAGCGACTCTTTAGCAAGATCCGAAGATAGTGCTGCAATTCCAAATTCTACGTACTCAAATGGCTTAAAACATTTAGCTTGGGCAGCCAAATTATATCATCAAATCTTGCTTAAAGAAATCCAAAATCCAAAATCTATTATCAAAGATTATCTGTTAAAACGAGGTTTTACTTTAGAGCATATTAAAATTTTCCAGCTGGGTATCGCTCCGGCATCTGATTTACTCATTGACCTGTCAAGCAAAAAAAAAGGTATTAGTTTGCCGATTTTGATTGAAACTGGCCTAGTTGTGGATAAAAATGCCGATGAAAATAGTTTACAACCAAAACTGCGAGACAAATTTAAGCAGCGCCTTTTGGTACCAATATCAAATGACAAAGGTCAAGTAGTTGGTTTTACAGGTAGACTTTTGCAAGATGATCCCAATCGCCCAAAATATTTAAATTCACCCCAGACACCCTGGTTTAATAAAGGCGATATTTTGTTTGGTTTAAATCTAGTGCGTAAAAATATTTATCAAAAAAAAGAGGTTATTTTAGTTGAAGGGCATCTTGATCTAATCAGTGCTTACACTCGTGGCTGGGACAATATCTTAGCTAGTGGCGGTACCAGCATCACAGAGACGCAGCTACGCAAAATCAAGCGACTAACCACCACACTGACTCTAGGTCTTGACAACGATGAGGCTGGCATCAAGGCAGCTTATAAAGTTTTTGGTATGGCCAGTTTATTGGGTTTAAATGTCAATCAGCTCATAATCCCGAGTAAATATAAGGATTTAGATGAATATGTATGCGATTCTGATACTCAAAAAGATGCTTTACAAACTATTTACTATCCAGATTATTATTTTGCTAAAACTTTACATTTTCTACTTTCACCAGACTCTAAGACTCAAAAAGAGGCTATTTTAGAAGCTCTAAATCTAATTAGCCATCTTGATAGCATTGCTCAAGAACAATATCTAAAACGACTAAGCGACATCGTGAAAATTCCTATTTCGCAGCTACGCACAAATCTCAAAACCAATCTAAGTATTAAAGATATTCCAGAAACTTCCATCTCTCAAAGTATTGGTAGTAGCTCGGTAGACATTCATATTTTAATCAATTTAAAAGCTTGGCTATGTTTGTATAATTTTTTACCGGAAAATGACTCAAAGCCTGCTTTTAAAGCGGTAATTGAGGCCAGTTGGTCTATTTTACAAGAAACTGGATTGCTTCCCCATGAAATAAATCTAGATTTACAGATAGTGGTGGGCAAATATCAGGCCGAATTACAGCTAATCTGGGATGAAGAGCTCGGAAAAAAAATTTATCAACGACCTGATTATCCTTTTGAGCTGGTGCGAAGCGTGGATAATTTAATTTTAAAAAGGCGCAATCTCGGACTTTTAAGCTCGGAACTAAATGAAAAGTTATTTGGATACGACGTGATCAGGCAGCAAGTTTTGAGTCTAAAAAAAGTATAAAAATACAGCCCAATTTAAAGGCTGTAATTTATTGTCGCATTTTGCTTTTTGATACTTTACTTAAAAGTAATGAATTTTATTTTATAGATCATTTAAAATTAAGCTACCTATAAAATCCATTTTAGTAAGTGGCATACCCAAATTTCTCAAGATAGCGTAAGCTGTCACAGTATGGAAGTAAAAGTTTGGCATTGCAAAATCACGAGCAAAATCTTCTGCTGTTTGATATTTTCCAGGGATATATCCTAAGACGATTTGTTTTTGATCTGCCTCGCTGTAGTCCTGCTGTGGAATACTATTAATAAACTCATGCGTAATTTTGACACGATTAATTAGCTCAGCAATAGTAGTTTCATTGTCCTCGTGTTTTGGGATTTCGGTGCCTGAAAGTCGAGCAGCTAGTCCTTTAGCATTGTCGCACAATATGGTGATTTGTTTTACAAAAGAAAACATATCTGGAGCTAGTTTAGCCTCAAGTACTTCTTGATCGGTTTTACCGGATTCAGCAGCCCACGCTTGAGCTTTGGTCAACATATTAAGCGTGTTATTAAGTGATTTTTGGACCGACTCAATACAAAAAAGATATTTATCTGACATATTAGAAAAAGTTTAGATTAATTTCGTGAAAAAAAATACTTCACTTTTCTAGTTTAGAATATACTTAGCAGTCTGTCAAGTAGAGTGCTAAAATATGCTCAAAAATGCCTAAAAACAGTTACAATTTTGACCTGCAAATTGTCGTAAAATAATGTAGGCAAATAAGCTAAAAACTAAAATCAAAAATGAGATTAACAGCAAATCACCAAAGATTAAAGCAACCTTGGGTAGGGTTTTAAAATCAGAATTTAGTGAATATTTTTCGACTGCTTTACGGATTTTATTGACTCTAAAAGTGCTTTGCCAAAGCTCAAATGGTATAACAACTTTTTGAGATACTTCTTTATCTGCTGATTTTAGTGATAAATATAACTCATACTGAACTTTGCCAAGTTGGTCGCCAATACTTGATATTTCTTCCCATTTATACAGGTTATTTACTGGCTTTAGAGAACTATTTAAGTAAAAAATTTCAATTCCCTTTTCGCCAATTTTTAAAAATGATTTATGCCAAAAGTTTTTTGCCAGTAGCCCCAGCGTAGCCCAAAATAAAACCACCAAAATCAAAACTTCAGCCCCAAGTAGCGTCCAGCCACTTTGACCAAGCTCATAGATTTTAGTCGAAAAAATAGACTGCGAAACCAAATAGATAAAAAAGCCCACGATAACAGCCATACAAGCCGAAACAATAGCCATAGCTGTGCTAAAATACCAGGATTTGTTTGAAAAAGTAGACATCTGATTTGATTTTAATCTCTTTTTGAAAAGTAGTCAAAGCTTTTAGGCTTAGGGTATATGGAAAGCAAAATGTGCTGGTCGGCTACTGTATTTATGCTTGAGTATGCTGAAATACTCAAATAACCAAAGTCTTAAAATAAGATATTTTTATCGAAAAACTAGCCCTTTTGTTTACCATCTTCGCCCTAAAATTTGGACTGTTTCACCACACAAAACTCACTTTGTAAGACTCAAAAAAGTGGTTTCTTTTAATTTGCTCCAACCGAAGTGTTTTTTTGGGAAAAAAGAATGGGCTTAGTATTTTATTTTGGTATCGCGGGTTTGGTGACTATAATTTTTAAAAAGTTTTTTTATTTTAAATACTAATTTGACCGATTAAGTTACTTTTAATAGTTTCTAGCTCTTCTACATTTTGATTATTATAGTTTTTGCGACATCGCTGGATCACCCCTAAAATAGCCTCAGCCAGCTTTTGAGCTTCTTGAAAATTGCCTATTTTTTGAAAAAATTCTAGCTTAAGCATCATTTCTTGCAGTCCTTTGACACCTTTATTTGGAAAATGTGACCAAGAATTGGTGTCTATGGCTTTTTTAACCAATTTATTATAATATGATTGTGGGTTTTTAATATTTTTTGGATTTAAAATAAACTCAATATCTTCGCTCAAAGTCTTGTGTTTTTCACACAAATTCATAATTATCTCAAACAATAAACTATTGTCAGCTTCCTCTAAAATGGCACGAATTTTAGGTTTCATATTGAATATATGACTAAACTACTCTAAAGTGTCAAAATACGCTAGCTAAAATTTAGCTTTAAAAGCTGCTTTTTAAGTAGCACGTAATTTTCAATTTTAGAAGTTACTCGTTTGCTATCTAATATTTCTGAAATTATAGCCAAATCTAGTCTTAAAATTAGTGGCTTTAATAATTCGCCCAGCTCGATTTGCTCGATTTCTCTGACCTCGCGATATAAATCTAGGTATTCTTGAGTGGGGGTTTGGATGTCTTGACCAGCCTCAAAAGCTGATAAAACAACTGTAAATAGTCCTGATCCCAAACAGCTTGCGATCGGCCCAACTCGTAGCCCAGCAAAATTAATCACATTTATGTCGCCCTCTTCTGTGAAAAGTAGGTTTTTCCAGCAAAAATCATCGTGAATAAAACCCAGTGGTAAAAAAGCACTGTACTGGAATTCCAAACTTTTTATATCCGAAACAATGTCAGACAAATCATTTGAGGCATCGTTTAATGTGTTGAATTCTTCGAGTTTTTTGATCAAGAGCTGCCCAGTATGGCTGCTACAGACCCGAGTATCATAATCGTTTTGCAAGTTTATCTGAGCAAATTCTGTACCTAGGTGATGAAGAGTGGCTTGGGTTTGAGCCATATTTCCTAGTAAATCAATATCTTTGATCCAGTCATTTTTTGGGATTTCTTGACCGTAAATTTTCTCCATCAAAATCACCAACCAAGTAGCTTCGTCAATCGCAATTTTTGAGAGAAATTTTTCATGAATATTGCTATAAATCTCAAATGTGGGAAAATTATTTTCATTTAAAAAATGGATAAAGTCAACTTCTGCCTGAACTTGAGTTTCAGCTTTAGGTTCGTTTGCAGATACTCGAAGCACGTAATTTTGATTGTTGGCAAAGACAAAAATGGTGGTAGCATCTCCCTGATTTGAATTATATTTATAGGTAAAATCTGCAATATTATACTCAGCTAAAATGATTTTGAGCGTTTGATCGTCTGGAATATATTTTTGATTCATATTTTGATTTGATTTATAAGCTATGACCTTTAAATTTGGTGTAAATCTTATTTTGTGTAAAAACTAAATTGAAAATTGGTGGCTAATATAAGCTGTCTTAGGTTAGAAAATGTTGTTTTGTAAAAGTTTAGCTCGCAATTAATTAACCTTGCACTAAATTTATCTCAAAAAAGTGTGTGATTTTGCTTGTTGCTTTGATGGCGACTAATTACTTAAAATAACTCTGCCCAAACCAAACTCCAAAAGCTACAATCCCGACAGTTACAAGTAGTAGTAAAATCCCAATCACGGCGGCGATTATAGCTATTCGACCGTCTTTTGAAAGTATAGAAACTGAAATTAACAAAACTAGCAGCGATGATGCACTGTTTATAATTGGGAGCGGAATTAGCATCACAGTTGAGCTGGATAAAAGTCCAAAACCAAGAATCAATCTAGAAAATTTGGAGCTGATCAAGCGCTCGTTTCTGGCTTTGACAACAAACTCAATCCAATTTAACAGCTTTTTCATGCCTATAAAAAACTTACCATCAGGTGAAAACGGGATTTTTTTATCTTCGACCCAGTTTGGTAGTTTAAAATTTTTACTGCCGATCATCCAGCGCAATATCAAAATCAAACAAACTACTGCAAAGATGGTATTTATACCTGGTGGCGTGAAAGGGAGAGCAATCGGGAGGGAGAGCACCGCAATAATAAAAATCAGAGATCTGTCACCAAAATAAGCAATTAAATCTTTAATATAGATTGAACCATCTTGGCTTTTACTGCGCATGACATCTTCTAATTCTTCAGCGATAGTTTTCATAGGTTTTTAAAATTTTTGAATAAGTTTTAAGCCTTGCTTTTGCGGAGTTTAAATTTCGATCTTGGCTTGGGCTGTGAGATTTTCTATTCCATTATCGGTGATTAGAATATCATCTTCGAGGCGAATCCCAATTCCTCGAAATGACTCAGGGATACTCTGATCATGTATATCAAAATATAAACCAGGCTCAACTGTCAACACCATATTAGGTTTTAAAATTCTTAAATTGGGTGATTTGGGATCTGATGGCTCACTCATCTCTCCTAAATCGTGTGTATCTAGCCCGAGCCAATGACTTGTGCCGTGCATATAATATTTAAGATAATCTTTATTGGCAATATTTGACTCAACTGACCCTGATAATAACCCTAAATCAATCAAACCTTGAATCAAAACCTGAACAGCGGCAACATGAACTTCTTTAAAAGTTTTACCTGAAATACTAGCGGTTTCAAGAGCTTGGTGATGAGCCTTAAGCACAATTTGATAAATTAATTTTTGTGAATCTGAATATTTTCCATCAACTACATATGTCCTAGTAATGTCACTTGAATAGCCTCCGTACTCACAGGCGGCATCAATCAAGACCAAATCCCCTGCTAAAAATTGTCGATCATTTTGAGTGTAGTGCAAAATAGTCGCATTCGGACCGCTGGCAACTATGCTCGGATAAGCGGGAGACGTATTTTGGAGTTTAAACTGATATTCTAGAGCTGCTTGTGCTTGATATTCAAAATTACCCGCTAAAATCATTTTTTGCGACTCGAGATGGCCTAAAATCGAAATTTCAGCAGCGCGGCGCATACAATCAAGCTCAACAGACTCTTTTATTAGTCGCATTTCACCCAAAATCAAATCTGGGTCACACAGCTCTAAAATATAGCGTTTTGGGTAAGCTTGCAAAATATTTTGGCGAAGCAAGCTGTAATTTGGAGCAAAAGACTTGAAATAAAATTTAGTAATATTTCTGGGCAAGAGCTCAATTTGTAAGATCAGATCACTAAATCTAAAAATTTTATCTGCGTTTGTGAGTGCTTTAGCAGCCTCTAAACCAAGTCTATAACCAGCCCAAATTTCTTCGGATTTGATTTTTTCTCGTACAAAAATGCTACTCTCAGAACTACTTTCACCTTTGATGATCAAAAGAGCAGCATCAGGCTCGTTTATGCCAGTGAGATACCAAAAATTGCTATCTTGTCGAAAAGATATTTCAGTATCACCGTTTTTATACAAAGTCTCATTGGCAAGAATCAAACAAGCCGAATTTGCTGGCAAAAAATCGATAAATTTCGCTCGGCGAGTAGCGTAAACTTGCGGCTCAAAAGCTTGAAAGCTTGAATTTGTGGAAGTTGTAGACATGTTAAAGTTATTTTAAGCCTAAATAAATTAGAATTGTGTAAAGTAGTTTATATATTATAAATACACACTAAGCAGAGCTAAACATCAAAACTATCTTATCTCATCGTTTGCTAATCGTTTTGCAAAAAACACCTCGCTTGGAATATGGCGCCTGCAAAACTGTTTGAGCTTTGGGAAAATAAAGAGTTTAAATTTTTGATAAAAGTAGCTTGTTTTAAGCACAAACACAACTTTTTTAATATTGAAATCATAATAACCAAAGCACTTTTTGGCAAGTTTGTTCTCAGCTTTAAGTCTTTACTAAAATAAGCTTTTAATTTACTTTTAACTAAAATTATGCATTAAACTTGCGCCTTGAGTTTTAAGATATTTCCGATCTTCTCTATAATTTTCATCAAATTTAGAAACCAAGTTCCAAAAGTGTATGGAGTGATTTTTATGCTCAATATGGGCTAGCTCATGGATTACGACGTAATGTAAAACCTCAATTGGTGTTAGAATCAGCCGCCAATTTAAACTAATTACATTTTTACCACTACATGAACCCCAGCGAGTTTTAGCACTTGAAAGCCGAAATTGCTTTGGATTTAGACGCATAGTTTGTGCCCACGATTTTAACTCTTGATCGAGTTTGGCTCGAGCTTGTTTTTGTAACCAAGCAATAATAGTTTTTTTAGCAGGATTTTTAGCAGGATTAACAGCTAGAACTAAGTTTGTTGGATCAAAAATACACTCTTTTTGCTGAGCGTCATTGAATTTAAGCATTATTTGCTGCCCCAATAGTGGTAAAAACTGCCCATCTTCAAACTCAATTTTTGGCTGCGAGATGCTGATTTGGATTAGTTTTAGCCTAGTTTTTAAAATCCAATCTTGTTTTTTTCTAATAAGCTCAAATATTTTCGACTCAGTTATTTTTTTGGGGCTGCGGACTATAAATTCACCACCTTCTTTGATAATAAGGCTGATGGTTTTGCGTTTAGAGTAGATGATTTGGGAAGGCTTTAGAAGTTCTAAATCTTGGCTCATAGATATAAGAAAAACCTCATTTAAGAGGTTGGTTTAATCAAAAATTTATAGATTTTGTAGAATTTATGCTATTTTTTCTAGCTCGGAAATGACACTTGAATAGATTTTATCGCCGCTATCTTTTAAGTAAAACAAAAGGAAGTTAATTTTAGCAATTTTACCATCTTTTTTATACTCAACTGCTAATACATCATCGCCTTTAAAAGGGCTTTTACCTTTGATATAATCCAGTTTTTCGATATCCGAAAGTGCAATTTCAGTTTTACGAATTGAGTTTGAAAGAGTGAGTGTTTCTGAGTTTACGGCCACAAAATAAACTCCAGAGTAAATTCGATAAGCAATAAAACTAAGTGCTAAAAATATTAAGGCTAAAAACAAAAAAGCGATTAAAATCCAAGATGCTTTGGAGGCGAATATAAAACCAAGTATTACAGAGCTAAAAAATAAAACTACGGTTAGAGAAAGGCTGACGATTGCTTTGATTGGATTGATTTTAAACTGGCTGTCCATACACAAAAAGAATTTTAACTTGTTCAAACAAATTGATAAAAACATAAGACCGAGATTTCTGTCAAGTATTTGACTAGGCTGGTATTTTATTATTTAATAAAACGATCATAGAGGTAATACAATAATAACAAAACAGTAATTTAAGTTGATAATTTTATGCTGATAATCAAGAATAATCAAACTGTCCAAGAAATTCTGTCCGAGCTTAAAGAGCTGAGTCGTGTTAAGACTGAACTTAAGATTATAATTGAGAGCCTACCTGAAAGTTTGGATTCTGAGATTGGGCTTGATCATTTTTTATACATGCTGACAAATTATCCAAGGCCAATAGCTTGGGTTACAGACAATGAATATATTTTTGGGCGGCTTGAACTGCGTGGTTTTAAAGTCAAGAAATTCAACGCTTTTTCAAACAAAACTAGTCAAACTTTGGCTGAAATAGACTGGTGGGCTGGCCAAGAGAGCGTCGACGAAAAAAATACCAACTCAAGTCATTTTCAAAGTATCAACCTGGAAAATACTTTTACAAACCATGGTACACATAAGCGACATTTAAACACAAATCCCATTTTTGAACAATCTCACAAACCTGAAAAGAGTGACTCAAATAGACATAATTATCTAGAAGATCCAAAATCGGTAAACCTAAGTCACGAAAATAATTTCCAAAAGGCTGATCAAAATTTCTCAATCACCCAGTCAAACTACGACAAAAACGAGCTTTCTAGCAGTAAATTACAAGAAATTCCCAATAATAACGGTTTGACTCACTCACCAAGTCTATTAGTCCCACATTCAGCGGCAGGGCGTTTAAACCTTAATGATACGAGCAAGGCAGTGCCAGCTAAAACACTAGATTTTATACCTCAAAAATCTTTGCCCATAAAGCCAGCCACAGAGTTTTTAGATGGATCGGTCGATTCTTCTGCAAAGGTAGCACAGACACCGCCTGAGCTAAAATTTAGAAATGGTGAACTGGAGCTGATTCAAGTGCCTGAAATTGAAATATCTGAGGCTTTACAAAATTCAATTCTTGGTAAAGTTGGCAAAACTGGCAATACCGCTGGTAGACCAGATCTAGAGCGTGTCCGCTCAAAAATTATCGCCTCCCAGGAAGTTTTGGCATCGATAAATCAAGCGGCGGCCCAACCAAAGACTTTAGAAAATTTTAAAAGCAGCCAAATCGCTACACAAAGTGATAGTTTTAGTGATTTAATCAGCGATCAATTTGAGCTAATTTCAGACTTGTCCAAACCAAAGTTGGCGTCACGACAAAACTCAACCCAAGTCAAAAAGCCACAAAGCACGACCAAAAAACCCATTAAAATAAATTTTGGTTTTTGGAATCCACTGCGTTACATTTATTTATTTTCTTTTGGTTTAGTGGTGGTTTTGTCTGTCGTTGGGATCACGCTTGGGTTGCCGACTATAGCCTACACTATACAAATATCGCCTGAAAAAAAGGAAAATCAAGCACTTTTTAGCTTTGAAAAAAACTTTTTGACCCAGCAAAACTACAAATTTGACTTGGCAAGCACTGCTGATACCACAGGTACAATTTCAACTGATAGTTCCAGAGCACGTGGCAAAATTCGCCTTTTAAATAAAACTGGCAATAATATAGACTTAAATCTATCAAAATTTTATCTTTTAGATGGTGATAATCGCTACAATCCAGTCTACGACTCCACCCAGGTCCAAACTATCTCCATCCCGAGCAAAAACTATCTCAGCGGACCGATAGTTGAGCTAATGGTTGAGAGTGGATCAAGTAGTAACAATCAAAACTTTGATCTAGCCGAAGGTAAGGAAATGCGCCCAGTCAATCTTCAAGGTGTACCGCTAGGCCCAAACTTTACCGGCGTAGTATCTGAAGCTATCACCAGTAACAAATCGCAAAGCAGTCGTACAGTTACTGATGGAGATTTACGCACACTACGAGCCAGCATTGAAAGTAATCTTTTAAACGAAAAAGGTAGTAAATTAAGTCAAATTGATACCGCCAAATATATTTCAAATATTAACTGGAGCACAAATATTGAGTCAGAATTTAATGCTGATCACAAACTCGGTGACGGTGCTGACCAAGTCTCAATGACAGCCAGAGTCAGTTCAGATATGTATTTTTTAGATAAAAAACTTTTGGTAGATAAAATCATCGCTCGCGAGCCTAAAGCCGACCAAGTCACTAAAATAGAAATCTCAAACGGTGAGACTGCCTGGAACAAAGACGACCAAACTCTGAGCCTGGATGTAAAATATATCTATAGTCTCAAAAACGAAATCTCAAAAGACAAATTAAAAGAAATCGCCCAAAATAGCGGCTTAGACACTACTGACGCAACCAATAAAATTAAAGAAACTTATCCTAGAATTTCTGAGGTCAAAGCAGCCGTAAGTGGAGTACCTGTGCCTCTCTCACCAAGAATCGAGGTAGAAATGGTGCAAGGTAATGCCGAATAGCAAAGTTTTTTAGAAAACTAAATAGTCAGGCCAGTACTTGAATTGAGAAATCTTATAGCCGACCGTAAACTGAATCTGGAAACTAATTCCTATTTTGGTTGGGGGGTTGAATTTGCTGATTTGGTAGTGGTGGAGTGATGCTTGGGGGCCGAACAAAGGCATCTTCTGGTTTCCACGGTCTCTGCAACGGTTGAGATGCTGAACCACTTGGAATTTGAGTTGGCGGCTGACTTGGTCTGATTAATGTTGGTGGTTGTGGAATTGGTGGCTGAAATTGACTTAATCTACCCTGTTGAGTTTGTGAAAAAACTCTAGGTGGCTGCTGTGGAGCTGGTTGTGGCGGTAAAGGTGATGGAGTTGGGGCAATTGGTGAAACAGCATAGCTTGGTAACGGAATCCTATTTGTGCCTGCTGGAGCCTTTGTTGTGGTTGCTCTTATATTTGAAGAGTTTGGGAATTGAGTCTGAACTTGTTTTGAGGTTTGAATAGCTGAGGTAGTCGGAGTTAGGAGCTGGTCTAGGGTGAGAGTTCCATTAGATTTGGAAATATTTGAATTTAAATTATACAATTTTTCGTTATTTAATGTTTCTATCTCCAGGGATTTTAGCTCCCTTTGGGCGTCCGAAACTTCTTTCTCATTTTTTTCGATATAAAAATCTAGCAAGGCATTTGTCTCGGCCTCTATTTCTATTTCTTTTTCGACCAGTCTTCTTTGATTACTATACTCATTTATGTAATCTGCATCTCTACTGGACTTTTCAAGTGAATCATTCAATTGTTTAATCAAAACTATTTTAGCATCCTCGTCGAGTCCTGCGTATTTTAACTTCATTTTACTTAGACTTTCTTCATCTAAATCTCCCATATTTTCAAATTGAGTTAGGAGGGTTTCAAACTTATTATCTAAGTTTTGTAGTGGGTTTGATATTTGAGCTGTAGACATAAGTTATTTATTAAAGTAATGCCGCAAAGTTAGCTTTGTACTGACTCTCAGTTTGATGAGTCTCTATTAATTGTTGGTTAAAATCTACAATATTATTGCTAGCTTCAGACAATGCTGAACCAACGCGATTTAAATTTTCAGCTTTACCTATCGTAGCACCTAAAGACCCTAGCGCACGTTTTGTTCTGTCTTCTTGACTTTGATTTCTACCATTTATTTGACCTGCAAAAGTAGCGTCAAGCATTGAGCTATATTTGATTATAGTCTGAGAATCTGCCCCAACACGCTCAAGTCTTCTTTTAATACCCTCAAAGGCTAAAGTGTGGCTTTGTCTTGAAGCTCGAGCTGATATATATTGGGCCGCATCAGTACTTAGTTCTGCTTTAGTTTGCTTTAATTTTGCCAAATCTTTTTTCTTGATTTCACCCGTAGCACCATTTGAATCCACGTAACTTATACCAGTCTTTCGATCAATTTCTTTGTGTAAGTACTGAGCTTCAATTTGAGCACTAGCTTTAGTAGCTTGCATTTTTATCTCATCGGTTTTAGCGTTAATGGCAGCACGAGCCGTAGGTGATGCAGCAGTGATTTCTTTACCTTTGTTTACGATTTCTTGCATTAATTTTGCTTTCTCTCCAGGTGCTACTGTTGATAATTGTTCGGTTAAGGTGATAAATTCTTTAGCACGTTTTTCAGCCTCGACATTTAAAGCAGCCGATGGCGTTGATGATGGTGAGGCGAAACCTTTTACAGCTTCAGATAATGCTAGCAATTCTGCAGCTTTCTCTGCCTCACCACTATTAAATAATTCTTTTGCAGCCTCTTGACTTCCCCTATCTATATTGGTGTCAGCCTTAAATTTTGCTGTCATAAACTTGGTTGCACTACCATATGCTTCAATTGCAGGTTTACTTTGTTCTTCAAGTTCAATCAGAGCTCCAATAGCAGAAGCTGTATCTCCTAAATTATTTTCGATTGTATGGTTATTTATGTCTTCATTAAATGAATCTTTGTAACTTCTCTTGATTAAATCTGCGTATTCGATTATTTCATTACCAACGCCGCCTTGCTGCAGCCTCTGAAATGTGGCGTCATCCTTTAGTTTGCGACCCAATTCTGTATTATCCAAAAAACCCCTCAGTTCATTTGTATCAGAAACTCCATCACCATCACCAAAAGCTTGAGTAGCAGCCTGATTTTTCAATTCTTTAATTCCATTTTCGGTCAAACCGTATCTACCAGTTGCGCTACTTTTCTCTACCAGATTGGGATCGCTAAGATTTGATTGAATAAAATTTTCACTTAAATTCGGTAAAAAATCACCCATATTTCTACTCAAACCTGAGGCGATTGCTGTGGCTTGAGATAGTTTAGCGTATCGATTACTACCGCTTGCAATTGACGCACGTATTCTTGATTTTGCCTGATCTTCAATTTGTGGAGGCACCAAGACACCAGCACCATAGCCTGCATTTTTCAAAGCATCTTTTCCAACATTTTGCGACAAGTAATCTGAGCCAAAAGTTTTACCCAAAAGTTCTTGGAAATTACTATTGGATAGTGTTTTAAGATTTAGCTCTTTTAATGCTTTTTGGTTTCCGCCTTTTTGCAAAATCTCACTTGTTAAAGCATCATTGTCTAAAAGATGAGCATATTGACCAAAACTATTGTCGTCGCCCAAAAATTTTTTCTTGGTTTCTTCGGAAAAATTAGCAAAGACTTCTTTCCTTTTCAAAAATTCTTGAATGATTAAATCATCTTGTAGATGGCCAAGTCCACCAGGCCCATTGATAGTATCCTCAATGCGTTGAGCCAGTATAGCCGCCTTATCAGCATTATTTGGATCTCTTTCAAGGGCTTGTTTTGCTTCTTCGGCTCTTTTTTTCAATATGTTGCCGTCACTGCTGGCTCTATCGTACCGTTTTCTCGCGTCAGCTAGTAAAAAGGCTTTTCGTTTCTGAAGATCCTTACCAAAATCATCAGATTCTACATCAAGGTCAGCAAAACTGTTTAGACCCAAAGCGGCAAGCTCTGCTCGACCTCCTGGAGTAAGCATTTTTTTTGCTTCATAATCCAAATCTGTCCTTTTTTTCTGACGCTGGATTCTTTCTCTATCTAAAAGACCAAAATCAAAATTCCTTGCTGTATTTGTTTTTATGCCTGCGAACGCACCTTGAATGGTAAAATCTTTACCCCAACTTTCTGAAATCTCTTTTGCATTTTCAGCTCTATTTCTAGCTCGATCAGCTCTCAATTTGAGTCCTTCCACGCCTTTCTTTAAAATACCTTTATTTAAATTTTTATCTTCTAAAAAACCAGCTGTACCAGCTAAAGCCTTCGCCCCAACACTATTTGTGAACTTAGTCAAATTAGACCCAACTGTGCCGTCACCCATTGGAATCTTTGAAATACCTCGCGCAGTCTTATTTGCTATGCCAAGACCCACACCAGCAACTTGCTTTCCACCATAGTTATAAAGAGCCCCAGCCGCACTCTTAGCTGCGCTCCATAGACCTGAGAAAATGCTCCAAAATAGCTTTCCAAAGGCATATACTAAACCAAAACTAAATAGTGCCACAATAATACTACTAATGACTTCTTCAGAAAACTTTGGCGCAAAATAGTTTCCCACGACCCCACCTAATCCTTCGCCTGCTGCTGCATAGGTATTGATACTTCCAGAGCCTACAGACGCCTTTTCTAGCCCCGATGCCACGGCATTTAAGCGTATAGCACTGCCCAGATTACCCATGATCATAGTTACCAGAGTGATTCCAAAGGTATAAAATGGATAAGCAAAAGAGAGCTTAAAGAAATTGTCTGCCCATTTATTAGCCAAATCTTTCATAGATGGAAGCGGACTAAAGAAAGCTACTAACGCTAGTGGCGACACCACGATCAACATCCACACCCCAAAAATACGCACTAAAAGTACAAAAATAACTTGGAAGAAAGACAGGATTGCCAAACCATAAATTGCAAGCACAATTGCAATGGTCACAAGTCCAGTTGAGCTTTTATCTTGAAATATTGTGCCCAAAGTACTAGTCAAATTGCCTTGCCCAGACTCTGCGTCTGCAGTAGCTTTACTGACCTGAGATACATTACAAATAAAAGTGCTCACAAACGACACTCCCGAGTCACCACCATTGGCTTCTTTGGCTTGAGTAAGGCATGATATTAGCTTTGGATCAGCTTTTGTATCGCTAAGCAAAGACTGATTTGCTATTCCACCAGCTCCAAAATATATTATATTTCCTAGTCCATTTGAAAAATTTACTACAGTAGCTGCGGCCGCAAAAGTAAATGGCATCATTACCCCAATAACCAAAATACCAAGGAAAAATTCCTGCAAACCTTTAGATTTAACGGAAGGAATATTTAAAATATACCCAAATCCCATAAATAGTATTCCAGCCAAAAGTACTATATTTGAGACGTTTAAAACGGTTTGCCAAGCTGGATAAGCTATATCAAGTAGTGAGTTTGAGGCCGGGTTGATACTAATTAGTACCACAAACATTCCTCCTAAAATTCCTAGGAAAAACTTAGCAATCTGCACAAAGCCCCAGATCAGCACAGTGATGATTTTCAGGACTATATCCATGATAAAACAAACCACATCTAGCCCACAATTATCTTTAGATGCAGCACTATCTTTGACTCCACCAGAGGTATCCACTGCCATTGTACACTTTGTACCATTGCACCCCGTTAGAGTTTTACCGTCTTTTGTGGTACAGGTTCCATTGATACCAGTGGCATCTTTTACACAAGTAGCATCAGCTCCCGCATCTACGATAGTTTTGGGAGTTGGGTTACATTTTATATTTGGATTTGTGCCTTCACAGTCTACATATACTTTGGTGCCATCTTTTGTGGTACAGGTCTTAGCAGCCGCGTCATAGGTACATTCCTCAGCTGGTTTTACTTTGTCCGCACCATTTACTCCAGTTCGAGTACTTTTGCACTCCCAAATCTTAGGCTTTCCATTGAATGAAGCACAGGTCTCGCCGATCAAAGTTCCACGTTCACATTGATCAGGTTTTATTTTTTTACACTCTTCTATTTTAAAAATATTTGAGGAATCGCCTACTCCAGCTTCTATTTCACACATATATTGATACTGCCCAATTGAAAGATTGGGTCCTGAAATACCAACACAATTTTTTACTAACTGCTTAGTAGCAGATAAAACACAGCTTGTTTTAGAGTCATTAATCCAAACATCAGTACCTTCACACCTAAGATTTTGCTGAGTATCCACATATCCAACTTTTTTACTACTACATTTTATGGTAAAAATATCCTGACCTAGTATTGAACTTGTTTTTGCAGAAACACAACCAGAGTAAAAACTTCCTGTTTCAGGATCAGCGCAATTACCAGAGCCGCAGTTGAGTCTACCGGTTAATCCCACACCCAAATAGTCACAGCCTTCAACCAAGCCACCCTCTCTACAATCCGCAATATTGGGATAATTCACTCCTAAAACATAAGTTTCCGCCCTGACAACCATAGGATTGCTGGTCAAAACAAAGGTGGTACCAAACACAACGATCAAGCCTATCAAAAAACTGAGTGATTTTTGCACTATACTTGAAAAAATACTATTTTTGTTTCTTAAAAACATGTTTGAATATATTATAATTCTATTTATGCTTTAGTATACCTCAGTTTTTAGTTCTATGCAAGTACATGTTTTAGCTAGCTTTAAAGCATTGAGCTCAAAATACATTTTAAATTCCAAGCCCAAAACTGAATATTAAACCCATTTTTCTCTTATTTTGCCTTTTCACCCTCATTCCCCAAATAAACACCTTGTTTGGAACGGATGAACCTCACAACTTTTTGAGCCTAACAAAAGTGTAAGCTTTCAGAATATATAGCTAGGTTTTGTGGGGCGATGGAGTCCAAATACCCAAACGGAGTGGAAAATACAAAAGTTTAAGTTTTTGATAAAACTATCGTGTTTTTAGCATTTAGTTTCTAAAGTTTTTAAACAAAAATTGTTGTTTACCATACAAAAAACCACCGAAATGGTGGATATGGCTTCACAAAGTATATTTTTAATTTGATTTAATTACTAGTTTTGACTGCATTTTTATTATTAAAATACCAAAACCAGGAAATCATTTGAATGAGTAAAGTTATAGCACTTGGTAAAGCGTAAACTAAAGTGTATTCTAGACTTAGTTTCAAGCCAAAGAGTTCTGTATCACTACCTTGCAAAGCGGTGTGGAAAATGGCTAAAAACATCACCAAGTAGGTCGAATAATGAAGTCTTTGCCACCATTTTTTCATCTTTTTTTGAGCAAAATTATTTGAAGTCAAAACCAGCGGTACGCACAGCCAAAAAGCTAAAGTTCCGAAAATTTGGAATGTAGGTACACTAGTCGGAGCTCCTCTTAAAATGTACCCAAAACCTCGACTCCATAGGAGATGAATCAAAACCAGTACAAACATTAAAATTCCAAGCAAGCGCCTATTAAGCATCAAAACGATTTGAATACTTTTCAAAATACCTTTTACTTTAAATCGTCTTAAAATTCCTGGTACAGCAATAATCCACAGTAATAGTATAGAAAATTTACCTGCAAAGGCTCCTAAGATTTCAAAATTGTTTTTAATTAAGAAAAAACTGAGAAATAAGATTCCGAGTAAACTGTAAATTATAGCTTTCAAGGTTAGATTAACTTACTTTGAAGCCAAACTGAGCATAATTATGAAACTTATTAAAAGTTTAAAGTGAAAGATTTTCTGGATCAAGTACGCTTTCATCTAAAATATCATCGAAGGCTGAGCTAAAAATCGACATAAAAAAAGCTTGTTCTTCAGGATCGAGTTTGGCCATGATTTTATCCACCATTTCCATACTTTTTTGATCAAAATCTAAAGCTTCGTAAAATCTAGCAATACTATTTTCGTTTTTAATTAAAGTGTTTAATCTTTCTTTTAACTCATCTAAATCAGGTAAATAAGTGATATCCTCTAAAACATCTTTAGGTAGCTCCTCATATAACGAGCGACCAATTGTCATGACTGTGTCAACCTCATCCTCGTCCACAGCGTCGATTTCGATCTTGTTTGTCTTGAGGTAATCATTTAGCAATGTCTCTAAAAATAAATAATTTAAATCAAACATTCGGCGGCGATACGCAGCTGCAGCTTCTAACGTAGGGAAATCATGCATTTTTTGAAAATCTAAAATCGAACATTCTTCGCAAATATATTCTAAGTCGCCATTGGCTTTAGTTCTGGCAGACCCAACTGAAATGTTTTGTTTGTTACATTCACTGCAGTTTAAATCAGGTTGAGTAGGTTTTTTACCGTTTTCATCTGGTCCAAAATAATTCAATTCAATTTGTGGTAAAACTATGGATCGGTCTGCGAGGTGAATGGTTTCTTTGATGTTCATATAAAATATTTTTAGGAATTTGCAAAGTTTAAGATAAAAAACTAACTTTTTAATTAAAGCTGATTCGGTGTATTAAAGTCAAGTTTAGAGCAGTTTTTGGGTACAGTCGACCACAAAGCGCGATACATAAGGTAAATTGGTCCAATTAGCAGCGCAAAACTTTGGCTGTCAAAAATATCAAGTAAAAAAGCCCCGATAAACAATCCAAACAGACTCATGGCAAGCAAAATTTCAAGTAAAACTTTAGGATTCTGAAATATTGAAACTAGTTTTGAATCAAATATTTGTCGAATATCACGCATAAAATATAGCCAAATCGCTAAAAAAAACAGCATGTAAAATACGCCGCCTCTGACCCACATTCCCAAAAACCAATTTTCTGGTGTCAAGGCTAGCGGTCGATCCATTTCTCTAGCAAAATACAGCTCGTCATCTAATCCAAAACCGAGTTTGACGATCGGGTTTTGCTCTAAAGATAAGTATTTACTTGCTGGATCGGTGCTTCCAAGGCCATAACCTGTAAGTAATCTATAAGATATATCAGTTAAATTTTGTGAATTACTATTTAAATTTTGTATTTTTAGGCGCTGCTCGCTCGTTAGCTCAGTTTTTTGGCTTAGTTCTGGATGAATTTGCAATGTCAAAGCCCGCCAAGCCGCAGCGGTATGCTGTTGATGCCATTCTGTAGAGCTAGGCTTAGCTAGAAAACTGGGCACATTTTTTTGCAACAGTGCAATCGGTAAATTTAGAATAATAACTGAAATCAATATTGGCAATACTAGAATCAGGCTAAATATACTGTTTTTAATCCAATATTTAAGCTTCAAAGTGCTAGTTTTAGACTTTTCAAACGCCCAAATCAGGCTCAAACTCGAGAAAATCACAAAAAGTGCCAAATAACTATAACGAGCAAAAGTCAAAGCTAAAAATACCAAATCTAAAAGCAAGCAAAACCACCAAAATCCTCTACTTTCGAGTTTTTGAAACCAAGTTCCCTGTAGCAATTTCAAGTCTTTTCGATCAAGTATTTTAAAAGTCAAAACTCCAAGCAAAAATAGTGGTAAAAGCAGCATTAAATAGCCCGCAAAATGGTTTGGTGAGCTAAAACTACCCGAAAGCCTAAAGCTGCTATTCCAACCTCCAGCATCAATTAGATGCCCTACTGGCTGCGTAAATAGCAGCTCACTGCCTGATCCAGTGGCTTGGTTACCGTAGCCAAAAAAACTAAGTGTGTTTTCTACACCAAAAATTATAGTTATTAAGCTAAAAATAACAGTCAGAAAATATCCTGTTAGGGTTGAATTAAGTAGGTTTTTGCGTAAGATAAGTAAAAAACTTTGCGGTTTTTCCAGGTCTTGAAAAAAATTAGTAAATTCAGATTTTTGATCCAAGTCTTGAGTGCCGCTTCGATATAGTCTTTGAGGTAAATAAACCGCTAAAACACACCAAAACCAGACCCAAAAAAGCTCAAATCTAAAACCAAAAATAAAAAAATTTAAAGGTACTTTACCCACTGAGTTTAAAATACCGACTAAAGTCATCGCTTCCACCAGTACAAGTGGTAAATAGGTTCGCCAAACCACACTTAAAAATTTTAAATTCTTTGCTTTTTGTCGAAGTTTTTGTTTCAAAATATTGTGTAATAATTCGTATAAAATAATCAAAATTATCACACTGGCAAACACTTCTTTCCAAAGCGAAAACCACACAATTAAGCCTAACTTTACGGTAAAAAACTGAACTAAAACTGTATTTATAGGTAAAAATATCAGCAAAATCGACAAACAAAAAATTAAGATTTTATCTTTAAGCGCAAAATTCATAATTAAATTTATGTTTTAAATTGACTGATTTTAGTATTTCAATCTTTTTATAATTACACAAGTCAAATTATTTATGCCTAATATCCTAGACCCTGAAATAGTTAAAAAAATAGCACTTTTATCAAGACTTTCTAAAGATCCGAGTCCAGAATTCTTGAAAAAATATGGTATCGAGTTGGGTGCAATTTTGGAATATATGGAACAGCTCAAAGAGCTAGATACTTCAGACATAGACCCATTTGCAGGCGTGCGAACTATCACTATATCAGAGCTTCGCGACGACCAACCTCTAAATGATATTGTGGAATACAACCGAATCCGACACAATATAATTAAAAATTTTCCAAATAAGCAAGGTGATTTATTAGTTTTACCAGGCATTTTTGACAACGCTTAAGTTCTGAGAACTGCTTAAAGAATTCAATTCAAATTTATATTATGTCACAATGGATAATGAAAAATCTGGCACCAATTAGTTTTTTTAGCTTAGTTATTTTAGCCGTTTTCGGTATCATAATCTCAAGCCAATCTGTGAACAATAAAGTCAATTTACTTTTGAGTCAAAGCGAGCAAATTCAAAAAGATATTGACAAGTATGATAGTTTTTTACAGTACAAATACAGCCTGAAAACTGACGACTATAAAACCTTTGATGATGATATAGCTAACATTATACAGAAGCTAAAAGCTAGCCAAACTGAACTAAGCCCTGTTCCAAATGATGAAGAATCCACTCAATTACGTGAAGATGTCAAAACTTTAGTGACATTTAAGATAGACACCTATGAAAAAATAAGATCAGACCTGGAGCCCTATTTAGGTGTTCTTGATCAGATTAAAATTATCGGACAATTTAAAAAAGCTGTGCTAAATCCTGATAAAATAGGTAAACAAGAGCGGCTCGAAAACTTGATTAAAATCAACAAAGCTGGTCAAGAAATCTTGAGTTTCTATAAAGAAAAGCGGGCTGGCGAGCCAAAAATCATCGAAAAAGTGACGGTTGACACTGGGTTTATGACTAAAGCTATGGAAAGCTTGAAAAATAATCCTGAAATAGAGCCAAAGGTGCTAACTGAGATCAAACAAAATTTTGAAGCTGCTCCCCCAGATAAATCAGAATCGTGGCCATCAGAGCAACCCTTTGACTATGTTATAGATGAAAATAATCTTGGTTTAAACCAGATGCAACGAGCCTTAAGTGACATTGCCGAAAGTACAAAAGCTCTAAAAATGAAATATAAATCTTAATTTTGACTTTTAGAATAAGATGGATTAAAATGAGTTAATTATGTCAGATTACGCAAACAATTCTTACAACGGATACGACTATTCGGGTGAAAACTCAGCTGGTCGAATCAATGGTCTCGAAATAATCGTGGTGGTTGTAGTACTTATTGCTGTTATAATTTCGAGCGTTTTAGGTTACTTTGCAGGTAAACGAGAAAATCAAGATGCTCAAAAAAGCCATGACATAGCCGAGGTTATCAAATCTTTAAATTACTTTTACGCTGCCAACAACGCTTATCCAATCAGACAGTGTTCTGAAGATCTAAACCCAATCGATTTTGAATTAACTTTAGAAAGAAATCTAACTGGAAAAGTATCAAAAATTGGCACTTCAAAATATCTAAAAGGTGATTTACCCAGAGATTTTACGGGCGAGTATACCAACAATTACAATAGTTATATCTATAACTTACCCTGTGCAAGCCTGATCCAGGACACTGTCACTAAAACTGGACAAGTTTATCAAAATGGCGTAGAAGCCTGCAATTATAATCGATCTCCAGTTAAAACTAAAAATAATCCAAACGCTAAAATACTCTTTCGCTGCTACTTGTACACCTCCAGCGTGAGTGGTGATAAATACAGTCTTGGTTACTACAGCGAAACGATGGGTAAGTTTGTAATTTACACCAAGTTTAGAGCCGACAAAATCGTTTTGAGTTATAGCTAAAAATCTTTATTTAAGAAAATTAACATAGATTAAATCTCCCAAATATTAGTTACCGTGATTAACGATAGCGGCAATTACGGAGATATGGCTCTTATTTTCAAGTGGCGAAGCTGAGAGTAACGTTTTAGGAAAATCTATTTTTGGACAAAACCACACACCGTTTTATCTAAGCTGCAACCGATGAAACTTTTACCTCTGAATGCTTTTTTCTTGACTAAAACGCCTTGAGTATCCCCTTTTCTACCATCTTCGAGACATTTCGGACACGGACCAAAGTTGACTGAGCTAACTGTGTGTTTGTTGCCGACTTTATACTCGCTACAGGCTATATAAGGATTAAGTGAGCTTTTAGATACTCTCACTATCAAATCCTGACCACACTCTTCACATTTTTTACCGACGGTTTGAGCGGCATATTTTTCCCTGGCTTCAAGCAAAGTCTTTTCGTACTCTTTGTAGTTTTTTTGAAACTGATGCTCTTTTGTAGCTTGACACTGCAGATATTCACCAAAGCGACCAATCTTCAAATCCATAGCCGAGTTGCAGGTTGGGCAAAGCTCATCGCTGGCACTGGTTTTATACTTATCTTTGTTTTGAGTGATTAGCGCCGTTTTATCCTCGACATCTTGTTTAAAATTCCACCAAAAATCATTGAGCATTTTCTCGTAATCTTCTTCACCACGACTAATACTATCTAGATCTTCTTCCATTTTTGCAGTCAAATCACTACTTGTTACTTGGGCAAAATTTTCTTTTAGGATTTCATAAATTTTTTGACCTAACGTGGTGGGAATCATTTGATTTGTGCCTGTAACACTCCTATCTTCGACGTAGTCGCGATCCTGCAGTGTGGAAATGATGCTAGCAAAAGTACTAGGTCTACCAATACCCAATTCTTCTAATTTTTTGACTAAGCTAGCCTGAGAGTAGCGCGAGGGCGGCTTAGTAAAACTTTGTGTAAAAATCAAACTGCCTAAATGCACAACTTGGTTTAAACTAAGAGCGATTTCAGTTTTAGAGGCCAGTTTCTCGCCAGTCACAGCTTTAAATCCTGCTTGAACAGTCCAGCTGACCGAACCTGTAAACTGATCAAGCTTGCTATTTTCCAGCTCAAAAGAGAGTCGTTCGCGGATTTCATCAGTCATTTGTGAAGAAACCATTTGCTTCCAAATCAGCTCATAAAGTTTAAACTGTTTTGGATCAACTTTACCATAGAGCTGACTTGGCGTCAAACTGGGGTCAATAGGCCTAATGGCTTCGTGAGCTTCCTGAGCATTCCTAGTTTTGCCTTTGTAGTATCTAGGTGTGCTGGGCAGATATTGCGGATAGTTTTTGCCGATAAATGCTCGAGCACTCTCTATCGATTCTTGGCTCAAATTTACACTGTCTGTTCTCATATAAGTGATCAGTGCTGTGGGCGCACCATCGATTTCAATACCTTCGTACAATCGTTGAGCTAATTGCATGGTCATTTTAGGGTTATAACCTAAAGCTGAGCTCGCTGCTTGCTGCAAAGTAGAAGTCGTAAACGGTGGACGAGGACTGGATTTTTCACTACTAGTTTGAGCTGAGACTACTTTAAAAGTGGGAGCTTGATGAATTGAGCTGGTTAATTTTTGGCAAATTTCAGAATTTTCGATATCTTTAGGTAGCTTTTTACCTTGACTTTTAGAAAATTTTAATAAAAGAGGATTTTCTATTTTTTCATAATTGGCTTTCAAAATCTTGGTGATAGTGTCGGAATCTTCAGTATTTTTTAGACCGCTAGTGATGTCGCGATCGAATACCCAAGTTTGTTTTAATGCAATCTTAGTGTCATTTTTATGAAACAAACCCTGAATATCCCAATATTCTTGTGAAATAAAGCGCTCTATCTCCTCTTCTTTTTGACAAATCAAAGCTAGGGCTGGTGATTGGACACGTCCGGCTGAAAGTTTATAGTTTCCCATCACTTGCCACAAAACAGGCGAAAGCTTAAAACCCACCAATCGATCTAAAACTTGCCGGGCTTTCTGAGCCTCGACTAGTGAAATATTCAAAACTCTGGGATGACTTATGGCTTCCTTGATGGCTTTTGGAGTTATTTCATGAAACTCAAGTCTTTTAATTTTACTCAAGTCTTTGATATCTAAAACTTGAGCTAAGTGCCAAGATATGGCTTCCCCCTCTCGATCCGAGTCGGTGGCAAATAATATTTCTGGGCTTGCCTTTGCTAATTTTTTGAGCTCTTTAACTACCGCTAGTTTTTCTGGATCGACTTCAAAAATAGGGGAAAAGTGATTTGGGATATCAACTCCAGCAATTTCAAGTTTATTGTTATCAGCACCAATTTTGGTATCAGCCAGAGATCGAATATGCCCCACAGACGCCTTAACGACGTAGTTCGAACCGACTATTTTAGTAATTGTTTTGGCTTTGGCTGGTGATTCGACGATAATCAAAATTGGCATAGGATTTTTAGGAGTGTAATTTTCAATTTTAAATACAATACATACCATCTTGTCAAAGGTATGAATTTATTTGAGGTTGAAATTTGGTGCATAATCGCTAGAAAATGCCCTAAAAAGGGCAAAAACTGACTAAGAATTTGATTTAAATCTTTACTTAATGATCAAATACTACAGACTAGATTTTCAGAGTATTTCGTTTTGAAATCACTGTGTAAGCTGCAAACACACCTAAAACAAAAATTACGGCTCCAGTAATGTGAGTTTCGCCACCAGTTCTGATCAAATCAATGCTGGAAACTGGAAGTGAAGTTGATGTTGTTGTGGATGTAGCATTGGAAACACTATTTAATGTTGTACCAGATAACGCAAACTGTTTGAAAGAATTGGTAGTGCTAGAATATCGGACAAAAGTAGAATCTTCAGAAATCTTTGTTAAACTTGCGGAAGTCCAAGGTGATGAAGAGATATAAGCATTTACTGCTTGGTACTTAGCTACGGTATTTTTATCAACCTTGAAATTTAGTTTTACGCTGCGTATAGCAGAACTATCAAATCTAGTAGTTAATGCTTCAAATCCAGTAATGAAATATCCATTAATATTTGAATAAGCTAAAGATTCTGGAATTCTGACTAGTTGATATAAGCCGTCACTTATGTCAGAATTGAAGGTTAGCTCGATAGAGTCGATAAAATTAGATGATAAATTATTTAGAACAACAGTATTTCCTGATTTAATGTTGCAAAGATTGATATTTAAAGTATCACCTGCGATATTACTTGATACATTCGAACCAGCACATTTATTATTTGGGTTTGAAACTGTGCTAGTAGAGGTTTTGCTTACAGTTGTATTAGAATTAGGGTTTGACGGAAGAGTGATAGTGGTACCTCCGTATTGAGCCTGAGTCGTGATAGAGCCAAAACCTGCAAACAACGCTGCAACAGCTAAAATTAAACTTAATAATGTATTTATAATTTTAGTCATATAATATGTAATTGTTTTCATTCTTACCATGCTTTATGGTTTATGTCAAGTAACTCAAATAAGCCACAAACATGATTTAAATCACTTGCAATGATCGCGCATCGATTTTGAATTACTACAATGAAACACGAAAAATAGTTAGGAAATACACAAAAATACAAAATTGACAATATTCAAAACTCTTAATAAGTTAGGTTTAAAGGCAATTACAAAAAATTTATTAAAAAATTACCCATTTCCCAATATGTTTATCAGTGTAATCACTGACTGTAACTGCACCAACGCTTACGGCCGTCAGTCAACTCGAATTAGCACACTTTTTGGCGTGACACCTACTTTTGTGGGTACCAGTAGTGACCTTGATGCACCTAGCCATATTGAAGCAGCAGGTCACATCATCGATTTATTGGACGCTGCAGATGGCTTCGAAGGCATTATTTTAGCCAATGTAGCCCCCCGCGGCACTAAATCAAAGTGGACGAACGGCACTCCATTTGGTTATTTTGATTATGCTGGTGTTAGAGTTTTTTCTACGGTTGATGGTCAGGTTTTGTCTTTGGCTAAAAAACTAGGATTAATCAACTCATTTCAGCTTTTTGATATCCCAACGGTGATGCACTATTTGGCGGATCAAGGTATTGTTTCAGATGATCGAGCTCAAAGCATCATCTCTACCCAATTTAGAAGTTTCAATTTCCTACCCCGTGTGGCTCATTGGCTACAAAATAAAATAGAAATTCCGAGTGAAAGCTATGATTTGGATCAGATTCAAGATATCAAACCTGTAATTTGGTATTATGACAATTTTGGAAACTATAAAACTACACTTTTAAAATCAGATTTAATAATTGAAAATGGCAAAGTCAAAACTAAGTTTGGGGAATTGGATTTTTGTGAAAAACTAACTGACGTACCAAATGGACAACCAGCCTTGACTATCGGTAGCTCTGGCTTAGGCGATCAAAGGTTTGTAGAAATAGTAGTCCAAAAAGGCCGAGCAACAGATTATTTTAAAGCCAAAATTGGTGACGCAGTTTTATAAAAAGGGTTTAAAAATATTTTATTTATAGTTGTTTCGTTTAGATCGTATATGTTTATTATCACCACTCCCCTTCCTTACACAAATGCCAAAGCTCATTTAGGACATTTACTTGAAGGTGTTTTTACTGACACAATTGCTAGATTTTATCGTCGATTCAATATCGATCAAGTAAATCTAACTATGGGTCTTGATCAGCACGGCCTGAAAATCTATCAAAAAGCTCTTGAAGCTGGTCAAACTCCCGAAAATTTTGTAGCTCAAACAGGGCAAACTTTTGTGGATTTATGGAAGCAGTTTGAAGTGCGATACGACACATTTACCCCTACTGAAAATTTACATCATAAAACTGTCTCGCAAATCCTGTGGAAGCGGCTAGAGCACAACGGCTTTATTTATAAAAAGGCTTATAAAGGCTTATACTGTGTGGGCTGTGAAGATTTCTACGCCCCAAGCCAGCTCACCGAGGATGGTAAATGTAGCATCCATCAGACTTTGCCTATAGAATTAGACGAAGAAAACTATTTTTTCAGACTTTCGAGTTTTGAAGATCAGATCAACCAATATCTCAAAACCACAGAAATAAAGCCCGAACATATTCGAAAAGAGTGGCTAAACTTTGTTGAAGCTGGCTTGAGTGACGTTTCTTGCTCTCGCCAAAAAGACCGCCTTCCCTGGGGCATCGAGGTTCCAAATGATCCTGAACAAGTCATGTACGTTTGGGTAGAAGCTCTTTTTAACTACCTTACAGCTGCTATAAATCCAGAAACTATCGATCGCTGGCTAGAACATGAAATCATTCGACCCGAAACGGAACCAGAGATTTTTGCCGAACTTTTGGACAACTTACCTATAAATATCATGTATTTGAGTAAGGAAATTGCCAAGTTTCACCTTGTGGTTTTTATTGGTTTGTTGGCCGGCTTAGGTCTACCTCTACCAGAGCGTGCTTTAGCGCACGGCCTCATAAATGACGCAAATGGTCACAAGTTTAGTAAAAGCCTTGAAAATGGTGTATTTCCAAGTGAATTGGTAGATAAAATAGGTGTTGATGGTGCCAGATTTGTGATGCTGCACGATATCAATGTTGATGGCGATACCAATTTTGACTGGACCAGAATTTTAGAAAGCTACAATTGTCATTTAGCCGATAACATTGGTAATCTAGTTATGCGGGTGACCACACTGGTCGAAAAGCATCTCGATGGCATAGTCGACTTAGAAGACTGGCAGCCAACTTTACCAGAATTTTTAAAAACAGAAACAGCGACAAGTTCAACTCATGAAGTCGAGCAAGCTCAAAATGATGAAAGTGAAATACCGGTTAAAACACCTTCGATTATTCCATTTGATTTTTCACCCGCATACCTTTGTTTAGCAGAGTTAAAACCCAGGGAAGCACTTGACATAGTCTTGCAAGGTGGGAATTTTGGAAATGAAATTATGGAAAAAACTAAACCTTGGGCATTAGCCAAAGAGGGTAAAACTACTGAAGTCACCGAAATTTTGACTGGGTTATGTGTATTGCTGCGTGACCTTGGACAGGTTTTAAGTATATTCTTGCCAGTTTCAGGCGATAAAATTTACACTATTTTCAATAGTCCCAAAATTTCAAAAGCCGAGATTTTATTTCAAAAAGTTGAAATACCTAAGAAATAACCTTCTTTGAAGTAGTGCTACTTGAAATTAAACATTTAGGCTTTAAAAGTGAGTGGTGAGGCTTTAAATATTAAATCCATCTTCTACCTACACTTATGCTATCCCAAAAAACGCGTTTAGCAACGGGTTGGTACAGTGCAACTAGATGGCACAATTTTTTTGGGCTTTGAAAAACAAAATTAGCCAAACTTTTCTTTACCGAACGAGGTTTTACAAAAGGTTAAAAGCCCAAATGCCCGAGTGGAATGAAGATTAGAACAATTAGATTTCTGGTAAATAAATATTATTTTACTACGATCGTCTGAAAGTTTATTTCTAAAGTTTATGAATTTTTAAAGTCGCCTGTGTATGATATAAAATTCAGTAGTTTTTAAACTTTGTATTTTGTTTGACAAAAGTTTAAATTTTATCTATTATTTTTTCATAAAACTTTTGATCATGCCCAAACTAAACCCAACCCAAGCTCAGCTACTCGATATTTTGAGGAATCGCAGCCAAAGTTACACTCTCGATGAATTAGCTGGACTACTAAAACTATCCAATAAATCAAGCGTTCATTACAACATCAAGCAACTGATTAAGAGAGGTTATCTCAAAGTAAATCCATCAAATTCGAGCGACTATATCGTTTTAGACAAGCAGGATCAAGGCATTTTCTATTTGCCACTGTTTTCTGGAGCTAAATGCGGCCCAAATGGTAAACTAGTCTCAGATTTTGATACTGAAGAAATTCCCGTACCCTCTAAAGTTTTAAATTTTGATGTTAGTAACGCTGTGGCAATTCGTACTGAGGGTAACAGCATGGAACCCAAAATTGAAGAAGGTTCGATTGTAATCGTAAACAAATCTGATATTGGATATGAAGCAAACAAGACTTATTTATTAGTCTTTGAAAATCAGCCACTTATCAAAAATATTTTTGACGCAAATCGCGATTTTTATATTTTATCATCCTTTAATCCGGAGTTTGAACCATTTTTAGCTAGTAAAAAAGATACTCAAATTTTAGGTAGAGTTAGAGCTGTCATAAATAATTTTTAAGACATATTCAGATAGCTTGAGATCCTAAGCTTTGAAAAAATCTTCAACATCTTTTGAGATATCCAAAACTTTGGCACAATAATCACCATTTGGATTATATCTACGCCAAATTTGGCAAGTTGTATAGCCCTCATCTACACGTTTTTGATACCAAATACCAAAACTATAAACACCTTTATCCCACGAATCGTAAGTTTTATTATTGCCCTGATCATCCAAACCGAGTGAGTAAATATTCTTGTGCTTACAAATCCGAGTAATGTTGGCGTCAGAAAAGCAGTCAGTCCCAAACCTGCTTTCTAATCTGGCCACACTCAAAACAAATGACAGTGGCACCTGATATTTTAGTGAAGTTTCAAGAAAAATAACAGACTTTACCGGCACATCATATCTTTGATTTACTCCTTCAAAAGCTCGATACTTTTGGATATAATCGCTAATTTTCTGTTCTAATCCCAATACCAGTTCTGGATTTTGATCATATAATTGGGCCGTTTCTGGAAAATCAGAATATGGATTTGATATTGATATTTTTTGGATTACTGGGTTTTGAATTGATTTATCGACCGCACCCAAAACTATCCCAATATTACCTCTGCTAGTTTTGAAATTAATATTTGGTAAAAGTTTGTTTTCTTGAGTAATTTCAGATTTAGCCTGAACCGTAACTGATTTTTTGTTGTCAGCTAGGAAAAAAAGACTAGAAACCATTATCCAGATCGCGAAACAACCTGTAAAAAATTTACCAAAATCTAAACCGCCGATTTTATATTTTTTAGAATTTGGACTATTTTCTCTTAGCTTGGCTTTGTGATCGACGTAAAGTTGCTCATGACTTATGACATTAGAGTATAAACCATTATTTTGCAGCAAGTTTTGATTTGTATTTTTGTACATACTTAATTGTATTTATAGTATCACAAGCGTTCTTTTTTGTAAAATTTTTTGACAAAAGTATTTTAAATACAGCTAAGTTCTTGTAATGTTTAAAAAAATACACTGCTGGATTATGACTAAAAATTTTGAAGCTTTAAAAGATAATTTAAATAAAACAATCAGTTTAATCTTTGTAATAGTTTTAGCTATCGGAAATTTAACTTTTGGAAATCTACAAACTAAGGCCATTGCTCAAGATTTTGATCCAAATCAAGTGCTATCATCAACTGATTTATTTACTTTACCTGAGAGTTTAAACTCAGCTCAAAAAATTCAAACGTTTTTAGAGCAGCAAAAATCACCGCTTGCTAAATACTCTTTTGAAAGCACTCTAGACACCGTTAAAGGAAAAAAATACACAGCGGCGGAATTTATTTGGGCTATTAGTCGGACCGGACTTTCAAATCGATGTGGGGTTCGTTTCAAAGAATTGTGTATAAATTTTGAAAAAACCCCAATCAACCCAGCTTTTGTTTTGGCTTTGATTCAACGCGAACAAGGTCTAATTTTTGGACAATTTAACAATCAAGACCCTTACTCAGAAAACCTTAAATGGCGCATAGATCGCACGATTGGTTATGCCTGTATGGAAGATCCAGCTTATCGATGCACCGATGATAATCCATGGTGGCAACAATATCGAGGCTTTGATAGACAGCTCGATGCTGGTATTTGGATTTTGCTTTTTTCAGCAAGAAGTTGTGAATTAGGTGAGCCATATTCAAATCGCGGTGGTAGTTTTCCATCAAACTATCAAGTAAATGTACCGATGACGATTGATAGCCAAAATCTGACTCCAATTAATGGAATTAGCTGCGCCCTGTATGTGTACACACCACATATTGGTGGTCAAAAAAATCTGTGGTCATTTTTTCAAAAATTCGACTTTGGTTTTAAGCCAGGTGCTTATAGCCTTTCCATAGACCAAAAAATAGCTGAAGGTCAAAGCTTTGTGCTTACTGTCAATAGCTCAGCGGGAGCTTTTAGCCCTAGTGGGAATGCCTTAATTTTTACACGAGTTAAGGAGTTAGGTGTTGATTCAGCAGATTATACCAAAGTAATTTCAGCGTACAATTTTGTATCATCAAATCAAATTAGTTTTGTTATTGCCCGAGATAGTCGCGATAAAGATTTTTATCTGCAGTCAGGATTGTATGACGTCACCATAAATGATTTTAAAACAGGTAAAGAATTTACCTTAAAACGTGGCTTTAGGTTAATTGATTATGTTTCTCAGTTATATAGTCCAAAAGTAGTCGATATTTTAGGTGACAAGACTGCAACTTTTGAATCAAATTTAATAGACCAAGGTACTAAGGCCTATTTAGCTAAAGGCAAGAGCTTGGACCAACTCCAAGAACTCACAACTTTGGATTTAAAATTTAACAGTATTAAAGTTAAATTCCCAGACAATATGAAACCAGATATGTATCAAGTTTTAGTAATTACCAAAGACAATTCAAGTCTGTTATTTGATAAAGTCAAGCTTTCAAGTGGCGATGAAGCCAAAATATCGGCAAGAAGCAGGCTACTTTGTGAAGGTGGACAAGAGCTACGACCGTCCACTTTAGTAACAATCGGGGGTCAAAATATCCAAAAGTGTCTTAAAGATAAAGGCTTTTACTCAAAAGCTATCACAGGCGCAATAAATAGCGATACCATCGATGCGCAAAAACGTGAAATAAAAGCCACTTTAGAAGGTAAAGTCGATGAAAAAACTGGAAAATTAAAGTAAATAGTTGAAGTAATTATACAAGTAACATTTCAGAAATATGGATTGGAAAGGCATTGGCAAAAAGATAGAACTGCGACCTCTTAGGCAATTTTTCAAGCCTGATCGTCAATATGATTGGTATTTAATTAGTCTAATTGCAGCTCTTTGTTTGTGTGGAATTGCTTTTTTAGCTTCAGCATCATCCATAGTCTCAACCAAGCTCTATAATAATGAAATCTTTCTGCTGATACGCCAAATCTCATTAGGTTTGTGGTTTGGATTTGTGGCAGCTTTTATACTCAGTCAAATTGACTATCATAATTTGTATAAAGCACGGAAATACTTACTATTTCTAAGCTATCTTTGCTTGATTTGGCTAGCCGTCGCTGAATCCATGTATAAATTTAAGCTGATATCTAGCCCTGAAGCCTTGAGTATTGGGTCGATTAGACCTATCAGTGCCAATGGAGCAACTCGATGGATCGAACTTGGCTCGCTTTTTCGCTTCCAGCCAGTAGAATTTACAAAGTTCGCACTTCTGATATATACCGCCTCATTTTTTCAAAAACAAATCCTTGAAAAAAAAACCTCAGAGCCAATTACTTTTTTAGCCTTGAAAAAAGAGTTATACGTCATTTTAACAACTTTAATTTTAATCATTTTGCAACCTGATTTAGGTAGTACTTTATTGGTGTTCTCAGTTATTTTTGGTGTATTTTATGTCTGTGATATACCTAAAAAAATTATTTTTACTGTACTCGGTGCGATTATTGGACTGGCGATCTTGACAATCTTACCTAGTTTAAACGGCAGTGGCACCAACACAAACTATCGCTACGATCGGGTTCAGACATTTTATAATAGTATAACTGGTAAAAATGCAGAGACAAACGATTTAAATTTACACACCAATCGTGTTCAAGAAGCTATCGCCAATGGCGGACTTTGGGGTCAAGGCTATGGAAATAGTCAGTACAAAAAGCGTAATCTAATCCCAGAAGTTCAAACAGACGCGATTATCTCGATTATTGGCGAAGAGATGGGATTTTTCAAAACTTTGCTTTTTATCTCACTGTATTTTTTACTTGCTCACCGTGGACTAAAAGTGGCCGAGCGAGCTCCCGATCTTTTTGGTCGAGGGCTAGCATCTGGTATAATATTTTGGATCAGTGGTCAAACTCTTTTAAATATCATGAGTTTTTTAAATTTAGTGCCACTCTCAGGTGTGCCATTACCTTTTGTGTCTTACGGTAGCACTTCTCTGCTGATAAACCTAGCTGCAATGGGTGTTTTAATCAATATATCAAGCTTTACGACCAAAAGTAAGTAGCACTTGGCAACTAATTCAGCGCGTCGCCCGAAATACACCATAATGTAAATTAATCAATGTCAAAATTAATTTAAACAAATCCCGAACTTTTTATAAACATAGCACCACATTAGTTTACTAGCTTGACTTATTTCAAAATAAGTTTTAAATCTTAAATATAACTGTATTATTACCGTAAATCAAACCTTGATTTAGTAAATGTCCAAAATGATTTCAAGTATTTTTAAAAACTCAAATATAAAAACCTCTGCTATCAGTCGTGGTCCTGCTTTTGGTTCATCTCAAAACTCACGTAACTTTAACAAAAAACCTCACTCTCAATACAATAGCAACAGTTATATTGATCTTGGCTGGATTTCAAATTTAGTAGAAAAATTGGAAAAATTTGATAATGTTGGTAGGGTTACCTATCAAATTGTAGCCCTCGGTTTACTAACTTTAGGCCTGATTCTAGCTTTTCAAAATTTTAGCAATCTAAGAACCAGCGAAAATGTAGTAGTCATAAATAAAGCTCAAATTGCGAAGACTGAAGAAAAACGCATCTGGACAGACACCGCTTCAATCGACAAAACCCAAGATAAATATAATTTTAATATCACCACTGCGCCCGTGATCCAAGTCGCGACAATCAATTCTGAGTGCGAAAAAGTGACTTTAGTTGCAAATACACAGTTTAGCTCGGATCAAATCGATAAATGCAGCTCTAAAGTCGAGACTACTGCTAGTAAAACTACTAAAAAAAATACCCCAGCCGTAAAACCGGTCAAGACGATTAAAGTTGAGGCAGGAGAAAATTTATCATATTTAGCCAAAACCAATAAAGTTAGCGTAGCTCAGATCATAGATTTAAACAACCTCAAATCAAATAATCTCAAACTTGGCCAAACTCTAATTATACCGCTTGATAAATAGCTTTCTATAGAATTTATTTCAAACATAATTATAATTTATATAAAAACCAATACAAATTAGGAAAATTTCAAACTAGATATTCTAATTTACACTCTTAAATGGGTGATTTTTTATACTAATTTTGGTATTTTAGCTCTTTTTCTCAAAGAATTCAAGTACTAATTTTTTGTTTAATGAGTTGCCATGATTACCATAACTTCTATGGCTGTGATACTATCCCACCAAAGCTAATTTGCCTTTGAGGTATTTTTGGATATTTTCATGGCTGAGTCTGTTTGCCTTCATAGCTTTTCTCCACTTCTTGCCAGATTTTATTGGTAATTGGTACGGTGATATATTCGGCTGTTTTATCGATATCTTCAGTCAAAACTATTAGCACAAGCGAATCTTTAATAACTTCCCTACTTTGATTATAGCTCATAACCCAGCCGTAAATTCGATCGGGATTTTTTGGATCAAACTGAGCGGACCCAGTTTTCGCTGCAATTTGAGATTTGTTGTCCTGTAACTTCTTGGCTGTTCCTGTCATAACCACACCTCGCATAGCTTTTTGGATAAAATCTACAGTTGTAGGATTTAGTCCAGAAGATTTATGTTCGACTTCTAAATTTGTATTAAAATGTGGCTGAACTAGATAACCACCGTTGGCAAAAACTGCTAGTGCGCGAGCCATTTGCACCGGAGTAACTAGAAAAAATCCCTGACCGATGGCGGTTTGATAGGCGTCGCCTAAATACCAATTTCCTAAACCAATTTTTTGCTTGTATTCTGGAGTGGGCAAGACCCCGATATTTTCAAATTCCAAATCTATATTTGTCTTTTGACCGAAACCAAAAAACTTACTCAAATCCTGATCCAATTTATCCACACCTAGTGGATTTTGCGCTTGTTCATTGCCTAAAAAAGGAACTTTACCAGTTTCTGGATCCCCGCCTACCAAATAGTAAAAAAACACATCAGAAGATTTGGCTATAGCTGACGCTAAATCTATAACGCCCAAATACGTTGATTTGTAATTTATAAAATTATCGACTCGACCTTCGACTATTTTAGATTTTACCTGAAGCGAGCCACTGTCCAAAATTTCTTGTCCTGGCTTAACTATTCCATTTTCCAAGGCAACTGCGCCTACAAATGGTTTAATACTTGATCCTGGTGGATATTGACCTCGAGTAGCACGATTGAAAAGTGGACGCAAACTATCGTTGAAGTAGCCCTGCAGCTTAAATTGCTCTTTTTTGTCCTCAAAAGAAGCTGGATCATAACTTGGAAAATTTAAAAGTGCTTTAATTTCACCGTTTTGGGCATTCATTAAAACTATGCTTCCACTCTTAATATTAGCTTTTTGATACTCATCTTTTGTTAAGTTGTAAATTTTTAGTTGTAAATCCAAATCAACAGAAGTGGTAATATCTGTCCCCAAAACTGGATCTATAACCACCTTGTCATTTCTATCGGTATTCTTAACGATGCTGCGTTTTTCGATTTTACCTGGTAAACCTTGTAAAAATGGCTCATAACTTTTTTCAAGCCCGACCAAACCAATTCTTGAGTCGGTCTTGTAGATATCTTTATCCAAAGCCGTCATTTGAGCTGGTGTTGGAAAGCCCGTATAGCCGACAATCCCAGCCAAGCTTTCATTTTTTCCAGTATTATCGGGATTGTTTTTATCCAAATATGATCGATTATACTCGGGAATGAGTTCAATTTCAAGCCTATCAGCAATGTCGGCGATAGCTAGCATTTGATCAGAGCTCAATCCAGATTTTAGTTTTACAAAACCCGCATAGCCAGTTTCAGCAATTTGATTTAATTCTACCTCGCTTAATTCCAAACGACTTTTAATTAAGTCACGTTTAGTCTGATCTTGGAGATTTTTTAAGGGAGTCACAATCGAAAAACTAACTTGATTATCCACCAAAACTTTACCATTTCGATCTAAAATTCGACCACGTGGAGCCAGGATATAAATTAGCTGATTTGATGATCTGCTCGACCAGTCCTGCCAAATTGGTGCCGTATATACCTGGATAATAGCCAATCTAAAAGACAATCCTAAAAAAACCACCAAAATTGCCACCTGTGCGATTCTAACAACCAATTTTTTCGCGATTTTAGGTTTAGAAATCAAAATACCAGCCTCTGATACCACGGAGTTTACGTCGTAAATATCAGCCATATTGCTTGATTTTGCTGATATGGGTATCTTTAAAAAGTTGTTTTGAAACATTTTGAGATTATTGGTTTTAAGCAAGTTAGGAACAATCTGCATTTTGTGTCAAAACCGAAATCGGTGTTGTTGTATGTAGTATTTTAGACAAGAAAATATATTTGACATAAGTTTATTAGTATGTTATAGGATATAACAATATCTAGGTTTTAAACAAATTTAATAAAAATTATCCATGCAAACACCGCCCAATGAACAGCAACTAAATCCATGGGCTAACCTTGGGGATCCGTCGGTAGGACCTGTAACTGGTGCGTTTCATCAATCTAATACAGAACCCCCAAAAGTGAGCTTAGAAGATCTAGCTATGAAACATTTGCCTGAGGCAACAGGCGAGGGTCAACCGTCTTCCCAGTCACCCCTGATGTCTGATCCATCTTTTAGATATCAACAGCAGCCTGAACAAGCTCCAGTGCAATCTTTTACACTCGAACCGCAAGCACAGACTATTCCTTCAAATTTATCAGCCCCTAATACCTTTAATATAAAACCACCAAAACCTTTGGATTATCAACCACAGCTTCCAGGGAATCAAGATGCGACTCAGGGTAATTTTATGTTGCCCGAAAATAATCGTGTGAATCGTGTGGGTGGAATTGATCCATCGCGATATGATCCATTCATTTACACGCTGCAAGATTCACGACAACCGCAGGCTAATAATCCCATTCCTTTTGAACCAGTATCGTCGTACCCTGTTTTCCAGCCTATACAACCACCACAGTCTGCAGCACAACGAAGCGAAATTCCAGGCCCTACAAACAACGTACAACAATTTAATAGAAATGGTGTAAATGGTGTAACAGATAGAGTGCAAACAAATGTGCCGCAAAACAAGCTAGTGCCAACAAATGTAATCAAAACATGGAAAACACAAAAAACCGATCCAACTAACGCTGAAAATATTCAAGTATTACAAAGAACACTAAAAGAAGCTAGAAATAAAAGAGGTGACAAAATGTAGCCCTCTAATCAACCCCAAATAAATCTTTGCTATTTTTGCGACTCCACTCCCAGACAACTTCGGGAGTGGTATTTCTTAGCGCAGCCACACACACCGCTGTTTCAGCTATCATACTGGGAATACAAGTCTTGCCACGGTATGGGGCAGGTGCTAAAAAGGGTAAGTCTGTCTCTAAAATTAAAGAATCGCTAGGGCAATACACTGCGGCGGCCTGCAAATCCAGTGATTTTGGGAAAGTCACAATGCCACCAAAAGCTACTTTTCCACCTAGTTCCAGACATGATTTTAGCTGACTTATATCACCAGTAAAGCAATGAATCAAAAATTTTCCGTGGATTGGGGGGTATTCCTTTAAAATCGACCAAATGTCAGCCCAAGCCTCACGAGCGTGAATTTGAATTGGTAGATCTAAGCGGATGGCCAATTCAATTTGAGATCGAAATAGAGCCGCTTGTTTGGCTAAAATCTGGCTATCTTGGCTATAAAAATAATCTAAGCCAATTTCCCCAATTCCAAGTAATCGCTGCTTTAAACTCAAATCTATATTTTGACTTATTTTAAAAAGCTGAGTATAGGTCTTTGTCCAAACCTTAATAAAATCGTTTTGTTCTTGTAAATATGCCTCTAAATTGAATTTTTCATCCACGATTTCCGGATGAGACCCAAGTAAAAAATAGACTTTTGAAACTTGCCAAAATAATTTTAAAACTAAATTTAAATTTTGATTTGAGACCGTTGGGTGAATTACCCATTTATGATCTTTTAAATATAAATTTGTAAAATCCAAAATTTGAGCATTTTTTAAATCCAAAAGAGCTAAATCACTAGCATCAAATCTATCTTTGGGTATAATTTCTAATTTTTGACATAGCATTTCTAGATGAGCGTGAGTGTCGTGTAAAAATGAAGGCATATTTTATATAATGTATTGAATATAATGTGTTTAAAGTTAAACTTCTATGACATATTTAGAATGCACTGTTAAGCAGTCGGTCAAGCCATAAAAATGATATAAATATGATATAAAAATGTATAATAATTGACAAGCTTTGTGATAGTTTGCTATACTTGTATTAGTCGAGTATTTTATATATTTTATCATAAAACTAGCAAATTAAAACTTACAATCATATGACTTTTCTTTACAAAATATTTTCGCTCATGCTAGCTTTTACCTTGCTAGCTAGTCCGACTACTGCCCTTGCGCAATACGGTGGCGGCACTACTATCAATTTAGGTGGCACAGGTAACGGAACCACAACTACTGATAATACCAGCTCTAATGGACCAAAGTTTTCAGTCAACAGTACCGGAGACAGCGTCAACATCAACATTGAAACTGCAAAAAAAGGTAGCATTTTAGATGCAAAAATTGGTAATTCTAGCAGCGGCGTTTTTAAAATTAAGTTTACTGTAAATACAGATGTCACAAACGCTAAAATTACGATTTACAAAATAGATAGCAGTCAACTTTTTGCTGACTTTCCTGGTAGTTTGGTAACTGCTTATGCTGTAGCTTTGACCAATATAAATTACGATCAAATCACCAACTTTAGTTTTTCATTTAAAATTAAGAAGAGTTTAGTAGAAGGTAAAAGTTTATTAGCTTATTCTTCAAACTCACCTTGGGTTTCAGCTGGTCTAACTACTGACTCTGATCCTAGTATTGCCAGCGATGAGGTTGGTTATATCGGTGGTGTTACACCGATTGCATTCAAACAGTTTGGAGTGTCTGCTGCAAATCAGGTCAGTACTGCAGGTAACCCTTTAAGCCCTGTCACAAACCCTACAATGGACAAAGCAAACAGTGTTGATTTAGTTAGAACTGGTGGTAACAATAGCACTGAAATAGTTTCTATCTTGTTTAGCCTTGTTGCTTTAATCGGATTTAGTTTTGCTATCGTAAAGACAAACCAAAACCCAAACCGCAACTAATTTAAGTCGAGAACATAAAATTGCATTTTCCTTCCGCAGCTCGCGGAAGTTTTTTTATGCCCAATTTCCAAAGTGAAGCTATTGCTAAAGAATTATAGATTAAATCTAGCTTCAATTTTAATCTATAGAAGCATTTTTAGAGCCATCTTCTAAAACGATTACAACTTTTTCATTGTGCCAATCTGACCATTTTTCGATAACTTTGCCAGTTTTTTGGTTTTTCAGTAAAGCGTACCCTCTACCCAAAATTTTACTTGGATCGTATAGTGCAATGTCTTGAGTCAAATTACTAAATTTTTGTAAAAAGGCCTGATTTTCCGTGTAAAAATTGTTGTTGATACTTGTCATTGCTGCAGTTTTAGCTCGGCTCAACTGATCGATCCTATTTTGTAGCTTAAAGCCTTGGTTTTCAAAATGTTTCAGTGTTTCGGATTTCAAATCAAGTATGGTTTTAAAATTGAAAACAATATTCAAATAAATTTTGTCAACTCGATTTTGCCAGTTTTGAAGTAGACTGGTTGATAAATTTTTAAAGCTATTTAATGTTATTTCAATGTTGTAAATTTGAGCACCGATGTGTTTGGAAATCAGCTGGCTTTGCTTTTGGGTAAATATATCGTAGCTGCTATATTTCTGATTCATCCATAGTTGCAATTTTAGCATATTTTGATTTAAAATTGACGCTACTTCATATTTTGACAAGCTAACCATCATGGCTGCTTGAGTTGGTGTAGATGCCCGGACATCTGCCGCGAGCTCAGCCAAAGACACATCTTTTTCGTGACCTATAGCCACTAATGTCGGTACCGTCAAGGCGTAAATGGCACGCGCTATTTGTTCTTGGTTGAAAAGTAACAAATCACTGGCTGAGCCGCCGCCGCGTGTGATGATCACAGTCTGAGTACCAAATAATGATGAAAAAGGATTTTTAATTTGTGTATTTGTATAACTAAGTGCATCTAGCAAAATTTTCAAAGCGCTCTCACCTTGAGTTTTGATCGGCACTACACAAATTTCTACACCACTTCGACGCTCGTTTAAAACTTTGATAAAATCTGACTCTGCCGCACTTCCAGGGCTAACTAGCAGCGCTATTTTTTGAGGTAAAATATTGAGTTGGCGTTTTCTACTTTGGTCAAAGAGGCCTTCCTGCTCTAGCTTGGCATGCAAAATTTTCAAATTTCGTAAAAACTCACCTTCACCTGTAAGTTCTAAATAGGTAACATTTAGCCGCAATTTAGAGGAATTTTTAGCCAGACTTGCTTTACCTGTTACTTTGATCGATAGACCTTCATTTAAAGTAAATTTAAGTCTTTCTAAAACGTTGTAATAGGCCATACAATCCAGCTTTTCACCGCTAGTTTTGTCTTTTAAAGCAAAGTAAATCACTTGATGATAAATCGAAATCTCAGCAACTTCACCCTCAACTACAAAGTTTTTTGTTCCAATCAGCTGTTTAATTGTGGTTAGAAACTCCCCTACTTGTAAAGTGTTGCGATCTTTAACCAAATCATTGGTTTGGCGACTAAGTTTATCAATTGTGGAATTTAATAAAATCAAAGTGTTGCGATCAAACTCACCCGCACGCCAAAATTCTAGTTTGGCAGCTGTTGACTGATTACCAATTGTCGCCAAGGCATTTAAAACTGCTCGCCGCACAGCTACACTTTTATGATTTTGAAAAGTTAATAGTTGGTCGATATACTCGACTTTGACATGAGTTGCTAACCATTTTATTTCTGAAATTAATTCTTTAACCTTTAGATTTGGGTCGAGCTTAATCTCCAGAGAAGCTGTATTTATAAGCTGTTTGGGTAATTTAGCTTTGATTGTAATATCGACAGAATCTCCAAACAAATCAGGCATATAATAAAATTTTCAAAGTGTAGTATAAAAAGTTTGCTTTTCTTGATATGGAGTTTATAGTTTCATAAATATGTAAAAAATGTCCAATTTTTAGGTTTGACAAGCGCGTTTGATTTGTATTACTGTATTATGGTGACACGTAAAGTTTATCGAAGTCCAAAGAAAAATAATTTATCAAGCGGGCAGAAGTTTAATCGCAAGCGATCAGTGAAAAAAGCCTGGTCTGTCTTGGCGTGGAGTAAATGGGTCAAAATAACCAAAGCTTTTTTAGCTAAAGCTCTATCTAAAAAGAAAAAAACCAGAAAAAAACTTTCTCAAAGAGCTGTCACAAAATCACTGCGTGGTTCGGTTTTAAAATCATCCAAACTAGATAAATCAGCTAAAAAACCATTAGCTTTAATCTTTTTAAAATTAGTAAAAAATATACTTATTGTTCCAGCTGGATTTTTATTAGTTTTAGCTTTAAAGCTAACTGGACTTTTAAAATTGAGTCATTTTATCGAAAGTATCGGCAGAGTCAGGCAAATAGCTCTGGTGCTAGGTTTGATTTTTTCAATAGTTGGAATTAGATTGGCTTTTATTCAGCTGCCAATTTCTAATACTTTAAATGCTTCGGGAGCAGTTTTAGGTGCAAATGACAATAAATTTAGCGACGGCACAATTACAAAAGCCGCCCGAGGTAAAATTTTTATAAAGGATTTGGCTAAAAATAGCACCTTATTGGTTGCGGCAAATCGTTCGGTGTATGATGTCGTGATTTATCCCAAACAAATCGCAGAAGCCATTAAAAATGAGAAAAGTAAATTTGATTTAAATCAATTTATAACTAAAATTTCGGCCGCTACGAACGTGAATTTTTTTGAAATCCAGGATCGAGTTCAAGATGCTCTAAACAAATACAATACTCAGGGTACCAAATACTATGTCTTAATTCGTGAAGCAACTAATAGTCAATTTATAGCTATTCAAAATTTAACTGATCCACCACTAGATAAGGTAACTGGAAAACCAATTTTTGATAGTTATCGAAATTACATTTTAGCTGAGCCACAAAATAGCCGAGCTTATCCCGAACAAACTATGTTAGCGGCCACAATTGGCTTTAATCGTGAAAATACAGCCAGTACAGATGCTAGTAAAATCGGCAGCTGTAGAAAGATGGTCGACCAAAATACAGAACGTGGTACTGAAAGTATAGATGGCTACACCACTGGACAATACGGCGTTGAGCGAGCTTTTTGTAGTGAGTTAGCTGGAGTAAATGGTAAGATTAGCTTTAGTAAAAATGGACTATCGCAGTATACTGAGGTGCCAGCTATTCAAGGCAGTGATATAGTCCTAACTATCGATAAAAATATTCAGACTAAGGCTGAAGAAGTGCTACAAAAGGCGGTCGACGCTAATTCAAATGCTAACGGTAAGCCTATTTCAGGCACAATTTTAGTTTCTGAGGTGGGTACAGGTAAAATTTTAGCCAGAGCTAGCTATCCTTTTTTTGATCCAAATAACGTCAACGGCGAAGATTATGAGACATTTGCAGTTAAAGACCAGGCTTCAGTAGCTTATGATCCAGGTTCGGTCATCAAACCACTCACTATTTCAGCGGCTAGAGATGTATACGAACAGGGAAAAGTCAAGTCTAACGGTAAGAGAATTGGGGTTCCGATAGATTTTAAGACTGAGGACGTAGATGAAAAAGGGCTAGTTTTCACTAGTACAGACGGTCGAGATAGTATAGTCAGAAATGCAGACAACAGAAGTTTTGGTGGCGTGCAAAGTAATTTATCTGATATATTGCGTAATTCAATCAACACTTTAATTGCCAGAATCCAAAAAGATTATTTAGACAACGAAACTACTAGGTATTACTTTTTAGACAAATTTAAATTAGGTGACTGGAGCGATAGTTTTTTATATACATCTGAGCCACCAAATATTACCAACTTTGATAAAGATATAAATTCACCATTTTCATACGCTACAATGGCTTTTGGGCAGGGTTTTACAACTACTCCTCTAAATCTTGTCCGTGCCTACAGCGCTATCGCCAATGGCGGCTGTCTAGTGGAGCCTCGAATCGTAGAAACTCTAGGTAACCAACCGTACCGAGCAAATGATAAAGACTGTACCCCAGTAATAGAGCCTAAAGTTGCTGGCGAGGTAACTCAAATGCTTCAAAATACACTAGAAGTTGGGTTTGGAAATGGAATTCAAAAGAAACCATCAAAAGCAAAAATGGATCTCTATACTGGGGCAGCTAAAACTGGAACAGCTCAAATTGCTAGACCAATTTTGAAAAAAGACAAAGAGGGTGTCCTTCAAAAAATTCCTTGTAGCTATGCTTGTAATACCAATTTAGGTCTTTTCGATCATACTTTTATTGGGTTTGCACCAGCCACTAACCCAAAAATAATTGTATTAGTAAAACTTTCTCAACCTAAACCTGGAGATAAAAATATAAATTATGCTGAATACAGCTGTGCAACTTTTTGGAAAGATATTACCGAATATAGTTTGAGCTATTTAGGTGTAAAACCAGATCGATAAAACCGCTTGAATCGGCTAAATCACTGGCAAAATAAGTTGCTTCAAAGTTTACCCAAAAAAGGAAATATACAGCAACTAGGCAAAGCTGGCGAGACTTTGTCATATAAAAAATATGAGGCAAAATTTTGGCAGCACTGACCCAAATTTATACCAAGTTAATGCTAGCTCTGGGTACTATATTTTTGAGCTACTTCAATTAGCCCACTTAAAACATCAACCTCGAAAACATTTTCAAATTTGTTCATCACGGCTAAAATACGCTCAAAACCCATACCCGTATCTACGCATTTTTGCTTTAGCGGGATCAAGTTGGTTGGTTCAGATTCGTTTGTTTTCCACTCACCCTCAAACTCCATAAAAACGTTGTTCCAAATTTCAACAATTTGGCTGTCAATAAACTCATCAGCTTCAGCAACACTGAGTTTTGATAAAATACTTTCTTGAAAATCCAGTGGATGCTCATCTAATAAGTAGTATATCTCAGTGCAAGACCCACACGGACCACGATGAGGAAGCCCCCACCAGTTATCTTTACCACTGCGCTTAGTTATCCTATAAATATATTTAGCCTCGCCGCTGTTGGCTTCAGGGTGCTTGAAATCGTATTCTTCGCCAATATTTGCCTCAATGCCGACTTTTTTAAACTCCTCAGTCCAAATCCCAATACTTTCATCATCTGCTGGGGCTTCACTGCTGCCTTTATAAACGGTTACAAAAATACGCTTTGGGTCTAGGCCTAACCATTGCGGACTAGTTAAAAACTCAAAACTCCAGCTAATCGATTCAGCTTTAAAATAATCACCGATGCTCCAGTTTCCGAGCATTTCGAAAAAAGTTAGATGGCGGTTGTCCCCCACTTCTTCAATATCGCCAGTTCTGAGACATTTTTGACTATCTGCAAGTCTATTGCCATTGGGATGCTCTGAAAGTCCCATCAAATAAGGTACTAATGGATGCATTCCTGCGGTGGTAAAGAGCACGGTGGGATCTTCTTTTGGCACGAGTGATGCAGAGGGCAAAATAGCGTGACCTTTAGAAGCCATGAAGTCTAGAAAAGCGGTGCGGAGCTGTTTTGAAGTCATATAATACAATATACTACAAAATTGAGCCTTAACTGAGTATTTGTCAAAAGATCTAATTTTATCAACTATGTAAACTTAATTTAAAATCAGGTAAAGCTACCAGAAGTCTCAAAGCATGTCAAAGCTAACACGACCTGATCTGATTAAAATTTAATTGTTTAATTTGAACAAATATTCTCAGAGCTAACTCGTAAGTATCCCAGATTGGAAATGTTCGCTTTGCTCGCCAAACATGTCAATGGGAAAGGTGGGAAGCAAGCTTGCGTTTTAAAGTGATAACTGAGCAAAAAAATTAATTCGTAGTATCTTAAAATGGTCTAAAATCCATTTATCTTCAACATAGTTTGGAAATTAAAATATTTATTGCGTTCCAGTGACTTGGTGATATGGCAATGTAAAATACTATATATTTACACCTTATTTTACCACCACCTCTAGTTCTTGATACATTATAGCTTCGTCTAAAGGATGAAATTCATTGGTTTTAATCCGGATTGTATAATTTCCAGGCTCTTGGTAAGTGTGATGAAAAGTTTTAATTTCAGACTCCAAAGCACAGCTAGACTTTTTTGGTTTTTCTTCTTTTTCAATTTGCGTGCCATCGCCCCAATTGAGCTCATAACCAAAACACTCTGGTTCATAGACAAGATATTTAATTTCTACAAATCTTTGATCCAATTTACTAGCATCTGATAATAATAGGTGTTGCAGATTTGATTCTGGATTAGCTCTTGCAGTCGTTTTGAGATTAGTAATTTCTTTTTTAGCTAAGATTTGACCGTTTGACTGAGCTTCTACAAGCACAGAAAAAATACTGTTATTTTGACGCAGTAAATCTTTATAATTTTTATAATTTTTGTTATCTGTTTCATGTTGCCAATTATCTACAAAGCCTTCGCCATTATACGCAATATCTTCTTGATTTTTAGTTGCAAAAATCTTGCCGTCAGAGCCTACAAGCTTGCTAACTATAGATACTTTTTGATTAGTTTTAAGATCCCAAGTGATTTGGGGAAATTCTCCGTAAAAATAAATTTCTTTTGGCTTTATGAGCTTCAGGTCCAAACTGATATCTCCACCTTTTCCAGTCACTACAACTTGCATAGTTCCTTTCCAGTCGATAATAGCGCCATCAGTTGGGCCAAGATGCCAGCTAGTAATGATGATAGTGTAATTTCCTGGGACGGTATAAGTATGTGACCCACCTCAACTATACTAGACACATAATTCTCTTCTACATAATTCTCTTCTATCTATACTGATTGTAAATATAGTATAAGTGTTGAAGCTTTAAGAATTTGTTTTTTAACAATTTATGTCTATTGTTTTATGAGAGGAGCTGTAGTATTACCAGCTGTAAAAGATTTGATCATCAACAGAATTAAAAATGGTGAAAAAGTGGATGATCTTGCCTTTGAGTTTAATTTATCACCAAATAGTATCCGTAAATGGCTTAAAGATAAAGGTGTTACTAGTAGTAGAGGTGGTAGTAGAGGTGGTAGTAGAGGTGGATCATCTGAGATCTTACAAATATCTAAACTCCAGAGGGAGAAACAACAATTACTTGAGATAATTGGAGAACTTACTGTATTAACCAGACAATCTAAAAAAAAACCTGGTTGAACACTTTTTAAGTAAATTGCCACATATACCCAGAGCGTTAATCTGTGAGAGCTTAGATTGCAATCGCTCCTCTACATACCATCATTGTACACAAAAATCTAAAGATGAACCATGGTTGGATAAGATTGTATCAATATTACAAACTCATCCTCATTATGGTATTAAAAGGCTTTACCTTAACTTTAAATTGGAAGGTATCACAATCTCTCAAAGTAAGATCAGAAGGATTTGTAGGAGTAGTGGAATTGTGAGTAAAAGAAGACGATCAAAACCACCAGATAGGGATAGAAATATACCAGAATCTAAAATACCCAATTTAGTTAAACCTCTAATACAGCAAGATCTAATACAGCAACCAGATCAAGTTTGGAGTGGAGATTTTAGTTATTTAAAGATTTGGGGGCTGTGGTATTACTTAGCTACAGTTATCGATGTCTATACTAAGGAAATAGTTGGTTTTAGTATATCTAATAATCATAATACTGAACTAATAACTAAAGCCCTCAAAATAGCTGTAAACAAGGATAGGAAACCAAATATATTTCATTCAGATCAAGGAAGTGAGTATACCTCCATAATATACCAAGATATTCTTCAAAAGCTAAATATTCAACAATCCAACAGTAAAAAGGCATCACCTTGGGAAAATGGATACCAAGAATCTTTCTATGGTAAATTTAAACAAGAGTTACAAATACACAGATTACAAGGTTGTAATAGCTATATTGAGATTTACAGCATGATTGCAGAACAAATCAATTACTACAACAATCAAAGGATACACACTGCAATTGAAAATACCCCAAGTGGTTTCTACAAGCAATGTCAATCAAAGATGGCACAGATGGGAGAAACTGCAGAAGCGAATTGTTTGTCTAAAAATGTGGGAGGTTGACAATGAGTTGTTACGTCTTTTGTGCAGCTTTTACCCTGGATTTCTTTGTTATTGTCATCCCATATTGGACTACCACGACCATCTCCCCAGTTTACTTCCAACCCATTGCCACTATCTCCAAACCAACCGCCAGAATATTCGCAATCTGCAATTTTTTTTGAAACTTCGGGTAAAGAGTCGACATCTAAAGTTACAGTGAAGGGTAATTGACCTTGGTATGTTTTATCTATTTTAATCCATAATTCCCCGTAGCTTGCTGCGGGGTGTCAGTTTGAGATTCACTAAACTTGACTTTTCATCTAAGCTTGAGGTATCTGGTTAGATATACCATGTCAGTCCACATTCTAAAACCTCACAACAAAACTCTATTGATCTATCATCTTGTTTGTCCTGCAAAGTTCAGAAAAAGAGTCTTCACTCCAATTATAGAAAATGATTTAAAAAACATTTGTCTTGAACTTAGTGTAAAGTATGAAATAAATTTCCTTGAAATTGGAACAGATTCAGATCATGTACACTTTCTACTTCAATCAATCCCAACTCTTTCCCCAACTAAAATAACTCAAACAATCAAAAGTATCACTGCAAGGGAAATATTCAAGTTTCATCCAGACTTAAAATCTTTCATGAATGGAAACAGTCTCTGGACTTTAGGATTCTACATCAACACAGTATCATCTTTTGGAAACGAGTCAACAATTCAAAAGTATGTAAAATCACAAGGTCAAACTGAGTACAAAGAAATTCACAAACAACAAGCTTCGCTTTGGGATTAAGATACCTCGTAGCTCTGGGGCGAGGAGGATTTATTTTTTTCTATCTGACCTTCATCGGTATCGGTAGCTAAATTAGGATTGTTTATACGGTAAATGAAACTAATTAATAAAAATAGAAGCACGATAAAAACCAACACTTTAATATATTTAGTCTTTGTCAAAAAATTGCTCGTAGATATATCAGCTTTTTAAAATATTTAAAATGAATTAGAGGTAAGCTATTGATAAACTATTTTTTAAAACTGACAAATTCCATTTTTAAGCCGCTTGGATCCTCGAAATAAACTGCGTAATAATTTTCACTATATTCGGGATAAAATTTAGGTTCCTCTAAAATCACAGCCCCGATTTTTTCCAATGCTCCAAATACTAGATCTATTTCCAAGTTATTTTCAAGCTCCATCGCAAAGTGATGTAAGCCTACTCGGTGGCGATTAAATTTATCGATTTGAAAGTTGGGCGCGGCTTGGGAAATACCTATACTCAAGCCCGATTTGTTTAGCCTAAAATAATAAAATTCTTTCTCATCTGTTTTGACTTCGGCCCCTAAATAATCTATAAATAATTCTTTGTAAAATCTCTTGCAGCGGCGAATATCAGTTACAGTTAAAATTAAATGGGGTAAGCTAAGAATTTTGGACATATTTATATTTTTAAACCTAATACGAAATGTATAATTAAGCTTTAGGGTATAAACTAACGCCTGTCAAATCAAACTACAATTTTACTTTAAGAAAGTTTTAACTACTTCAACTACTTCATCGTAAATTTCTGGGACAAAATTCGCGCGTCCTTGATTGAAAAAAGCGTGCCCTGCTTGTGGATATGTGATTTCACGATAGCTTTGAGCCAGTGGTAAAATAGTGTCTTTGATAACCTCTCTATCACTTAGCGGGATGGATTCGTCAAGATCCCCAAAAAGAGCTAAATACTTCTGATTTTGCAAAGTTTCAGGACTCTTAGCTAAAGCATCTAATACAGTATTTCCTTGATAAAAGTCAGCTTGATTGGTGCCGCCGCCATAAAAATCAATAATTTTCCCAACTTTAGGACTTAGTCCAGAAAGCAAAGCTAAGCGCCCACCGAAACAAAAGCCGACCACGGCAATTTCATTTGTATCTGGAAATTGTAGTAAAATAGCATCTAAAGTTTGAGTGAAAATAGCCATAAAATCTTCACCTTTCATTGTCTGCATCAATTCTATAGCTTTTTTGACTTCAGTTTGAGGATCTAAAGCCGTACTCTGATTTGTAATTTGATAAAAATAATCCAAACCAAAAGTTTGGAAACCAGTGTCACTAGCCAAGCTGTCGATCATAGCTATGTTGGTTGGGTTTAGCCCAAAAATATCTGGTAAAACAATTAAGACTTGAGCTGGATTTGTAGTCTGAGTAGAACTGTACAAATATGTGTGGGTTTGGAGTGACATGTATTATGGTATTAAAATTGGTTATGAAAGTAAGTATTTTAGCAAAAGCAATATCTGTCAATACGCCTTTAACCACCAACCTATACTTCCAAATCACTCTCTTGACAAGGCCAAAATTTTGTGGTATATATTGTGTTACTTTACTTTTCAAAGCAAAAAATATTTTTAGTATGATTAGCTCGATTGCAATTAAAACTCAGTTGGAATTAACCATATGCAGAATATATTTTTAATGAAATCCGAAAGTTTACAGATTACAGTATCTGTATTTATTTTGGAAAAATTTAAAAACTTTGTCTTGAAAAGTAGAATTAGGCTTATATCTGCTACGATTATGCAAATAGTTTTAGTAAAGATTTGGCTGAATATCCCTTTGTTTGGTTTTTTGAACTAAATCTAGCTGCAAGGCCTGATTTAACTCAAATCAAAAAATTAGTTCCGTTGTACAGACCTTAGCCCACCATTTCGGTGGGTTTTGGTTTTGAGATAATTTGTGAGCTTTAGCTGGATTTACTTAAAGAATTTGCACTTTATACTTTTTAAAAGACTTTAAATTTGCACCTAAAAATTAGATAGATTTTCCGGCCGCTAAAAAGCGTGGTGTTTTACCGAACAGCTCAATTTCCTTGTAAAGTTTGCTGTGAATATGAAATAAATTTTAGATTATTTGCCCTTTATCAAACTATAGTAAGAACCTAATTAATAAACACCTCCAATCAAGGAGATGCTGTGAAGTAATATATCAACTATGATATAAATGCAAAGAGTGGTGCCAGATTATCTCATTGGAAAACTTGAATCGAAAACTTGGTCTGGAAACTGGGTTCGCAGTCTTTCGATATCAGCATTTTCTAAAGTAAAACTAAGTGATCCTAAATTTTGGAGCAATCGTTCTACATGGTTGGTTTTAAAAAGTGTGGTCACATTTGGCTGTGAAATCAACCAATTTATAGCCAGCTGATATGGCGTCGCCTTATATTTATCACAAAGCTCTTTTACAATCGAAATATTTATGGTCTCATCTGTGATCGGTTTGATAGGAGCCCAAGCCTCGAGTAAAATATCATTTTCTTGGCAAAATTTTAGTACGCCATTACTTTCGGCTTCGCGGTGCTGCAGATTGTATTGAACCTGATTTACCACCACAGGATGCTTGGTGACAGCCAGTGCCTTTTGCAGCGAATCCACTCCATAGTTGCTGACTCCGAAGTGCTTGATTAGACCTTGGTCGACCAGCTCATTCATTGTTAAAATCCCCTCTTCTATCGGAATACTTAGGTCGCGATAACGGATTAAATACAAATCTAAATAATCAGTCTGAAGCCTTTTTAAACTGCCCTGAATTGCACTTCTTATACCTTCTTTGGTTGCGTTTTGACCTTTAATTTTGGAAGTGATAAAGAGTTTAGATCGATCTATATCCAAAAGTGCTTTTTGCAGTAATTCTTCGACATAACCATCGCCGTAAAGCTCAGCAGTGTCGATATGCATGACACCCATTTTCTACAGCTGCTTGGATAGCTTTGATACCGTCCTGATCACTTTGAGCTGGGCCATAGGTCACACCCTGACCCATTTTCCAAGTACCAAAACCCAGCACAGGCACGGAAAAACCATTTTTCAAAACTTTATTTGGAATTTTGTGAATATCAGAAATCATAAAGATGAATTTAAATTTTAAAAAATAAGGCTCTAGCATAGAACAATAATCTATGTTAGACTATGGGGATTATTAAATACAGTAAATTAAGCAATTATCAGATAAAAAAGATAATGAAGTG